>CAMVFZ010000029.1 GCA_947166905.1 uncultured Prevotellaceae bacterium | reverse complement strand
AGCTGGTTAGAGCGTCGGATTCATAATCCGGAGGTCGTGGGATCATGCCCCACTCTCGCTACAAAACAAGTTTTGTAGCTCGAAGCTCTAAACAACTGGTGGGCGTTCCCCCCAGACCCCCTGGGTCGGCAAGCCTCCAAAATCTATATAGCAATCAGGTCAATATAAGACCATTTGCAACACAACTTCAAGATATATCTCCGGCGCATACTTGCGGCGGTTTTTTTATTTATATCCCCTGACCACTTATTCTGATTATCAGCCACTTACGTGATTTAACTCCCCGAAAATCGAGGAGTTAAAATGTGTAACTTATTGATAATCAATGATGGCTCCTTCACTGTCATTTCGACCGCTCCGCTTTTGTCATTTCTACCGGAGTGGAGAAATCTCATTTCGGCGTGTCACCTAAGTGCCACGGGCCTACAGACGGACTTCAAGGTAGAGGGGAAGGTGGTCGGAGAGGACGTGGGGGGCGATGTCGGGGCCGAGGGCGGCGGAGAACTGATCGGCGGTACAGAGACCGGCGGAGATAACCTCTACGTGGCCGGAGCCCTTAAGCATCATGATATAGTCAATACAGATCCTGGGCTTGTCTGAGGGGAAGCTTAGGCTGGGAGGGGTAAGGATTTCCCAGTCTTTTCCGGCTTCCTGAATGACGGTGTTGCCCGGAATGGCATTGAAGTCTCCTGCAAGGAAAACGGGCTTTCCGGCGCCCTGGAAGAGCTTTTTAAGCTCGGCGGTAACAACCCTCATCTGCTCCAGGCGGGCATTGTCTGACTTGTGATCAAGATGAAGCTCGGCAAAAACGTAGTCCGGGGTCTCTACGTAAGCGGCGGAACGGGGCTCGCCGCCGTCTACGCGCGGCAGAGCTATAACGCCGCGGCGTTGGACCTTAGCCTTGGTCACTACGCCATTACCGTATGCACCACCTTTGTAAGCCATCGCCCTGCCGTATTGATGATCCCACCCTTTACCAAGCTGCGAGGCCAGAACAGCCAGCTGATCCACCATGTGGCGCCTGTTGCAACTGTCAACCTCATTAAGGCCTACAGTCTCTGCGCCGATGGTCTCTATCAGCTTGACAATCAGCGGAGTGCTGTCGTCAATCTCCTTTGCAAAAGCGCCAACATTATAGGTCATAATCTTTACCACCTTGTCCTTGTTGCAGCCACAGGAAACAAGAAACACCACGCCTGCAAAGAGGCAAATCATCAATGAGAAGAATATCTTTTTCATAATAAAATAATTATCGTAGATAGTGATTTAAAATGCGCTCTGTGAGGTGCCGGCTATGGGAAATAAGTTTGACCATAGCCATTCCAAAGCGGTTGTAAAGCAGGCGCGCCCCGCTTTCTGCAGCTCAAAGGCGCACGTACTACCCGCCGGCCCCGCCCCGGCAATAAGCACTTCTACTTCTCTCATATCAATATAAGCGACAGAAGGAAGATTTCGGCGATGGAGGCCAGGCCTATGACAAGGGTCATGGTGGTGTGGGAGCGGTAACCCTGCGAGGGCGTCAAGCCGCCGAAGTTCGTAACAACCCAGAAATAAGAATCATTGGCGTGGGAGACGGTCATGGCGCCTGCGCCGATTGCCATGACTACCAGGGCAACCTGCACCGGCGTCACGAAGCCAAGCACAGCCAGCATCGGCGCAACGATGCCTGCGGTAGTTGTAATGGCCACGGTGGACGAGCCCTGCGCACTCTTAAGAATGGCCGCCAGCAGGAACGGGAAGAAAATCCCCAGTGTCTGCATCACCGATGCGTGTTCCGTAATAAAATTGACCATATCCGACGATGCTATAACCTTGCCCAGAACGCCTCCCGCCGCAGTCACAAGCAGTATCGGGCCGACGGTCTTAAGGGTATCGTTGGTCAGAGTATAAAAACTCTCTTTTTTACCCGCACTGAAAAGAAGGCAGATGGCCAGGATGGCGCCAACGGCCAGGGCAATAATCGGCGCGCCAAGGAAGGCGGCGATTTCTGCAATCTGCCCGGTCCATCCAGCCATCGCGGAAACCGACGACAAGGCCATCAGAAGTATCGGCACTACCAGCGGAGCCAGGGAGGCCAGGCCCGACGGCAGACGGCCATAACTGGCCAGCAGGTCTTCGTAGGCGACATCGGCATCAGGGGCCCCATCGACATCGGCAGATACTATTTTTTTGCCGATGCGGCGGGCATAGAAGTATCCGGCCACCAAGGGAAAGATGGAGCATAAAACGCCGATTCCCATTACCAGGAGCAGGTTTTCGCCGGCGCCAAGGGTTTGGGCGGCTGCAATCGGTCCCGGGGTAGGAGGTATGAAAACGTGGGCCACATAAAGGCCGCAGGAAAGGCAGATGGTAAGGGTGACGCTGGAGGCGGCGGTTCGGCGTGCAAGGGCGCGACGGATAGGATCCAGAATTACAAAGCCGCTATCGCAGAAAACGGGGATGGAAACCACCCAGCCCATCAGCTCAACGGCCAGTGCCGGCCGCTTTTTGCCCACCAGTCGTATGACGATATCAGCCAACTTAAGGGCAGCCCCCGTCTTCTCCAAAACCGCCCCGATAAAGGCTCCCAGCACAATCACAATGCCTATGGATGTGAATGTAGCGGAGAAGCCCTGGCCGATGATGCCCGGAATTTGCCTGAGTGGCAGACCAGCCGCAAGAGCCAGCAGCAGGGATATTCCCATTATGGTCAGGAAGGGATGGACTTTGAATTTGGAAATAAGCACTATCATTGCCGCGATAGCAACGACGAAGACTATTATCAGCGCTATACCCGTCATAATCAATAATATTTGACTCGTTTCTGCCTACTAAGTTAGGAATAATTCCTATATTTGTGGTCTATATGCATTAAATAAAAGTTAACAGGAATCCTAACCATGAGAAAAGTTAATATACTGAAACTCGCATCGATGCTTCTTTTGGGAGTAATGATTTTTGCATCTGTAGTTTCTTGCCGTAAGAAAGACGACGATAGTTCAGATACAACTACTACCATAAAGACAAAGGCACCGTCCTATCTTAAGGCCGGCGACAAGATAGCCCTGATTTCTCCCTCATACTATACTTCAGACGAGAACGTTCAGAAGGCTGCCGCCGTTATCCGTTCCTGGGGATTCGAGCCCGTGATCGGCCCTAACGTTGGTAAGAAATATGCAGGCCAGTACGCAGGAACCCTGGAAGAGAGGCTTTCAGACCTCCGCTGGGCCCTGAAGGATCCCGACATCAAGGCAATTATTTGCAACAGAGGTGGTTACGGTACAATCCAGCTCATAGATAAACTCAAAAAGTCCGATTTTACCAAACGTCCTACCTGGATTGTTGGCTTCAGCGATATTACAACCCTCCACGAGATATCTACATGCTCCGGCCTTATGAGTATCCACGGCACGATGGGTACCTTCATCGCTGCCAGCGAGGGTAAGGATACCTCCAGCATCGTAATGCGTGATATGCTTCTTGGCAAGATTCCCCGCTACATCATGCCGGCCAATGATCTTAACATTAACGGTTCTGCCAGCGGTACCCTTGTGGGCGGCAACCTTATGACCTTCGCTCCGGTAGTGGGCAGTTCTGCCGATGCACTCCAGTATGACAACCTCATTCTCTTTATCGAGGAGGTAGGGGAGTCTATGCACAATATCGACCGTCAGGTGAACATGCTCCAGAAATCTGGTATTATGAAGCGCGTCAAGGGCGTTATTCTTGGCGAGTTTACAGATTGCGGACATGAGTTCGACTACACTACTGAAGAAATGCTGGTCAATTTCTTCGCCCAGTTCGATATCCCCGTGATTTGCGGTTTCCCTGCAGGTCATGGAGACATCAATATGCCTCTTATCATGGGCTCCACCTGCGTTATTGACGTACGTAGCAAAGGCGCAGGCATTGCCTTCAAGGTTGACGGAGAGAGCTACGATATCTACACCTCCGGTCTCCCCACCAAGGCTCAGACCCCTCTCCAGCAGCGTCTCCAGATGGCCGGCAAAGTTGAATAACGGAAAGGGCGTTATTTGAGTATCAATGAGTTAGCCACCTTGCTTGTCGCACATTTGCTACAAGCAAATCACGTAAGTGGCTGATAATCAGAATAAGTGGTCAGGGGGAGGGGGTCTAGACCTCCCTCTCCCTA
>CAMVFZ010000028.1 GCA_947166905.1 uncultured Prevotellaceae bacterium | reverse complement strand
TGCCGCTAGCGTTCATCCTGAGCCAGGATCAAACTCTTCTTTGTATATTTTTTATTTTCCTGGCCTCGTTCAATTTCTTTGAATTGACGCTCTCGATCTTTTGTTTGTTCGGTACTTGCTTCTTGTACTTTCCTTCAGTCTTTTCAATGATCTCGCTAAAAAATCCCGCTCATTTTTTTCAAGCGGGATTGCAAAGGTACGCACTTTTTTGATTCGTGCAAACTTTTTTTTAACTTTTTTCAAAAAAAATTGCCTGCATCGTTTTAGACGCAGACAACCTAATATAATATCTATTGATATTACTTTTTGTTCATGGCGATTCTAGCCTTGAGCTCCCATGTACGGATGCGGTCCTTGTAGAGGTTGTTGGCGTTTACCTTCTCTATATCAAGGGAAGCATCGGAATTGTGGTCCCAACGACGGCAGTTGTAAACTACGTCATAGATACGGCCAATCTGATACTCGCGGCTTACGCGAAGACCAACTGCATAGTCCTCACCATACTTGGTTGTAGGGAAATTGAGCTGACGGAGCAGCGGAACATAGAAGCCACGGGGTGCGCCAAGACCGTTGATACGGAGGGCGTTGTTGCGGCCGTTTTCCGGAGTCCACTCACGGTGATCAACGATTCCCGGAGGCAGGGTGTTAAGGTCGAAGTCGGTCATACGGTATGTACCTACAACCATAGCACAGTTCTGCTCACGGAAGGCCTTAACGAACTTCTCTACTACACCATCGTCTGAATACATATCGTCGGAATCCAACTGGATGGCGAAGCGACCGCACTTAGGATGATGCAGGGCTGCGTTCCAGTTACCGCCGATAGCATGATAAGTCTTGTCCTGTGCAATGTAAACGAGTTTCTCGTCGCCAAGGAAGCTCTTGATGATCTCTACGGAACCATCCTCAGAGTTATCGTCAACTACAATTACATTATATTTAAAGGAAGTCTTCTGAGCAAGGGCGGACTTGATGGCGTCGCCGATTGTCTGATGCCTGTTCTTGCAAGGGATAACAACACTGGCCTCGTACTCGAAGGGCTCGTCGCTGAACTTAACCTCTTTGAACTTAGGAGCAAGATAACCGCCGATATCCTTGAGGTGAGCGGTAACTGCCTTCTCCATCTCAATCTGAACGGCACGGTTCTTAGGATCTACGTAGTCAAACATCTTCTCGCCTGACTTGCGGGTATCGAGTTCGATTTCATAGTAAAGATACTCGTTGATATGCTCCAGAACGCCTTTCTGGGATACTTTAAGGCGAAGGTCGTACAGAGCGGCGAAGTCATAATCAACATCCATGCGGGCAACAGCCTCTTTGAGGGCCGATGTGCGATAGATAAGAAGGCCGCCGAAGTCGAAGTCGTCACGCAGGGCGCCAAGCTGATAGTCAATAACAGGAGCATTGCCCTGATCATTGAAATGGTCTGCGTATACCATGGCAGCACCTGCATCTTCTGCAATCTGCAGCATGCGCTCGAGAGCAAAGTTTACAAAGCTCAGAGCTGTAGCTTTAGTGTAAATAAGCGTGAAGGGAGCCTCTGCCTGGGCGGCGATGTCCCTGATGGTGGAAGTCTTGGTAAGAGCGTCCTTTGCGAACACTACTTTTGATACCTCGGCTTCTGCCTTTAGGGCCTCTGCTGTCTGGACGTTACCCTGCGGCACAAAACAATCGATTCGTTTCATTTTTTGATTAACAATTTGTAGGTATAAACGTTAGTTTTTGTGTATATATATTCCCAATTACATGCTATTTTGACGGAATTTTGCACAAATTTATCAAAACATTTTCTAAATTGCATCATCAAACCTTTTTTTATGAAAAAATTCTTATCGACAATGACTTTAGCACTCCTGGCAGCATCGGTACTATCCGCCCAGGAGACTCCTCTGTGGCTTAGGAAAAACGCCATTTCGCCGGATGGCAAGACTGTTGCGTTTTGTTACAAAGGCGATATTTATACCGTCCCCGTAGAGGGCGGAGTAGCAAGGCAGATAACAACCAATGCCGCCTACGACACCAACCCCATTTGGACAGCCGATGGCAAACAGATTGTTTTCAGCTCCAATCGTGAGGCTTCCTTTGATATTTATATCACCTCCCGCGACGGCGGCCTTCCCAAGAGGATAACCAACTATCCGGGAAGCGAGACCCCTAAGACCGTCCTCCCCGACGGCAGAATCGTGTTTACGGCAAACCTTCAGGCCGATGCCAACTTCAACGCATACCCGGAAGGACCGCAGGTCTATGTTGTTAAGGACATCAATTCAAGGCCGGAGCTTGTCAGCTCTATCAGGCTTTCAGAAGTATCCGTCAATAAAAACGGTGTCATTCTTTATGAGGATTACAAAGGTTATGAAGACTCGTGGCGCAAACACCACACCTCTTCTGTAACCCGCGATATCTGGATGTACGATGGTGCAAGTCTTGACAACTTCAAAATAGAGGCCGGCAAGGGCAAGTTCACCAAGCTTTCAAACTATGTAGGTGAAGACCGCCAGCCCGTATTCGCAGCCGATGGCGACACCTATTATTTTATAAGCGAGCGTGGCGGCAAGACCTTGAATCTCTTCAAGAGCAGCATTTCTGCCCCCGGCAAGGTAACCCAGCTCACCAAATATGAAAAGGATCCCGTAAGGTTTGTATCAGTTGCAAACAACGGCACCGTAGTTTATTCACAGAACGGAGAACTTTACGTAATCATCGGCAATGCAGAGCCTAAAAAGCTGGATATCACCATTTTACGTGATGAGGTAGAGAAAGAGATGCATCGTCTTACCTTTACCGGCAACACCAATTCCGTATGCCCGTCACCCGATGGCAAGGAGTTCGCCGTTGCCATCCGCGGAGATATCTTCGTTACCAGCTCTGAGTACAAGACTACCAAGCGAATCACCAACACTCCCGAGCAGGAGCGCAACGTTTCCTTTGGCAAGGACGGCCGCAGCCTTTACTATTCCGCAGAAAGGGATGGTTGCTGGGGCGTTTGGCGCAGCGTGCTTACAGACAAGAAGGACAAAGGCTTCACCTATGCCCTTGACTTCAAGGAAGAGCTCTTCTCCAACCCAGGTGAGACATCTTTCCAGCCCAAGGTTTCCCCCGACGGCAAATGGGTTGCATACCTTCGCAACCGTACAGAGCTTGTAATCAAGCCCACGGCTGGTGGAGAGGTTAAGAGCCTGCTCAAGGACGTCAACTACTCATATCAGGACGGAGATCTTGACTTCGAGTGGAGCCCGGACAGCCAGTATCTGCTTACCGATTATATGGGCATCGGCGGATGGAATAACGTTGACATCGCCCTTATCGACATCAACACCGGAGAACTGACCAACCTTACCAGAAGCGGATATTCCGATTCCAACTTCAAATGGGCTATGGGCGGCAAGGCCATCACTTGGGAAAGTGACAAGAACGGCTATCGCAGCCATGGCAGCTGGGGCTCAGAGGACGATATTTACGTAATGTTCCTTGATCCCAAGACCAAGGCCGAATTCCTCCGCGACAAAGAGGACAGGGATCTTGAGAAAGCGTTGAAGGAGGACGAGAAGAAGGAGAAGGACGACGCCGCCAAGGACGACAAAAAAGACAGCAAGAATAAGAAAGATGCAAAGAAGTCCGGCAAGGACGATAAGGATAAGGAAGAAAAGGTAGAGAAACTCAAGCTCACCCTTGACGGCCGTGACAACAGGATTATCCGCCTTACCAGAAGCTCCAACCACTATGGAGACCACTACCTTACCAAGGACGGCACCAAGTTGTACTATACCACTCCCCTTGAAAGCGGCTATGGCCTTTGCGTTTACGACCGTCTTGAGGGCGAGACCAAGGTACTGCAGCGTGGCGTTAGCGGCCGCATCGTTCCTTCCAAGGACGAAAAGTCGCTTTACGTAATGTCTAGCGCAGGCATCAGCAAGATTTCCGTTCCTGACGGCAAGCTTAAGAAGATTCCCCTCTCAGGTGAGTTCGAGTTCAAGCCCAGCGCAGAAAGGACTTACATGTTCCACCATATCTGGAAGCAGGTTAAAGAGAAGTTCTACGATCCTGATATTCACGGAATCGACTGGGAATACTACGGCCAGAACTACGCCAAGTTCCTTCCTTCCATCAACAACTACTATGACTTCCAGGACATGTTGTCAGAGATGCTTGGAGAGCTCAACGGATCGCATACCGGCGCACGCTACTATGCTACCGGCGGCGAATCCCTTGGCAAACTTGGAGCCATCTACGACCTTGACTATACTGGCGAAGGCCTGAAGATAGCAGAGCTTCTGCCCGATGGCGTACTTGCAGTGGCAGATCCTGAGCTCAAGGCTGGAGACCTTGTAGTTGCCATCGACGGACAGAGAATTGCAGCAGGTCAGAACTGGTATCCCCTCCTTGCCAACAAGGCTGGAAAGAAGACTGCTGTAACCGTTAGCAAGGGCGGCAAAGAGACAACTATCGTTGTTAAGCCTTCCACAAGCGAGGGCGACATGCTTTACCGCAGATGGGTTCGTCAGAGAGAAGAAATCGTAGAGAAGCTTTCAGGTGGCCGCATCGGCTATGTACATGTAGAGGGTATGGACTCCCCTAGCTTCAGGGAGGTTTATTCCAACGCTCTTGGCAAATACCGCAATTGCGATGCCCTGATTGTAGATACCCGTCACAATGGAGGCGGATGGCTTCACGACGATCTGGCAACCTTCCTGGGTGGCAAGGCCTACCTGAAATTCACCCCCAGAGGCCAGTACATCGGCACCGAGCCTTATAACAAGTGGACCAAACCTTCATGTGTTCTGGTTTGCGAAGACAACTATTCCGATGCTTGCGGCTTCCCTTACACTTACCGTGCACTTGGAATTGGCAAGATTATTGGAGCACCTGTTCCCGGCACCATGACAGCCGTATGGTGGGAGCGTCAGGTTAACGCCAGCATAGTATTTGGTATTCCTCAGGTTGGTTCACTTGGTCTCAAGGAAGGCCGCTACCTGGAAAACTTCCAGATCGAGCCTGACATCCTGGTATACAACGATCCCGCATCGGAGCTCGCAGGTGAAGACAAGCAGCTTGAGGCAGCTGTAAAAGAAATGCTCAAGGAAATTGAAAAGAAATAATGGATAAAAAAGTAATCATCATTCCTACCTATAACGAGAAAGAGAACATCGAGCGGATTATCCGCAAGGTGTTCTCCCTCGAGGGAGGATATCACATCCTGGTTATAGACGACGGTTCGCCGGACGGTACCGCCGCGATAGTTAAAGGCTTAATGACCGAATTCAGCGACAGGCTCTTCCTTCTTGAGAGGGCTGGCAAGCAGGGGCTGGGTACAGCCTATCTGACAGGTTTCCGCTGGGCTCTGGACCATGGTTACGACTATGTTTTTGAGATGGATGCGGATTTCTCCCACAATCCGGACGATCTTCAGAGGCTTTATGAGGCTTGCGCCGTGGGTGGCGCGGACCTTGCCATTGGCAGCCGCTATTGCGATGGCGTTAGCGTGGTCAATTGGCCTATCGGCCGTATTATCATGTCTTACTATGCCTCGGTGTATGTTCGCAAGGTTCTTGGAATGAAGGTTTACGATTGTACGGCAGGTTTCAAGTGCTATAGTGCAAGGGTGCTGCGCGCCATCAATCTTGATGATGTTCGCATGCATGGTTATGGCTTCCAGATAGAGATGAAGTATACGGCATACCGGCTGGGCTTCAAGATTGCAGAAGTCCCTATCATCTTTGTCAACCGCAAGGAAGGCACTTCCAAAATGTCCAGCGGAATCTTTGGAGAAGCCTTCTGGGGCGTCATCAAACTCCGCTTCCGCACAATTCAACCCCTCAAATAACCCGGCTCCCACCGGGTTATTTTTGTTGTAGTGACGAAGTCAGGAAGAGGGGGGACTAGACCTGCGAAAAAGAACGGGCCCAACCCGCTCGCTTGACCGTCCAACTCCTCCTTTTAGCCAGCCTACGGCTGTCTAACGTCGTCAGACAGCGTCCGTCATGCTCAGTCTCATCGTCTGCCTGTCTAATGCAAGCATTATTCAGGCATCCTCTGCAACTGCTCACCGCTCACTGCGCATGCCCATCACACATCCCGATTCTTTTTCGCAGGTCTAGTCCCCCCTCTTCCTGACACCTGTCAAAGAAAAGCCCGGAGCAAACGCTCCGAGCTGAAAACGTTAACTATAAATTGACAACTTGTTTCTGTTGCGGTATAAACATATCCTCTGACTTTTTTGTTTTTTCATAATAGCTAATATCAAAAA
>CAMVFZ010000027.1 GCA_947166905.1 uncultured Prevotellaceae bacterium | reverse complement strand
TAGGGAGAGGGAGGTCTAGACCCCCTCCCCCTGACCACTTATTCTGATTATCAGCTACTTACGAGATTTGCTTGTAGCAAATGTGCGACAAGCAAAGTGGCTAACTCATTGATACTCAAATAACGCTTGTTCCCCGTCAAACATAACATCTCGTTCACCGTCATGCCCGACCTGATCGGGCATCTAATTCCAGTTGTGTCGCAGGTGTGATATTTTTGCCCGATCTGCGACGGTTTTCGGTCACACAGAGCGTCTAGCGTCGCAGGTTAGCTATTTTTGTCACACCTGCGACGTTCTGGCAATGCACCTGCGACGTTTCCGATGTCATTTCAACCGGATCGGAGGCATAATACCTTTAATCACATAGAAAATTATGCAAAAAGGAGGATGAAAATATGCAGAATAATGAATATTATTATAAAAATAAAGAAAAATATTAAAATATTTGCATATTATTGCAAAAAGTATGTATATTTGCTGGCGAAATGAGTAAGAAGATCACATACGTCAGCGCAGATGAAGCCGTAAGCGTAATACGGTCACATCAGCACATACACCTTGGCGGCGTAGCAAACGTCCCTGCAATACTCGTAGAAGCACTTGTAAGGGCAGCCGACGCCGGCCAGTTCCACGATCTTCATTTCCATCACATACACACAGAAGGCGCAGCCCCTTACGGAAGCCGCGACTACGAAGGAATCTTCTTTGACCAGGGCTTCTTTGTAGGCGCAAACGTACGCTCAAGCGTTAACGCAGGCTACGCAGACTACATTCCCGTACACCTTGAAGAAACCCCTGAAATGTACCGTAGCGGCGCCCTTCCTTGCGATGTAGCCCTCATTCAGGTATCAGAGCCCAATGCAAGCGGCCATGTTTCACTCGGTACCTCTGTAGACTGCACCAAAGCTGCAATCGAATGCGCAAAGACTGTAATCGCAGTCGTAAACCCTTGCGTACCCTTCGCTTACGGAGATCTTATCACAGTAGACGATATAGATATCTTCGTCCGCGACGAAAGGGCTCTGCCCACAGTAGAATTCCCGGAACCATCGGCATTGGATATGGCAATAGGCCGTAACTGCGCAGAACTCATTCAGGACGGCGCATGCCTGCAGATGGGTATCGGATCGCTGCCTACCGCAATTACAAGACACCTGGGCAACCACAAGAACATCGGCATTCACAGCGAGCTCTTCTCTGAGGGTGTAGTTGATTTGGTAGAAAAAGGCGTCATCAACGGCAGTCTCAAGGCCATAGACCGCGGTAAAATCGTCGCATCCTTCCTGCTTGGCGGCAAGAGACTCTACGACTTCATCGACCATAACAAGGACGTGCAGATGCGCGATATCAGCTATACAAACGATCCCTGGATCATCGCACGCAATCCCAACGTGGTCTCAATCAACTTTGCAACAGAGATTGACCTTACCGGTCAGATTTGCGCAGACTCCATCGGCACAAGGATTTATTCCGGTACCGGCGGCCAGCTTGACTTTGTAAAAGGCGCAAGACGTTCTCCCGGTGGAAAATCCATCATCGCCATGCCCTCAAGGACCAAGAACGGCAAGAGCAAGCTCGTGCCCATCCTTACTCCCGGTGCAGGCGTAGTAACCCCCAGGGCCGACGCCCAGTGGATAGTAACAGAATACGGTGCAGCCAACCTTTACGGCAAATCACTGCAGGAAAGGGCACAGCTGCTTATCAATATCGCTCATCCCGACGATAGGGAAGCCCTTGACAGGGCTGCATTCGAGCGCTTCGGCCCTCATTTCAAAGCCGTATATTCCAATATGACGGAAGTAAAAGTTCCCGTTTACGTAAAAAAATAAAGCATGAACAAGACAGACATTCTAAAGGCCGGGAGCGAGCATCTCTCTCTTGTGCCTTCAATAATAGAGGCCTATGACAAGGTAGCGGAAGAAGATCATTCCGCTGGTTTTGCTAAGAGAGAAAAAGCCCTTATAGAGAAGAAGATAGAGGAAGGCAAGGCCGTAATCGCTCTTGTAGACGGGAAACTTGCAGGCTTCGGATACATGGAACTCTGGGACGGGATGGTATCCCATTCCGGACTCATTGTTCTTAAAGAGTACCGTGGCGCTGGCCTGGCCGCCCAGATCAAGGCCAAACTCTTTGAACTTACTCGTGAAAAATATCCTCAGGCCCCCATTTTTGGCCTTACAACCAGCGAAGCCGTTCTTAAGATAAACACCGGCTTGGGATACAAACCTGTTTCTTATGCCAAATTGCCCTCTAATCCTGCATTCTGGAAGGGATGTGAGGGTTGTCCCAACTGTGGCACTCTTAAGGCAAATAACGGCAAATGCTGCCTTTGTACGGCCATGATCTACGATCCTTGCGAGCCCTGGCGCAAATACGCAGGCAAAAAGGTAGTCGTAGCGTTCAGCGGTGGTCTTGACACTTCCTTCGCAGTTCAATTCCTTTCAAAGGAGATTGGCTGCAAGGTATATGCTGTCTGCGCCGACACAGGTGGCTTCACCCCGGAGCAGCTGGCCGCCAACGAAGTCCGCGCGATGCAGCTTGGAGCAGAGTCTTACAAGACCATCGACGTAAGCGCAGAGTACTATGCCAAGAGCCTGAAATACATGGTCTTCGGTAATGTGCTCCGTGGCGGAACCTATCCTATCTCTGTGTCCTCCGAGCGCCTTTTCCAGGCTGTAGCCATTGCTCGCTACGCCTCAGAGCTTGGTGCAGCGGCCATTGCCCATGGCTCTACCGGCGCCGGAAATGACCAGGTACGCTTTGATATGACCTTCAAGGTCCTTGCCCCCGGAGCCGATATCATCACGCTTACACGTGACCTTTCGCTCAGCCGTAACCAGGAAATCAATTACCTCAAGGCCAATGGCCTGGAGGCCGATTTCGCCAAGATGAAGTACTCATACAACGTTGGTATCTGGGGTACATCCATCTGCGGTGGAGAACTCAATACCAGCGACCAGGGCCTTCCGGAGGATGCCTACCTCCATCATGTAGAGCCCGGTATCCAGGAGAAGAAGGTTACCATCGGCTTTAAAAACGGAGAAATTGCTACCGTGGATGGCGTCAAGTATGAGGATAAGGTGGCTGCAATCAAGGCTGTAGAGGCCATGGCTGCGCCTTACGGTATCGGCAGGGATATTCATGTGGGCGATACTATCATCGGCATAAAGGGCCGTGTAGGCTTTGAGGCTGCGGCTGCAATGCTTATAATCGCTGCCCACAAGCATCTTGAGAAGTACACACTGTCCAAGTGGCAGCAGTACTGGAAGGCCCAGATAGGCGAGTGGTATGGAATGTTCCTTCACGAGAGCCAGTATCTTGATCCGGTAATGCGCGACATGGAGGCTATGCTTACTTCTTCACAGCGTCAGGTGACAGGTACGGTTAACATCCGCCTGTATCCCAAAGGCTTTGAGATGCTTGGTGTAGAAAGTGCCAACGACTTGGTACATAATAATTTCGGAGAATACGGAGAGGGTAGCAAGGGCTGGACGGCAGAGGATGCCAAAGGCTTTATCAATTTGCTGTCAACCCCTCTGAGAGTATACTATTCTGTTCATCCAGAGGAGAAACTATAATGCTGGAACTACTCAAGGCCCTTATAGAGATTCCCTCCATTTCAAGGGAAGAAGCCGCTGCCGCCGATTATCTTCAGGCGGCAATGGCGTCTATGGGCCTGGAGCCAAAACGCGTCGGCAATAACCTGTGGTGCAGTTGTGGAAGCGGACCTTACACCGTGCTTCTCAATGCCCACATTGATACCGTTCGCCCCTGTTCCGGATGGACTTACGACCCTTTTAAGGCCACGGCCGATGGTGACCGTCTTTATGGCCTGGGTTCCAATGACGACGGGGCCTCTCTGGTAGCCCTGCTCTATGCCTATAAGGAGCTGTCTGCTAAGAATTTACCCTTCCGTTTGATCTTCTCTGCCACTGCAGAGGAAGAGGTTTCCGGCAGGGGAGGACTGGAGACCGTTTTCCCTGAAATCGGACACGTAGACTGCGCTGTGATAGGTGAGCCTACCGGAATGGCCATGGGAATAGCGGAACGCGGCCTTATGGTGCTTGATTGCACTGCCAGTGGTGTAAGTGGCCATGCCGCTCACGGCAACGGCGTAAACGCCATTTATAAGGCCATGGAAGACATTTCCTGGTTCAAGACTTATAAGTTCCCCAAGGTTTCTCCTTTGTTGGGCCAGGTGGGAATGAATGTGACGCAGATTAACGCCGGAACTGCGCATAATGTTATTCCGGATAAATGTACCTTCGTGGTGGATGTACGCAGCAACGAATGCTACTCGAACGAGGAATTGCTGGAGCAGATCAAGGCTTCTGTTAATTGCGACGTTGCAGCCCGCTCTACCCGCCTGGGGTCTTCTTCAATATCGGAAGATCATCCGCTGGTGCAGAAGGGCAAGGCCCTGGGCCTGCCGGTATTTGGCTCCGCTACGCTGAGCAATAGCGCCGTATGCCCCTTCCCGGCCCTTAAGATAGGCCCCGGCGATACCAAACGCTCCCATACTCCTAACGAGTATATAATGATATCGGAGTTGGAGCAAGCTAAAGAGTTATATATCAAATTGTTGATGCCATGAGTAAACTGTGGGACAAAGGTTGGGAGCTGGACTCCAAGATAGAGAAATTCACTGTTGGCAAGGACAGGGAACTGGACCTTCTGCTGGCACCGTACGATATCCAGGGGACCATCGCCCATGTTACCATGCTGGCCGATATCGGATATATCAAAAAGGAAGAGCTGGCTGCCATCAAACCGGAGTTGGAAAAGCTCCATAAGCTGGCAGTAGAGGGCAAGCTTACCATCGAGCCTACCATAGAGGATATCCATTCCCAGGTAGAACTTATGCTTACCCGTACTCTTGGAGATCTTGGCAAGAAGGTGCACATTGGCCGTTCCCGCAACGATCAGGTTATGGTGGACCTTAAACTCTTCAGCCGTGCGGCTATCCTTAAGACTGCAGGCCTTGTGGATGCCTTGTTCAAAGAGCTTCAGGAGGCTTCTGAGAAGTGGAAAGAGGTGCTTCTACCCGGTTATACTCATCTTCAGGTAGCTATGCCGTCAAGTTTTGGCCTTTGGTACGGCGCTTATGCAGAGTCTCTGGCCGATGACCTGGCTTTGCTTCATACTGCCTACGAAATGGCGAACCGCAACCCTCTTGGCGCCGCCGCCGGTTATGGCTCTTCCATTCCGGTGAACCGCGAAGAGACAACGGCCCTTCTTGGTTTTGCCGATCTTGACTACAATGCCGCTTATGCTCTTCTGGGTCGTGGTAAATTTGAGAGGACTGTTGCCTTTGCCTATGCCAGCCTTGCTACGACGATTGGCCGTTTTGCGGCCGATTGCTGCATGTTCATGAGCGCTAACTTTGGCTTTATTTCCCTTCCTGCAGAACTGACCACAGGTTCCAGCATTATGCCTCATAAGAAGAATCCTGATGTGTTTGAGCTTGTTCGTGCCGGGTGCAACCGCGTTGCTTCTGCGCAGAATGTGATTGGCTCTGTAATGGGTAATCTTCCTTCTGGTTATTTCCGTGATACTCAGCTTCTTAAGGAGGAGTATCTACCTATGTTCCAGCGCATGGACGATATTCTTGAGATTGTTTCTTTTGCTGTGGCAAATACCAAGGTGAACGAGTCTATTTACGGGGATCCCAAGTACGTTCCTTCGCTTAGCGTAGAGAAGGTTAATCAGCTTGCTGCAGAGGGCGTTCCCTTCCGTGATGCTTACAAACAGGTGGGCCAGGAAGTTGCCGCCGGCAAGTTCTCATTCACTGTTCCCAGCAAGGTTTCTGACCTTGGTCATACCCACGCCGGTTCCATCGGCAATCTCTGTAACGACAAAATTGCCAAGCGCTTTAACGCCATCATGGCTCAATTTGGGAAATAATTGAAGATAGCGGAAGCGGATACCCTTTCTTATTTCTTTACTGCTGAGAAGATCAGATTAATCAGAATGTAAGAGGTGAAGGCTATCAAAGGAACCGATGCCCAATTAAGCCCCATCACAACAGCAACTACAATTGCAATAGCAGTAATGCTGAAGAACGCTATACGCTTAACAGATTCAAGCGTAGCGGCAGCATCGGCCGCATGACCGCCTCCGAACTTCATAGCAAACATAGGAACTTCACAAACCATCAGGAAGGCAAGCACAGCTGCAAGAACCGGAGCAAACCAGCAAAGGCCGGCAAGCTGGCCAGCGATACCATCGGGACATACCGTAGCAAGATAAGCGAAAGAACCGCAAATCATCGCGGCTGCAGGGCAGGGAAGTCCGATGAAAGACATGTGCTGACGCTCGTCGATGTTGAACTTGGCCAGGCGGAAGGCAGTTCCAACCGCATAGATAAGCGGAAGGAAGGCGATCCAGGACGGACCATCAAGCCCACAATTGTCACGCATCAGAGCATGAAGCATTATGGCCGGAAGGACACCGAAGCTGACCAGGTCTGACAGCGAATCAAGCTGCTTTCCAAGATCTGAATAAGCATGAAGCAGGCGTGCCGCAAAACCGTCAAAGAAGTCGGCTACAGCGGCGCCAAGCATGAACAGAAAGCCGGTATCCGGCCTTCCGTTCAACGTGAAAATCACCCCAAGCGCCCCGCAAAGGAGGTTCATTGAGGTGATTGTATCAGGAATATACTTGGTAATACTCATTATTTAATGCCAAGCTTAGCCTTAAGAGCCTTGGGAAGGGCGTCCTTGTGAAGCATAATGCCAAGAACCTTGCCACGGCAGAAAGCGTCTGACATATACCAGAGACCCTTGTACTTGCCGCTCTCGCCCCATGAGTTCTTAATCATGATATACTTGTTGCCGAACTGATCCTTTGCAATACCATAAGCCTGCATGCCATGGTCGTCGGTAGTAGTCTTCTCGTCGAAGCCCTTCTGGCGGAATGCCTGGTCTGCAACAAGCTCCTTGGGAGCCTCTGCGGGCTTAGCCTCAGCCTTCTCCGGCTTATCATCTGCCTTACCTACCCAGCGCTCCTTGTCTGAACCAGCGGTAGAAGCCTTAGGGTCGATAAGGATGGCGGTACCGTTGCGGGTAAAGCCAGCCTCGCTTACATCACCACCCCAGCAGGTTGTATAACCGTTTTCAAGGGCATAGTAGAGGGCCTCCATGAGCTCGTCGATAGGAACATTGTAGGAAACATCCCTGCGCCAGTTGTCGCAAACCTCTACTGCGAAGGTGGTGTAGAACGGATGATGGGTGAAAGAAGTAAGGGTAACGTAGTCATCTGCGTTAAGCTTGAAAGAGTCGCGGTATGAAGCAGGTGTATACTTCTTTCCCTTGTACTCGAACTCTTCAGGGCACTCGCCAAAGTATGCGTCCATGATACCCTTGAAGCCCTTCTGCCATGCAGTAGAGAGGGTTCTGTTGGGTTTCTTTACGATAGCATCAACATATGCCTTTGCAGTTGCGTCAACCTCTCCGTGAACAGGAAGCTCAGTACCATAGTTAAGGCCGGGCATAACCTCCTGGGGAACAAGGCCGGAATTCTTCATGATATGATGAACAGCATCCTCGCTCCAGCTGCCGGCACCAAATCCAAGGTGACCGTCCATGCGGACAAATTCCTCTGCTCTTTCCTGGTATGACTTGCTAACAACGAACATCTCAGAGAAATCGGGATAATCCTCTTTCTTAAGGTTGTTGATACGGATAGCCTCTGACTCAAGGAAGGCCATAGCTGAGAAGCACCAGCAGGTGCCGGAACGGTTCTGGTCCTTGATTGAAGTGATAGGATTCTCTTTAACCACGGTAAAGGTAAGACCGGGGTCTGCATTGGCCTTGGGCTGTGCAGAAGCGCCGAAGGGAAGTACAAGAGCAGCGATTGCAGCTGCGAAGATTGTTTTCTTCATTATTATAGGTTTTTAAGTTGTTTCTGAATTGCGAATCTAAGAAAATATTGTGATATTTACAAACATGAACGAAGCGAAACAATATAAAATAGCATATTTGCACGGTATGGGAGGAGGCTCGGACAGCCGTATCCCATCCATATTAAAGTCGATGCTGCCAGAAGGCGTAATCCTGGAGGTTCGCACCTATGACTTTGACCCGGAAGTGGCACATGCGCAGATAGAAGCCTGGTTTAAAGATTTCCGGCCCGATGTGGTCATGGGCGAGTCCCTGGGTTCCCTTCACGCCTTGCGTACTCCGGACGTTCCTAGGATACTTGTATCCCCGGCCCTTGGGGCCCCGTCGCGGATGAAGCTGTACTCGGCCCTGTCCCTGATCCCGGGAGTGACGCCGATTCTGGACAGGATATACCGTCCCAGGGAAGGGGACCGGCAGAAGCTTCACTTTGCCCATCGCATCCTGAAAAAATATGCCGCCCATGGCCGTGAGGCCCTGATTCTGCATGGCGGAAGCACCTTCGCATTCTTTGGTAAACACGACCACTATCTTAAGTGGGGAGTGGTAAACATCGGCATGTATGAGAAAATGTTTGGCCAGACATATAAAATGTATGACGGCACCCACTTCATGGAAGAGGAGTATATAAAGTCGATGCTGCTGCCACAGATAGTTGAAACTCTTTCACTTCTGCGCTAAAATTACTATTTTTGCAGGAAATTTCATTTTGATATGAGAAGTATTGTCAGTTTATCTGCCGTAGCGGC
>CAMVFZ010000026.1 GCA_947166905.1 uncultured Prevotellaceae bacterium | reverse complement strand
CAACTTTTGGGGTTCATGTCACAAGTATAGGGGGAGGGGCCCGCAAATGCAAGCGTAAGCGTTGCAGTTGTGGGAGGGGCCGAGACGAGCGTCAGCGTTGTCGAGTCCCCCAGGGGGCTACACTGCATCCGGAACCGCAATCGGGTAAAAGCGCGGGATTCAAGAAAAATGCGTATATTTGCAGGATTGTTAATACAAACGCTAAAAACATAGTTTTTAAAGCAACGAATTTTTGCAGCAGTGAAATCCTGTTTTACTGCGCAAATTAAGAAAGAAAATAGTTGACTATATATGACATCGAATGAGATTCGCCGGAAGTTTATCGACTTCTTTGCTTCAAAGGGACATACCGTCGTGCCGTCCGCACCGATGGTAATAAAGAACGACCCTACCCTTATGTTCACCAATGCTGGAATGAACCAGTTCAAGGACTACTTCCTGGGCAACAGCGCCTCACCTTTCAAAAGGGCGACAGACTCCCAGAAGTGCCTTAGGGTAAGCGGTAAGCACAACGACCTTGAGGCGGTAGGACACGACGGAAGGCACCACACCATGTTCGAAATGCTTGGAAACTGGAGCTTCGGAGAGTACTTCAAGGAAGAGGCCATCGACTGGGCATGGGAACTGCTCACAGAAGTTTATAAGATTGACAAGAACCTTCTTTACGCCACTGTATTCGAGGGTAGCAAAGAAGACGGTACAGAGCTTGACGAGGAGGCCAGAAAGGCCTGGCTCAAGCACATGCCTGCAGACCACGTAATCCTTGGCAACAAGCATGACAACTTCTGGGAGATGGGAGACACCGGCCCCTGCGGCCCTTCAAGCGAGATTCACATCGACCTTCGTGACGCAGCCGCCCGCGCCGCCATCCCCGGTGCAAGCCTGGTGAACACAGACAACGACGATGTCATCGAGATTTGGAACCTTGTGTTCATGCAGTACAATCGCAAGGCCGACGGTCACCTTGAGTCACTTCCCTCAAAGAACATCGATACCGGAATGGGCTTCGAGCGCCTTTGCATGGTACTCCAGGGCAAGAGAAGCAACTACGAGACCGACGTATTCTCCGGAATCATCGGCGAGCTTGAAAACCTCTCCGGCCACAAGTACGGCAAAGAAAACGACAAGGTTGACGTTGCAATGAGGGTTTGCGCAGATCACATCCGCGCTATCGCCTTCTCTATCGCCGACGGCCAGCTGCCTTCCAACGTGAAGGCCGGCTATGTTATCCGCAGGATACTTCGCCGCGCTGTCCGCTATGGCTACACCTTCCTTGGCTTTGACAAGCCTTTCCTTTGCCTTCTCATCGACAGGCTCTGCGCCGATATGGGCGAGGCCTACCCTGAGCTTGTAGCACAGAAAAAACTCATAGAGAGCGTTATCCGCGAAGAAGAAAACGCCTTCCTGCGTACTCTTGACCGCGGTATCCGCATGCTGGACGACCTTATGTCCAAGAGCGAGGGTACCATCTCCGGCACTGACGCCTTCACACTTTACGATACCTACGGCTTCCCTATCGACCTTACCGAGCTTATTGCCGCAGAGAAGAACTTCAAGGTAGACCTTGAGGGCTTCGCAGCAGAAATGGAGAAGCAGAAGAACCGCGCCCGCAACGCCACCGCCAACGAGTTCGGCGACTGGACCGAGTTCGACGGCGCAGCCGACACAGAGGTGCAGTTCACCGGTTACGACACCCTTAAGGAAGAGGGCTGCCGCCTGCTTAAGCACCGTACTGTAAAGCAGAAGAACAAAGAGCTTCTGCAGCTTGTCTTCGACCGTACCCCCTTCTACGCAGAGATGGGCGGCCAGGTTGGTGACACCGGCACAGCCACATCGGCATCGGGAGAGGTTATCAATATTGTAAATACCGTTAAGGAGAACAACCTTACAATCCATATCGCCGACCGCATTCCTCAGGATTGCACAGGCACTTTCACCCTTCAGGTAGACACCGAGCGCCGCGCAAAGATTACCGCCAACCATACCGCAACCCACCTTATGGACCAGGCGCTTCGCGAGGTTCTTGGCACACACGTAGAGCAGAAGGGCTCCTTCGTATGCCCGGATTATCTGCGCTTTGACTTCTCTCATTTCTCAAAAATGACCGATGAAGAGATAGAAAAAGTTGAAAGAAGGGTTAACCAGCTGGTTCGCAGCAACTTCCCTCTGCAGGAGAAGCGTGACGCAACCATGGAAGAGGCCAAGGGAATGGGCGCGCTCGCACTCTTCGGTGAAAAATACGGAGACCGCGTAAGAGTAGTCAAGTTCGGTCCCAGCGCAGAGCTTTGCGGTGGTACCCACGCCAGCGCAACCGGAAACATCGGCTTCTTCAAGATTGTATCCGAGGGTGCAGTGGCAGCCGGAGTACGTCGTATAGAGGCAGTAACCGGCGAGGCCGCAGAAGACCTTGTACGCAATGTCCAGAATACTCTCCAGTCTGCAAAAGCCTTCTTCAACAACGCTCCGGACCTTACCGGTGCCATCCATAAGATGATTGAAGAAAACTCCGGCTTCAAGAAGGAGATTGAAGGCTTCATGGCAGAAAAGGTTGCCGCTATGGCAGAGAAAGCCCTGCAGAAAGCAGAACAGGTTGGTGACATCCGCCTCATCAAATTTGACGGCGTATACGATCCGGCCATGGTACGCGGCGTAGCTACCATAATCCAGAAAGATATGACCGGCATAGCACTTGCCGGAGCCTTCCAGTGGGACGACAAGCCCCAGCTGGTACTAATGTACACCAAGGATCTGGTAGAAAAGGGCCGCAACGCCGGCAAAGACATTCGCGAGGCCGCCAAGTTCATCCAAGGCGGCGGCGGTGGCCAGCCTGGCCTTGCAACCGCAGGCGGCAAGAATCTTGCAGGCCTGAATGATGCCCTTGAAGCACTCGTTAACATTATCAAAGGATAACGGGCATAAATGAAAAAACTGGACCTGTTCATACTGAAGTCGTTCATCGGACCGTTCTTCGCCCTGCTCTTCATCGTACTCTTCATACTGATGATGCAGTTCCTGTGGCTGTACATAGACGAGCTGGTGGGCAAGGGCCTCAGTATATGGGTCATCATAGAGTTCATGGCCTGGGGCGGCGCCACGCTGCTGCCGCTCTCCATGCCTCTGGCTACACTGCTGGCATCGGTAATGACGCTGGGACAGTTGTCTGAGAACAATGAGCTCATAGCAATGAAATCGGCCGGCATCTCACTTAAAAGGGTGATGACTCCGCTGGCCGTTGTAGCCGCCGTCATCAGCGTAGCCGCCTTCTTTGCAGCCAACGACCTTGTGCCGATGGCTTACAACAATATTTACACGCTGCGCGACGACATCGGCCGTACAAAAGAAGAGATAAAAATCCCTACCGGAACCTTCTACGACGGCCTGGAAGGCTATACCCTGCGAATTGACAGCCGCAACAAGAAAACCGGAATGATGTACGGAGTGCAGGTTTACGACCACTCCGCCAACAAGGGCGACATCAGCATGACCCTGGCCGATTCCGCCTTAATGAAGATGTCCGACGAAAAGGACATGCTTACCTTCAAGCTCTTCAGCGGTATCAACTATCAGGAAAACAACACCCTGCGCTACAGGGACACCACCCTGGAGTTGCAGCGCATAAGCTTCGATGTCCAGACGCTGATTATCCCGCTGGAGAATTACGCCTTTGAGAAATCTGAGGGTGCGAAGTTCTCTGACCAGGTGCGCGCCATGAACATCAGCCGCCTTGCAGTAGGCCGCGATTCCCTTCAAAGGGTTCACGACTCTTCTGTTGTCAATATCCGCAGCAGCTTCTGGAATAAACGCAACCTTAAGTTTATCTCACAGCTGGATACGGCAAGCCATTTCCAGGCTAACAGCGACTTCAACTTCGACGATATGTCCTGGCCTAGCCTTTCAAGGGAGAGCATGGCCCTGGACAACGCAGAGAACTCCGCCAGGGAAATGATAGCCTCCTTGCAGAGCGCCGATGATGAAATGGCCTTTACCAACAAAATCCTGCGCCACACCAAGGTAGAATACCTGAAAAAGTTTGCCGGAGCCCTGGCCTGCCTGATACTCTTCCTTATTGGAGCGCCCCTTGGGTCCTTCGTAACTAAGAAAACAGGACTTGGCGCGGCTGCGATTGTGGCAGTGCTCTTCTTTGTGCTGTATTGGGTAGTGGATATTACGGGTACCAAACTGGCGAAGGACGGAGCGGCGACGGCGATGGCTGGAGCCTTTATTTCTACGGTAGTACTGCTGCCGCTTGGAATACTACTGTCCTGGAAGGCCATCAACGATGCCAAGCTCTTTGGCAAAAATGACAATCTGGCCGCCAGCTGGCGCAGTGTCAAGAGTAAGATTATGAGAATATTCAGAAAGACAAGAATCGTTTACATGGGCACGCCGGAGTTCGCAGTAGCTCCCCTCCAGGCCCTTTTGGATGCAAAATACAAGGTAGTAGGTGTTGTTACCGTGGCCGATAAGCCCAGCGGACGCGGCCTTAAGGTAACTGAAAGCGCCGTAAAGAAGTTCGCTGTAGAGAAAGGCATTCCCGTGCTTCAGCCTCTCAAGCTCAAGGATCCCGACTTCCTGGAGCAGCTGGCCGCACTCAAGGCAGATCTCTTTGTAGTAGTTGCCTTCAGAATGCTCCCTGAGGCCGTCTGGAAAATGCCGCCCCTTGGCACCTTCAATCTGCATGCAGCCCTGCTGCCTCAGTACCGCGGCGCAGCCCCTATCAACTGGGCTGTAATCAACGGAGAAAGGATTACCGGTGTAACCACCTTCATGATTGACCAGGATATCGACACCGGCGGCATCATGCTTCGCCAGGAGTGCAGGATTGAAGAGACCGATACCGCAGGCGATGTTCACGACAAGCTTATGCCTATAGGCGCAGACCTGGTTGTCCAGACCGTTGAAGGTATAATCCAGAAGAATATAGAGACCCGCGTACAGCGCAGTTTCATCCAGGGTTCAGAGGTTCTTAAACCCGCACCCAAGCTTACCCGCGAGCTCTGTCATATAGACTGGGACGCACCCGTAGCCAAGGTTTACAACCTTATCCGCGGCCTTAGTCCCTACCCTACCGCTTTCACAGAGGTTTACAAAGAAGGCGGCGAGCCGCTGCAGCTTAAGATCTTCGGCTCAGAAAAGACCACAGTGGCCGCCCTGGCAGACGCCGCCGGTATCACCGGCACTCCGGAGCCCGGTACCATTCTGACCGATGGCAAGAAGTTCTTTGCCGTAGCTACGGCCGACGGCGGAGCAATACTGCTCAAGGACGTACAGCTGGCCGGCAAGAAGCGCATGGATATAAAGGCCTTCCTGGCAGGATTCAGGGATGCATCGGATTACAAGACCACAAAGGGCACATCCAATGACTGCTGTAATAATCTGTAACGGGTCCTTCCCTAAAAAAGAATACCCCAGATACCTGATAGCATCGGCAGATATAGTAATCTGCTGCGACGGCTCGCTTCGCAATTATCTTAAGGCGATGCCATCCATCTTCGGGGGCCGCGAGCGACTGCCGGATGCCGTCGTAGGCGACATGGATTCCCTGCCCAAGGGCCTGCAGAAGAAGTTCAAAGACATCATCGTCCATTATACGGAACAGGATTACAACGACCAGACCAAGGCCGTCCGATATCTCCTTGAGCGCTGGCCGGACGTAACTGGCATCCACATCGTTGGTGCCACAGGGAAAAGGACCGATCACACCATCGGCAATGTCTCGCTTCTTATGGAATATGGCCGTCTTTTCCCGCAGATAAAGGGCAAGGAACTGGACATGGTAACGGACTACGACACTATCTTCCCCATTTGGGACAGTTGCAGTCTGGCGGTTGGCAAAGGGCGCAAGGTATCAATCATCGCAGCAGATAATACAATAAAAATCAAGTCGTTCGGGCTTGAATATCCCACAGAAAACGTTATCTTTGACAATTGGTGGAAGGCCACGCTCAACCGTGCTGTAGAGGATGTGGTTTCATTCGAGCTCAGCCATCCGTCCATGGTACTGATAATTTTAGGATAACAACAATGCTAAGGAAACTCCGGATTTGCCTGGCGGCGATAGTATTTATCGCTGCGGTGTTGCTGTTCCTTAACCTTTGGGAAGGGGCAGCTCTCAAACTAAGCTTTCTGGCCAAATGGCAGTTCCTGCCGGCTGTTCTGGCGCTGAACGTAGTGGTAATCGCAGTTCTTGTAGTGGTCACCCTGCTGTTCGGCCGCATTTACTGCTCTGTCATCTGCCCTCTGGGCATATTGCAGGACATCATCGGCCGATTGGGCCGTATTGGCAAGAAAAACAAGATGCGCTACTCCCCTTCCAAGGAGAAGAAGGTCCGCTACATTGTTTGGGTTGTCTTTGTGGCAACGCTGATCGCCGGACTCAACTACCTTGTGGTACTTCTTGACCCCTATGGCCTGTTTGGCAAGATGGTGGCCAGCGCCGGCGGAAAATTCGTTGGCTGGCTGGTTCCGGCAGTGGCAGCAGTTGCCTTCGTGGTAATCGCAGTCCTGGCCTGGAAAAACGGACGCACCTGGTGCAATACCATCTGCCCTGTGGGCACTACTCTGGGCTTTTTCAGCCGCTTTGCCATCTTCCGTCCGGTTATCAATGCCGATGCCTGCAAGAGCTGCCATGTCTGCGAAAAGAAGTGCAAGGCAGCCTGTATAAACATTGCGGAGCATAAGATTGATTACAGCCGCTGCGTAGATTGCTTCGACTGCATTGACAGCTGCAAGTTCGGGGCGCTGAAGTATAAGATTGCCGGTCGGGCCGGCAAGGACGTAAAAAAAGCCGCCGAGGACGCAAAAGATGCTGGCAATGACGCTGGACGCCGTGCTTTCCTGGCATCATCGGCAATGATAGCTACGGCAGCTACGGTGGGTGCGCAAACCAAGAAACTGGACGGCGGCCTGGCTGCTATTGAAGACAAAAAGATTCCTGAAAGGACTGTTCCGCTTACGCCCTTCGGGTCAGAGAGCGTGAAGGATTTCTATAAAAAATGCGTAGCCTGCCAGCTGTGCGTATCGGCCTGCCCCAACAATGTGCTAAGGCCGTCCACAGACCTGGACCGTCTGATGCAGCCGGAAATGAGCTACGAGAAAGGTTACTGCCGTCCGGAGTGTACAGAGTGCTCGCAAGTTTGCCCTGCGGGAGCAATACTGCCGCTTACCCCGGAAGAAAAGACTCAGTTCCATATTGGTGTCGCCTCCGTTGAAAGGAGCCTTTGCGTAGCAGAGGACGGAATCAGCTGCGGAAACTGCGCCCGTCACTGCCCTGTTGGCGCCATACTGATGGTTCCCAAGGACGAGTCCGACGACAACAGCCCTTACATCCCCGTTGTAGACGAGGCTAAGTGCATAGGCTGCGGTGCCTGCGAGAACCTCTGCCCTTCAAGGCCGTTCAGTGCCATTACCGTCAACGGTTTACGTGTTCATATTAAAGACTAGCAGCCATGAAAGACATAAACAGAAGAGACTTCCTTAAACTGGCCGGTGCAGGCGCGCTGGCTGTAGGAGCCGCTGCTTGTGGCGGTGGCAAGAAGACTGACACCAAGGTTGAAGCCGGCATAGAGGGACAGATGGAATACCGCACCAACCCCGGCAACGGAGACAAGGTTTCCCTGCTTGGCTACGGCTGTATGCGCTGGCAGATGAAAAAGGACGAAAACGGCAAGGACATAGTTGACCAGGAGAGTGTAAACGAGCTGGTAGACCGCGCCCTGGAGGCCGGCATCAACTACTTTGACACCTCTCCCGCCTATCTTCGCGGACAGTCCGAAAAGGCTACCGGAGACGCTCTGGCCCGCCATCCCAGGAATTCATATTATATTGCGACCAAGCTGTCCAACTTTGGGGACAGGTCGGCCGAGGCCTCTAAACAGATGTATCTGGACTCGTTCGAGCAGATGCAGACGGATTACTTCGACTACTACCTTATGCATTCCATCGGCCGCGGAGGCTACGAGGCGTTTAAGAAGCGCTACGAGGACAACGGAATGATGGACTTCGTGCTTAAAGAGCGCGAGGCCGGACGCATCCGCCAGCTTGGCTTCTCCTTCCATGGCAGCCAGGCGGAATACGACCAGATGATAGCCCTGCACGACAAATACAAATGGGACTTCGTGCAGATAGAGATGAACTATATGGACTGGCAGCATGCCGATGGCGTACGTAACGTAAACGCAGAATACCTTTACGACAGCCTTGACAAGCGTGAGCTCCCTATCGTGGTAATGGAACCGCTTCTGGGCGGGCGCCTGGCCAATGTTCCGGAGAACATCACCTATCATATGAAAAAGCGCGAGCCGGATTTGAGCGTGGCCAGCTGGGCCTTCCGCTTTGTTGGCTCCTATCCGCGCATTCTGACCATACTAAGCGGTATGACTTACCGCGAGCATCTGGAAGACAACCTCAAGACCTTTACCGGCTTCAAACCCCTTACTGAGGAAGAGATTGAATTCCTTAAGGATATGGCAGGTATCATGGCCACCTACCCTACCGTGAACTGTACCCACTGCAACTACTGCATGCCTTGCCCCTTCGGCATAGACATTCCGGCAATCTTCGCCCATTACAACAAGCAGGTGAACGAGGGTACGGTTGCGCAGAGCTCAGAGCAGGCAAACTACAAAGAGCTTCGTAAGAATTACCTTTTAAGCTACAACAAGGCCATTCCTACGCTTCGTCAGGCCGATCACTGCATAGGCTGCGGTTCCTGCCTGTCGCACTGCCCGCAGAGCATAGACATTCCAAAAGAGCTGCACCGTATAGACAGGTACATTGAGCAGCTAAAACAGAATAAGCTTTAACAAAAAAGGTCAGGCGCGATGCCTGACCTTTTTAATTAGCGTTTAACGATAGCTTTTGTTTGGCTTGTACCGTTCAGGGTAACAGTGAGGTTGTAAACGCCAGGAGCGCACCCTGTCATATCTATTTTGAGAGGGTTGAAGGCGCTGAACCTGCTTACCTGATCGTACACAACAGAGCCGGTGGAAGATACAAGCTTAACGGCTGTATCTGCCTCTTCCGCACCGGTACGCACGTACAGAGTCTTGACTACAGGGTTGGGATATGCATCCACACCGGAAACGTCGCCTTCCCTTACAAGCAGGCTGAAGGTAGCTTTGGTAGAAGCTCCCCTGGCATCGGTTGCGGTCACCTCTATAGATGTAAGACCGTAATTAAGTATCGTAACATACAGGGTGTTGTTGCTTACGTTAAGATGGGCGACATCGGCACTTGAAAGATTGAACTTGAAGTTGGTGAGTGTCTCTTCATCAGGGTCGGTGAAATACTCGTCTATATCAAAGGAGTATATCTGGCCGATGGCGCTGCTAATCATGTTGGAGAACTCTTTCTTAAGCACAGGGGCATGGTTCTCCAATATGGTATAAGTAAAGCCTACAGAGGAGGATTCTCCGTAGGTATCTGTTGCAGTTAGTGTTGTAGTGTAAATTCCGGGTTTGGCTTTGAGGGCTTCCACGGTAAGATATATCTTGCCGGCGGACTCCTTAATGGACTCTGCGCCGTTGGCGTTTGCTGCCGTTACGGTGCATGCATCACCATCGGCATCGGTAACATTCAGGAGGATGTCAACGGTCTGCCATGACTTGATACTGGTGGTTGCAGAAGGGTCTACACTGATCTCAGGAGCATGATTGCTTGAAGGTGTTGCAATGGAAGCAAGGGCGTCAATCTTGGGACCGATGTTCTTGTTTCCGCTGAAGTAATCCTTCTGGGCTCCGTTAAGCAGCTTGTTCTTAAGGGCGGTATTGGTAAAGCCCTGGCCACCGCAGTAAGAAATGATGAGCGCTGCGACTCCAGATACGTGGGGGCAGGCCATGGAGGTACCCTCCATATAAGCATACTTGTTATTGGGGGCAAGACTGAAGATGGTAGCGCTGCTACTGTAGTTAACGTCTGAATCTCCGCCCGGGGCAGCGATATCCACCCAGTCTCCGTAGTTGGAATAAGAGGATTTTTTGCCGGTAGGGCCAAAGGCGCCTACGGCGATTACGTCACACTGCTGGCAGATAGGATCGATGTCAATATTCTCATTACCGGAGGCAAAGAATACGACGCCACCTTTCATCATGGAGTTAGGCAGCTGGATGCCGCTGTTGTCGCAACCTGCATACTTTACAAAGTAATCGATGGCCTCCTTCAATACGGTAGGTGTGTCCGTGTTCTTAAGAGCGTTATACTCCTGGGTGGACACATAGCCATCGTCGTTGGTATCGGCATAATAGCCCCAGCTGTTCTGGGATATTAGGGCGCCGTGGTCTGCACCCCACTTGATGGCGGCAACGATAGTGGCGTCGGAGCCGTTGTTGTCGTCATAATCGTCGTCATTGAAGATCTGGCAAGACATAACCTTGCAGCCTTTCACGCCTTTGGCATAGTCACCGCCGGCGATTCCGGCAACGCCCTTACCATTGTTGGTAATGGCAGCGATGGTACCGGCGACGTGTGTGCCATGACTGTCAATCTCTATGTTGTAGTTGTTCTTGACAAAGTTCTTGCTGCCGTTTGCGCCTGCGGGAACTGCATTGTCTGCAAGATCCTGATGGGTAAGGGCTACTCCACCATCTACAACGGATACGATGACGTTGGGGTTACCTGTGGTGTAGTTCTGCCATACGCCTTCTACGTTGATGTCGGCTCCGGCCTTGAAGCCACTGGCTCCGGTATTGGCAAGGTGCCACTGCCTGCTGTAGTAGGTGTCGTTAACGACGGCGCGGCGACGTACTTTCCTGACGCCTTCTACCATGGTTACGCCGGGGATGGATTCGAATTCATCCATGGCCTTGGTAACGGTGGTCTCTTTGTCGAAGGTGACAAGATAGTAGCGGTGAAGGCCTTCGCGGCGGGTACGCTCTTCGTATTCTCCGGCATCCGGGAAAACCCTGGTGTAGGAAACGATGCCAAGCTGGTCCATGGCTGCATTAAGGTTCATGGACTTGGTGGCCACTTTTCCGGCGTTCAGGTCTTCCTCTATGAGGGAGAGCATGGTATCGTCAAACTTAACCACTACGCGGCCGGCCTGGAACCTTGAGGCTCCGGCTCTGGTCTCTGTCTGCTCCTGGGGGGCTACGACCTCATTTTCTTCAAGCTCCTGCTTGCTGCAGGCTACAATGGCAAAGGCCACTGCTATTGAGTAAAATATCTTTTTCATATCCACGTTCCTCCGTTAGAAAGTATAACCCAGGCCGATGGTCAGGGAATTGCCAAGGTCTTTGTTGGCAGTGAGCCAGGCTACGTCTACCTTTACGCCGGCGAACTTGAAACCTGCGCCAACAGTTGCAAAGGACGGCAGTACGGCATCTTTCTTTCCGTAGTGATAACCGCCACGAAGGAAGAAAATGTCGTTGTAGCTGTACTGCAAACCGCCGGCTGCTGCAAAGTTACCTGCAAAGAAATAATCCAGGTCTACTACAAGTTTAATGGCGTTTTCCTGTGACTTGAAGGTGTAGTCTCCGGCCAGTTTTGCCGATGCGGGAAGGTCATAGGTTTTGCCATCTACGGATTTGACGCTGGAGCCTACGGATACTATTCCTGCGGTAAGTCCGGCCTCAGGAACGGGTTTGTAATAAACCAGAACGTCTGCGGCGAATGCATCCAGCGTAGTAGCGCTGGTTACGGACTGGCTAAGGTAACGAAGGTTTGCACCGGCGCTTACTGCGTCTGAGAAACGGACGCCGAAGCCACCGTTAACGACAATTGCCTTGGGTGTGAACGATCCGGTCTTGACGCCTACGTCATTTATGATATCGTAGGACTCGAAGCCCTGGGACACAAAGCCGAGGCTGAAGCCGATACGGTCGTTGACCTTGTATCCGGCGCCTGCGCCGATGTTTGTGCTTTTTGCACCATCCGGGGCCCAAAGCTGTACGGAAGCTGCGACGTCAAAGGTTTTATCGTAAAATGGGATGACTGCGGAGTTGCTGAATGAGCTCCATGCGATGTCGGATGCCGATGCTGTTCCGGCGAAGGCCGTACCTGCGGTAGCGGGATTGCGGTCTATGCGGGCAAAGGGCATGGCGTCCGAGCCGGCCTGGGCAAATGCTGGCATTGCCAAGAGAAGTGCCACTGCGGCTGGAACAAGTTTTAGTATGCGCATATTACTTAATAAATTAATGTAGGCCGCGAATTTAAGCATTATTCTTTGCATGAACAAAATAATGAGGTTAACGCACTTTTTAGTTAACCTCTTTTTTGTCGGAAGGGAGTATGTCATAAAAAAAGGTGGCCCGAAATTGATGTGACCCCCAAAAGTTGGACGGTTTAACATTAGTTACGAGGCCTTAGAT
>CAMVFZ010000025.1 GCA_947166905.1 uncultured Prevotellaceae bacterium | reverse complement strand
TGAAGGAATTGTACCTTCCGGGAGCTCGTTCAGCTTCAGCAGCAAGGAGTTCGTTTCCCAGGGTAACGTTAACTGGTACAACTTCGGTGCCCGCTGGTACGACTCATACAAAATCCGTTGGACCACACAAGACCCTCTTGCCGAGAAATACTACGGCATTAGCCCCTACGTCTACTGCGCGGGAAACCCTGTAAATCTGGTGGATCCGGAAGGGGAAGAAGTAGTTACTATTTTTGATAAAGAAACAAATAAAGTGTATATAGTTGACCTTGATTATTATCAAAAAGGATTGCCTATTAAATTTGTTTCCGCAAACGATTATCAAATGAACGGAATTAGAGGTAGAGATGGTAAACTAACTCATAATCAAGTTTTAGTTCTTGACAATGTTTTTTCGGGAGGAATGATAGATAATGGAAGCATAGTACGTGATAGAAAAGATAGTCGACAAGTAGAAATACCAAACGGAACATACGATATTGTAGATAATGATGCTGACACAAGGCATTCGGGTTGGTTCAGGTTAGATAAGCATGACAGTAATACGTTTAATGATAAAGACGACGATACAGGAAGAAGTGGATATAGATTTCACTTAGGAGGACTAAGTTGGGGGTGTGTTACTGTAGATAAAAATCAAGAAAACGCACAACACAGTTGGGATGCAGTTACTACCATTTTTAATACTACCAGTAGGTATACTGTCCCTGAAAAAAGAGGATGGCAATGGTTAAATCCCTTTTCTCGGTTAACAAAATATGGAACAATGGTCGTTAAAGGCGTTGATAAGACTCCTTATAAAAAAACGCAGAAATAATATGAAGTCTTTCTACGGAAAAACATTTATCTGTTTAACAGTTTTGATGCTTTTTATTACGTCCTGCAACAACAGGGTAAGAAGTGTAATTAAAATACCTGAATTATTACTTGTGTACTCAACTGATTATGGTATTAATTACGAAAACTTGCTAAACAAAGCTATCGAAGGAGATATGGATGCAATAAGAGGATTTGCGCTTTTGGAGTTTAGAGATGCGGTTGCATATGACCATGGTAGTGTGATGGTAGAGATGATAAGTATTATTGGGGAGGACGTGTTTATTAGCTCGTTATCGAGTATAACGAAAAAGCAAAAACTATTTGTAAAAGGGTACATAGAAGCTGGCTTAGAGTATGGTAATGACAAATCTTTAAGACCGGATTTTAAAAGCGTTTTTCCTCGTATTTATTCTTTTTTGTGCGAATAAAATAACGTCCATGTAACAAATTATATAGCTTTGTATTCTACACTTTTCAGCCCGGAGCGTTTGCTCCGGGCTTTTCTTTGACAGGTGTCAGGAAGAGGGGGGCTATGGCCTTAGAAAAAGAATCGGGATGTGTGATGGGCATGCGCAGTGAGCGGTGAGCAGTTGCAGAGGATGCCTGAATAATGCTTGCATTAGACAGGCAGACGATGAGACTGAGCATGACGGACGCTGTCTGACGACGTTAGACAGCCGTAGGCTGGCTAAAAGGAGGAGTTGGACGGTCAAGCGAGCGGGTTGGGCCCGTTCTTTTTCGCAGGTCTAGTACCCCCTCTTCCTGACTCGACAAGAAAAGCTAGACGCGGGGTTGCTTTTTGACGTACTGGGTAAGGACAAGGCCAGCAAAGGCGATGCAGATACCAATCCACTGAATGATAATCAGCGACTCAGTGCCAGTAATAACGCCAAGAATAGCAGTAAACACAGGAATCATTGCCAGGAAAACACTAGCCTTGGCAACACCAAGATTCTTGATAGTAGCAGCCCACATAGTAAAAGCCACGCTGGAGCAAAGAAGCGACAAGCAAAGCAACGGCTTAAGAACACTCCAAGAAAGATAAAGCTCAGCATCAAAATGCGGAACAGTACGGAACACCGCCAGCGGAGCAAGGAACAATCCCCCAATAAGGAACTGCCACATAACAATCACAGACGGCTTGTAAACATCCGACAACTCCTTGGTAAAAATAGCATATCCAACCTCCACAATAACAGAAAGGAACAACAGGATAATACCAAGAATGAAGTACTCCCCGCAGGACTTGTCCCCATGAGTAACCACAAGAGCAAGACCAATAAGGCAGATAAAAATACCAAGAATATTGATTCTAGTAAGCTTCTCCTTAAAGAGCATAATCCCCGCAATACCGGAGAAAATAGGTGACGTAGACACCACCAAAGCGCTGTAAGTAGGTGAATCAGTGAGCTTTATACCATAAGTCTCAAGAACGAAGTAAACCGTAGGCTCACAAAGCGCCAGACCAATGAACTTACCAAGATCCTTTTTATTAATCCTGATACACTGCTTGAACAGACGATTAAAAAGGAAAAGGCTAACTCCAGCAATCAAAGAACGAACACATACAATGTACTCTACCGGAATATTCTGCTTAACCAATTGATTGGACCACAGATAGGACGATCCCCACAAAACTATGGAGATCACGGAGATTGCATATATAACAAACTTCGATTGAAAGAATTTACCCATATCGGATGCAAAAATAACAAAAAACGTCAAAATATGTAACGTTTTTAAAGGAATTTTGCGCCTTTTACTTACAGAATTTAAGAGAAATTCTCTTCCTATCCAAATCTACATCCGTAACCTCCACGGTGATATGCTGATGCAACTTCACCACCTCAGACGGCGAAGCAATCCTCCTGCCGAATTTAGAAATATGGATAAGCCCCTGCTCATGCACGCCAATATCGACAAAAGCACCAAAGGCCGTAATATTGGTAACGATACCAGGAAGAGTCATTCCAGGACGCAAATCCTCAAGAGAATGGATATCCTCGCTAAAAGAGAAGTCGGCAGCCGCACCACGCGGATCAAGCCCCGGCTTAGCCAATTCCTTAATAACATCCGTAATGGTAGGAAGACCAAAGTCCGCAGTAACATAATCCGCAGGCTTAAGACTGGCACACAACTTCTCATTACCAACCAGCTCTTCCGTAGAAACCCCAAGATCAGAAGCCATCTTGTACACTATCGAATAAGTCTCAGGATGCACTGCAGAGTTGTCCAGAGGATTTTTACCGCCACGAATACGCAAGAAGCCCGCACACTGCTCGTATGCCTTGGCACCAAGACGAGGCACCTTTAACAATTCCTCACGCGAAGAGAAACCACCCTTGGCATCACGGTACTCAACAATACTCTTGGAAAGCGCAGGACCAAGACCAGAAACATAACGCAGCAAATAAGGACTGGCCGTATTCAGGTTCACTCCTACCCTATTCACACAAGCCTCAACAGTCTCGTCCAGCTCCTGCTTAAGCGCAGTCTGGTCTACATCGTACTGGTACTGCCCTACTCCCAGAGATTTAGGATCAATTTTCACAAGCTCTGAAAGCGGATCCATAAGCCTACGGCCGATGGAAACGGCGCCGCGCACGGTAACATCCTGATCAGGGAACTCCTCCCTGGCAACCTCAGAAGCAGAATAAATAGAAGCACCATCCTCGCTCACAACATACACCTTGCAAGACTCCGGAAGATGATTCATCTTAACGAACTTCTCCGTCTCACGGCTTGCAGTACCATTGCCGATAGCAATAGCCTGTATACCGTACTCCTCTACCATGGCAGAAAGGCGCATCATCGCCTTAACCTTCTCTGACTGAGGCGGATGCGGGAAAATAATCTCATGGTGAAGCAGGCGACCGGTCTCGTCCAGACAAGCAATCTTGCAACCATTCCTGAAGCCCGGGTCAATAGCCATAGTCCTCTTCTGACCAACCGGCGGCTGCAGAAGCAACTGACGCAGATTCTCGCCAAATATACGGATAGCCTCCTTGTCCGCCTTCTCCTTAGCCTCCTTGATGATCTCATTGCTGATAGAAGGCTCCATCAGCCTTTCAAATGCATCGGCCAGGGCCTCTTTAAGCTGGTCGGCAACAGCAGGGGCAGGATATCGGCGCTCCTTGCAAAAATCATAATACAACTTATTGCAGCACTTTTCCACATCAGTATTAAGGCCGATATTCAGGAAACCCTCTTCCTGCGCACGCAACATGGCAAGCAGACGATGGGAAGGAATATTCCTCAATGGCTCGCTGTGGCCCATCCAGGCACGATACTTATCGGCATCAGGGCTGCCCGAAGCCGCCTTGGTAGCCTTTCCGGATATATTCAAAGTACGGAAGATACGGCGCAAAGTCTCGCGAAGCGGCGCCGTCTCACTGAAGCGCTCGGCCACAATATCGCGTGCGCCCTGCAGGGCTGCATCGGCATCGGGAACGGTATCATTGGTAAAAGCAGAGGCCTCGCGACGGGGGTCACGGCTTTCAAAATTCCAAAGTTTGTCTGCCAAAGGCTCCAATCCTGCCTCCTTGGCAACTGTAGCACGTGTACGGCGCCTGGGCCTGTAAGGCAGGTAAAGGTCTTCAAGGGTAGAACTCTCAGTACAAGCCTCTATCTCCTTGCGGAGGCCATCGGTCAGTTTACCCTGGGACTCGATAGTCTCCAGAATGCCCGTCTTACGCTTTTCCATTTCATCAAAGGACTCGGCGTAATGCTTGACGGCGGCAACCTCAACATCGTCCAGGCCACCAGTCTTCTCTTTACGGTAACGACTGATAAAGGGGATGGTATCCCCCTCCTGGAACATCGCAACGCAGTTTTCTACCTGCCAGGGCTGAATCTGCAGACGACCGGCTATATTATTGATATATAAAGCTTTCATAATCAGAGAGTTATTAGTCTAGTCGCGGGAAAGCTCGCGGAGTTCTTCACGATATGAAGAGAAAATCTTGGACTTTGACACAAAGCCCACATAGGTGTTGTCTTCCTTAACGACAGGGAGGTTCCATGCGCCCGTAAGCTCGAACTTCTTCATTACGGAATCCATCGGCTCGTTCTCGTGTACATGCTCCGGAGAAGACTGCAGGTAATTGTAGACATGCTTCTTGCCATAAAGGGCGGTATTGAACATGTCAGAGCGCACATTCTCAAGTGAAACATAGCCCTGGAAGTGACCCTTTCCGTCCACTATGGGGAAGATGTTCCTATGAGACTCAGAGATAGCGTTTACAAGATCTCCGAGGGTAGCATCAATCGGTAAGGTAAGGAAGTCAGTCTCTACAAGATCCTCTGTCTTAAGGAGCGTAAGCACAGCCTGGTCATTATCATGAGTAAGCAATTCCCCAGTGGCGGCAATACGCTTTGAATAGATGGAATAATGCTCGAATATACGGGTGATTCCGAAGGATACTGTGGCCGTCAGAATTAGCGGCAGCAGCAGGTCGTAGCCGCCCGTAATCTCTGCGATAAGGAAGATGGCCGTCATCGGCGCCTGCATAACACCGGCCATCAGGCCCGCCATACCCACAAGTACAAAATTCTGTTCCGGAAGGGTCAGGGCCGATGATGCCAGAAGCAGGTTTAGCGTCCTGGCCAGTATGAAGCCAGCCATTCCACCCACGATAAGCGTAGGACCGAAGGTTCCTCCGACTCCGCCACCTGCATTTGTAAAGGTCATTGAGAATACCTTCAGCAACATTACAAGCAGGAAGAAAAGCGGCACGCCCCACGGGCTGGCAAGAAGTCCAGCAAAACCGGAAAGCACAGTTCCGTCTTCCGGCTCAGGGGAAACTCCGTTAAGGAACGGAATAAGGGAATCATAGCCCTCGCCAAAAAGAGGCGGGAAAAGCAGTATGAGCACGCCTAGCGATACGGCGCAGATAGCCCACTTCACATAGGGATTGCGCAGGCGGCCAAGCACGTCTTCAAGCTTAAGAGTAGTGCGCAGGAAGTAAACGGAGCAAAGTCCGCAGAATATGCCCAGAACAAGATAGAAGGGCATATTTGCCAATGAGAACGGAGTAAGGTCACAAGCAAAGGGGCGCTCCATTCCCGTAAGTACATAAGACACTACCGTTGCCGATACCGTACTGAACAGCAGAGGCATTATAGAGCTCATCGATATATTGAAGAGCAGAATTTCCAGGGTAAACAGCACTCCGGCGAGCGGGGCCTTGAAGATACCCGCCACGGCACCTGCGGCACCGCAACCCAGCAATATGGTGGCGCTGCGGTAAGACATTCCCATCCACCTGGCAAAGTTGGAACCGATTGCAGCACCAGTATAAACTATCGGCGCCTCTGCTCCCACTGAGCCACCAAAGCCGATGGTGATGGAACTGGTAAGCATCGACGACCACATGTTGTGCGGCTTGACGCTCCATTCCTTTTTGGTAACTGCCACCAGCACTTTGGTCACTCCGTGGCCGATGTTGTCTTTAATCAGGTATCGGACCAGTAACAAACTGATTAACATACCGATACCCGGCAGAACAAAATAAAAGAGGGCCGACGACACAGGCATTACTGCAGCCGACAGGCCTTCTTTGATAAGTCTGATAAGGGTGTGTAAAAGCACAGCGGCAAGACCGCTGCAAATTCCTACCAGAAAGGCAAGGATTATTAACTTTGTTTTTTCTTGTAAACTGAAAAACTTATACTTCGTCTTCACCGGTGGAATACTGGGCAATGTTGTCGTCCGGGAGCTCTGAAGAGTTATCGTCTGATGCGTCTCCTGCGCCCTCGTCCTGGCCTTCATCTTCTCCGTCAAGCCAGCGCTCTATATCGTCTATATTATCTGTCTTAATTTTGATTTTTACCAGGTAGATTGCGTCCGGGATCTCTACCGTGACGGCATAGAAGCAAGTTCCGTCCGGTTTGTCGTATTTCATGAGATCCGGCAGATAATCGCTGAATCCCTTAGGGTATTTGAGGGCAAACGCCTCCGCCAACTCCTTGGACATGTTCTCATAACTGATAACTGCCCTCTTCTTCTGTACTTGTGACATACTTAGTTTAAAGTTTTGTGTTCTTATTTCCGGGTGCAATATTAAGACAATTTTCCGTTCCTGCAATATACTTTTTAATGTTTTTTGGTTTCCCGGCGGAAATCGGCCCTTTCAAAGAAGTAGGATTTCTGCAGGCGCTTCTTCTCCGGGTCACGCTCTACGAATACGCTCTTGAGAGTACGCGGGTCAAGTCCGGTGTAGAACATAACCGACGATGTTGTCATAGGCGTAGGGGTAAAGTCCTGCACCTGATCCATGTATAGTCCCCTTAATGCAGGATGCTTCGCAAGCATCTCCATGTCGTGCATGGTACAGCCCGGATGCGAAGATATAAAGTAAGGAACGATTCCGGTCTTTCTTCCGGCTTTTGCCGTAATGGCGTCAAACTCGCGGCGCAGGCGCTCGAAGAGCCTGAACGACGGCTTGGCCAGATAGTAAAGTACCTTGTCTTCTGTATGCTCCGGGGCCACCTTCAGTCGCCCTGAAGTATGGTCAAGGATTAATTCTTTAAGATATGGTTTGGATGATTTGTCAACGTAGCCGTCCTCTGACAGGAACAGGTCATACCTGATACCGCTGCCGATGTAGGAATGCTTTATTCCCTTGGTTGAATCTACCCTGTGGTAAAGGTTAAGCAGCCTTGTGTGGTCACGGTCCAGGTTTTTGCACGGAGCCGGGAAGAGGCAGGATTTGCGGCGGCAGATGGCGCAGAGTTTCTTGTCCTTGCCACCCATACCGTACATATTGGCGGTAGGTGCTCCCAGGTCCGATATATTTCCGGCAAAGCCGGGAAGGTTTGTAAGCCCGCGGACCTCTTTAAGTATAGATTCCTCGCTCCTGGACTGGATGAACTTGCCCTGATGCGCCGCGATAGTGCAGAAGTTGCAGCCTCCGAAACAGCCCCTGTGGGTGTTTATGGAGTACTTTATCATATCGTAGGCCGGTATTCTCTTGCCCTTGTAACGCGGATGCGGTAGCTTGGTATAGGGCACATCCCAGAATGAGTCCATCTCTTCCTGGGTTGCCGGCGGCCAAGTAGGATTTATCTGCACATATCCGTCCCCGACGGCCTCTATTATAGTGTCAGGGTGCAACATATTGGCATGGGTCTCTATCTGGTGGAAGTTCTCTGCAAAGGCCTTTTTGCTGGCCTGGCACTCTTCAAAGGAGTGAAGATGGAGGATTCCTTCTCCAACTGGAGCCTTGCCCTTTGAATAGAAGCCGATCTGCGGGATCTGCCTCATTTTATGGATGCTCCATCCGTTTTCTATTCCCTTGGCAAGCTCTATGGTAGTGCGCTCCCCCATTCCATAAGAAAGGTAATCGGCACCGCTGCTGACAAGTATGGACGGCATAAGCTTGTCCTGCCAATAGTCATAGTGTGTAAGCCTTCGGAGCGAAGCTTCAATACCGCCGATCACTACGGGAACATCGGGATAAAGCTGCTTAAGAATCTTGGTATAAACGGTCACGGCGTAGTCCGGACGGGCGCCGGCCTTGCCCTCTGGCGTGTAGGCGTCGTCATGGCGCAGGCGTTTGGCGGCGGTGTAATGGTTCACCATGGAATCCATAGCTCCTGAATTTACACCAAAATACAGCCTGGGAGCCCCCAGCTTGCGGAAGTCTCTAAGGTCGTCACGCCAGTTGGGCTGCGGAATCACAGCCACCCGGTAGCCGTATTTCTGGAGCCATCGGGATATAACGGCGGTGCCAAATGACGGATGGTCGATGAAGGCGTCGCCGGTAAACATTATGACGTCGATGTAGTCCCAGCCCAGGGCTTCCACTTCTTTTTTGGAAGTGGGGAACATGTATGCGCCATTTATGTTCTTATCTGCCTGCATAATTGTGGATATGTAAGGCAAAAATAGTATATTTGTACGTTTTCACCAAACTGACTATGAAGAAGATTGCATTTATCGTAAATCCCATCTCCGGGGGCAAGAACAAAAAGAAGATTATCGCTATGATCGAATCCCGCATGGCCACGGCCGGCGTAGATTGGAAGCTTTGCCCCACAGAATATGCCGGACACGCAATTTCCATCGCCCATGATGCCGATGCTGACGTCGTTGTTGCAGTAGGCGGAGATGGCACGGTCAGTGAGGTAGCACAGGGCCTGCTGGGCACAGACAAAGCCCTTGGCATCATTCCGTGCGGCAGCGGGGACGGCCTGGCGCTGCACCTTGGCATAAGCCGCACTCCAAGCAAAGCCCTGGAGCAGCTCCTTGGTGGCGTAAAAGTACCGATGGACGCTTGCCGCGTAAACGGCCGCCCGTTCTTCTGTACTACCGGAGTAGGTTTTGACGCCGATGTTGCCCTGGCCTTTGCCAAAGCCGGCAAACGCGGATTAAAGACCTATGTTTCCAAGTCCTGGAGCATCTGGAAGCACTATAAACCCCTCACATACAAGGTCTCAGTAGACGGCGTAGAGCAGGAGTTCCCGGCCATGTTCGTAACAGTGGGAAATGCAAACCAGTGGGGCAACCGCGCCAAGATTACGCCGGAGGCTTCCGTACGCGACGGTAAGCTTGATGTAACAGCCGTGAAGCCCTTCCACTTCTGGCAGTTCCCCGCCCTTGGCATCCGTCTGTTCGCAGGCACGGCCAACAGCAGCCGCCGCGTAGTTCATCTCCGCGGCTCATCAGTGACCATCACCCGTCCTTCAGCCGGCGCCATCCACTTTGACGGCGACCCCTCCGAGGCCGGCACCACGCTCAGCGTAAGCCTCTCCCCTTCTGCACTACATGTTGTAGTCCCGAAAGGTAAAGAAAATAGGATATAGCCCACCGGCCATATCCTATTTTTTATTATACTGGGGGCGCAAAGCTCCCCCAAACCCCCTGGCCGCCACTGCTTCAACTTGCTAAAGCAAGTCTTGCTACGTTTCGGCCTGCGCCTGATGGCGCATGTCCCCTGTAGCAACATACAAGCAGTTAGGAAGAGGGGGACAGCCCACCTCTTCCTAACTGCCTGTATTATCGAGAGAGGCGGTAGGTGATGACGTCGTGGGGAGCGACGGTGACGGTGACGGGCTTGGTGGTCTTGAAGGGTTTGACGGAAGCGTTCCAGAGGTCTTTTACCGTGTAGGTGACGGAGCCGAAGCTGGGGCTGAGGCCGCTGAGGTCATCGGTAAAATCCAGCTTGGACCAGTCAAGGGTTACGGTCTGGGGCTGCTCGCCGCCGTTAAGGAGGCAGAAGGCCCAGGCACCATCGGCAAGGGGCTTGAACCAGTACTGGAGGTCGCCTTCCTTCTTTAGGCGAAGGCCCTGGATGCCAAGGGGATCCTGGTCGATGGCTATGACATCGTGGTTGGTGATGATTGCCAAGGTTTCATCGGTCATGTTGGTAAGGTCGTTGCCAAGGATGAGCGGAGCGGCCATCATACACCACATAGTAAAGTGAGCACGGTCTTCGCTTACGGTCATGCCGTTTCCAACCTCAAGCATGTCGGGATCGTTCCAATGGTCCGGGCCGGCATATTTGCGCAGGGGCTCGTTCAGGTCGATGATTTCCAAGACGCTGGAATTCTTCCAGACGGGGTTGCCCTGCTCGTCGTATTTCTGCGGAAGAGGCAGGAAGCAAACGCCGATGTCGCCGGTAGTACGCCAAGAATGGCCCACATCCGCAGCCCACTCCCAGGGCTTGTTGGAGCCCCACTCGCACATACTGAAGAGTATGGGGCGGCCGGCCCACCGCAGGGCGTTGCGCATTGTGGCGTAAGCACCCTTCGGGTTGATGTTATGGGTAAAGCACCAGTCGTATTTAAGGTAATCTATCCCCCACATTGCATAGGTGTAGGCGTCCTGATATTCGTGGCCAAGACTGCCGGCATAGCAGGCGCATGTGTTGGTTCCGGCGTCGCTGTAAATGCCCAGCTTGAGGCCGCGCTCGTGCATATAGTCTGCCAGGGCTTTGATTCCGGAAGGAAACTTCTTCAGGTCTTCGTGAATGAAGCCCTGGGCGTCGCGCTCTCCGTGCCAGCCGTCGTCAAGATTAAGGTAAACGTAGCCGGCATCTACCAGGCCCAGTTCCACCATCTTGTCGGCCGTAGCCTTGATAAGTTCTTCACTGATGTTGGTAGCGAACTTGTTCCAGGAATTCCATCCCATCTGGGGAGTGCTGGCAAGGCCTTCCCACTTGGGAAGAGGCTGTCCCGGGTTTTTCTCCTGGGCAAAAGCGGTAAGCAAACTCAGGATAAGCCCGCAAAGAATGAGGTTTATAGCTTTCATTACTAATAAATTACATTAACTGTCAAGGCATTTGCAGCGGGTGACTCTGGGAGCGTAACGGTGGCTTCAAGAGTCTCAGGGTTGTAGGTGACATCAAGCGAAGCGCCGGCGAGGGTGGCCTTGGGGGCGCGTGAGAGACCGCCAAGGACAAGGCCAAGCCGGCGGGTTTCGGGCGCACCTTTGTAGGAGCCTTCACGGGCACCGATTTCTACGGTAAGCATACTGCCGGTAGCGATGCGCTTAATCTGCGTTGTAGCATACTCAGTGGCATAAGCCTGGCTGGATCCGTCATCGTCGTAATGGCAGTAAGTACTTCTGCCCTTGCCCGGAGCGATGTAAATGCGGAGGGCGTTGGTGGGTTCCTGCAGGTTCTGGATGCCTTCTTCGGCCATGGGAATTATGGCGCCGGCTTTCACGAACCATGCATTCTGGTCTATGCTGTACTTAAGATCCTGGATGGTACCGCCACGAAGCATCTTATGATGGGCCATATCGTACCAGTCGTTGCCGGCAGGCAGCCATACGCTGCGGTTAGAAAGGCCTGTGGCAGGGTCCAGCGGCTCACATATTGTTGCGGCAAGGATGTTGCCGCCGAAGAAATACTCCTGGTTCCATGTGTAGGCCTTCTCTTCCTCGGGGTACTCATAGTACAGCGGACGGCACATTGAAAGGCCGGTCTCGTAGGCTTCGCGCGCAAGGTCGTAGATATACGGAGTAAGCGCGTAGCGCAGTTCAAGCGCATCTTTCATGTACTGGAAATGCTCCGGGAAAGCCCAGATACGGCGTTCCAGAGCCGCGGAGCGCGTACAGTGAGTCTTGAAAATGGGAGAGAACACTCCGTACTGCAGCCAGCGGGTGAAGATTTCAGGATCAGTAGGCTTGTTGTCCGGATCCCAGTGGCCGCCCAGATCGTGGCCCCAATAGCCGTAGAGCACGTTGGAAGCCGTTGAAGTAAAGTACGGCAGGTAGCCCAGAACCTCCCAGCAGATCTTGGTATCGCCGGAGAAGCCCAACTGATAGCGATGGCTTCCCAGGCCGCCCCAGCGGTGATAAATCATCGGACGCGGAGCATCCTCCGGGGAAACATCGGCATAACGCCTTACCTTGTCGTTAAAGAAGATATGGTTGATCCAGAAGGTATTGCTAAGACCGGGAACGTATCGGCTCTGCTTGTACTGCTGCCAGTCAAGCCACCAGAAATCCACTCCCTGGGCCTCCAGCGGGTGGATGATGCTATTAAAGTAGGCATCGGCCCAGGCACGCTGGTCCATTCTGTAGGGTACGCTTGCATGATATCCGGGCTTGGCGGGGCCGTTCCATATAGCCTCCCCTCCCTTGTAGACATAGCCCTCCGGGCCGTCGTAATCATCGGTGCGGGAGAGATAATCCTTTACAAAGTCCTTGTACACCTTTTCACGCGGGATGATGCCAACGGCAGGATGCAGGTTCAGGGAAGTCTTGAGATGCATGCTGTGAATCTCTTTCAGAAAGCCGTCGGGATCCCCTATCAAATCCTGGTTCCAGGTATAGCCGGTCCAGCCGAGGCCTTCTCCGTGGTCGTCCTTCGTACGGCGGGCAGCATCGGGCCAGGTCTCATGCCATTCCATATCGATTACCATTACGTCGATGGGCAGCTTGCGCTCGCGGAACTCGCGGCCAAGGGTAAGGAACTCTTCGTCGGTATAAGGCCAATAACGGCTCCACCAGTAGCCAAAAACATACTTGGGCGGCAGCGGAATGCGGCCGGCAATCTTGGCAAAGTCTGCCAGGGCGGCCTTGTAATCGTGGCCGTAGGCAAAGAGATACAGGTCCTGAACACCCTCTTCGGGGCGTACGTCAACCCACTGGCCCCAGTCGCTGTCGTCCTCGACAAGAATATGGCGCGTACTCTCATCTACGACGGCCCATCCGTCGCGGGAGACAAGCCCCTGCTCCATAGGGTCGCTGTAATTTATATGGTCCGGGCCGTAGCATCCGTCAAGGGTGCGCGCGGTTCCCATAAGGTTCGCAGAAGCGTCGGCGCCGGGCGTCCAAACCATCTTTTTGCCATTAAGCTTGAATGTAGCCTGAAGGTTATCGGCCGCGAAAGCACCTGAACCAGAATACTTTAGCGAAAGGCTGGCGGTCTTGATTTCCACAGCATTCCCTTTACGCTTAACGGTAAACTTTGGCACCGGCAAGTTGCGGTTAACTATGGCCAGCGTAGCGTGATCCTCAAAACTGGCCGACGGGCTCCATTCCATTCGGACTAGCCTGTCCGTCAGCACGGTAAAACGGGCGTTTCCGGCAATTACCTGCGCCTGCGGGGCGGCAACCGGATTATTCTGGGCATTCAGTCCGGCGGCAATGATTGCGGCCGCAAACGCAAGCAATATCTTTTTCATATGCTAATTCTTTTTAGGAATTCGTTTAGAAACGCCTATGGCGCCGGTAGGACATACCAGGCGGCACAGATGGCAGCCAACGCACTTTGTCCCTACAATCATCGGACGCCTGTCAGCCCCGAAGTTTATGGCCTGATGGCCACCATCGGAACATGAAACATAACATCTTCCGCAACCGATGCAAAGTTCACGGTCGATAAGCGGATAGACGATGGTATCGCGGTCAAGATCGTGAGGCATGTAGAACATGTTATTAATCTCACCGACAAGATCTGCCAAATTGGATACTCCCCTTTCTGCCATATAGTTCTGCAAGCCGCAAATCATATCTTCTACGATACGGTAGCCATATTGCATTACAGATGTACAAACCTGGACATTGCGGCAGCCAAGCTGGATGAATTCCAGGGCATCCTGCCAGGTTTCTATGCCACCCACTCCACTGAACTGTACATGGTTGATGGTAGGATTCTTGACCATTGCCAGTATGTGACGGAGGGCGATAGGCTTGACGGCCCTGCCAGAATAGCCGGAACCTGTCTGGTGTCCGCTAACCTCAGATCCCTGGCCAAGCGTGACGCTCTTTATGGTATTTATGGCCGATATGGCATCGGCCCCGCCCAGAACCGCGCCCATGGCAGGCTCACAGATATGGGTGATGTTGGGAGTCATTTTAGGGATAACTGGAATCTTCACGCTGCGTTTAACGCAAGCGGTGAAGAAAGTCACCAGCTCTGCGTCCTGTCCTACGTCGGAGCCCATACCGGTCAAGCGCATCTGGGGGCATGAGAAATTAAGCTCGATAGCATCGCAGCCGGCAGCCTCTGCCTTTTTGGCCAACTGAACCCAATCATCTTCCTGCTGGCCCATAATGGATGCGACAACCATCTTGGTAGGATAGTTCTGCTTAAGCCGCTTGAGGATATCGAAGTCCATATCGACAGGATTCTCGCTCAGCTGCTCCATATTGCGGAAGCCATAGAAGTCTCCTCTTGCACCATTCACATGAACTGCATCGAAGCGTGGTGAAACCTCCCGAATCTCCTGCATGCATATAGTCTTATAGAAAACGCCAGCCCAACCTTTTTCAAAGGCATCGGCCACCATTTCATAATTTGTACATACCGCCGATGATGCCAGGAAAAACGGATTCTCGCACTTTACGCCGCAGAATTCTATTGCAAGGGAAGGCAATTTACCGTCTTTGGGCGGGGCGGGAAGTTCCCTTACAATTTCCCGTATGCGGATGGGGCGGTCATAATGGATGCAGGCATTCTCCGCCGCCTCCAGATCTGATTCCGTACAGGCCTCAACCCATTTTCCTGCCAGGGCGTCATTGCCAAAACGCACGGCGCGCAACGCTCTTGCAGGATCTCCGTTCTTACATACTTTGCTACATGGGGCATCAGCACAAAAGAGGCAACGTGCCGATTCTTCATGGATGTTGATTTTGTGATTCATATGTATTAGTGTCTAGTTACTATTTGGTTACGTTTCCAAATATACCCTATTTAATGCACTTTTGCAAATGAAACCATTAACATGATAAAATCTTTACGTAACTTTGGACAATTAGACAATTTTGCCGATGATTAAAGAAATCTATTTTGCAGGTGGCTGTTTCTGGGGCGTAGAGCACTTCTTCAAGAGTGTTCACGGAGTAGTTTCCGCTTGCCCCGGCTATGCCAACGGCCAACTTGACAATCCTTCATACGAACAAGTTTACACAGACAAGACAGGCCACGCAGAAACCGTCCGCGTACAGTACGATGATGCCAGGATAGGGCTGCAGGAGCTTACAAGCCTGTTTTTTGCAACCATAGACCCAGTGCAGAAAGACGGCCAGGGCCACGATATAGGAACCCGCTACCGTACGGGAGTGTTCTATAAAGAGCAGGAAGACCTGCCTGTTTTGCAAGCAGAATTCGCACACCAGCGCACCCTGCTTGCAGCAGAAGATCCCGCAGCAGAATTCTGCCCGGAGCTGGTACCACTGAAGAACTTTTATCCGGCAGAAGAATACCACCAGAAGTACCTGGACAAGAATCCCGGCGGTTATTGCCATCTGGACTTCAAAGTCTTCGTATACCGTGACCTTTACCAGGATGCAAAAGCCCTTATTGAAGGAGAGCCGGATCCCGTCGCCCGAATGAGCGAGGTGGCAGCCCTTGTACACGAGCGGATGAAATTCTTCTGGACAGGCTTCTACAGGGTGCTGCCGGCCGTTTCAACTGGCACGGAGCTGGTTCTAGGTCCCTTCCAGGGCCCTGCCGCCTGCCTTAGGATTCCTTACGGCCGCGGCGTATGCGGCACAGCCTGGAAGCAGGCCCGCACTATCGTGGTCCCCGACGTAGAGAAATTCCCCGGACACATCGCCTGCAGCAGCCTCAGCCGCTCAGAAATTGTAGTTCCGGTATTTGCCCAGGACGGCACCGTTACCGCCGTCCTTGACATAGACAGCAAGGAACTCGGCACCTTCGACCGCACCGACGCCGCCTTCCTTCAACTTGTAGTTGCACTGCTATAAGTTTTGCAGGCAGGTGTACCAAAAAGCCGTCGCAGGTGTGACAAAAATGGCTGACGTGCGACACTGGAAGAGCTGAGAGGCAGAAAACCGTCGCAGATCAGGCAAAAAAATCACACCTGCGACACTAAAAAGAAAAATATGGAAACAAAAAGAGAAATATGGCTTGATTGGATGCGGGTTGTAGCCTGCTTTATGGTAATGGTCGTGCACAGCACAGAGCCGTTTTACCTGGGCGGCGACGGCTCGCAGATCCTAAGCAGCACAGATGCATTTTGGGCCGCCTTCTGCGACTGCCTGGTACGCTGCTGCGTGCCGCTATTCGTAGTGGCATCGGCCTACTTGCAATTCCCAATTAAATACAGCACAGGAGAGTTCTTCAAGCGGCGGGCTGTCCGCATACTGGTGCCCTTCCTTATCTGGACAGTAGTCTACGCCCTTGTCTGGGGAGAACCCATCCAGAACTTCAAAGACCTGCTGCTCAACTTTAACTACGCAGCCGGCCACCTCTGGTTTGTCTACATGATAATAGGCCTTTACCTGCTTATGCCTATGCTGTCCCCCTGGGCACAGAAGGTTGGTAAGCGGGAACTGCTTTTCTACATGTGCCTGTGCCTGTTTACGTCCTTTATTCCGCTTATCCGCGACTGGGCATCCGAAGCACCCGCCCCGGTAATTTACGGCCCCGCAGGCCTGCCGCGCGCAGCGCTATATCCGCTTTGGGGCGAGGCCAGTTGGAATGGCTACGGAATATTCTATTACGTTAGCGGCTTCGTAGGCTACATGCTATTTGGACTTTACCTTAGGAAGTTTACCCCTGAACTGTCCTGGAAACGCACCCAGGCCATTTCCATTCCCGCCTTCCTGGCCGGCTTTGGAATAGCCTTTGGCGGCTTCCTGCGCCGCGTTTACGCCATGTGCGACGGAGACTTTCCCGTTACCGGCGGCGTAGACAAGGCGGTTTGGTGGGAAACCACCTGGTGCAACGACACCATCGGCGTAGTGCTTATGACCGTTGCTCTTGTCCTACTTTTCCGCAAAATCAAAGCCGATGGCAAATTCTACCAGAAGGTATTGCTGCCAGTTTCCAAGGCAAGCTACGGCATGTATCTCTGCCATCTTCTGGTACTTGTTTACGTATGCGGCTATATTAGGGAGTGGCTTGAGGGCTCAGCCGTCCTTGGCTTCTGGACCACACCGGCGGTCATTTTCATTTCCGCAGCCGTTTCCTTTGTCCTTGTAGCCATCGGCTCAATACTACTGCAGAGAATTCCCAAAATCGGCAAATATATAATTGGCTAAGAAATGGAACAAGTTAAGAGAAAGAAGGGCTGGATTGCCTGGGCTATTGTCGGCGGCCTTGTGCTGGTGGCAATCCTTACCTGTCCCAAGAAAGCGGACCACGTCGCA
>CAMVFZ010000024.1 GCA_947166905.1 uncultured Prevotellaceae bacterium | reverse complement strand
TAAATAAATTTGACATTAAACATATTCTCCTGTCAACTTATTTCAGGACAAGTCAGTTATGATGATGCCTGCTGTTAAGAACATCCACTGGGATGACTATTGCAAGGCTATCCCTGCATTCATCACCCTTATCATGATGCCTCTCGCCTACTCCATTTCTGATGGTATCCTTCTTGGTGTAATTTCTTACGTTCTTTGCCACGCTGTTGCCGGCAAGTTCAAAGATATTTCCATTACAATGTGGATTTTGGCTGTTCTTTTCGTCCTGAAGTACATTTTTATTTAAAAAAATTGAAAAATTATTTGGAGAATAAAAAAAAGGACGTATCTTTGCAATCCCTTTGAACAAGGGATGCTCGGGAGCATAGCTCAGTTGGTTTAGAGCATCTGCCTTACAAGCAGAGGGTCGGCGGTTCGACTCCGTCTGCTCCCACAAAAAAATCGATGACCTTTCGGCCATCGATTTTTTTTTATTTCTACCCCATCGCCAGGCGCTACTTGCGGACAACGAATGTGCCGGGGAAGGCGGAGTTGGCGCGGTAGTGGGGGGCGTACAGGGACTCGATCTCGGGGACGCCACAGGCAAAGGTGCCGGTCTGGGTTACATAGAACTCTTCGCGGATGGTAGACTTTTCTTCTGCCATGGAGTCGAAGAAGTAGTCTGTGTAAGCGGTACGCACCTCTTTGTAGTAACGCCAGCTGTAGCCCGAGAGCTGGTCTACCGGGCGGAGCGTAGCCTCGCGCGGAGCACGAAGGCGTACGAAGCTGCGGTTTTCGGCGTTGTAGATGTGATAAATCGCGGTGATCTTGTCGCCCTTGTTTACGCTCTGGCCTGGCTTGATTGTCTGGCGGCTCACGCTGCCGTCAGAGGCAGTAGTCTCGCGTACGAACTCGCGGCTGATGGTGAAGCCGTTGCCGGCTGCAACAATTTCTTCAAGAGGCTTCTTGTAGGTCTTGGTAAGGGTAAGTACCTTGGTACCAAGCACTTCCTTGCTACCGGAAAGTATGCAGGCGATGGCGTCCACAAAGTGAGGCGTCAAATCCCAGTGCTGGGTTTCCTTCTGAAGCATCAGCCACAGGCGGATGCCGTCGGCCACTTCAGGCAGCAGGGCCGCCAGTTGGGTGTGGGCGTAGGCTTCGGTTTCAAGGAGGCCGCGCCAAGGCATTACGGCGTTGGGATAGTACCAGCCGCCATCTTTATGGCGCACGGCGTACTGCAGGAGCGAGGCGACATCGGCCTTCATGGATTTCTCCAGCTTGTCTGACTTCTTTATACCCCACTGCTTTGCAAGGGCTATTCCGGAGTCTGATGCCAGCAGCAGGCGAAGCGTATTTAGCCTGCGGGCCTTGGCCATAATCTGTCCGTTCATACCACGGGCCTTAGCGGGCGTCAGGTATTCTACCGCGTCTTTCTTGAATTCCTTGAACTTCCTGACGGCATTCTTTTCTGTGGGCTCAGTAAATGCTACATCTGAATAGAGCGCGCGTACATACATGTACTGCGCGTCAGAGATTCCGCCGCGCCAGTAAGGGGTATCGGCAGAGAAATGATCGGTGTCAAGGTACTTGACGGCGCGGTTGCCGGACTCTGCCGGCAATGACGGTCCGTGCCCGGCAGAGCCATCGTCATGCCCGGCCATCTTCTTGAACCTCTCCAGAACCACGGCGGTAAGAACGGGAGAAGACTTGAAGCCCTTGAACCAGGAGAAGCCTCCGTCTTCATTCTGCAGGGCCAGGATCTTCTCCAGTAGAGCTTGCCTTTCGTCGCCGGCAATAGCACCTGCCTGACCGGGCATCCCAGCCAGAACAGTACGTACGTACAGGGCCTCCGTAAGGCTAAGCACGTCGTTGCCAGACTCCTTAAGCTTCTGCTGCAAGGCCTCGCGCACCATATCAAGAACGTTTATTTCTTTATACTCTGCACCGTAATGAGTAGTGCCGGTAAAACGGCCCTGGAGGTCCTTCACAAGGGCATCCTTGTCCGCACCGGAAAGCAGTACGGCCGAGTGGGACTCCGTAAGCACCTGGGCGCGTTCCAGCACGGGCACAGTGAAGAACATGGCGTCTGACGTACCATCCTCTGCCAGGAATGATACCAGCAGACCCAACTGACCACCTGAAGGCCATTGGCCATAATTATTCTGGCCTGAATGGTGGTCAGTTTGGGTCTGCATAGTGACATCGTATAGTTCAGTGACAACTCCGCCGGAAGGCACAATAACATCCCTGGTAAGAACAGAGACAGGCTTAAGATTCTTGTAATCAGTACCGTCATACCTGTAAACAGTCAGCTTTCCGGCAAGATCCTTATCAATTACAGAAGACACAGTTGCAGTGAGCTTAAACTCGTCGCCAGCCACAAGATACTCCGGTTTAAGCACGTCCACCTTAACCGGAAGCGTAACCTTGAACTCCTTCTCTACCAAACTGTTACGCATCTTGTCATCATGTGCAAACACCGCCATCTTGAATGTAGACAACTTATCCGATGTTCTAAAGGTAAAGCTTACTTTACCATCGGCCCCGGCACGCAGGAATGGTTCAAAAGCCAAAGCACCGGAAAAGTCTTCACGCGCGGCAGCAGTAGGCGCAACAGCAGCAGAATTAGCGTCAACCTTCATATCATTCACTCCACTGACACTACCCGCCAGGGCAAAAGGTATAGCCTCTTCATCCACAGCTTCTTCAACGACGTCAGCTCTTTTCAGATAACGAAAACCGTACGCAACAACCCCGTCGTTGCCACTCGGGCGCCTGACAGCGTTATCCTTCAAGGGAACGGTAGCAAGATCCTGGCGGATATAAACCGTCCACCAGACATTCCGGTTAATGGCTTCCGTTGCCTTGTCCCAAACAGAAGCAACAGCCTCTGCTCCAGGATGGGTTTCCAATTCTATCGTAAGCTCCTGGCCAGGACGGGCCTCGTCCCTAAAGGAAGTAATTTTCAAAGGCAATGTATTATCCTTCTTAACCCTGTAGTAGTGGGCCTCGTATGTAGATGCCTCATAATCATTGAAAAACACAATTCCAAAGCAGACATCGTCATAATACCATTTCTGATAAGGCAATGCCACCTTGTCAAAAGAGCCCTTTGCAACAAATACAGTCTTTGTCCACAGCACCTCCTTTGCAGGCCCGTACAACTCTACAGCCGCCCAAATAGGATGGGTTCCACTGCCGATGCGGAAGGCTATTTCCTCACCGCGGCCGACGGCCTCCTCCCCCCTCCAGAACAGTTCGGGGACATCGGCGGGAATAGAAGCACCAGGCGTGTATTTAATGAACTTAATATTATCCTTCGGATAGGATCCTCCCGGATTACTGGCCGCTCCAGTAAGCGCCAGCTCATAGCAACCATCGGGCTTTCCAGACAAATCAAGTTCAAATTCTTCACCGCTAACTCCCTCACCCTTAAATACTAACGATTTATCAGGGCCAAATAGCTCATAATTATATTTTGCACCGGTAACCTTCCTTGAAGAACTGATAACCTCAACTTCAAATTTGGCCTTGCTCTCTACCAGAACCTTATTTGCGGCCTGGTATGAATCGGACTCGTTAATCAACCGTCCCTTCACCCAAGAACGGGCGGACACAGGGATGGAATACTCAAATTCCTGACTCTCTCCGGTTGCGTCCGTAACCTCAAGGGTAATAGTATGATAGCCTGCCCTAGTCACAAAGGATATGTCAAAAGAGCCATCGGCATTGGGCTTCAACTGGCCGCTCAATATTTCATCGCCCCAAACATTTACCTCATAACTAAGCTCGGCTTCTGACAATTTATGGCCGGTAAAGCTTTCCAGGCGGCCTTTTACATGTACTTCCTGACCGGGGAACACCGCTTCCTCAATAGGTTCAAAGGTGCACTCGAAGGTAGGAGGCACAAAATCTCCGTAATAAAAACCGCGGCTGAACAGATACTGGCCGTCGCACCTAAGCGATACGTCCCACATTCCAGTCTTTGCATCCTCCGGCAAAGTATATTCAGAGGCGAAGGTTCCCATTTCTGAAAGTTCGTGTTCAGTCTTGGAATATTCCTTGCCACTAGGGTCAGAAATTATAACCGTCGCTTTTTTGCCGGCGGGCTCCAGGGCATAGGAACCATCGGCCAAAGACTTATATATCAAGCCTTTAAACTTAACGGTCTCTCCGGGATGAAAGGCTCCGGTATTAAGGAAGAGGCGCCCTTGAACTTTCTCACTGTTCTGATAAAGATCCAGAGAGAATAACGGATAGAGATTAGGGCTGCGGCGCATATGGCCGGCAGCGTCCTTCCAACGCACATAAACGAAGCATTCCTCCAGGTCCTTTACTCCAAAGTCCGGAAGCGGCGTATAACCTGATGCGAGCGTTACCTTTTTTACATGCTTTTTGTTTTTTTCCTCAACTACGACTTCTACCTCTTCCAGAGGCTTGCCAGTGGCCGCATTCGCTGCAAAAATGCCATAGCCGATGGCACTGTTGCGCCCAGACAAAGCATAGCTAAACCGGGAGAACCTGGCGTGGCACTCTCTCTCTTTTTTCAATTCTTTGCTGCCGACGGTAACCTCAAAGGCTCCATCGCCCAGATTAGGAAGCTTGACTTCGACACTGTCGTTTACAAAGTAACTATTGGCGGTGTTTTTCAGTTCCTGGCGGAAAAGAACCTTTCCTGGGTCTTCTGAATCCACCATCGTAAGCCATGCCGTCTTGGTATTACGGAAATATACCGTGGCTTTTTCGGGAGTCACCTTCAGGGACAGTATCTTGCCGTCAAGTTCATCTATTATGACCTGGAAAACATTCAGCCTGGATACTATGGCAGCCTCAGAGCCGGAATAAGCCTTTCGGGCGGCCTCGAACCCGGCAGCCTCGGCCCTAAGGGCCTTAAACGCCTCTTGAGTCTCATTATTATCGCGTAGTTTTCTGAATTTATCACCCAGTAATGCTGACTGCGGATACAAGGCAATGGCTTTGCCGGGATACTTATCGATGATTCCCTGCATTTTTTCCCTCCATACCGATGTTCCCTTTGAAGACCTGCCAGCATCAGTGTACTCAAGGTACGGAGCCGTAGGATAAGCGCCGGCAAGCACCTCCTTCAGTTCTTTTGTGGCATTATCCCGATGGCTGCCGTAGCCTCCCAATGCCAACGTCCATAACGCGTATTCGTAGTCGGTTTTTATATATTCCGGCAGCATGCCGCTAAGGCCGATACTTGTACGGTCGTTCCCATAGTAGAAAGCCTGATTGCGACCTTTGGTCAGTTTATCCTTGTTCTTTACGGTATAATCCCATGTCTTCTCCGTAGACTTGTTCCGAAGCATAAATTCATAGCCTACCACAGCTACCGGGAACGCCATAGCCTCCTTTTCAAAGGCCCTTTCCAGGGAATCCGCCAGTTTCCAATTGCGGTTTCTCTGCACTATGACATATTTGTCTGCCGCATCCCAGAAATCCCAGGCCAACTGCTTTTCAGAGGCCTCCTGCTTGATTTTGGCAAGTATTTCTATCTGTTTAAGGGGAAGATCGGCATCCGATGCTGCCTTGTATTCTTTCCAAAGTGAGGTAAGTACATGGCTATCTTTACCCGTACCGGCCAGGGCCGCCACAGCAATGGCGATTCCGGCAAAAATTGCGGTTATGCGTTTCATATCCGGTTATGTTTTATCCAGTTACTGGAATAATGGTTTGGCCTCTGCTACTGCAAAAGTGCTGCCACCAATATAAATGATTGGCTTTTTATAAGCCGATGCCTCCTTTAGCGCCTCCCTCACCGCCTCCTGCACATCATCTATTGCCTCAGGGTAGCATACCTGGTCCTGGCCGGACATGTAGCGTTCCAGGATCTTAGCAGCGGGCATGGCCCTTTTACCTTTAGGAGTTGTAAAAATATAGTGCGCCTGCTGCGGCATAAGCGGCAGAATAGCATCCAAATCCTTGTCCGCCATAACAGCGTAAACAATTATAAGACAATCATATTCACCACTCGCCATCATGCTCTCCAACTGCCCGAAGTTATGCTTCAGCGCATGCGCATTATGGCCGATATCGCAAATAACCAGCGGCCGCTCACTCAAATGCTCCCAACGTCCCCCGAATCCAGCCCTCACCGCCGTATGCGCAATCGCCTCCAAATCCGGCTCTATCCCCAACACCGCCAGCGCCGTCAAAACCGTCCTCAAATTCGCCTCCTGATACTCTCCCTGCAGGTCTAATTTTACCCATCGGCCATCATTTCTGGTCTGAGGATGGCATATACGGTCCGGACTATTAGCAAAGTATATTTGTGACTTGCAAGCATCGGCCTTGGCAATGAAAACCGGAGCAGTCTCCGGACGATACTCGCCAATAACAACAGGAACACCCGCTTTGATAATACCAGCCTTCTCCCCCGCAATAGCCTCCAATGAATCTCCCAGCAAATCACAATGATCCAGACCAATAGAAGTAATTATGCTAAGCTCAGGAACAATCACATTAGTACTGTCCAGACGGCCGCCAAGCCCCACCTCGATCACAGCAACATCCACCCCCTCATCCGCAAACCACTTGAACGCCATCCCAGTAGTAATCTCAAAAAACGAAAGGTTCAGCCTCTCGAACTCACTCCCCCACTGTTTCAGGAACTCGAAGACGTACTCTTTAGGAACTAATTTATAGATTTCTCCACTACGGTCGAAATGACAGCCTAGCGGCTGTCTGGACTGTCCATACTGGGGGAGACACTCCCCCAAACCCCCACGGCCTCCGGCCGTATCCAAAGACGAAGGCGCAGGGGTGTCCCCTTCTTCCAGAATACGCATTCGCTCGCGGAAGTCAAGGATATGCGGTGAGGTGTAAAGACCTGTCTTTAAGTCGGTTGCAGCGAGGGCTGAGGCCAGCATATTACACACCGACCCCTTGCCATTAGTACCAGCAACATGCACGGTCCTATACGCCCTGTGCGGATTCCCCAGCACATCCAGAAACTCCACCATATGCTCCAAACCAGGCTTATAAGCCTCCTTCCCAAACCCACTGTTCTGCACCGACGGAAACCTCACAAAAATTCTGTCCAATAGCTCTTTATATTCCAGTTCTTTCATTTCTTATTTTGAATTCACTTCAAAAATACTTATTTTTGAGGACAAATGAAAGAACTGGACTCACATTACATCATCGACGGCCGGGAAATGGATGCCACCCCGCGCGAAATCCTATCCGCAGTCTGCCCTGCCACTGAGGAAGCCCCCATCGGCGCAGAAGAAGACATCGTGGACGAATCGGCAGATCCCCAGCCGGGAGGAGAAAACTTTGACCCCGCACTGGCCAAAGCCTACGCAGAAGCTGTAGAAGGCACAGTAAGGGACAGTTTCCCGTCCTGCTACAGCGGCTCGCTAAGCCGCCTGGCCGTAGCCAAAGGCCTGCTTGAAGCACTGTTCAAAGACGGACACTTCAAGCTGGGAGACCTGCGCCCCCATGCAAACTGGGTTTGGAACAACGCCCCCGTCGGAAGCATGGCCGCATTTTATGAATCCGTAGCCTGGGCCTGTGAGTACATAGACAACCTTGGCGTCAAACTTCAGGGATACAGCTGCAAGCCCGGCGCAGGCAACTCATTGGAGCTGCGATGCGACTCAGTTGCCACCCGGCCATCGGAAGACACACTGTTTGAAGAAAGCCCCTTCGGCACACCGGACGCCCACATAGAAACAACCCGCAAAAACAGCCCCACAGCCCTCCCCAGCAAGGGCGACTGGATAATATACATACCCTTCGACACCTGCCGATACCGCCTTGGAGGTTCCCTCCTTTGCCAGGCCACCGGCAAGGAAGGAGGAAAATCTCCGGACGTAACCGACGCGGACTATTTCATTGACTGTTACGAGGTCGTACGCGAGCTGGTAGAAGACGGCATAGCCGTGGCCGGAGTCCCCGTAACAGACGGCGGACTGCTGACCGCCCTTCACCGCTTCCTTGGCGACAAGGCCTTCAAAGCCGACGTGGCCAGCATTATGCGCTCCACAGAAGAAACAGATTTAATCAAGCTGCTTTTTGGCGAAGTCCCCGGAGTACTAATCCAGATCAAGGACTACGATTTTGACTATCTGGACGCAGAACTCCTTTTGCAGGACGTAGCCTACTTCCCCCTTGGCCAGATTTCCGGGGCCGATGGTTCCCTGGAGCTTGACACCAAGGGCAGCACAGCCCTGAAGGGCATTTTAGTCTCGCTTATGGACAACGCCCAGGAAGGAGAAGACTGATAACCACCAACACTATGGCTAAAATATTTGTACTTGACACCAACATCATCCTGCATGACTACAGGTCTATCCGCAGGTTTCAGGATAACGATATCGTCATCCCGATGGCCGTGATAGAAGAATTGGACAAATTCAAAAAAGGCAACGACGCCCTTTCCTACAACGCCAGAGGCTTCATGCGTGATATCAACAAGCTTACCAGCGGCAAGCTCTTCGGCAAGGACGGAATTCCTCTTGGCAAGAATCTGGGCCGGTTGAAAATAGAGCCCAATCATCCTTTTCCGGATGACATGAAGGACCTTTTCAAGGACGATATCCAGGACCATCGCATACTTTCTACGGCGATTTGGGTTAGGGACAACCACCCCGGTCGCTTTACCGCCCTTGTCACCAAGGACATCAACCTGCGCCTCAAGGCCAAGGCCGCCAATATGGAGGCCCAGGACTACTTGACCGACAAGATTGAAGACGAAAGGGTGGAGTTCACCCAGAAAGAGGTTATAACCCTGGACAAACCGTCACCGGAGGCCCTGGGAAAGATTTCCCACGGACAGGACAATTCCGCGCCCTGGAATGAGCTGGTTTCTAAAAAACCGGCTCCCAACCAGCTGTACAAGCTGCGCGTAGACAAAGACAGCTTCGTCTGCGCCCGCTACGACGCCAACCGGGACGTCATCGGCCTTGTACGCAAACGGGAAGCCTACGGCATCAAACCCCGCAACGACGAGCAGAAGTTTGCCATCGACGCATGCCTTAATCCGGATATCAAACTTGTGTCGCTGACCGGCGGAGCCGGCACGGGAAAGACGCTGATCGCGTTGGCATCGGCATTGGAACAGGCTGGCCAATACGACCAGATTATCCTTTCCAGGCCGACGGTAATACTTGGCAATCAGGAGATTGGCTTCCTCCCCGGGGATGAAAAATCCAAGATGGCCCCCTTCCTTCAGCCGCTGATGGACAACCTTAACGTTATCAAGGCACAGTTCCGTCCGTCCAGCAAAGAGGCCCTGCGCATAGAGAATTTCCTGAAGGACGAAAAGCTTCTCATTACTCCCCTGGCCTACATCCGCGGCCGCAGTCTTGGCAAAGTGTTCTTCATCATAGATGAAGCCCAGAATCTCACCCCTCACGAGATTAAAACTATCATTACTCGCGCCGGAGATGGCACGAAAATGGTATTTACCGGCGATATCTTCCAGATTGACCAGCCCTATCTGGACCAGTGGAGCAACGGTCTTACCCACCTGGGAGAAAACATGGCGGGACAGAAGCTGTTCCAGCACGTTTTCCTTAAAAAGGGAGAGCGTAGCGAGCTGTCAGAAATCGCAGCCAAATTGCTCTGAGTTTTGAATAACGAAGAATAATTTTTATATTTGTCGTTTGTAACACGAATATTTATTAAATAATCAATAATAATAACGTAAAACATGTTCGAAGACAAGAAAAGAGTTTACCGTTTCGGTGCCAAAAAGGCCGAGGGAAACGGAAAAATGAGAGAGCTCCTTGGTGGTAAAGGAGCCAACCTCGCAGAGATGAACTTGCTTGGAATGCCCGTTCCTGCAGGCTTTACAATCACTACCGAGTGCTGCGCAGAGTATTACGCTCTTGGCGGCGGTTACAGCAATGACCTCAAGAAAGATGTTGCCCAGGCTCTTAAGGCAACTGAAGATATCATGGGTAAGAAGTTTGGCGATCCTAACGATCCCCTCCTTGTTAGCTGCCGAAGCGGCGCAAGAACTTCTATGCCTGGTATGATGGATACTATCCTGAACATTGGCCTTTGCTCTGCTACCATCCCTGGAATGATCAAGAAGACTGGCAACCCCCGCTTCGTTTACGATGCATATCGCCGTCTTATCATGATGTATTCCGATGTTGTTATGGAGAAGGCAGAGGGCATCGAGCCCGCAGACGGCCAGGGCATTCGCCAGCAGCTGGACCGCATGATGCAGGATGTTAAAGACGCAAAAGGTTATACTTCAGATACAGAGCTTACCGCAGAGGAGCTCCGCGACCTGGCAGAGGCCTTCAAGGTTCGCGTAAAGCAGGTTCTTGGCGTTGAGTTCCCGGACGATGCAAATGCCCAGCTTTGGGGTTCCATCGGCGGTGTATTCAAGAGCTGGAACGGCAAACGTGCTATCGCATACCGTAGGATCGAAAAGATTCCGGATGACTGGGGCACAGCTGTAAACGTTCAGTCAATGGTATTCGGTAATATGGGTGAGACCTCCGCTACTGGTGTTGCTTTCTCTCGTAACCCTGCCAATGGTGACAACAAGTTCTACGGTGAGTGGCTTATCAACGCTCAGGGCGAGGACGTAGTTGCCGGTATCCGTACTCCTAACCCTCTGAACGAGGCTACAAAGAGCGAGAAGAACAAGAATCTTGCTTCTCTTGAGACTGCTATGCCTGAGGTTTACAAAGAGCTTGACGAGATTCGTCTGCACCTTGAGAACCACTTCCACGATATGCAGGACATCGAGTTCACTATCCAGGAAGGCAAGCTTTGGATGCTCCAGTGCCGTAACGGTAAGCGTACCGGTCTTGCAGCCCTTCAGATGGCAATGGATATGCTGGACGAGGGTCTGATCGACGAGAAGACCGCTGTTATGCGTGTTGCTCCTAACCAGCTGGACGAGGTTCTTCACCCTATCCTTGACCCTGCTTCAGAGAAGAAGGCAAAGGTTGTTGCCCAGGGTCTTCCCGCTTCACCTGGTGGTGCTGTAGGTACTATCGTATTCACTTCAGAGGCTGCTATGCAGGCTCAGAAGGAAGGCCGCAAGACCATCCTTATCCGCGAAGAGACTTCTCCTGAGGATATCGAGGGTATGCGCGCCAGCTCCGGTATTCTTACCATGCGTGGTGGTATGACTTCTCACGCTGCTCTTGTGGCTCGTGGTTGGGGTAAGTGCTGCATCGTTGGTTGCGATAGCATGAAGATCAACTTCGAGGAGGGTTATGTTACCTTCAGCGATGGCAAGAAGTACAAAGAGGGTGACTGGATCAGCCTTAACGGTGCCAAGGGTCTGGTTTATACCGATCGTATCGATACTATGGATGCAACAGAGAACCCTCTGTTCACCAAGTTCATGAATATTGTTGACAAGTTCCGTAAGCTTGGTATTCGTACCAATGCCGATACTCCGGAGGATGCTGCTCGCGCTATGAAGTTTGGTGCAGAGGGTATCGGTCTGTTCCGTATCGAGCATATGTTCTACGGCAAGAATTCAGAGCTTCCTCTTGCAAAGATGCGTAAGATGATTCTTTGCGACAGCGAGGATGAGCGTCGTCGCGCTCTTGCAGACCTTGAGCCTTATATCAAGGCTGCTGTTAAGAGCACTCTGGATATCATGGATGGCAAGCCGGTTGTATTCCGTCTGCTTGACCCGCCTCTCCACGAGTTCGTTCCTCAGACTGAGGAGAAGAAGAAGGAGATTGCCAAGGAGCTTGGTATTACTGTAGAGGAGGTAGAGAAGCGCAGCGAGTCCCTGCATGAGATGAACCCTATGATGGGTCACCGTGGTGTTCGTCTGCACATCAGCTTCCCTCTGATTGCTGAGACTGAGTATCGTGCTATCTTCGAGGCTACTGCAGAGCTCCAGAAAGAGGGCAAGCATCCTATGCCGGAGATTATGATTCCTGTTACCATTTCTGCTCGTGAGCTTAGCTTCCAGAAGGCTATTTGCGATCGCATCAAGGCAGAGGTAGAGGGCCGTTTGATGGAGAATATCAAGTACCAGTTCGGTACTATGATTGAGATTCCTCGTGCTGCCCTCACCGGTGATCGTATGGCTCGTGCTGCAGAGTTCTTCAGCTTTGGTACAAATGACCTTACCCAGATGACCTTCGGCTTCAGCCGTGATGATATCGGTACCTTCATGGGTGAGTATCTTGGCAACAAGCTCGTTGATTTCGATCCTTTCCAGACTATAGATCAGAAGGGTGTTGGTAAGCTTGTAGAGTATGGTATCAATTCCGGCCGTAGCCGCCGTCCTGAGCTTAAGTGCGGTGTTTGCGGTGAGCACGGTGGTGATCCTGATTCTATCAAGTTCTTCAACCGCATTGGTATCGACTACGTTTCCTGCTCACCTTTCCGTGTGCCTATCGCCCGCCTCGCTGCGGCCCAGGCTCAGATCGAGCAGAGCAAGTAAGATTCCGCGTATACCCGGCCCGACCGGGTATCTCCAAGATAAAAGCCTGACCTCCCCGGCCAGGCTTTTTTTTGCGTTGTCAGGAAGAGGGGGGCTAGACCTGCGAAAAAGAACGGGCCCAACCCGCTCGCTTGACCGTCCAACTCCTCCTTTTAGCCAGCCTACGGCTGTCTAACGTCGTCAGACAGCGTCCGTCATGCTCAGTCTCATCGTCTGCCTGTCTAATGCAAGCATTATTCATGCATCCATTGCTCCTGCTCACCGCTCACTGCGCATGCCCCCGCACATCCCGATTCTTTTTCTAAGGCCATAGCCCCCCTCTTCCCGCCTCCGCCCCCATCCAGCCCTTCAGGTGCCGTAGGTGTCCCGAATTTTGCACCACCTACCGCGATATAGCCCCAGAACGGCGTAGGTGTCCAATTCTAAAGGACACCTACTGCAGTGCAGGGCTGATGGCCGCCGCGAGTGGGGCCCTTCTCCGGAGCCCGGGCGAGCGGCGAGCCGTAGCCGCCGAGTCCGCTTTTTGCGAGGCGGCGCCACACTCTCCCCCGCCTAACACATTGAAAATAAATATAAGATCACAAATTGTGATCTTAGAAAAGATCTTGAATTCAAATTGTAAATGCAACTGATATAAAAGCGATTGAATCCACGTACGACAAGCGAAGTATGTAACCTATTGATAATCAATATGAGGTCACAAATTGTGACCTTAGAAAAGATTTGATTACTGTAAAGAATAAGAAATAGATATGCGCCAGCTAAAAGTCCCCGTCGATTGTATTGGATTCTGAGGATAAATAGTAATCAATAAACTTACAACCGTTTTTCAAACTCTTTATTAGCTCTTCAATTCTTGATTCCGCGACTCTAAATGTAAGTTTACCGACACTAACCAAAAGATACTTGTCTGTTCTTGATGTTATTAGGCGAAATATGATATCGCTATTAACACAAGTATAATTAGATTCGTATCTCTTTGTTCTTTTAGGCAAATTCTTTTCAGCATATTCAAAATATGAAAAAAGATCATCCATACTTTGTCTGGGGATAATTCTAGATTCTGTCCCCAATATGGAGTCTTCAGCTTTAAATTCGATATAACCAGACTTAACGTTATCTTTAATACCTGTGCACAAATGGGCATAAACTGAGCCCGCCACGTCTCCAATTATTGGAGAATATGATATAAGTGGTATCTCAACTGTATGTACGGCATCTTGCGCGAAAGATAAAGAACACGTACTCAAACAAAGTACAATATAAAAGGCGAAGAATGAGATGATCTTTTTCATAATCAGGTCGTTTACAACCCACACAAAGTTAATACTAATATTGGAAAAGACCAACTAACCAAATGCTATGTCCTTGATTATTAAAACTGTTTTTGTATTTTTGTAATGACAGACTGTTGTTAGAGAATGGGCGGATTATCGCTTAAGATGAAAACAAAAGATAGCATACACAAAAGCTCCAAAGAAGATGTCCAATATCCATTTGCCGATATTGGAGGGACGAGCTTGATTCATATCCGCGAAATCACCGAAGAGAATCGTCACAATTATTCTTATACTTGTCCGTATTGCAAGAAGGGCTTGCAACCGCGTCTTGGTATAAAGAAGGCACATTGCTTTGCTCATAAGCCGGGGGAGAGTTGTGAATTAGACAAATACATTCATACAACTGCTGAGCGTCTATTAAAGGAAAAATGGGACCGCGATGAACCATTCGAAATCACGATGAAGGTCCGCACAGAATGCAAGAACATAGAAAACTGTTTCTTTTATAGGAAATATGATAATTATTGTAATTCTGAAGAGGTAAAGACCTTCGATCTCAAGAAACAATATTCAAGGTGCCTCGTGGAAAAAAAATACGGAGATTTTATTCCGGATCTGTGTCTCATTGATGATACAGGCCAGCACGAACCTATCTTCATTGAAATCTGGAGCAAACATAAAAATTCAGAGAAGAAAGCGCTGTCTGACAATATGATTGTTGAGATCAGACTTAAGACAATAGACGATTTGGAAGAACTAACTAATCATCCAATTACAGAATCCGAAACAGTCACCTTTGCACATTTTAAAACCATCAAGAAAACACCGACAGAGAAAGACGGACCACCTCTTATTCGATATATGTTGTATACTGGTACACATAAATCCTTCATAGAATTTCAATCAACTACTTGTACTAATTTCAAAAGCAGACACCACCCAAAATCAATCTTTGAAGTGGTTTGTTATCAATATGACATACACACTCGTAATAGCTTTTGGAAGCTTTGTAATGCTATTGCAATAGATAGAGGATATAATATTCGCAACTGCTATCTATGTCAATTATATGGTACCGAAAGTCGGGAACGGTTCTATGGAGATAATCTCTATCCAAACAGGCCTCTAGGATGTCGTCGCGCAATAGAAACACAAGGGCTTATTCAATGCAATCCAGAAGAAGCTATGACTTGCCAGGACTTCAAGTTAAGAACTCGACAGTTAAGTCAAATAAAAAAACAATTTGATAATATCCGCCGCTACATTTGGATTAAAAATGAGGATGGCTCTGTTACTGAAGAGTATATTTCACAGAAGCACAACTGGTACTAATTTTTTCTTAAATATTACTTTTACCTCGTCAACCACTTGACGAGGTTTTGTCATTTTCTGACAAATCATAAACTTTATCAAATTTTTAATAAGATTTGTAAAAATTTTCATCAGAAACGACACTTCCGCTTGCACGGATAAATATAGGCTTCTATTTTTGCTGTTGGCAATACCAAAGAGGACAAGAATTTGTTTTGAGTTCTCAACAAAAAGTAATACCTTTGCCACAGTTTCTCATAATATCTCTATGTAAATAGGGATGATAATATTCATTAGAACTAAAAGGTATTTCAGCCGCAAATGAAATACCTTTTTTTGTATATTAAGCCGCAGGAGTACTACTACAACTCCCGAAATCCTTTTGCAATAATGAATATTAAAATGAGAAAAGAAAAGGATTTTCGCCTGAGAGTAGGTGTACTGATAGAGTATGCGGCTCCAATGTTCGTCAAAGTGAAAGCGTACAAGCGCATTCGCAATGGCAAGCTTGAAAGGGTTCGCTCTTACTACCGGCGGGTTTGCGGCCTGTAGGAAGTAAGCGCTGAATCTTGCTAATTACCGACCTGTGGCTTGACGGGGAGGGCCCTTAGGGCTCTCCCTTTGTTATTACCACAGAAAATAGCCACCGAATATCAGATACTTACGCACTTTGCTTGTTGCACTTTTACGACAAGCAAAGTATGTAACCTATTGATAATCAATATAAGATCACAAATTGTGATCTCAAAATCAGAGTTCCCGGGCTTTGGCGGAGGTGGCGGCGGTTTTTTCGATGAGGTCGTCGTAGCCGGTGAGGGCGGCGAAGGGGGCGAACTGGGCGGCGCGGTCGGCACGGGGCATGCGGGGATGCCGGGCCGATGGCTCCGGGTGCGGAAGGCCTATGATGTCGTCGTATATGTGCTCAAAGTCGTTCATTTGCAGTATCCTTTATCCTTTACGATGGCCGCCAACGGTGTTGTTGCGCTCTATGGCAGTTGCCCCTTCCTCGAAGTTCATGCCCTTTAGAATGGCATTCTTTCCGTACTTCTGGCGGATTGCAAGAATGGCCTCCTGGCGGCGGCGCTCACGATCGTCGTCGGGCTTGTCTTCGAACAAGAACAGCTGCTCCCCTTCTACCTGGTTTTCAGGAACAATATTGTTAAAGGAAATATACAAGCGCCTGATAGTCAGGTTCTTATTGACTATACGCTCGTAAATACCCGTCATTGTCTTAGATATCAGGGCCGTAGAACTACTGTGCCGGCCAAGGCGGGCGCTGCCATGTGCCGGTTTGGGCATGGCGCGGCCATAGTGGTCGGCCACGATATCGTCCCCCTTATACTTATCCAAAGCGGTTCCGTCGTAAACTACATCAAGCGTAACGTGATCTGTAACAAGATGATCTTCAACCAGTTCCATAATCAGGGAATCCGTCATTTCCTTCATTACCACCCTGGCCTCTTCGTAAGAATAAGGACGGGACAGAACCTGGCCGCGGCTATAGCCGTGAGTGCTTGAGCGATAAGCCTTTACATCCGCCATAGTGCAAGGCTCCCAGCCCCAGGCGTGGTCAATTATAAGCTCTGCGTTCACGCCAAAAAGCTTATACAGCGTTTCCTCTGTATAGCGGCCGTAACCGCGACCAAGGGAGCATCGGGCAACATCGCCCATAGTCATAAGGCCCACGGATTCCAACCTTGCCGCAATGCCTTTGCCGATTCGCCAGAAGTCAGTCAGGGGCCTGTGATTCCAGTATTTATGCCGATACGACATCTCGTCCAGGGCGGCGATACGCACACCATCGGCATCGGGCTCACAATGCTTGGCCTCTATATCCATCGCAATCTTGGCCAGATACATGTTTGTGCCGATTCCTGCCGTAGCAGTGATGCCCGTCGTGGCAAGCACATCCTTTATCATCCGCATTGCAAAGTCATGCGCAGAAAGGCTGTAAAGGCGAAGATAATCGGTGGCGTCGATGAAGACCTCGTCTATCGAATAAGGATGGATGTCCTCCGGAGCAACATACTTAAGATAGGTATTGAAAACCTTGCCACTGACCTCCATATAATAGCCCATACGTGGCGGGGCGATGATGAAGGTGATTGCCTGCGACTTTGGCCTGGAGGCATTAAGCTGCCGCACACGCTGATTAACCTCGAACAAACGCGCTCTGCCGGCGATGCCGTAGGCCTTCAGCGAAGGCGTAACAGCCAGACAGATAGTCTTTTCCGTACGGCTGGCATCGGCCACGACAAGATTCGTGGTGAGCGGATCAAGCCCGCGCGCCACGCATTCCGCCGAAGCGTAGAAAGATTTCAGGTCTATGGCAATGTAAGTTTTCTCCACAGCATAAAGGTAAGCAAAAACGGGCACAAAAAAAAGCCGGACTAAATGACATGAACCCCGAAAGTTAGACAAAAAACTTTCGGGGTTTTGTTATGAAACAC
>CAMVFZ010000023.1 GCA_947166905.1 uncultured Prevotellaceae bacterium | reverse complement strand
AGGACTTTGATATCAGAAGTCAAGAAAATCTGTAAACAAAAATCAGGACGAGTCAGAAGGGGACGCAGGAGACAATGGGAGGGGCCGGAGTGAGCGAAGCGAACGGAGTTCCCCCGGCCCCTGCACTCCAATCAAAAAAAAGGATCAACTCAAAAGCGAGTTAATCCCTTCTCATTTTTCTAAACAATCCGCTTAGCTTTCTGCGGGATTGTTGATAAGATCCAGGGCGGTGTCGTAGTCCTCGGCATTGACCTTGATCTGGATGCCCTGGTTTTTCATTGTTGCGTTGATGCTGGGATAGGAAGATGCTACTCCGAAGGCCTCGGCAGGAATGCCGTTGGCGCGGAGCATACCAGCGATAATCTCTGCTTCCAACTCATTGGAAACAACAGCAACAGTTTTGAATTCTTCGTTGATATTTCCCATGATTATTCGCTTTTACGAGCCTTAGCTTCAAGGCCGTGGATAATCCTGACGATATCGGAACGCTTACCCTTTACCAGGAAACCTGTGTAATCACGCTCCAGCTCAATCCTGTCTTCGTACATACGGGTAACCTTGCGGAAGATGCTGCAGGCACGGAAGGAAAGGTTCTCGCCTTCTTCCTTCTCCAGATAGTAGCCGTGATCCTCCATATAATCCAGGATGAGACCGCGGACATCGGCATACTCCCCGGGGATGATGGCCTTGATCTTGGCAAAGCCAAGCATGGGGTAGAGGGCAGATACACCGGCAAAGACAAGCAACATGATCTTCATGGAATCATATCCGTTCTTGAAGAACATGGAAGGGAAATCCTTGGCATTGGCATCTGTCATCTTGAGCGCATAGAGCGCAAACATCATCACTGCCAGAAGCAGCATAAAGTAGATAAAGTATTTGATAGCGCGGATAAAATATCTCATATTTAAGGCACCAGAACCGCTTTTGGCCTGGAATGTGCAAAGATAACTAAAAATGATTATTTTTGTATCCTAAATTGAAAGACTATGGAGAACGATCCTATAATTGCTCGCCGCGAGCAGGAGGCCCGCGAAGCAAAGACTAAGAAACTCAGAAATATCATGATTGGACTGGCAGCAATCGCTGTCATCCTTGTTGGTGTTGTGGTTTACCAGAACCTTCATTACTCACCGATAGTTAAAGATCTTGAGATAGAAAAGGAAGAGCTTACTTCCCAGATGCTTCAGCTCCAGCAGGATTACGAGGGGCTTTCATCAAACAACGCCGCCCTCAACGCCCAGCTGGATACTTCCAGGGCAGAGGTTGCCGCACTTATAGAGCGTATCAAGAACACAGAGGCCACCAACCGCAGCCGCATCCGCCAGTACGAGAAAGAGCTGGGTACCCTGCGTAGCATCATGCGTAACTACATCGTACAGATAGACTCCCTCAATACCCTTAACAAGAAGCTCACCGCCGATGCAGCAGAGGCTCGCCGCGACGCAGCAGAGGCCCGCAGGGCCAACGAGCAGCTGTCTCAGCAGGTAGACGAGCTCAGCGGACAGGTTGCCGCCGGTTCAGTGCTTAAGGCTCGCGGTCTTCATACTGAGGCTTACGGCAAGAACGACAAGAAGACGGACCGTAGCAGCCGTACAGTAAGGCTCCTTACTACGCTCAGCCTTGTAGAGAACGATCTTGCACCCCGTGGCCCGGTTCGCATCTACATCCGCGTAAAAGACCCTCAGGGTATACTTCTTACCAACTCCAGCTCTGTTTCCTTCACCATGGGTGACGAAGAGCTTACCGCTTCTGCTTCCCGCGAGGTTGATTACGAGGGCAAGGAGGTTGAGTTGAGCATTTATCTGAACGAGATCCCTAAGTACACCAAGGGCGTTTACACCGTTCAGGCTTACACAGAGCAGACCCTCTTGGGAGAGACTTCCCTGATGCTCCGCTAGGATGATTTACGTTCACGTCCCATTCTGTAAGAGTTTTTGTACTTATTGCGGCTTCTACTCAGAGCTTTGCGGCCGCAGTGAAAAGGCCTTCGAGGCCTATACGGACAGGATTTGCGCAGAGATAGATTCAAGACGTGAAGAAATAAAGGCTTCTTCCAGAGAAGTCGACACGCTATACTTTGGCGGCGGTACCCCATCGGTGCTGCCGCCAAGTTGTATCCGCAGGATAGTGGAAGCCCTGCCCTTCCCGGTAGGCCACGCCTTCCGTGAGTTCACGATAGAGATGAATCCGGACGATGTCACGGCGGAGCTGATTACAGAACTCCGTGGCATCGGGGCAAACCGCATCAGCCTTGGCATCCAGTCCTTTGACGATGGTATCTTGCGATGGATGAACCGTCGCCATACTGCCGATGCTGCCGTGGACGCCGTTAAAACCATCCGCGCCTGCGGGATAGACAATATCAGCATTGACCTTATCTTTGGCCTGCCGCAGTTGGAGGATGGTGTATGGGAAAAGACTTTGGATAAGGCCCTGGAGCTTCATCCAGAGCACATTTCCGCCTATCAGCTTTCCGTAGAGGAAGGCAGCGCCCTGGAGAAAATGATTGCAGACGGACGGTTTACAGAGGCCACCCAGGAGCAGTGCCGCAGTCAGTACGATTACCTTTGCGCCCGCCTGCGCCAGGCCGGATATAATCATTACGAGGTCTCTAACTTTGCCCTTCCATGCCATGAGGCCGTGCATAACGGCGCTTACTGGAGCCGCGCTCCGTACGTTGGCCTTGGCCCCGGAGCACATTTCTTTGACGGTGCCAGCCGCCGCAGCTGGAACAGCGAGATGGAGGCCGACGGCAGCTGGACGCCCGACAGTGAGGAGCTCACGGATTATGACGCCTCTGTAGAGCGCATAATGCTGGGCCTGCGCACCGCAGCAGGCATAGATGCCTCTGAACTCAAGGCCATCATCGGCTCCTGCGCCCTGCAGGAAGCCCTTTCCAAGGGCCTGCTTGTTCCGGCCAGCCAGCAGAAAACGGCCCTTCGCATTCCGGAAGACCGCTTCTTTGTCTCTGACGATATCATCCGCCAGCTGATTCCGTAGAATTAAAGTGTTTTCAGAAGAAAACTCTTTCATTGTTGCCAAATTATATATATCTTTGCTAAAAAGTATATATGATTCCGACAACAGCAACAAAACGGAAGCTTATTGACATTAAGCAATCTGTGTTTGACGCTCTTAGTTATGAAGCGTCAAAGAAACGCATATCACTTAAGCGTTATATCGAAGAGCTCTTGGAGGAAGCTAGCATTACCCAAAGAGGAAACCGCCAGGGACACTGCCAGGCGGTAACTAAGCTTATGGGCTCGGCACTATCCAAACAGGGGAATATCGCTGAAATAGAAGACGATCGTCTAAAATATATCCTTTCCAAATGAAAGTCTTTTTGGATACAAATATCCTTCTGGACCTCCTTTTGGAGAGGGAAGAACTAGAAGCATCTGCACAAATTCTTGATCTGGCGATCAACGGAAAGCTCAAGCTCTTTGTCTCTGCGCTGACTATGGTAAATGTCGCGTATGTATATCAAAAGACAGTAGGCCGGCATATTGTCATTCCAAACATCAAGGTTTTGACCTCTATAATGGAGGTTCTTCCTATTGACAACGGCTGCATCCAGAAGGCTCTGTATCTGGAAGGAAATGATTATGAAGATACCCTCCAGGCTGTTTGTGCCGCCAATGCTGGTTGCGACTGTATAATAACAAGGAACACAAAGGATTATAAAATAAAACCAGGCCTTTCTAATGGCCTGGTATTGCCCAAAGTATACACTCCTGCAGAGTTTCTAATCAACAATCCCGTAGAAAGCTACACTCCGGACTACGACAAAAAAAGAGGCTGACTTTTGGAGTCAACCTCTTTTTGTATGCTTCTGAATGGATTAGCCGATGATGCCGTTGGCCTGAAGGAAGGCGTTAACTGCAACGCTAACGAAGATGAGGAAGATGATGGTTGCAACGATAGCACCAATCACTTTAAGCCTCTTCATCCAAATCTGGTTGTTCCAGCCTACAGTCTGAAGCATGCTCCAGAAACCGTGGCAGAGGTGGAACCAAACAGCAACGAACCATACGATGTAGATTGCAAGTACCCACCAGTTCTTGAAGGTTGCGTTAAGAAGAACGTAAGGATCTTCTGCGTGACCTCCGGTGAACTCCTGGAGCTGCATGTTAGCCCAGAAATGGGTCATGTGGAAGAACAGGATGCCAAGGATAACTACACCAAGTGCGCACATGTTCTTGGCTGACCATGAGTCTGCAGCAGCGCGGCTTGCAACCTCATAGCGCTTGTAACCGCCACGGGCCTTGATGTTGTAAATGGTAAGGTAGATACCATAGCCGATGTGAACGATAAAGCCAAGAGCAAGAACCGGAACCATGATGGTTACGATAGGGAGGCTCATGAACTCGCAGCCCTGTGCGAAGAGGCCGTTGAATGAGCCGTACTCGCCATTAAGGGAATCCAATACGGAGAAGAAGTTGATAGTGCCGTGAAGGAGCAGGAAAATTACAAGGAATGCTCCGCTGATAGCCTGAATGAACTTCTTGCCGATAGAATAGTGAAATGCGTTAGCCATATAGTTTAAAGTTTTTATTCGGTTTCAGTTAGCAAATATAGCTTGTTTCTTGCAAGTTTCATAATATTTCGATAAATTTGTTTCCGCTTTTCTTACAAATTGATATTATGTACAAACGCGTATTGCTTAAGCTCAGCGGCGAAAGTCTGGGCGGACATGAGGGAAAAGGACTTGACACAGACAGCCTTAAGGCTTATGCCAAAGAGGTGGCAGCTGCCGTCAGGGCCGGGATGCAGGTAGCCATCGTCAACGGCGGCGGAAATATCTTCAGGGGCCTTCAGGGTACCGGAAAAGGTTTCGACAGGGTTGACGGAGACAAGATGGGCATGCTGGCAACCGTAATCAACTCCCTTGCACTCTCTATGTTTATCAGAGAGGAAGGCGTTGATGCCCAGGTATTTACATCCACGCCGATGGAGCCCTTCGCCCGCTACTATAACCGCGACGCAGCAGTGGCCGTTTTGGAAAAGGGCGGCGTCGCCCTTATCGCCGGCGGAACCGGAAACCCCTTCTTTACTACGGATTCAGGCGCTGCGCTCCGCGCCCTTGAAGTCAAGGCCGACGCCCTTTTGAAAGGCACCCGCGTAGACGGCGTTTATACCGCAGATCCGGAGAAAGACCCCACCGCAACAAAATACGCAGAGCTTACATTTGACGAGGCCATGTCCAAACACCTCAAGGTAATGGACCAGACCGCCTTCGCCCTTTGCTCGGACGGCAATATGCCTATCATCGTCTTCGATATGAACAAAGAAGGCAACCTGGCAAGATTGCTGAAAGGGGAAAACATCGGCACAGTAGTTCACAAGTAATCAAATCATAAAAGATATGTTAACAGATAACGCCAAAGATATCGTTTCCGCAGTTGACGGAAAGATGCAGGACGCCATCGCCTTCCTTGAGGAGGATCTTAAATCTTACCGCGTTGGCAAAGCCAACCCTTCAATCTTCAACAACGTTACCATAGATTACTATGGAACTCCCGCTCCCATCCCCCAGGTAGCATCGGTTACTACACCTGATGCCAAGACCCTGGTTATCCAGCCTTGGGAGAAGAGCCTTATCGGCAAGATAGAGAAAGCCATCCTTGACGCAAATGTTGGCCTTACCCCTTCCAATAACGGAGAAGTTATCCGCTGCGTTGTTCCCGCCCTTACAGAAGAGAGGCGTAAGGAGCTCATCAAGAAGGCAAAGGCCTCTGGTGAGAATGCCAAGGTTATTATCCGCAACGCCCGCAGGGACGGTGTAGAGCAGCTCAAGAAAGCCCAGAAGAACTCCCTTATCACAGAGGATGTTCAGCACGAGGGCGAGGACGAGATCCAGAAGGTAACTGACAAGAACGTCAAGAAGGTAGACGATATCATCGCTGCCAAAGAGAAAGATATCCTTACCGTTTAAGACTGCTTTAACCGTGGCAGCCTTCGTACCGGTTTCACAATGGGGACTGTTCCCGGATGGGGACAGGCCCTTTGTCGTAGCTGGGCCCTGCAGCGCAGAGAGCCGGGAGCAGCTGCTGGAGGCAGCTGCGGGCGTCAAAGCTGCCGGCGCGGGAGTGCTGCGGGCGGGGCTTTGGAAGCCACGCACGCATCCGGGCGGCTTTGAAGGCGTAGGCGCTAAGGGCCTTGCCTGGCTGGCAGAGGCCCGTGAGGCTACCGGCCTCAGGGTGTGCACCGAAGTCGGCGGCGCCCAGCACGTCCAGGCTTGTCTTAAAGCCGGTATCGATATGTTGTGGATAGGGGCAAGGACTACTGCCAACCCCTTCCAGGTTCAGGAGATCTGCGATGCCCTTCGCGGGGCCGATGTCCCGGTGCTGGTAAAGAACCCCGTAAGCCCTGATCTGGACCTTTGGATTGGAGCCATTGAAAGGCTTCAGGCAGCCGGAATCACCCGCATCGGCGCAGTACTCCGGGGCTTTACAACCTTGGATAAGACTCCTTACAGAAATGCCCCGGTCTGGGATATGTCCACCCGCATCAGGACCCGTCTCAAAGGCCTGCCTTTGTTTGTTGACCCCAGCCATATGGCGGGAGCTGCTGAATACGTTAAAGAATTATCCCAGAGAGCTTTAGACCTTGGCGCATGCGGCCTTCTCATAGAAGTTCATCCCCATCCGCAGGAGGCCTTGAGCGATGCTGCTCAGCAGCTTGATCCGGCGCAGTTCAAAGACCTTATCGGCAATCTAAATGTCCGTAGCTCGGATACTACCGATGGTACCTATGCACGCACCCTGGAGGAACTGCGCGCAAGGATAGACGGCGTGGATTCACGGCTGCTCTCTCTTCTGGAAGAAAGGATGCGTATAAGCCGCAGCATCGGTGCTCTAAAAAAAGAATACGGAGTTTCCATCCTTCAAACCGGCCGTTGGGAGGCCGTAATGGAGGGCCTTCGCAAAGAAGCGGACGCCATCGGCCTTGACAGATCGATGGTAGAAGAAATCTTCTCTACAATTCACGATTATTCCGTTAAAGTTCAGGAGTAAAGTTCCTGAGAGCCTCCAACATTACTTTGTCAAAAGTCTGCTGCTCGTTTTCTGAAAGGAAGGCGACTTCTATCGGCACGTAGAACAGTCTCTCCTTCAGGGTAGAGGGTACTTTTTTGCAGTCCAGAATTCTCTGGGCATCCTTTTCCGTAGTGATAAGGGTTGCGGTAGGGGAGGCCTCAGATGCGGACATCAGGTGGCGGATGTCTCCGGATGAGAACTTGTGGTGGTCAGAGAAACGGAAGTGACGCACTATCTTGAAGGAATCGCTCAGATAACGGCGCAGGGGAGTATCTTTTGCGATGCCGGTAAAGAGTATGGCGCGGCTGGAATAGCTGTATCGGTTGTCGCTTTCTCCAATGAAGACCGGTCTCAGCGGCTGGTAGTTGATGGAGGTAAAGAAGATGCTAAGCTTCTTACCGTCAAGCGTTCCGGTGCAGGATTCAGGGTCGAAGTCCCTGATTCCCAGGGGCTTCAGCCAGTCGACCTTCTCCCAGTCCTCAAGAACTACGGGGCACTTTGTCACAATCAGAGCGTCAGCTGCGCCAAGGCGCTCCGGAAGGTCGCGGAGCCTGCCTATCGGCAGAAGGCTGTCTTTGTATATCGGCCTGTTATAGTCCGTCAGTACAAGAGAGAATGTGGGGCGGAGGGCCCTGTACTGGAAGGCGTCATCCAAAACGGCGACATCGGCCGGGGCAAAATCCTTATTCTTGCATTTGCGGCCTTTTTTGCCGGAGGCCAGTTTGTCCGGGTGGGCCAGGAAATCAAGGCCTTCCAGCCTGTCCTTGCAAACGGCAACAGTAATTCCTGGAAAATTCTTTTTGATCTGTGCGGGCTCGTCTCCGGCGAAGGAGGCTCCGTCGCTGCTGCTAATCTGCTGGAAGCCGCGGCTGCTGCGTTTATACCCGCGTGAAAGGACGGCAATTTCTCTCATTCCCCAGTCGTCACTGCGCAGAAGAGCCCTCAGAATCATTTCTGTATGGGGCGTTTTCCCGGTTCCGCCAGCTGCGATATTGCCTACGCAAACCGTTGGAAGCGCACCCGGACGGCTCTTCTTAATTCCTTTATTATAAAGGGCATGCCTGGTCTTGAGGGCCAGATAGTATGGGAATAAGAGCAATTTGTCAATCATAAGCCGCAAAGGTAGCAAGAATTCTCAAAAAATGTAAGTAATTTTGCAGCCTCTTATGAAGATAGGAAATGTAGATTTGGGCCCCAGGCCAGTTGTGCTCGCGCCGATGGAAGACGTGACGGACGCATCGTTCCGTATACTTTGTCGTGAGTGCGGTGCCGATGCCGTCTATACTGAATTCGTTTCTTCCGATGGCTTGATCCGCGATGCCGCCAATGCCATTGCCAAGATGCGCACTTTGCCGGAAGAGGCTCCGGTAGGTATCCAGATTTACGGTAATATCCCGGAAGCCATGGTGGATGCCGCCAGGATGGCGGACCGTGCGGCGGAAATCGCCGGTGGCCATGGCTGCGACTTCATAGATATCAACTTCGGTTGCCCGGTCAGCAAAATTGCAGGGCGTGGCGCCGGCTCCGGTATGATGCGAGAGCCGGACAAGATGGTGGCAATTACCAAGGCCGTTGTAGAGGCTGTAGGTAAGCCTGTTACTGTCAAAACCCGTCTTGGCTGGGACGACAATTCAAAGATTATCGTAGAATTGGCGGAGCGTCTTCAGGATGTGGGCATCCAGGCGCTTACCATACACGGGCGCACGCGTTGCCAGATGTATAAAGGAGAGGCGGACTGGACCCTTATCGGCGAAGTTAAAAACAATCCGCGCATGCGTATACCTATAATAGGTAATGGGGATATCAATTCTCCCCGTAAGGCGGCGGAGGCTTTTGACAGGTATGGAGTGGATGGTATAATGGTGGGTCGCGCTTCCTTCGGCCATCCCTGGATTTTTACTGAGATCAAGCATTTCCTTGCTACAGGGGAGGAGTTGCCGCCGCTGCCCGTACGTGAGAGGGTGGCCCTGGCAAAGAGGCAGATGCAACTGTCCCTTGACTTGAAGGGCCCGGTGACAGGCGTCTACGAGATGCGCCGTCATCTTAGCTGCTACTTCAAAGGTCTTCAGGACTTCAAGGATACAAGGATAAAACTTGTTACTGAAAAAGAAGGCGCGAAAGTATTTGAGTTACTGGATTATATAGCCGACAGGTGGGGAGATACTCCTCCGGGAGAGACTACATCAGTTTACGGATTGTAGTTTTGGCCGATTTGCTTGCAAAATAAGAGCGGTTTTCTTATATTTGTTCCACTTGAAGGAATAGTAAATCAAAAATATAGTAGATATGGAAAACCAGAACAATCCCCAGTACGAGCCTCAGCAGCCGCAGGCTCCGCAGCAGCCTCAGGCTCCGCAGCAGCCTCAGGCACCCCAGTATCAGGCTCCTCAGCAGCCGTATCAGCCGCAGTATCAGCAGTATCAGCCGCAGCCTCAGTATCATGTGGCTCCTACCCAGACTAACGGATTGGGAATCGCCGGCTTTGTACTTTCCCTTGTCGGTCTTGTCCTTTTCTGGGTTCCGTTCCTCGATGTGATTGCGCCTCTTATTGGTATTGTCCTTTCTGCCTTCGGAATGAAGCGTAAGCCCAACGGCCTTGCAATCGCCGGTCTTGTAATCGGTATTGTCGCATTTGTCGTAGGCCTGATTTGGACTATTGCAGCAATTTCCGCAGCGAGATACACCGGATTCCGCTGGTAAAAGCCCGTAAGGCAAATTAAATTTTGCCAGTATGTAAATTATTCCTATATTTGCGGTCCCTATTTTTTGTAGGGATCGCAAATTTTTAAGTATAAACCATTAAAGATCAAGACAGTGGACACACAAAGCTACAAAACAGTATCGCTCAATGCGGCAACTGTAAAGAAGGAGTGGGTTGTCATTGATGCAACAGATCTTGCACTTGGTCGTCTTGCTTCAAGGGTTGCTCTTGTCCTCCGTGGAAAGACCAAACCCGGTTATACTCCTCACGTAGACTGCGGTGACAACGTTATCGTAGTTAATGCAGAGAAGGTAGCCCTCAAAGGCAAGAAAATGACTGATCGCGTGTACGTACACTACACCGGTTACCCCGGTGGCCAGCGCTTCACCACGCCTGCAGAGATTCTTCGCAAGAGACCTACTGAACTGGTCAGGAGAGCAGTTAAGGGTATGCTTCCTAAGACCCGTCTTGGTGACAAGCTCATCAACAACCTGTTTATTTACGCAGGTCCTGAGCACCCCCACCAGGCACAGAACCCTAAATCAATTAAGTTGAACGAAATCTAAACAGAGCAAATGGAAAAAACAGTTAACGCCCTTGGAAGACGTAAATCAGCTGTGGCTCGTGTTTATCTGACAGCCGGTGCAGGCAACATTACGGTGAACGGCCGTGACCTCAAAGAGTACTTCGCAGAGGACACCCTCGTATACATCGTAAACCAGCCTTTCGAAGTTACCGGTACTGTTGGTCAGTTTGACGTAAAGGCTAACCTCGACGGAGGTGGTGTTAAAGGTCAGGCAGAGGCCCTCAGACTCGGTATCGCCCGCGCTCTTAGCGAGCTCGACCGTGAGGCCTATCGCTCTGCACTCAAGAGCGCCGGCTTCCTTACCCGCGATGCACGCGAGGTGGAGAGGAAGAAGCCTGGTCAGCCTGGTGCACGCCGCCGCTTCCAGTTCAGCAAACGTTAATCGAAAGCTGACGTTGATTTACAGCACAGTCCGGTCAGAAATCGCAAGGACCTTGTCGGAAGGATGCGAATCCTTACAAGCTGCCTGAGATTGCCGGGACTGCGGAAAATCGGAAAGACCATATTATTATATGTTACTAATCCGATTGATGTAAAGAGCCTGACAGGCCAAAAGGCAAAGGCCTGAAGGGAAAAGTTTTAAAACAGAAAAAGTACAAAACAATGCCAAGAACAAATTTCCAGGAATTACTCGACGCAGGTGCTCACTTCGGACATCTTGCAAGGAAGTGGAATCCTAAAATGGCTCCCTATATTTTCATCGAGCGCAACGGAATTCACATCATTGACCTGCACAAGAGTATAGTTAAAATCGACGAGGCTGCCCAGATGATGAAGGAACTCGCCCGCAGCGGCAGGAAGATCCTCTTCGTGGCAACCAAGAAACAGGCAAAGGACATCATCGCAGAGAAAGCAGAGTCCGTAGGTATGCCTTCAGTGACAGAGCGCTGGCCCGGTGGAATGCTCACAAACTTCCCCACCATCCGCAAGGCTGTCAAGAAAATGAACACCATCGACAAGATGAAAGAGGATGGTACATTTGAGAAGCTCGCAAAGCGTGAGCGTCTTCAGATTGACCGTCAGAGAGCCAAACTTGAGAAGAACCTTGGTTCTATCAAGGACATGAGCCGTCTCCCTTCTGCAATCTTCGTTGTAGACATCCAGAAAGAAGCAAACGCCGTTAAGGAGGCCAATCGTCTCAATATTCCGGTTATCGCAATGGTTGATACTTGCTGCGATCCCACCCCGATTGACTACGTGATTCCGGCAAACGACGACGCTGCAAAGAGCATCGAATACATCACCGGTGTACTTTGCGACGCTATTCAGGAAGGTCTCTCAGAGCGCAAGCTTGAGAAGGAAAAAGAGGTTCCTGCTAACGCAGAGGAGACTCCCGCACCCGCTAAGAAGCTCCGTGCCCGCAAGAGCACCGCTAAGGAGGATGCAAAAGAGGAAGCTCCCGCAGCAGAAGCACCTGCAGCAGAAGAATAATTAAAAACAAAGGAGAAAATTATGGAAATTACAGCAAAAGACGTAATGAAGCTGCGTCAGATGACCAGCGCCGGTATGATGGACTGCAAGAAGGCTCTTATCGAGGCCGAAGGCGACTTCAACAAGGCTGTCGAGATCATCCGCGAGAAAGGTAAACTCGTTGCTGCAAAACGCGCAGACCGTGAGACCACAGAAGGTGCAGTTCTTGCTCGCATCGACGGTGGTAAGGCTGTTCTCGTATGCCTTGGCTGCGAGACCGACTTCGTAAGCGCTACTCCTGATTTCAAGGCTCTTGCAGATGAGATCGCAGAGGCTGCTATCAAGGCTTTCCCTGCAGACGCAGAGGCCCTCAAGGCTGCTCCTTGCTCAAACGGTCACACTGTAGAGGAAGAGATTTCCGCTCAGACTGGTAAGACCGGTGAGAAGCACGTTCTCGCTTGCTATGAGACTCTCCAGGCTCCCTTCATCGCTCAGTACGTTCACTTCAACGGTAAGCTTGGTGCTATCGTTGCCTTCAACAAAGAGGTTCCCGCAGAGGTTGGCAAGAACGTTGCCATGCAGGTTACTTCAATGAATCCTGTTGCTGTTAACAAAGAGGCTTGCCCTCAGGAAGTTGTAGAGCAGGAGAAGGCTGTAGCTATCCAGAAGACCAAAGAAGAGCTCGTTAAGAAGGCTGTAGAGGCCGCTCTCAAGAAGGTAGGCATCAACCCCGCTCACGTAGACAGCGAGGATCACATCGAGTCTAACACCGCCAAGGGTTGGATTACCCCTGAGCAGGCTGCGCAGGCCCGTGAGATCATCAAGACCGTAGGCGAGGAGAAGGCTGCTTCTCTTCCTGCACAGATGGTAGAGAACATCGCCAATGGCCGTGTTCAGAAGTTCTTCAAAGAGCAGACTCTTGAGGAGCAGGACTTCGTTTGGGACAACAAGATCTCTGTCGCTCAGTACATCGCTGCAGCTGACAAAGAGGCTAAGGTTGTTGCCTTCAAGCGTTTCTCCCTCTCTGACTAATTCCATTTGTCAGATATATAAATAAGGTGGCTCGAAAGAGTCACCTTATTTTGTTTTATGCTGTTCTTTTATTCGGCTGCCTCTTCAACTACAGGAAGGCAAGCGGGGTCAAGCTTTACGCTCTGGATGCGAACCGGGCTGAGGGGAAGGTTGCGCTCGTTGGTGGCGACTGCGGCAATTTTGTCGATTACCTCAATGCCGGCGATAGTCTGGCCGTATACGGTGTATTCTCCGTCAAGGGCTGCGCAATTGGCCTCGTCCTGAACAAGGTAGAACTGTGAACCTGAAGACTCCTTAAGAGGGTTGGCGGCGTCGCTCAGGCGGGCTGCAGCAAGTGCGCCCTTCTTGTGCTTGTATTCAGAAACGAACTCTGCGGGCAGGGTATATCCGGGGCCGCCCTTGCCATACTGGGCTGTAAGCTCGGGATCCTTGCTGTTGGGGTCTCCGCCCTGGATCATGAAGCCGTTGATTACCCTGTGGAAGAGGACGCCTTCGTAGAAGCCGGTAAATGCCAGCTTCGCAAAGTTCTTGCGGTGAATGGGAGTCTGGGAATACAGCTTAACCTTGATGGTTCCAAGATTTGTTACGATGTCAAATACGGGCTCTTCCGGAAGGGTTGCAAAAAATTCTTCAAAGGCAACTTCCTTGGCGGCAGCCTCTGCCTGAGCGATAGAATCGGCAACGGCCTGCTCGCGCTCAGCGGCTTCCTTTGCTTTCTGGGAATTGTTGCCGCAGCTTGCCATTGTAAAGGCAAAAGCGGCGATACAAAGAGTTTTGATGATTTTCATACCTATTAATGTTAAACTATAACTAATGCAAGTTGTTCTTTTGCAAATGTAGTCAAAAATCCCTATTATTGTGACCAAATTCTAAATTCTATGAAAATCAAACTTTCTCTAATTGCATTAAGTATTCTGGCTGTGGCATGTTCCCACAAAGAGTATCCTAATGAAACCATCGGTATAATTCCTCAGCCTCAGGTGGTTAACTACATCGGCGAAGGCCGCTTCAACGTAGCGGAGGCAGCCGTCAGCTATGACACAAGGTTTGACGACTTGAGTGTTCATCACTTTGCTGACTTCGCTTGCAGACTGACAAGCATCTTCAAGAGGGATGTCATTGCAGAAGAAGGCCTGAAAAGTACCGGCATCCGCTTTGTTCTGGACAAGAAGTATCAGCCGGAGCAGTATACCATAGAGGTTAAGAAAGACCGGCTTACGGTTACTGCATCAACCCCCAACGGAGTGCTGTATGCTATCGCATCCCTTAGTCAGCTTCTGCCGGATGCTTTCTATGGAGTAGAGGAGGAGAATCCGGACTGGACTATTCCGGAGGTTTTCATAAATGACTGGCCGCGTTTCGCTTACCGCGGACTTCACCTTGACGTGTCCCGTCATTTCTTTGACGTAGATGTGATTAAGCGCTATCTTGATGTGATGGCTTATCATAAGATCAACCGCTTCCATTGGCATCTGACCGATGATCAGGGCTGGCGCATTGAGATTAAGAAATATCCCAAGCTTACTGAAATCGGTTCCAAGAGGGACGAGACAGTTGTCCTCAAGAGGTTCAATCCCCTTGTATGCGACGGTATTCCCCACGAGGGTTTCTATACTCAGGAGCAGATTCGCGAGGTTGTAGATTACGCAGAGTATCTTGGAATTACCGTGATTCCGGAGATTGACCTTCCCGGCCACATGATTGCTGCTCTTGCCGCTTATCCTGAGCTTGGCTGTACCGGTGGCCCTTACAAGGTATGGACCCGCTGGGGAGTTGCCAACGATGTACTTTGCCCCGGTAAGGAGAAGACCTTCGAGTTTATAGAGGACGTTCTGGACGAGGTTATGCAACTCTTCCCCTCTGAGTACATCCACATTGGCGGCGACGAATGCCCCAAGGTTGAGTGGGAGAAGTGCCCTGATTGCCAGAAGCGCATCGCAGAGCTTGGCCTTAAGACTGACGAAGAGCATACCGCAGAGCAGTATCTTCAGAACTACGTAACGGAGCGCGTTCAGAAGTATCTTAACGACCACGGCCGCAAGATTATCGGCTGGGACGAGATCCTTGAAGGCAAGCTTGCAGAGGGCGCAACCGTAATGTCTTGGCGTGGCGCCAAGGGTGGTATAGAGGCTGCAAAGCAGGGTTACGATGCCATCATGACACCTGGCGGTTATGTATACTTCGACTACTATCAGTCCGATTCCATCAGCCGCGAGCCTTTTGCTATCTGCTGCCCCTGCCCGATAGAGAAGACTTATTCCTTCGAGGCCTACGATGGCATTCCGGAGGAGTCCCAGAAACATATCCTTGGTGTACAGGGTAATCTTTGGACAGAATATGTTGCAACTCCTGAGCACCTCTTCTACATGGTTCTCCCTAGGATTGACGCTCTTTGCGAACTCCAGTGGTGTGCTCCGGAGCGCAAGGACTTCGAGCGCTTCAAGAAGGATGTCGCCAGAATGCTCCGTATTTACGACGCTTTGGGCTACACCTACAGCCGCAACATTTACGGCGAGCCCGGACTCCCTGGTTACACCGGTCCTCTGGGCGGAGATCGATAAGGACCAAATTTTAACATTTGACCATCGAGTTCTCGAAACCGCTTGTATAATAAGCGTATAAGATGTAACAAAAAACGAATATTTTTGAAAAATTGCGCGATCAAAATATTTTTGGCACAGACATTGCAATATATTTTAATCGAATAGTTTTTTCATAGGTTAAGTTTTAGGTTAGAATTGCGGAGAGGTCCCGATGTGAATCGAGACCTCTCTATTTTTTTATTGCTTCGGCTTCCTAACTCTGTTTGGAATCACCTCCGGTAGCACCATCGACAATTCCATGAAGCCGGCATACTCGTCGCCGTCGTACCAAGGGGTCTGGAAGATGAGCTTCTTGACACCCTCCTTCTCTACTGTATAGACGTTTGTGCGCGGATGCTCCAGCATATCGGCCAGCAGGCTTCTGGCTGGTTCGGGATGGCAGTCCAGCACGTTTTGGCCGATGATTTCCGGCATCCCTGGCTTCAGGAATGTCTTTTTGGATTTTTGGTTCATGTCCAGTATTGTGCCGTCCTTGGCGCAAATAGTCACGGCCAAATCGGCCCCCTCAAAGTAGTCTCGTTTCATGGTTTTCTACTCTATCTTAATGTAACAAAGATACAATTTTTTTGCTATCTTTCGGGCATAAATCAGAGAACGATAGTATATCGATAATGAAGAGTATGAAGATTTGGTTGCTGGCCGTTGTGTTTGCGTGTGGCCTGGCGGTGTCCTGTGATAAGGAGGGGAGGGAAGATCAGCCGGTCCCGAAAGATTTGGACTATCCGCGGGCAGAATGGGCCAGGGCGGGCGAAATATTGATGCACACCCCCGGAGAAGAACTATTCTGTGGTGTTATCCATCCGGACGCTGGACTTTTTGAGAACTACTTTGACGTAGAAAAGGCGGCATCGGAGCACGTACATTATATGGAAATGCTAAGGAATAACGGCATTCGCGTCCACTCCGTAATGGAAATATTGGAAGAGGTCGATATCGACAAACTCCGTTCGCTGGCTGGCAAAGTGTTGAAGTATGACATATCGGCCATCCCCGATGAAGACGTAGCCGCTACAGAGGCCTATAGGCAAGAGAATCTTGCAAAAATGAACCGCGCCGACCTTATCCGCTGCACCATACTGCAACCAACCGTTAAACTACGCCGCACAGATAACAATACAGGCTTCGACGCCGAGTACGTCCAGAACCCTCTGATGAACCTGTATTTCACCCGCGACCAAAGCATCACAACACCCCGCGGAACCGTTATCTGCAATATGAACAGCAGCCAGAGGGCCGCAGAAACAGAAATCATCTCCCTATGCTATGAGCACCTTGGACGCAAGCCGATATTAAGAATTACCGGCGAAGGCCGTCTGGAAGGCGGCGACTACATCCCCGCCGGTACAGTATCCTACATCGGCTGCGGAATGAGGACCAACGACGAGGGCATTCGCCAGATGATGGAGGCCGATGCCTTTGGGCACGACACCGTCGTGGTAGTCCGAGACCACAAGCTCTGGCAAATGCAGATGCACCTAGACACCCATTTCAACATCATCGACAAAGACCTTTGCACCATGGTTCGCAGCCGACTGGAGGCCAAGCCTGGCGATCCCGAATATGGAACCTGCGATATCTGGGCCCGCCGTCCGGGGACAAAGGAGTACGCCAAAATACGTACGGACGTTCCTTTTGTAGATTTAATTCAGGACCGCGGCATGCAGGTTATCCCCATCGACTACGATGACGAAATGCACTATGCCAACAACTTCCTGACCATAGCCCCGCGCCATATCATGGCCGTAGCCGGCCAGAGCGAAGCCCTGCAGAAACGCTTTCGCAATGCAGGCGTAATGGTAGAATGGATTCCGCTTGACAATCTGATTGGCGGATACGGTGCCGCCCACTGCATGACTCAGGTGCTGCAGCGGGAAAAAGACTTTTAGAAATCAGTACAACAGCAATCCGGCAGCGGCGCCGGCAAGAATGATGGTGATAGGGCCCACCTTGAATTTAAGTGAGGCCAGGATTGCCGCGCCAAAGAGTGCCCAGCTCTTCCAATCCGGGAAGTTGTCCTCAATGATTGACAAGTGCGGGGTGAAGCCATCCCAGCCGATATTAACCACCAGAATGACGGCGGCCGCGCCTATCAGTCCTACAACCGTGGGACGAAGGCCGGACATGACGGCATCGAAGTACTTGTGCCCCAGGAACTTCTTGTAAACCTTCACCAGAGCCAGCACAATAATGAAGGACGGCAGTATCAGCGCCAGCGTAGCCACAAACGAACCGATGAAGCCCATGACCGGGCTGACATCGTTCAGGACCTCGTAGCCGGTGTAGGTGGCGCAGTTGATGCCTATCGGCCCAGGAGTGCTTTGGGAAATTGCAACAATGTTGGTGAATTCGCTCTCTGACAGCCATGCATGGCGCATTACCACCTCTGACTGAATCATCGACAACATGGCATAGCCGCCCCCAAAGGTAAAGACACCAATCAGGAAGAAGGTGATAAAAAGTTGGAATAGCAGGGTAATCTCTTCCATCATCGGCCCTCCAACTTTTGTTTATGATGCCGGTCGGCCAGGCAGCAGATGGCCAGCGCTCCCACAATCACCGTCAACAATATATATATAGGGGATATGCCAAGGACAGCCACTCCCACCAGTGCCGCTGCCGATATCAGCCATTGCCACCAGCATTTATTGCCCTTGCGGGCCATGTTGATCATGGGCACGGCAATCAGCGAAACCACCACAGGCCTTATACCTTTGAAGATTTTGACAATCCATGGATTATCCTGGAAGTTGCTGATAAACATTGCAATAGCCAGAATAATCAGGAAAGAGGGGAGTACTGCGCCGATGGTGGCGGCAATACTGCCTTTCACGCCTCTAAGCTTATAACCGGTAAAGATGGATACGTTTACTGCAAGTACTCCCGGGGCCGATTGTGCCAGTGCTATAACGTCCGGAAGCTCTTCTTCTTTCATCCAGCCACGGCGTGACAATTCGCGCTCGATGAGTGGGATCATCGCGTAGCCACCGCCAATGGTAAAAGCGCCGATTTTGGCGAAAACTGCTGTTATTGAAAGTAGCGAAGCCTGCATAGGATTACAAAGATAACGATTTTTGAAAAATTTTCTTAAAAAAGTTTGGCAGTTAAGAAAAAGTGCGTATCTTTGCAGCCCATTTGAAACAGAATGGCATAAGTTCTTTGAAAATACTGAAAGATAAAGTACAAGAAGCAAGTACCGAACAAACAAAAGATCGAGAGCGTCAATTCAAAGAGATTGAACAAGGCCAGGAAAATAAAAAAATATACAAAGAAGAGTTTGATCCTGGCTCAGGATGAACGCTAGCGGCAGG
>CAMVFZ010000022.1 GCA_947166905.1 uncultured Prevotellaceae bacterium | reverse complement strand
CGGTGTAACGGAGTCCTATGATTATGACGTACTCGGCAGACTGACGACTGTTAGGGACAATGATGGCAATCCCGTTCGGACATACCAATATAGTTACGCTACTGACAGGCCAGGAGAAGAATCAAAGCCGAATAAAACATACATTTTGAGCGGCATCCCGACCGGTGTTAACGGGGCTTCTCCGCGCGAGACCGTGCAGTATTATGATGGTCTTGGCCGTCCGGTTCAAAGCATCCAAAAAGGGGCATCAATTACCTCCGGACAAGGTACTCCCGCAGACATCGCCGACTATCAGGAGTATGATGCGAACGACCGTCCGGTTCGCAGCTGGCTTTCCGTGCCGATGGCCATTGGGACAAACCACACTTCAGGTGCATTTGTAAACTTGTCGGATATATCTACGAATGGTTGGTCAATCTATGGAGACGCCATCCGTTACGGCGAGATTCTTTATGACGACAGTCCACTTGACTTAGCGACCGTGGAGTATGGCCCCGGGGCTGCCTGGAGGACCGCAGATAAAGGAGTCAGGTGGGGAAGGCTTAATAATGACACTTCTGGCGGGCGCCTTACATACAAGAGGACAACACTTTCCTGGACCGGCAACACCACATACGAAATAGGTGCACCCTCCATCGCTCCTTCCGCGTCACTCACTATCCTGTCCAAAACCGACGAGGACGGCCGAGAAAGCCTTGTGTTTACGGATATTTATGGTAATACCGTGCTTGAACGAAGGGTTGATACAACGGCAGTATCACAGGACTATAGATTCCTGGACACCTGGTATCTTTACGATAACCTTGGACGTCTTGAAGCTGTATTTCCTCCGGAACTGAGTGCCGCTTTATCAGCACTATCCAATCCAACGGCGTCACAGTTGGAGGCGCTCCCTGTGGATGAGTTTGCATACCTGTACCGATACGACGCCCGTGGACGATGCATAGCAAAAAAACTTCCCGGCTGCGGGTGGACATACTATGTTTATGATATGGGAGACCGCCCGGTGCTGAGTCAGGATGCAGAGCAACGTAAGACGGACAAGTGGACATTTTCTTTGCGGGACGCTTTGGGGCGAGTCTGCGTTACCGGAACCTGTACCGGCATGTGGAACGTCTTTGCTGATGTCCTTAGCAGCGCCCAGGTCAAAGTGGAATACGCCGGAGCGTCAGGAGCATTGATGGGATACAATGCTTCAGGCATTACCCTGTCCAGTGCAGCAGTATTGTCCGTCAACTATTACGATAACTATGGCTTTATTACAGAGATAGTCCCGTTTGCAAAGAGAACGTTGCTTACATACCAGACTCCCGTCACTGGCTGTGATGGGCAATACTCAACATCCGCTTCCAGTCTTCTCACAGGGTCTGTTGCAAAAGTGCTTGGAAAAGATGGTGAAAGTATGTATCTTTACACTGCGCTCTACTATGATGCAAAGGGTCACATCGTCCAGGAACGAAAGACGGATCACCTTGGCGGCGGCCAAACCAGCCAGAGCGGTTATGCTTTTACCGGCGAACCCACACATCGTAGAGTTAATCACATATTTGCAAACGGAACGGCTATGACAGAAGACTACGCATACACCTATGACGCATGGGGACGTCTTCTTAGTACGACGCATACCGTAGGCTCAGGTGCTCCGGTTACTCTGTCCGCCAACTCGTATGATGCCATTGGCCGCCTATCACGCATAGACCGCGCCGGCAATACCTCCAACGCGACGACCTATTCGTACAATGTCCGCTCTTGGCTTACCGGACAGACGGGGCCTTACTCCGAATCTCTTGCTTACCATTGGGGTGGTAATGTCAGTTCCCACCAGTGGGCTTTTGCCGGAGCGAACGAGTCCCATAGCTATACGTTTGTTTATGACGGAGTTTCCCGCCTTAGCAGCGCAACTTACAGCGTACCTCAGGGGTGGGATTGGAATTACAGCGCATCGTATACTTATGACCGTAACAGCAATGTCAAGACGTTACTTCGAAAGGGCCTAAGGTATGATGGTAATTACGGCAATATTGACAATATCACTTTCACGTATAACGGTAATCAGTTGACGGGAGGCTATGACAGCTATGTGACAAACTACGACGACAAAGGCCGTATGGTCTCTGATGGCTTCAATCGGGTTTGCCTTATTTCTTACAACGAGCTTGATCTGCCAGAGGAGACGGACTTTACATATCAGTTGTTAAATCCCAGAAGCGTTCACTACTGGTACGGTGCTGACGGCGCCAAACTCCGAAGTGAGACTCAAACTTTAAGTGATACTACAAGGTACGACTATGCTGGCAATCTTATTTTCGTGCGCGACACGCTGAGAACCGTCCTGATTGATGGAGGATACATAGAAGTGGATTACCCGAACGGGGCCCTCTCTTCGCCTCAGTTTTCCTATAGGTGGTACATAAGGGATAACCTTGGCAGTAATTGCGCTATTATGGACGCCAGCGGAAACCTTAGTAATTACAAAAGCTACTACCCTTATGGTCGTGAGATGGATATGGATCCTCCGGTATATGGCGGAATCCCGTTCGAGGGCTTGTCCCCGGCCGGAAATACGTTTTGGTTTAGCGGCAAGGAGTTCGTTACCCAGGGCAACATTAACTGGTACGACTTTGGTTCTCGCTGGTACGATCCCTACAAAATCCGTTGGACGACACCCGACCCTCTTGCCGAGAAATACTACAGCATTAGCCCCTATGTCTACTGCGCAGCTAATCCAGTGAATCTGGTGGATCCGGAAGGAGAAGATATTTATAGATATGATGAAGAGTCCGGTGAGTTAAACTTATATAAAACAACTCAAGATGATTATGATCAGATAGGGAGGTTTGACAGGAAAGGTGAAATTGTTTGCGATAGGAAAGGCAATCCAAGGATTATGATTGATAGAATTGCAAAAGGGATTTTACATAATGGAATAAACTTCAGAAACTCAGATAATATTATTCAAGTAGGTAAGGATGGACAACCCACGGAAAAAGACGTGGATACATTCATTATCAAATTTGCAGATATGGTACATAAAGAAATTGGAGGATCATATTATTCGTCTGGAGAAGATAGTGCTATATCTCATATATCTATCGGTGCGTATAACAATAACACATCTCATAGAACCAATAATCATGGTTTAAGAATCCTTGGATTAACGTTCGGACCAACGTTCTCTACAGGAGTAAGAGCAATATTTCATACTCATCCATTAGATTATTCATTTACCGCTGAACAAAGGCGCTCGCCTTCGGATGGTGATATTCTATTTAAGAGAGGCCAGCTTAAAAACTATCCATGGTTAAAGTTTTATATCCTAACCGAACCCGAATATGGGTATAACTATAAAAACGAGTTTTAATTACGAAAATGAAAGCTCTATCCATTTCACTTTTAATGACATTTATGTTTTTGTCTTGTTCGGTTCAAAAAAGAACAATTCAAAATGATATGAGTTATGATGAAATAATGACGTTAATGGCTAATATTTTCCTACATAACGCGTCCCCAGAACTACTAGATTTAAAGATTCAACATATTTCTTTAAAAGATAGTATATTTAGCTATAAATATATTGACGGCAAGAGAAATGAGGTAGCATTACATAACAATATTGCTAAAGCATACTTCATTGGCGTAGGTGGCGTGTTTGTTTATTGTGAAGAGGATCTTCCTAACAGCTATTATGAGAAAGATGGATTTTTATTCCTTTGGACTAATCCAAGTAAAGACAATAGTCTCCCGGATGTTATTAATAATCAACTTATTGAGTCGAATGTCGTTTTTTCCAAGGAGGATTATTTCATTCGTCTAGGCACAACAGATGAAGAGTTGTTTAGCATATACTACACGAAAACGGATCCATATCATTATGTGATTAGATATGAATCTTGTCCTCCAACGAACCCGCCAGTATTTTAGTGAAAAGCCCGGAGCAATTCGCTCCGGGCTCTTTGCTTTTCCTGTATATAATTACTTGATAGCCAATGAGGGGCTCCCTACTTGCCGATTTGAGTTTATTGCAGTAACTTTGCACTGCAATGATTGAAGAAGAGAACAAAATAATAAACGACTTCACAAAAGCCGAATACAAGGAAGGCTTCGTGACTGATGTGGAACAGGAATTTGTTCCCAAAGGCCTGAACGAAGACATAATCCGTACGATATCTGCCCGCAAGGGAGAACCCCAGTGGCTGTTGGATTTTCGTCTGGACGCCTTCCGCCGTTGGCAGAAGATGACGGAGCCCAAGTGGGGACATCTGGATCTGCCAAAAATTGATTATCAGGACATTATATACTACGCAGCGCCCAAAAAGGACGCGGACAGGCCAAAGGAAATCGATCCGGAACTGGAGAAAACCTTCGAAAAGCTGGGAATTCCAATCAACGAGCGCAAGGCCCTGGCCGGCGTGGTGGCTGTAGACGCAGTCTTTGACTCTGTATCCGTAACTACCACCTTCCGCAAGACTCTGGCAGAGAAAGGAATTATCTTCTGCTCATTCTCAGAGGCCGTACGTGAGCATCCAGACCTGGTGCGCAAGTACCTGGCAACCGTCGTGCCCGTAGGCGACAATTATTACGCCGCCCTTAACAGCGCAGTATTCAGCGACGGCTCGTTCTGCTACATCCCCAAAGGCGTCCGCTGCCCGATGGAACTTAGCAGCTACTTCCGCATCAACGCTTCCGGCACGGGCCAGTTCGAGCGCACGCTTATCGTGGCCGATGAAGACTCATATGTCAGCTATATGGAGGGCTGCACCGCCCCTATGCGTGACGAGAACCAGCTGCATGCAGCCGTAGTAGAGATTATCGTAGAAAAAGGCGCCGATGTCAAATACAGTACCGTCCAGAACTGGTATCCCGGCGATGCCCAGGGCCGCGGAGGTATACTTAACCTGGTAACAAAGCGTGGCATCTGCAAAGGAGAGGGCAGCCACCTTAGCTGGACGCAGGTAGAAACCGGTTCCGCCATCACCTGGAAGTACCCTTCAACCATCTTGAAGGGCGATTACTCGTCATCGGAATTCTATTCCGTGGCAGTAACCAACAACTACCAGCAGGCCGACACCGGTACAAAAATGATACACATCGGCAAAGGCACAAAGAGCCGCATAGTGAGCAAGGGAATATCGGCCGGACACAGCCAGAACAGCTATCGTGGCCTGGTGTTGATGAACCCCGGGGCCGACGGTGCCCGCAATTTCTCACAATGCGACAGCCTGCTGATCGGTTCCCGCTGCGGAGCCCACACCTTCCCGGACATCCGCAATTATAACCCCACAGCAACTGTGGAACACGAGGCGACAACTTCCAAAATATCGGAGGATCAGCTGTTCTACTGCAACCAGAGGGGTATAGAAGGGGAGGACGCAGTTGCTCTTATAGTTGGTGGCTATGCCCGTGAGGTACTGGCCATGCTGCCGATGGAATTTGCCGTTGAGGCACGTAAATTACTTTCTGTTTCACTTGAAGGATCTGTTGGATAATGGATTGGATTAATTACACTTTGTTTACTCTTGGTGGCGACCGCCCCGTACTCTTGATAGACCTTATCACTTCTGTTTTTGGTCTAGTTTGCGTATTCCTGGCCGGCCGCAACTCAAAATATAATTTCTGGGTGGGCTATTTCTATACAGCCGCCCTGTTCCTGATGTTCTGGAACAAGAACCTTTACGCCAGCCTTATACTTCAGCCGGTATCGCTGACTATCAACATACTCGGCCATTATCGCTGGACGCATCCTAAAGAGGACGAGAAGAGCTCAGAAGACAGCAAGGCCCTTAAAGTCAGCAAATTAAGTTGGGTGGAAAGAGGCTTTGTGGTGCTGTCGGTATTCATTATCGCCGCCGTCTGGGGTGGCTTGCTGGATAAGTTGTTCCCGGCCGATCCCCATCCTTATCTGGACTCCTGCGTAACCGTCCTGATACTGATGGCCCAACTGCTGTCCGCTATGAAGAAGTGGGAATGCTGGATGCTCTGGCTGGTTGTCAATATCGCCCAGATCATACTGCACCTGTCCGTTGGTCATGTATTTATGCCGATAGTCTGCGGTCTGTACCTGATAAACGGCCTGTGGTCCCTGTACTCCTGGAACAAACTATATGGTAAGAACGCTTAGTAAACAGTTGAATATGAGTGAGATACTGCTTAAAATAGAAGGCCTTCACGCCAGCATCGGCGATAAGGAAATCCTAAAGGGCGTAGACCTTGAAATCCGCAAGGGAGAGGTTCATGCGGTGATGGGCCCCAACGGTGCGGGCAAGAGTACGCTTAGTGCCGTTCTTACGGGTAAGCCCATGTATGAGGTTACCGCAGGCAGCGTTACCTTCCTGGGACAGAACCTGTTGGAGATGAGTCCGGAAGAGCGTTCCTGGGCAGGACTTTTCCTGTCTTTCCAGTACCCGATAGAGATTCCCGGAGTTACCATTACCAACTTTATGAAGGCAGCCCTGGACGCTAAGCGTAAACGCCTGGGAGAAAAGCCTTTAAATGGTGCGGAGTTCCTTAAGTTGCTGCGTAGCAAGATGGATTTCGTGAAGATGAATCCGGACTTCGCAAAGCGTGAGGTTAACGTTGGCTTTTCCGGTGGAGAAAAGAAGCGTAACGAGATTTTCCAGATGGCAATGCTGGATCCTACTCTCTCTATTTTGGACGAGACCGACAGTGGCCTTGACGTAGATGCCCTGAAGATTGTCGCAGATGGCGTCAATGCCCTGCGCACTCCGGAGAAATCGGCAATCATCATTACCCACTACCATAAGCTTTTGGAATATGTAGTGCCCGATGTGGTACATGTACTGAAGGCCGGAAAAATTGTTGCTACCGGCGGCCGCGAGCTTGTGGATGTTATTGAGAATCAGGGATTTGATAAGTTTTAGCCCATGGCAGAAGCTATCAACATATTGCGCATCCTAAGGAAAGGCGACTCCTTTGAGCCGTTGACTCTGAACCTTGGTCAGGGCCAGGAGGCTACTGTTACGGTGCTTGTCCTTCCCGGTGCCAGTGCAGATGTCAGGATTGCGGCGGAGCTTACCGGTGCCGGTGCAAACTTCAGAATGTCAGGCCTTTACCTGTCCGGCGCCGACGAAAAGGTAAACATCGTCACAGAGATTAAGCACCTGGTTCCGGAGACTTCTTCAAACCAGCTGGTAAACGGAATTGCCGGCGGAAAGTCGCATGCAAACTTCTACGGAAGGATAGTCGTAGCGCAGGATGCCCAGAAGACAGAGGCTTACCAGACCAACCACAATATACTTCTCTCAGAGGGTGCCAAGGTAGATACCAAGCCCCAACTGGAGATTTATGCCGACGATGTAAAGTGCTCTCACGGAGCAACTATCGGCCGCCTGGACGAGCAGGAGCAGTTCTATATGCGCTCCCGTGGCATTCCGGAAGAAGAGGCCAAGTTCCTGCAGCTGGTGTCCTTCCTTTCTCCTGTTCTGGAGGCCGTGCCTGAAGATAGAAAAGAGGAGCTGGCAGCGCTGGTAGAGGAGTCACTGCGTTCAATCCTTTAATTCTGTCGCGCCATGATTACCCATCCTAACGTCAAAATCAATCTTGGACTTCACGTCATCCGCAAGCGGCAGGACGGGTATCACGACCTTGAGACACTCTTTGTTCCCTATCATGGTATCTCCGATACCCTGGAAATAGTTTCTGGCGACGACTATAGCCAGACGCTTGGCGCCATTGCCGGCTATGACCGGCAATCTGTGGCTCAGGCTGTTTCTCCCGACGGCAAACTGATGATTACCATTGCCCGTAAAGAGGGCGTAGACTGGGACCCGCTCAAGGATCTTACCGCAAAGGCATATTTCCTTCTGGCAGAAGACTTTAAGCTGCCTCCCGTCAAGATATTCCTGGAGAAAACCTCGCCTGTAGGGGCAGGCCTCGGCGGAGGATCCGCCGACGCATCCTTCGCCCTCAGGATGCTCTCCGAGCTCTTCGGGCTCAATCTGCCCGCCGCCACGCTGGCCGGCTACGCCGCCCGCCTTGGCAGCGACTGCCCCTTCTTCATATACAACACCCCTATGATGGGCACCGGTCGCGGCGAGGTCCTCACCCCCTTTGACCTTGATAGCGTCATCGGTCCGGAATACGAGATTCGCGTAATAGTGCCGGAAGGCATCCACGTTTCTACCGCAGATGCCTATCGCGGCATAGTTCCGCGCGAAGCAGCCGCTCCTGCCCTGCCAGACCGTCATGCCAGACCTGATCGGGCATCCCTCGCAGAGATCCTCCGCATTCCCGTCACCTCATGGAAAGACACGTTAGTAAATGACTTCGAGGCCACGGTATTTGCAAAATACCCTGCCCTCGAAGCGCTCAAAAACGATATTTATAAAAAAGGCGCCGTTTATGCCAGTATGTCCGGCAGTGGCAGCGCCTTATTCGGGATTTTCCGGAAGTAATTACATTCCGATCTTGCCGCTGGCGGCACCGTCTTCCTTCTTCTCCATAACATCGTCGTTCTGGATGGTCCTGTCGGTCTTCTTAACCTTTACGCCGGACTTACCGAAGCTCCAGCTGACAGAAAGCAAGGCCTGACGTACCGGAACCTTTACGTTGGTGTGAGAAGAGAATCCGCGGCCCTCGCTAACCATCTTGTACTTCATGTCCTTGCCTGTGCCAAGGTGGCTAACACCTGCTACAGAAACTGAAAGGCGGTCGTTCAGGAAGGTCTTGGTAACACTGATTACGCCAACTTTGACGCCTGAGGTCCAACCCTGAAGTGTATAAGTCTTGGGGGTCATTATCAAATTCTCTGACAGCCTCAGATCCCAGAAGATAGTCTGCTGTGCGCCAAGCATAAGGTTGTAACCCCAGTATTTGTTACTGTAATCAAGCTCTTTGCTGCGGAGGTAATTATATGACAGTGAACCATTTATATAAATCCTACTGGCCTTTCCAAGGTTGACGTTAGCAAACAGGTTCAGTCTTGTAGAGTTGCTCTTGAGAATGTTGCCATAAGTGGTCTTCATGATGTTGTCCTCTGTGAAGGTGTACTCAGAAATACCGCTGTGTGCAAGGCTGTGGCTGAGGGTTGAGCTAATCATCAGCATCGGGCTGTAGAAGTTGTAAACCAAAGAGAAGTTGTGGCTCTTGGATACATCCAGGTCAGGATTACCATAGGTGTAGTGCGTAGGGTTGCTTACGTCTACGAACGGATTCAGATAGGTAATACCGGGACGGCTGATGCGTACGTTGTAGCTGAGGCCGATGTTTCTGGTCGGAGCAATGTTGTACTGAACGCTTGCGGTAGGTACAAATGTGCCGTACTTGGTAGAGTAGTCGTTGCCGTTACCCTTCTTGTAGTCAATGTCCTGCCAGGTGTATTCGTAGCGGCCACCAAGCTTGATTCCAAAGGCACCAAAGGTGTTGGAATACTCTGCGTAAGCAGCGCCGATCTTGTTGGTATAGTGGTAATCTATGCTGCTGGCTCCGTCAATTGAGAAGTCGCCTGAGCCGGTGCTCCTGAGGAAAAGATCTTGTGCGGAAGAATTGTTCCTGTAGATAAACTTGACGCCGGTAGAGAGTGAACCTGCGGCCTTGCCAAGCTTGGTTGTGTAGTCTGCCTGGAAGGTGTGATCCTCAGAATCAGTGTCGCCGTCAATCTTTCTTGAAGGGCGAAGCGCTGTCTCCGGAGAGAAGATATTGGTACTCTTGGTCTTGATGGGGTTCAAGCTTCCGCGGTAAGACATGGTAAGGGTTCTGCCAGGGGCGTTGGCAAACCTGTGCTGCCAGTCAAATCCCAGATCCCAGTTGCCCATATTTGTCTTGTTCTTACTGTTGTTTTTGTAAGAATCGATGGAGTAGCCACTAAGTACGATGTCGACGGCGGTGTTATTCTTAACGGTCTGCCAGATATTGTAACCATCGGCATTGACGGAGATAAGGTTCAGGCTGTCGGGCTCGTAGCTGAGCTGGAGGCTGGCCAAGCCGAATTTGCCGTTCTGGTCGTTCTTGCCAGTGGTGGATTCGGTAGTTGTACCGTAGGTGTTGATAATGTCAAGCTTGTTCTTGTAGCCATAGGAGTAGCCAAGGTTAACGTCGGCGCTGAAGGACAGTTTACCCTTCTGAGTGGTAACCAATGCTCCGAGTACGGACTGCTTGGTGCCGGCATTAAGGGAAACGGTACCGTAAGTACCTTCGGTAACGCTGGATCCGCCTTTACCTCCGTTGGCTCCACTACCTGCGGTAACAAGGTTGAGTACGCCACCTACGCCCTCTGCGTCGTATTTAACGCCCGGGTTGGTGATAACCTCAATGTCCTTGATTGCGCTTGCGGGCATCATCTTGAATACCATTGCAGCGTTCTTGGTAAGCATCTGGTTGGGCTTGCCATCCACGGTTACCAGGAAGGAGCTGCTGCCGTTCACGGTGATGTTGTCCTGTGCGTCAACTGTTACCATCGGCACTTTGCGCAGCATGTCCAATACTGTAGAAGACTTGCTGTCTACGTCCTCGGCAACGTTGTAGGTCATCTTGTCTACTTCCATCTTTACCAGAACTTTCTGGGTGGTGACGGTTGCGGCCTCAAGCTGGTTCTCGTCGTTCTCCATCAGAAACTCGCCAAGATCCATTTCTTCCTTACCAAGCTGGAAGGTTTTCTCTATGTTCTTGCGGCCCATGTTGGTGATGAGCACGCGGTACTCTTTGCAGCATTTGAGGGACTGGGCAAAGGTGCCGTCCTCTCCTGCGGATGTGAATGCAACGGGTTTTCCTGCTGCGGGATCAAGGAACTGGACGATAGCTCCAATTTCTCCTTCCTTGGTTTCGGAGTCCAAAACCTTGCCTTTTACTGTGGCCTGCTGTGCAGCTGCGCTAACTACTGTCATAGACAGCAGTAAAGAATATAAAAATTTCATTGATCTCTGTTTAGCCCGGCTCCTTATTCCGGGGTTAGAATTTTACTTGTTGAAGACCGATGTGTCCAGGCCAAGAAGGGCCAGGCGTTCAAGAATTGCAGGTACTTCTTTCTCTAGGAAGTCCGCTCGTTGCTGCGCAAGGACTCTCTCCCGCGCGTCGGGGGATATAAAATATCCGATCCCCCTCTTGTTGAATACTATACCCTCATTCAGAAGCTTGTCGTAAGAACGCATCATCGTGTTAGGGTTGACTCCAAGCTCGGCGCCATACTCCCTGACAGATGGTATTCTGTCCTCACTCTTCAGCTCTCCGGAGAGAATGCGGTCGCAGATGCTGTCCGCAATTTGAAGGTATATTGGTTTATCAGAGTTGAAGTCCATTAGTGCTGAATCTTTTTTAGTCTATAATATGCACCCCATGCAAGTACCACTATGCCGATGGCCATGGTTATTTTCATGAAGGTGAAAGTAATGTCGATGGACTGGGCAATACTGCTGGGATCGGATTCGTTCACCAGATTGCTGACAATAAAAATAAGAACACTTGAAAGGATGGTGCCCAGTCCGTAATTTATAAGAAGAGCCCAAAGTATCTTGAATCTCTTGAAGATCATACCGCAAAGCATGAAGAAGAGGTAGCTGAAGATATTGGTTAGAATAGTCATCAGCAACAAGCCACACGGCGAGAACTGATAATTGATAAAGTTCTGATTACTGGCATTAAGACCGTCGGTCAGGATAGTCCACGCATTGGATGTTAACTGGAACAGCGTCATTCCGCAGGAAGGGAAAATCAGGCAGATGAGCGCGTCCAGGCTAAAGTAAACCGCGGTGAACAGCAAGGGGATTATCAGAAGGACGATAATCAGCATGGAAATGTATTTTTCCAGTTTGGATGCCGGTATCATCAGATAATCAGAGCCTTTCTTTTTGTCGGTGATAAAGCCGTAGGTCTTTGTGATGTAAAGCTGCAGGATGAAAGATGCAATGAAGCCGCATGCAACCCTGGCCCAAAGAGGAGGAGTTGTCCAGGAGAAGAAGCAAACGGTGCTGAAGAAACTCCAGAGAAGGAGAAGGATCAGGCCTGCGCCGCCGATGAAGATGGCCGGTTTGGCGTTGCGGCGCCACATCTGCTTAAGATCGTAACAGAAGAAAGTCCAGAATCTGTTGAAGTTAAATGTCTCGCTCATGGTATTTCCTCCTTATTTCTTGTTGTTAAACAATGATTTTGCCACGTCCTTGTTGGCATGTATGGTGTTGAAGAAGGCTTCCAGGTTAACCTTGGATTCCTCTCCAGTAGTATTGGGAATCACCTGGATAACACCACCCGGAATCTGCTCCATGTAAAGGGCGTCCGGATTAATCTCCTTGCTGTAGTCGAAGGTAAGCTTCTGGGCAATTTCTTCCAGAGTAGCCATTACCAGGACTTCTTTGCTGTCCAGGATGATGATAGGATCGATGATGCTCTCAAGGTCGCGAACCTGATGTGTAGAGATAACCATTATCGAATCCTCTGCAGTATATTTCATAAGGGCTTTACGGAACTGGGCCTTTGAAGGGATGTCAAGTCCGTTGGTAGGCTCGTCCATATAATAATAGCGTGCGCCGCATGCGAGTGCGAAGGCAATCCAAGTCTTCTTGAGCTGGCCGGCTGACATCTTGTCCATGTGCTGAGTAGAATCTACTTCAAACTCACGGAGCAAGGCCTCGTAAGAAATGTAGCTGAACTTGGGCCAGAAGCGGGCGCGCTCGCTGGCGAACTGTCCGGGAGTTGCTGCCAGGGGCAGAACCTCGTCCGGAAGATAGAACTGATCCTGAAGCAGGGAAGGCTCGCGGTTGAAGGGAGCTCTACCGTCTGCTGATATAGTGCCAGCCTTAGGCTGTTTGAGTCCGCAAAGAAGAGTAAGCAATGTTGTTTTTCCAACACCGTTTTCACCAAGAAGGCCGTAAATTTTGCCTTCTTCCAGTTTCATGGAGATATTCTCGAGAACTGAATATTTCCCAAAACTAAACGCTAAATTGTTGATTTCTATCATTTTGCTTCGTTTTTGAGTAGTGTATTAGTTTATTAATACACCGCAAAGGTAGCACAAAAAATCAACAATCCAAATTTTTTTACATTTTTTTGAAAAATTTTTTTGCGGCTGTTTTACATAGGATTGCGCTTGTCAAGGAAGCGGAAGGAAACGGCTTCAAGTATGTGCGGGGGCTGGATGTCGGGGGAGGCGTCAAGGTCTGCAATGGTGCGGGCCAGTTTGATGATACGGCTGAAGGCGCGGGCCGATAGCCCCATCTTGTTGATTACGCGCTCTAGAATCTGTTCGCATTCGTCGGACAGCGGACAGTACTTTTGCATCATACGTGCATCCATCTCTGCGTTTGTCATGGCGGTGCCAAAACGCCGCTTCTGGATTTCCCTTGCGGCAATTACTCTTGCCGCTACCGCTGCGCTGGTCTCTTCTGCCGGAATCCGTGCGGCTTTTTTACCGCTAGCCCGCCGATGCCCTTCAAGCAGAGCCCCTGTCTCTACCGGATGCACCCAGATTTGTATATCGATTCTATCCATGATGGGGCCGGACAGGCGGCCCAGGTAATTCATCCTCTGACCTACAGTGCAAGTGCAACGGTCCTTTTCTCCGTAATATCCGCAGGGACAAGGATTGCTTGCCGCTACCAAAATAAATGAAGACGGGTAAACTATTTTTGAGTGAAGCCGGGAAATAACAACTTTCCTGTCTTCTATCGGCCCGCGCAATGCCTCCATTACGCTTTTAGGCATTTGGGCGAACTCGTCTAGAAACAGTACTCCTCCAGAGGCCAGCGAAATTTCCCCGGGGATAATGCTGTCTCCCGCACCGCCTCCGACCATTGCCGGAAGCGAGGCGCTATAATGCGGCGCTCGGAAAGGCCGCTGCCGCATTAGCCCAATCTTGGCGGATCGCTTGCCTGCCGCAGAATAAATCTTGCTGGCTATCATGGCCTCTTCCAGTTCCATCGGCGGAAGTATACCCGCCAGGGCCTTTGCCAAGGAGGTTTTTCCGCTGCCCGGTGCGCCGATCATAATGATATTGTGCCCTCCGGCGGCCGCAATCTCCAGTCCCCTTTTGGCTACTGTTTGCCCGTAAATCTGGGAAAAGTCCATGTATCCCTTTTCTCCGGGCCCATCTGCCAACGGGTTGTAGTCATTCTTAATAAGGAAGTCCTTAGCCTCAGGGTCATTGGCCAGAATCTTAAGTACATCGATCAGGTTCCCGGCGCCATATACCTCAAGCCCGTCAAAGGCCACCGCCTCTGCTGCGGACTCTTTTGGAAAGATACAGCCCTTGAGGCCTTCTTTTTTGGCCATTTCCGCGGCGGACAAAGCCCCGGTTATGGGCCTGAGCGATGCATCCAGCCCCAATTCCCCCAGCATCAGGTAATTCTCTACCTCCGGTAGCTCCATTTGCCCGGAGGCCGCGATTATTCCAATCGCTATCGGCAAATCGTAACCTGTCCCCTTTTTGTGCATATCGGCGGGTGCCAGGTTTATAACTATCTTTTTCCCGGGGATTCGGAAGCCCACGGATTGCAGCGCGGTTACCGTGCGCAACAAGCTTTCTTTCACCGCGGCATCGGCCAGGCCAACAAGGTGGATTCCGATACCGGCGCTTACGTCTACTTCTACAGTTACAATAATGGCATCTATGCCTATCGTCTTGGCACTTGATATATTTATAATCATCTCTCCTCTTTCTTTACTACCTGAATATCCAGTTCACTCACAAAGCCATTGAAGTCAATAGTCGTCTTTTTACTCTCTCTAAGCAAGAAGGGTCTCTCTTTGCCAGCCGGGTTCAGGGCTATGAAATAAAGCTTCTCAAGCAAGACTGCGCTTTTGGCCGATATATACAGATACCTGCCGGCATGGCCTACGCTGCGGCCATTGGTTGTAATAGTTGGGTCTGCGCCGTTCTCTCCGCAGCTCAGTATTACATCTATGCCCTCACTCACGTACAGCCCTATCAATCGCCCCTCTATGTCGTAGAACAAGTTGTTGCCATCCTTGTCGCAGATATATCCGGTTACCAGCCCGGATGCAAAACATTCCCCCGATAGCAGAAGGTTTCCGTCCCCGACGGGTGTAATCCTGCAATTCCCCAACTTGTCGAAGCCGACCAGGGTATAGCTAACTACAGTCCCCTTTTTTACTATGCTGAGCATATTTCTTGTCGTACCCATCTGCCCGACCATTACCGGCACGCCGTCTATGAGTTTGGCGTCCATAATGCGGTTGAAGTTCTTGGGAACATCAAGCTCCGTGGTGGAAGTCCCCTTAACCATAACGCAATGGGTAGACCTTGACAAGGCCCCCTGGCCTATATAATAATAGAAGAATACGGGCTCACCGTCTACAAAGGACAATGCTCCTTGCCGATTGTATGTATCCGCCAGATTCCCCAGGATGAATCCGCCCTCATGGCTGTGTACTACTTTTCCGTTCTTGCGTAACGATAGGCCGCCCTCTCCGCTTCTGTCCTGCCCAAGAGTCCAGACGTCCTTACCCTTGACCGCAAATCCGCACATCTGCTCCCGCCCGTCGTAGCGGAAGATCTCTTTTCCGTCACATTTTACAATAGTCTGCTTGTTGTCGCAGAAATCAGAGTAAAGATGACCGTCGGCTATGCGGAACATGTCCGGATCCGCACTCACGCAATTATCGTAGCTCACCGGAACGGAGACCAGAAGTTCTGTGCCTTTATACAGTACCAGTTCTCCTTTTTCCTCTGCCGCCATCGTGTCTATCTGCCAATCGTATCCTTCCGGGAATTGGACTCCGGCTATATAAATAATTGTATCGTAAGGACTTAGAGATTCAGCGATATCTGTGCTGTCCGCCCTACCGGTATCCTTCCTTGGGGTATCTCCATCATTTTTATCCAGAAGGCTGCAGGCCGCTCCCAGCCCCAACAGGAGCACCAGGCAAATAATGTCCGATATCTTTTTCATACGCTTTGTTTTTTGTCAAAGGAAATGAAAAAAGCTGTACCGGCAGTTTTATTTCGCCACGCGGGCGGGGTGCTTCACCACTTTTATACAATTCTTAGGAATCGTCATAAAAAGCCACTATTTTTGTGGCAGAAAATGAATTTAATTTTACGAAATCATATAAAGACTGGGCAAAAACATGACACATCAGATTGAAATATCATCGCTGGATAAAATAGCCGATGCCGCAAAGAAGTTCCTTGATGAAATAGGGGACAACCGTCTGATTGCATTTTATGCGCCGATGGGTGCCGGTAAGACAACCTTTACTACTGCGCTTTGTCATGTCCTTGGAGTAAGGGAAGATGCCGTAGGCTCTCCCACCTTTGCCATAGTTAACGAATACAAGGCTGCGGACGGCCAGCCCATTTATCACTTCGACTTCTACCGCATCACCCGTCTGGAGGAAGCCCTTGACATTGGCTTGTATGATTATCTTGACAGCGGGAATCTCTGTCTTATGGAGTGGCCAGAAAATATAGAGCCTCTTCTTCCGGAAGAGACTCTTAAGGTTAAAATAGATGTCAAGCCCGATGGCTCCAGGATCCTGTCCTGGGAAGATTAAAGGTCGAATCTAAGACCGGCCTCTACGCTGAACATCCAGGGATGCTGCGTGCGCATACTCTTGGGTTGATCGCAGTCGAAGTAGTATTTGATACTAGGATCGACGTATATACCGAAGTGTTTACTGATCTTGAATTCTGCACCGATACCTGCATCAAGTGAGAACTGAAGGCCTTTGTTATTGCCGGTATTCCAGAATACCCCCCTGGTGGTGGTAATCTTGTACTTGTTATAGAAGCTACGCTCTACCTCGCCGCCGATATAAGTGTAGAACTTGAATTTAGGCAGGGAAGGAAGATTGTAGTAGATGTTTACCGGAATGCCGATATACTTTAATGTATGCCTTGCATCTCCGTAAAGCAGCTCTGACTCTGAAGAGGAATCAGGAGCATACAGATACTTGCCGTCAAATGTACGTACAAGATTGGTGTAATTGATGCCTGCGCCTACGCTGAAGCGGCCGGGGAGGGGAATATTGATTCCCACACCAAAGCTGATGGGCAGGCGGTAAGACGACTCTCCGTTTTCGCGGATGACGCCCTTGGGCGGCAATGCCTGCTGTGAGCGCCTAACGGCCGGAGCGACGCCTGTTGTCCTTACTCCATTGCTTCCCATGTTGCCGCTAACTGTAATGCGGGCGCGGCTGCCGGGACTCTTCTTGCCGGCGATGAATTCCTCGTGGATAAGCTGCTCAAATGTTACAGCTTCTTCTGTAACGGCAACTTCTTCTGTAGCGGTAGTTTCTTCCTCAGAAGCAACCGGTTCCTCAGCAACAGTCTCTACTGCTACAGCCTCTTCTGCATCGGAAATCTCCTGTACTGACGGCGTTTCAACAATAGTAACTACGGTTTCTTTGCGGGAAGCCTTACGGGTTACAGTTACGTTTGCGGGTTTTGAGGGCTCTTCTTCAGGGAGTGTTTGCAATCCCTCCCTGCCGGAGTCCAGAGACTGGACATCAGTCGCGGGCTTCTCCGGCAACAGGGCGATTGCGTTTTCAGATATAGTAGGTTGGATAGAATTGTCGGTCTTTAAACCGATGGTAAGCAGTAATGCTACTGCAGCTGCTGTTGCAAATGCGTAGCATGCTCTCCTGAAGTAAACGATGCGCTTGCTGTGGGCCTCTGCGGCCTGCAGGCCGTTCTGCACACCAGTCCAAACGCGGGAAGATACCTCTTCCTGCGCCCCTTCCATCATAGTCTTGACTATGTTGTCAAAGTTTTTGGTGTCCATACTACGCATCTTACATTCTCTTTATCCTTTCCTGCAAATACGCCCTGGCCCTCTGCACGTGCGACCGTGAGGTGACCTCCGTAATACCCAGAGCCTCAGCTATTTCCTTGTGGGAATATCCCTCTATTGCAAACAGGTTGAAAGCTGTTCTATACATTGGAGGAAGCTCCGCAATTAGGCTCATGAGTTCCTTATATCCAAGATTCTGCAGCTGTGAAGCCGCTTCTGAAGCACGCCCGGTAACCGTTTCAAGATCTCCACTGTCACGCAAAGCGTCCTTCTTTCTCAAGGACATAAGTGCAGTATTGACAAAGATCTTTCTTGCCCATCCCTCAAACGATCCTTCTCCCGTGTAGCTTTCCAACTTTGAAAACAGCGTTACAAAGCCGTCTTGCAGCACATCTTCCGCAGATTCCCGGTCTCCTGTGTAACGGAGACAAACAGACATCATCTTTGGTGCGAGGGCATCGAAAATGGCTTTTTGTGCCACTCTGTCACCTTTGATGCTTAACTGTATCAGGCTTGCTTCGGAGGAATAATCGTTACTTTCTCCACTGGCATTCCGGTTAGTAAGATGCAATTTCTGTAAGAAATGTTGCATCATGGGCCTAAATATTTCTATTCATCCCAAAATTATGAATTTTTTGCCGGAATTTTGTACTATTTTTGTAGAAACAGAATCTGATTATATGAAAAAGGCAATATATATAGTAGTTTTGGCTACACTCATGCTTATGCCTGCAATCGGCGCCCGCGGGCAAAGCAAAGCTACGGAAAATCCTTTTCTGGAGGCCGTAAATTATTATGTTTCAGGAAATATAGATGCGGCGCAGCAGGGATTTCAGGCCCTGGTAAACAAGGATCCTTCCAATGACGCCGCGTGGTATTATCTTGGCCTGTGCCGCCTTGCCAGGAAAGAAGTCAAGGACGCCGGAGTATGCTTTAACAAGGCCGTCGGCCTGGACAGTACCAATTTCTGGTACAGGGACGCCCAGCTGTCGGCAACAGATACGTCTGAAGATCTTGAACTCACCATTGCCAGATACGAGAGGCTGCTTAGGGATTTTCCAAAGAATACAGACAGGCAATATGTACTTCTGAACTTGTACATGGCAGCCAATAAGCCGGATAAGGCCCTGTCCGTTTTGGACGAGATCGAGGGGCGCGACGGCAAGTCGGACGCTTCCGTACTTACCCGCTCTTCCATTCTTCGCAAGACCGACAAGGTTGAGGAATCTTATCAGGTGCTGCGCGACTACGTTGCAGAGTATTCATCTCCTTATGTGCTGTCCGTGCTTGGAGAATACGAGATGGGCATGTACAATGACAAAGAGGCCCTCGATTACTTCAATGAAGCCCTTTCTTTGGACGAAGGCTATTTCCCGGCCCGCCTTGGCAGGGCGGAGACCTATCGGCTTACCAGAAAATATGACTCTTATTTTGCTGAGCTGAAGGATATAGTATCGGACCCGGATGCATCGGCAGAGAATACATCGGATTATCTGGAACAGGTGCTGCGTGGTACGGACCAGCGCTTCCTTGGTGCCTTCAAACCGCAGATCGATACGGTGATGGCAATGGCTGTGGCTTCCCATCCCAAGGATTCCACCTTGCTTCATACTGCCAGCGCATACAGCGCCTATGCGGGAGAAATGGACAAGGCCGTCGAATATGCAAAGACATGCTGGGATTTGTATCCCGGAAGCCGTCCTGCGGCATATACTTATATCCAGTTCCTAACTATGGGAGAGGACTGGGATGCCGTGACGGAGGCTTGTCAGGACGCCATCGTCCGTTTCCCGGAAGAGAGTGTTTTCATGGAGCTTGACAATTATGCCAAGTACAACAAAAAGGATTACAAGGGAGTGTTGGAGAATTGCAAGCTGATGCTTGAAAAAGCTGCCGGAGACAGCGCCAAGACACTATCGGCCCTTTCTACAATGGGCGATGTCTACCATATGATGGGGGACAACAAGAGCGCCTACAAGTCTTACGAGAAGGCTTTGAAAGTTAATCCGGATTATGCTCCCGCGCTAAATAATTACGCCTGGTATCTGTGTCTGGAGGGAAAACAGCTTAAGAAGGCTCTTAAGATGAGCCGCAAGACCATTGAGTTGGAGCCTAAGAACGCTACTTATCTGGATACTTACGGCTGGATTCTCCACCTTACAGGCAACACTCTGGAAGCCAAGCTTTTCTTTAAGCAGGCCATGTTGTACGGCGGCAAGGAGAGCGCAACCATAATGGCCCATTACATAGTGGTTTTGGAGGCATTGGGAGAGAATGAGCTGGCAGAGGTCTACCGTTCCCAACTAAAGTCTTTAGCAAAAGAAGATGAATAAGTTAGGATACATACTGGCCCTTTTCCTTTTTGTTATGCCGATGTTTCCCGCATCGGCACAGGATGCAGTCAAAAAGCAGGAGCGTAAAATAGAGTCGTACAGGAAGGAAATCGCCCAGTTGGAGAAAAAGCTTAAGGAAAACGAGGCCAAGAAAGGCAGCGCTGTCACTAAACTGGAGCTTATCAGCGCTTCTGTCCGCTCCAGGAAGGCTCTTGTGGCAGAGAGTGACAGGGAAATCGCCAGTTATAATGACTCCCTTCAGGTCCAGCAGGGTAGGGTGGATTTGCTTCAGACGCGTCTTGATACTCTGATGACCTATTATTCCAAGCTTGTGCGTAACGCTTACAAGAACCGTGACCCTAAGATATGGTACATGTTCATTCTGTCAAGCGAGAACCTTGGCCAGGCTTTCCGCCGCATCGGCGTTCTTAAGAGCCTGTCTTCCCAGATGTCGGTACAGGCAGAGAAGATTAAGGTTGCCAAGGAGGAGCTGGGAGAGCAGATGGATCAGATGAGGGAGCTTCGTACCAGGGCGGAGGCTGTGCGTGCGCAACGTCAGGCAGAGGTTGTCAATCTTCAGAAGGACGAGAGGGAGGCTTCGCGTATACTGGCCCAGATCCAGAGCAATTCCAAGAAATATAAGAAGGAGGCCGATGCCAAGAAGGCAGAGCTCAATCGTCTGAACAAAGAGCTGGACAAGCTTCGTGCGGAACTTGCCAGAAAGGCTGGTGGCTCCGGCAAGGGTAAGAGCAAGGCTGGGTCTGCGAACAAGACGGTGGTAGACCAGGCTCTGGCCAACGAATTCAAGAGTAATAAGGGTAAATTGCCGTGGCCGGCGGATGGCCCTGTGCTCACTTCCTTCGGAAGCTATCGGCATCCGCTGCATAAGAATGTGACTTCGCTAAAGAATAACGGTGTCAATATTTCTATGTCTGAGGGTCAGGCCGTCAAGGCTGTCTTCAAGGGTACTGTAATCAAGACTTTTGATATGCCTGGCTATGGCCGTTGCGTCGTTATTAGCCACGGAGACCATATGTCCTTGTATTGCCGCCTGAAGGATGTGTCTGTCAAGGAGGGCACCAAGGTTACTACCGGTCAGGAGCTCGGCAGGGTCGGCTCCGTTCTGGGAGACACTTACCTGCACTTCGAGATCTGGGATTCCTCCAATCAGGCCGTCGACCCCGAAAAGTGGTTGAAATAGGTCTGGACGCCCCTTCCACTTTCAGAATTTGCAAAATAGTTGGGACACTTGCAAATTTCCGTGTCTGATATGATGTAAATGTTTGACTATAGAGGT
>CAMVFZ010000021.1 GCA_947166905.1 uncultured Prevotellaceae bacterium | reverse complement strand
CGGCCTTGTGCTGGTGGCAATCCTTACCTGTCCCAAGAAAGCGGACCACGTCGCAGCCCTGTCAGAAAAATTGGCCGTAAAGACGGACATATCGGCAGAGAGCAACAAACTTGACGCCCTGTTTACCGTAGCCGTCAACAAATTGTCGGAGTACACGCTGGAGGCCAGTGTCGTAAACGACGACTACCTTATCTTCAGCGTAGGCAAATTAATACACAAAGATTCCAAAGTTATGGTATCCTTTGGAATCTTTGGGCATGTCTTTACCATCCCTTTGTCCAAGTTGCAAGGTCTTATACAAGACAACTACCTTGAACTAATCAACGATGGTATAAAAAGTCTGACAGAAAGTAAAGAAGAGAACTAGAAATTGATAGCTCCCTTGATGTCATTGAGAGTCTTGGCGTCCTTAAGAGCTTCGCAAGCCTCCTTGATACCGGCCTCTATTTCCTCATCAGAATCTGTAACTTCCTTGCTGGCCTTTGCGGTCTTTGCAATATTCTCAAGAAGTTTGTTGAGTTTATCCTTGTCAGAGTCGGTGAGGACATAGTCCTTCTGCTCCTCGAAAATACTCATAAGTTTGAAAGCCTTGAGCAAAGCGTCAGGGTTCTCTTCCATGTTGCCGCTGGCAACAACATCCATAAGCTCCTCGGTAAGATCACAGATCTCGTCTACGGGAGTCTTTGCGCCGCCGCATGCAACGAACATTGCAAGAACAGCAAAAAGTAAAAGTACGCGTTTCATGTGATATTGAATAAATGTTAATGGTTATTGTCTACATTCTTTCAGGAAGCTGAATTCCAAGTACGGCCATTGCAGAGCGTAAGGTGCGGGCAAGGGTAGCTATAAGTACCAGGCGGAACTTGAGCAAGGTCTCATCCGGCTCCTTAAGTATCTGGGTATCATGATAATACTGGTTGAATTCCTTAGCCAGCTCGTAGGCGTAATTTGCCACTACTGCAGGGCTGAGTGCAGCTACAGCCTCCCCTATCTTGTCCGGGAACAGGCCAAGCAGCTTGACAAGCCTTACCTCCTTTGCAGAAGGCTCAAGAGTATTCAGTACGTCATCGGCGCCAAAGGCGATACCCTGCTCCGCAGCCTTGCGAAGGATGGAGCAAATGCGCGCGTGGGTGTACTGGATGAAGGGACCGGTGTTGCCATTGAAGTCGATGGACTCCTTGGGGTTGAAGAGCATGGTCTTCTTGGGGTCTACCTTCACTATAAAGTATTTGAGCGCGCCAAGGCCGATGATATGGTAAAGTTTCTCTTTTTCATCCTCCGGCATATCGGCAAGCTTGCCGCTTTCCTCCGATGTTTTCTTGGCCTCCTGGTACATTGCCTCGATAAGGTCGTCGGCATCTACCACGGTGCCCTCGCGGGATTTCATCTTGCCCTCCGGAAGCTCCACCATACCGTAGGAAAGGTGGTAAATCTGGTCTGCCCAGTCAAAACCAAGCTTCTTAAGTATCAGCTTAAGTACCTGGAAATGATAATCTTGCTCATTACCTACTACGTAAACATGGGAATCCAGGTTGTAGTTGGCAAAACGCCTTTCTGCGGTACCAAGGTCCTGGGTAATGTAAACGGAAGTGCCGTCGCCGCGAAGCACAAGCTTGCGGTCAAGGCCGTCGGCGGTAAGGTCGCACCATACGGAACCGTCGGCCTCGCGCTCGAATACGCCGGACTCCAGGCCCTTCTGGACAAGTTCCTTACCAAGGATGTAGGTCTCTGATTCGTGGTCTACTACGTCGAAGGTGATACCCAGGGCGTCGTAGGTCTGGTCAAAGCCCTCGTATACCCAGCCGTTCATCTTCTTCCAGAGCTCGCGTACTGCCGGATCTTCCTTCTCCCAGGCAACCAGCATATCGTGGGCGGCCTTGATAGAAGGAGCCTCTTTCTTGGCCTCTTCCTCGCTCATACCCTTCTCCATCAGCTCTTTAACCTCTCCCTTGTACCACTTGTCAAAGGCAACGTAGCAATCACCTACAAGATGGTCGCCCTTGATACCCTCTGACTGGGGAGTCTTGCCGTCAAAGAACTTCTGCCATGCCAGCATACTCTTGCAGATATGCACGCCACGGTCGTTGACGATAGTAGACTTGATGACCTCGTTTCCACCGGCCTTCAGAAGGCGGGATACGCTGTCACCAAGCAGGTTGTTGCGGATATGGCCAAGGTGTAGGGGCTTGTTGGTGTTGGGGGAAGAGAATTCCACCATCACGCGGCGGCCGGTAGAAGGCAGCTGGCCAAAGTTGTCATCGGCGGCGATTGCGCGCAGGGACTCATTCCAGAACACATCGCTGAAGAGCAGGTTCAGGAAGCCCTTTACGCAGTTGAAGCGGGCAATTTCCGGGACATTGGCCACCAGGTACTCGCCTATCGCGTTACCGGTAGCTTCCGGGGCCGATTTGGATATCTTAAGAAGAGGGAAAACTACCAGAGTGTAGTCTCCTTCGAACTCTTTCCTTGTTACTGAAACCTGGAGCGACGCAGGCTCCATCTGTACACTATACAAGGCGGCAATAGCTTCTGCCGCCTTGTTTTGAATAAATAATTCAGGACTCATCATAATTGTTTAACCCAGGTAACCCCTAAGCTGTTTGCTTCTGGACACGTTCTTCAAGCGGCGGATTGCCTTCTCCTTAATCTGACGCACACGCTCACGGGTAAGGCCAAAGCGCTCGCCGATCTCTTCCAGAGTCATCTCCTGGCAGCCGATGCCAAAGAAGGACTTGATAATCTCACGCTCGCGGGTAGTGAGGGTTGCAAGTGCACGCTCAATCTCTGTATTCAGGCTCTCGTTGATCAAGCCGCGGTCTGCGCTGGGAGAGTCGTCGTTGGGGAGCACGTCAAGAAGGCTGTTGTCTTCTCCTTCTACGAAGGGGGCGTCAACTGATACATGCCTGCCGGAAACCCTGAGGGTATCGGAAATCTTGTCCTTGGGCACGTCTATCATCTCTGACAGCTCTTCGCTTGAAGGCTGGCGCTCGTTCTCCTGCTCGAACTTGGACAGGGCCTTGTTGATCTTGTTAAGGGAGCCTACCTGGTTAAGAGGCAGCCTAACGATACGGCTCTGCTCTGCAAGTGCCTGAAGAATGGACTGGCGGATCCACCAGACAGCGTAAGAAATAAACTTAAATCCACGGGTTTCATCGAACTTCTCTGCGGCCTTGATAAGTCCCAGGTTGCCTTCGTTGATAAGGTCCGGGAGGCTGAGGCCCTGGTTCTGATACTGTTTTGCTACTGATACCACGAACCTGAGGTTTGCCTTGGTGAGTTTCTCCAGTGCTACCTGGTCTCCCTTTCTGATGCGCTGTGCAAGTTCTACTTCCTCTTCCGGTGAAACTAACTCTTCGCGGCCGATTTCCTGCAGGTACTTGTCTAATGAAGCACTCTCACGGTTAGTGATGGATTTTGTAATCTTAAGCTGTCTCATAGTTTGTCTATTCCTTGCCGAAGCCGAAGTAAGCTTCTCTGCCGGATGACGTTACACCCTGGAAGAATACGCTCTTCTTAGCTTTTTTGGCAATATTAACCACATCCTGAGGTGTAGAAACAGGCTGATCGTTAACGTACAGAATGACAAAACCTTCCGATGCTCCGCTCTGGGCCATCTTGCCGTATCCGAGCTCTTCTATGAGGACTCCACCCTTCACGCCCAGACGGGCCAGAAGCTTGGGATCCGCAGCCTTAAGGGTTGCGCCATAGAAAGAAACAGAACCATCGGCACCGACCATAGCATTTGCGTCTTCAGAAGACAGGAAAGAAACCTCATAATTCAAGGTTTGCCCATCCCTGATAACTGTGACTTTGGCCTTGTCACCGGGGCGATAACTTGCCACCTGTGCCTGGACCTCTGCCATGCTTTTAACGGTAACGGAACCGACAGCTACGAGAACATCTCCGGCTTTAATACCTGCTTTATCCGCAGCACTGCCTTTCATAACCTCTACAATATATACGCCTTCCGGAGAAGAAAGTTTCAATTCTTCTGCTTTTTTGCTGTCAATTTCCTGCATGGTTACACCAAGGAGGGCACGCTTTACGGAACCGAATTCGATGATATCGCCGATGACCTTCTTTACAAGATTAGACGGAATGGCAAAGGAGTAGCCGCTGTAAGAACCTGTCTGTGAGATAATTGCAGTATTGATGCCGACAAGTTCTCCCTTCTCGTTAACAAGGGCGCCGCCGGAGTTTCCGGGATTTACGGCAGCATCGGTCTGGATGAATGATTCAATCTTGAGTTCGCCGGTAGAGTGCTGCATCTGACGGCCTTTTGCACTGACGATACCGGCGGTAATGGTAGAACGCAGGTCATAAGGGCTGCCGATGGCAAGAACCCACTGGCCAAGACGGAGTTCGTCGGAGTTGCCGAAGGGTACGGTCGGCAGGCCTTTTTCTTCTATTTTGATGAGGGCGACATCGGTTGCAGGATCGGTTCCGATCACTGTTGCGTCGTATGTCTTGTTGTTATTGAGGGTAACTTCTACCTTCTCTGCGTTTTCTACGACGTGATTATTGGTTACAATGTAGCCGTCTTCACGGATGATGACTCCGGAGCCGCTGCCCTGACGGGGCTGTGCGCCGCTCATGCCTTCGTCGCCAAAGAAAAAGCGGAAGAAAGGATCCATCATCTGGTCCTGGCGTGACGATTTGACAGTAACTTTCACGTAAACGACTGCCTCTACGGCAGATTCTGCTGCAAAAGTAAAGTCAGGATATTCTGTCTGTGACAGGTTGACCGTCCTGTAAAGGGACTGGCCGGTTGCGCTTGTATCGGCACCGCCGACATAGCCTGCAGTAGCCTTATTTGATGATATGTTGACAATTAATAAGGTTGTCAGGGCTGCTGCAACCACTGAAATCAAAACTGTAAATAAATACTTCTTCATAACCTCTGTATTTTAATTTCATAATTTTCAAAAACATCGGGTTAGAAACTCAAATCCTATGCCAAAACGTTTTGGCAATTCTCAAAAAAATTTCTTACCTTTGTTTGACTATCGGTATTGATATATAAAAACTAAACAATATGAAATTTTCAGTATCCAGCACAGACCTTTTGAAGGCCATCCTTACTGTCCAGAAAGCCATTCCCGCCAAAACAACGGAAGCTATCCTGGAGGATTATCTTTTTGTCCTGAATGGCCAGACCCTGGAAATTACAGCATCTGACATGGAGCTCACCCTGAAAACAGAGATCGCCGTGCAGAATACAGAGGAAGAAGGCAGCATCGCAGTTCCCGCCAGGCAGCTCACAGACCTGCTCAAGGAGCTCCCGGACCAGCCTATCACCATTTCTACCACCCAGAGTGCCAATTCCTTCGAGTGCGCATGGGCAACCGGTTCCTCTACCCTGCCCTTCTTCAATCCGGAAGACTATCCGGTATTCCAGAAGCCCGGTGAGTCCTCAGTAACCATAGAGGTTCCCGCACAGACGCTCTCAGACGGCATCAGCGGTACTGTTTACGCTTCTTCGGACGAGGAAAACCGTCCCATCATGAACAGTATCTTCTTCGATATCAAACCGGACAACACCACCCTGGTGGCATCGGACCTCCAGAAGCTTATTTGCTATACTGCCGATGATGTCAAGGCCCCGCAGGAGGCTTCGTTCATACTGAACAAGCGTCACGCCAACGTTCTCAAGGCCATTCTTGGCAAAGAGGAAGAGGCAGTTGCCATTACCTTCGACGACAAGATTGCCCAGATCAAGTTTGGCAACACTACAATGCTTAGCTGCCTGGTAGTTGGTAAATATCCTGATTACAAGACCATTATCCCCAAGAATAACTCCAACATCCTCAAGATCAACCGCGCACAGCTTCTCAATACTGTAAAGCGTATCGCAGTTTGCTCTCCTAAGGCTTCAAACCACATCAAGTTTGAACTTACCCAGGGCAGCCTGGAGGTATCGGCGCAGGATGTAGGCTTCGAGATTGCAGCACACGAGAAGATTGAATGCCGCTACGACGGGGATGATCTGGTTATCGGCTTCAAGTCTACCCATGTTACAGAGATCCTGAGCAACATGGATTGCGAAGAGATTACCCTTAAATTTGCAGACAAGCGCCGCTCAGTGCTCATCCTTCCTTCTGAGGAAGAGTCTGCAAAGGTCAAGATCTTCGGTATCGTAATGCCTATAATGGTCCGTTAATTTCTGATTATGGAACTAGCTCTTGAAAGGCCGCTGCTTTTCTTTGATATTGAAAGTACCGGCCTGAGTATTACTACTGACTGTATCGCAGAGCTTTGCTTCGTCCAGGTTATGCCCGGCGGAGAGCAGCGTATCAAGACCTGGCGTATGAAGCCATGGGATTACGAGCAGCAGCGCCAGCACCCCATAAACCCTGCCGCAAGCGCAGTGAACGGCCTTACGGACGATATGCTGGCCGGATGCCCGCGTTTCCAGGATCTGGTGGACGAGATTCTGCCCTACCTGGTAGACAGTGACTTGGCCGGCTTCAATTCTGCCAAGTTCGATCTTCCGCTGCTGGCAGAGGAAATTGAGCGCGTACGCCATTATCTTGGCCGCGAAATAGACATTGACCTGCACAGCAAGAAGATGGTGGATGTGCAAACCATTTATCATACTATGGAGCCGCGCAACCTGCGCAGCGCATACCGTTTCTATTGCGGCGGAGAGGACTTTGAGAACGCTCATACGGCAGAGGCGGACACCGTGGCTACCTACGAGGTTCTGAAGGGTCAGCTGGACAAGTATCCGGATACTCTCAAGAATGACGTAAAGTTCCTGTCTTCGTTTGGAGGACGGCCCAAGACCATAGATTATGCGGGCCGCCTGGCCTACGGCGATAACGGAGAGGCTGTTATCACCTTTGGCAAGCACAAGGGCAAGACTGCGCGCGAGGTCTGGGCTACTGAGCCGTCGTATTTCTCCTGGATTGCCCAGGGGGACTTCACCATGGATACCAAACGTCAGTTCGACATTCTTGCAAAACAGTTCGCAGAGGAGCGCAAGGCAAAGAAGGCAGAGGCTTCAAAGCCGCTTCAGGGTAAGGATTTTGACAATGCTGCGGATTTGCTGATCAAGCATTTTGGCGGCAGATAAGAGATATTCTGGCAGTGAATATAGTTGTAGAGTCGGCAAATGGTTTTACTGTGGTGCGCCCGGATACAACCTGGGAGCGCTACAACAGGGATTTTTATGTGCCGGACTTTGTTTCTGAGCTTTACTGGACGCCTGTAGTGTTCGCTACTGTTATCCGTCCGGGCAAGTTCATTAAGCAGGGTTTTGCGCACCGTTACCTGTCCCCTGCCGCCTACGGCGTCATATTCTATCCGGCAGAGGGCAAGTTGGATAATCCGGATTTCTTCGCGCAGGCCTGCTGCATAAACCACAGTTCATTCCTGCCAAGTCCCTTCCCGGATGATTCCTGGAGCACTCCAAATGACGCCTTTACGCTTGCCATCGACGGCGCGGAATCCTTTGCTACGTCCCTGGATCCTACGCCCTTCCTGCACGGCGCCCTGGAGCATGCCAGCCAGCGCGTGCTTCTGCGTAACGGAGACCTTCTGGCGCTGGAGCTCCAGCCCCGCCAGCTTTTAACTCCGGGCTCCGAGCCCGTCCGTTTTGTTGGCCGATATGCAAACGCATCGGCCCCGATAATTGATTTTCAGGTAATTAAAGCATAACGATGCATACTAATCCGCAAAAAGTAGTGATGATGGATGCCGGAACTATTCTGTTCCAGTCTTCTGGTGGCTTTGGCCCTAATTTGGGTCAGATTCAAAAGGAGTTGGAAGAATTCGGCAAGGTTGTACGTATAAAAGATACTCCTGCAGAGGATGTCCCCCATCAGGCCCGGGACTTTGACTACCTTCTGGAAGTAAAGGGCATACTCCATTCCAGATATTTGGCCGTTCGCATTGCAGATGCTGGACCGGCCACGCCCGTGGCTGTGGATTCCGAGGGACGTGAGGTGCGCCGCTACGCCATCGAGTTCCTGGCTACTCCTTACAAGATAATTGAGAGGATTATCGATTATATCAAGAGTAAATACAATGTCTAGCTTCAGAGTCCTTGGCTTTCTGGTTGCTCTTGCTCTGCCGATGCTGTCCTGCTCCCATCAGGCTGCATCTCCTGCAAGGACGATGGAATATGCCACGCTTCTGAAGGTAGAGAACGGAAGGATAATCAGTGTTTGTCCTTTTGATGGATCTGAGGACACCCTTGTGGTTGACCAGCCTTTGAGTAAGGTCATCTGCATGTCTACTTCACACATTGCTTTTCTTGACGCAATAGGTTGTGATTCAGTTATTTGCGGCGTGTCAGGCGCAGGCTATGTTAGTTCCGAGCCGTTGCGCCAAAGGCTTGATGCCGGCAAGGTATACGATGTTGGTTACGACCAGGCTCCGGACTACGAGAGGATAGTTGCCCTGCAGCCGGACATTCTGCTAGCTTACAAGGTTTCAGCGGCCGAGTCTCCGTTTATTGCAAAGTTAAAGAGTCTGGGCATCAGAGTTTTCACTCTGTACGAGTTCCTTGAGGATCATCCTCTTGGCCGCGCGGAATACCTCCGGGCCTTCGGCCTTATGACCGGCCGCGAGGCGGCTGCGGATTCCCTGTTCCAGGAGATTGCCACAAAGTATAATTCTATAGCTTGTCCGTCTACCAATCCGGTGCATGTTCTAATGAATATTCCTTACGGTGATATTTGGTATGTTCCGGGGGCGGATAGTTATATGTCCCGGCTGGTGAAAGACGCTGGCGGGCAGATTCTGGGCGCTCGCGAAGGGGACACTGAGTCCCGTGCGATATCTCTTGAAGAGGCCTTTGTACTGGCCCAGGAGGCAGATTTTTGGCTTAATGTCGGATGGTGCCGTACTCGCGAAGAGTTGGAATCGGCTAATCCCCTATTTAAAGACTTCCAGATTCAGAAGGTCTTCAACAACATCCGCCGTACCAGTCCCGGTGGCGGCAACGATTTCTGGGAATCCGGATACGTCCGCCCGGACCTCATCCTCCAGGACCTCCGCACCATCTTCACCACCTCCACCCCTACCAACCTCACCTACTACCTCTCCGTAAATTAGGATAGGGTGCCTTTGGCCGTAGGAGTCAGACTTAGGATTCGGAGGGGTTGTGGCGAAGGTAGTCGCGACGGGTACGAAGGAAGAACGCAAGCCCGACAAGATGAACGGCCGCAACGGCCCAGAACGCGAAACTATAGCCGATATTCTCTGCCAGAACACCGCCCATCATAATACCCACGCCAAGTCCAAGATCCCACGACGTCAAAAGAGTAGAATTCGCCGTCCCACGCTCATCCTTATTCGCAACATTAATAATCATATTCTGAAAAGCCGGCCAGAAATGCCCGTTACCCCAACCAATCAAAAGCGGAGCACCATAGTAGCCAACCTCGTTAGGACAAGCCACAAACAAGACATAGCCGATGGTAGAAAAGATAATCCCCTGGAAGGAATTCGACAGCAATCGGCCCGCACGCAAAGACTTAACACCCGTCACACGCGCCAAAATAAGCCCAATAGCCAGCAACAAGAAAAAAACACCCGTTCCACCGGAAATACCCATCTCCTCCTGACTGTAAATAGCAAGGAAGTTACTAAGCACTCCATAACAAATACCGAATAGCGCTATATTCACGCCAATCGACCAACCCTTCAGAAGGAAGAATCGGTCCCAAGACAAAGCCTTCTTATTCTTAATCAGCTGCCTATCCTTAACCTTAATGGTAGCATCGGCACAAAAACCAATACCCGCCACCAGAAAAGCAATCCAAAACAAAATCTCAAAATTACCGGTAGCCTGATATACCCAAAGGCCGATGGAAGGGGCTATCGCCGTCGCAATATTATTGCTGATGCCATAAAAGCCGATGCCCTCTGTACGCCGCGACGACGGCAAAACATCGATAGCCATAGTGCTATTGGCCACGGTAGACGCCCCAAAGGGCCCGCCATGAAGCGTCCTGACAATCGCAAACATCAACAAAGTGCCAGCCAGAAGATATAAGCCGAAGCACATAAAATACAGGAACAAGCTTACCAGAAGCACCTTCTTACGCGGGAAACTATCTGCCAGATAGCCACTGAAAGGCCTAATCAGCAGCGCGGTAATGGCATAGCCAGACAGGACAAGTCCGATGGTATCCTTCCCCGCCCCAAAGCGCTCGCTTAAGAATAGCGGAAGGAGCGGAGCCAAAAGATAAAAGGCGAAGCTGAGAGTAAAATTCGTCAGCATCACCTTCAAATACTCGGCGTTCCAAAGTTTGTCCATCAAGAGCCGCGAACGGGACTCGAACCCGCGACCTGCTCATTACGAATGAGCTGCTCTACCAACTGAGCTAAAGCGGCTTACACAATGCACCGCGGCATTGGGACTGCAAATATACTATTTTTTTAATATTTATAAGAACGGATTTAAGTATATTTGCAAAAAGACTAAGAATGGACGCGGATATAATTGTGATCGGTGGAGGAGCCGCCGGACTGATGGCTGCGTACGGTGCAGCCGGAAAAGCCACTGTAATCCTCCTGGAAAAAATGCCCCGCCCAGGGCGCAAAATAATGATTACCGGCAAGGGTCGCTGCAACTTTACAAACGTAAAGAACTGGAACGACTTCGCCCCGCACATCCGCACCAACCAGGGCTTCATGCGGGCTTCCTTCAGGAACCTCACCCCTGAAAAACTCATTGACTTCTTCAAGAAAGAAGGCCTTGACAGCGTAGTAGAACGCGGCGACAGGGCCTATCCCGCCACATACAAGGCATCCGACATTGTAGACGCCCTGCACAACGCAGCCTCAAAGGCCGGCGCAAGCATACTGGCCGGCAAACAGGTACGCTGCGTAAAGGGACTTGAAGACGAGTCCGGCTACAGCGTCAACTGCGCCGATGGAACCGAATATACCTGCCGAAAGCTAATCATAGCAACCGGCGGCCTGTCCTATCCCGGCACCGGCAGCACCGGCGACGGCTACAGCTGGGCAGAAGACCTTGGCCACACCGTAAGGGAATGCTTCCCGGCCTTGACCGCAATAGTCCCCGAAGGCTATAAGAATCTTATTGCATCCCGCGTATCAGAAAACGGAACGCCGCTACGCCTGCCCCAGGGTACGCTCCACGGCCATATTGACAGGGAGATTCCACTGTCCGATTGGGGCAAAAGCCTGTGCGGCTGCTCCCTTAAAAACGTAGAAGCAAGCATCTATGCCGGCCAGGACCTGATACAGTCAGAGTTCGGAGACTTGGACTTTACCGATGGCGGAATTGAAGGCCCCATCGGCTTTAAACTTAGCCGCTCATGCGTCAAAGGCATAGTTAACGGCAACCGAATCAGACTGGTCATAGACCTGAAGCCCGCAGTACCGGCGAATGAACTGGCCGCAAGGATAAAAAGCCTGGAAAACTTACCGCCTAAAGTACTGCTACAGAAACTTTTACCCACAGAACTAATCGCGGGCTTCACAGATAGCAACTCTAAGATTTTCAAAGGAAAGGGCCTGGACTTCCCTGCCCTGGCCAAGGCACTTAAAGGCTGGGAGCTTAACATAGAAGGCTTCGTGGGCTACGAGCGCTGCGTAGTTACCGCCGGCGGCGTAAGCACTGACGAAATCATCCAGAAGACTATGGAATCCCGGGTTTGCCCGGGGCTGTACATCTGCGGAGAACTTCTGGACGTAGACTGCGATACAGGCGGCTACAATCTTCACTGTGCCTTTGCCTCCGGCCTGCTCGCCGGCCAATCCGCAGCCAAATCGCTTACAAACCAAACACGATAAAACAAAAAGTCCACCTCAATTAAGAGGCGGGCTTTTTTGAATGAATGGATGTGAGTATAATTGTCTACTTTAGAATGCGATGTTAACGCCTACTCCGAATACTGTGTTGGTACGATAGAACTCGTCAGTACCGCCAGGAATCTTGGACATAATCTCATTGATATCAATGGGGAAGTTTCCAAGAATCGGTTTCAGCTTGTTGTAAACATTAGCTCCAGCATGGCTGTAATCTGCCCAAACCTTGGTGCTACGATCATAGAAAGTCTTGAATACAGCAGCATCGAAGCTAACGCGATCGTTAAGTCTGTATCTTACACCGGCGCCGATAGAGCAGGAGTTGATGTTGAATGACTGATCGGTAATGAACTCATAGCCGTCGCCCCAACCAAAGCGGGTGAGCTGGCCACCGGCACTTACGGTGAACTTCTTGGAAAGATCCCATTCTACACCTGCAAGAATCTCGTATGAATTCTTCTCGATTGAGTCCTGACGGTCGTTCTTACCAGTAATGGCATTGAAGAAAGATGCCTGTTTGTCAAAGTACTGATGGTAACCAAGGTTCAGGTGAAGGTAAGGAAGTACATCGTAACTTACACCCAATGAAAGGAGTGCGGGGATATCGGATGCGATGTTGTCAACGCCGTCTACAAACTGGGGCATACCTGCATCCTGGCCGTCGTCGGTAGTGTTCTTAAGGCGAACCTTAGTATTGAACTCGTAGCGAGCAGCAACATTAACCTTACCAAGATTAACATCTACGCTAAGAATAGGGGTCCAGGCAATGTCTTTCTGGGTGCAGGAAAGATACCTGTCTGCAAGAAGGTTTCCGCCCTGTGAAAGGATGCCCTGGATAAGAGCATTGTTTACAGTCTCGATTCCGGGGAATTCGATGTTGCTCATGTGACCCTTGTAATTATTGTAGAGCACATTGCCGCGGATACCTGCTGCAACACTGATGATATCATTTACACGGTAACCAAGGTTGAGCTGGCCTGCAAATACATACTGCTTTGCAACAAGGTGAGTCTCAACGCTATAGCCAACAGCATTGGTACCGATGATTGAATTAACCAATGCGGGGAAGATAGCGGCCTGGCTTTCAAGTGAACCAAGGCTGTTGTCATACTCTGCCTTTCCGCCGCCACCTACGATACCAAAGTGGAATGAAGCGAAGAACTTGTCGTCAAAACGCCATGCAGCGTCGAATGAAGGGATAACCGGAACGAAGCTGTCGCCTTTGAAAAGCTTCTTGGAAGAACCATTGTTGCCCTTACCAAGTGCGAAGGGTGCATAGTCACCAGTAATCTCACGGGTCTGGATAGCGGTCTGAACGTTGACGCTAAGATGGAACTTGCGATCCAGGAAACCAACACCTGCAGGATTGAAGTAAGCACTTCCTACAGAGATAGTTGCGTTCTGTGCCGGCTGGCGAAGAAAAGCAACATTCTGGTTGGTATTTGTAACAAAACCGCCGGCAAGAGCCGATACGGATATAAAAGCTGTGGCAACAGTTGCCAAAATTTTCTTAGTCATAAAAATAAAGTTAGGTTTAGTACACGGGCCATCACGGCTCCAAAAAATCACGGCGCAAAGGTAGAACGAAAATTTAATAAATTTTCCAAATAAAGTTGTCAAAAACACTTCATAATTCAAATAATATCCATATCTTTGTAAAAATTGACCAACAACATTGGAAAAATAATCAAAAATGGAAGCACTTTCAGACATTGTTATCCCCAAGAGTATGGAAGAAGCCCGCGAGCTTTATTCCACAGCCTATGCAGACGAAGGCGGAATGGTACTGCTGAGCATATGCGACAGCGGATCATTCGGGCTGCGTATCGGAGGTAAAAAATTTCAGATCAGCACCGGAGACATACTGATCCTGCCCCCAGGAATGGTTATCGGAAAGTCCGGAGCGGACAGTAACAAAGGCGGCCGCAAGGACGTCAAATACCTGGGCGTCAAGTACAAAGCCTTTCTTGAGAGCATCCGCTCCGGCCGAAATGTCTGGAGTATACTGATGTACGCCCGCAGCAACCCCATCTTCCATCTTAGCGAGGCAGACCGCGAGCTTACCTCTAATTATTATCGCGTGATAGAAGGCAAGCTCCGCACACAGCGCAGCTACTATTACGACGAGATTATTCGCGCCCTTCTGCAGTGCGTAATCTACGAGCTTTGCGTAATCCTTAACAGGGAAATGGGCACGGCAGACGACAACAACGTCCGCAGTAAAGACGTGATATTCAAAAAGTTCATGGAGATGCTGGCAGAAAGCGGCGGCCGTGAGCGCTCGCTCAAATATTACGCAGAGGCCCTTTTCGTAACGCCCAAATACCTGTCCGCCGTTACAAACGACATCTGCGGAATCAGCGCCCACGAACTTATCCTGAACAACGTGGCAAGCCACATCCGCCAGGAGCTGGAATTCAGCAGCAAAGGCATCAAGGAACTGTCCGTACAGTTTGGCTTCCCCAATATGTCATCCTTCGGAAAATTCGTAAAAATCCGCCTTGGAAAGTCGCCCAGGGCATTCAGGAAAGAAAAATAAACGATGTTTCCGGCAGGTATTATCGGTGCCGTCCTGGTCCTTTTGACCGACTGGTACCTTTGGAAAAAATTCTTTCGCGGCAGGGGCTTGCTATCAATCCTCTGGTGGCTCCCGACCATACTTCTGGGCCTGTGCGTAGCAGGCGCAGTCAGCGGCCTTTGGCACACATTCTTCATGCGCGCCACATACACCCTGGTCTTCGTAGCCATAGTGCCTAAATTCATCTTCGTCCCGGTACATAAACTAACGGGAAGCAGGATAGCGCTTGGCATATCCGCACTAGCCGTAATCGCCTTCATCTACGGCATGACCATAGGCTTCCATAAACTGGAGATAAAAGAGGAAGTAATTGAATTTGAGGAACTTCCAACCGCCTTTGACGGTTACAGGATAGTCCATTTGTCCGATCTTCACCTTGGCACATACAGCTGCACAAGCGACTTCCCCGCCCGCGTGGTAGATTCAGTACTGGCCCTGAAGCCGGACCTCATCGTCTTTACCGGAGACCTTGTAAACGTCTCCGCCGATGAAGCCAGGCCCTTCATCCAGGAACTCGCCCGCCTGCATGCGCCTGACGGCGTTTTCTCCATCACCGGCAACCATGACTACGGTTTTGTAAAGGCCGATGTCGACAGTAGCTTCGCCCAGATCTGCGCCGTAGAAGAAGCCGCAGGCTGGACCATGCTGAATAACGCCAGCGCGGTAATCCGCCGCGGCGCCGATTCGCTTTACATCGCCGGCGTAGAGAACACCAGCAAGAGTTTCTTCATATCCCGCGGAGACCTTACCAAAGCACTGGAAGGTACCCCCAGCGGAGCCTTCAAGATTCTGCTCACCCACGACCCCAAGCACTGGAGAAGCGAGGTTCTGCCGGCATCGGACGTAAACCTGACCCTGTCCGGCCATACACATGCTATGCAGCTTAAGGTGCTGGGGCTGTCGCCCGCAGCCCTGCTTTTCAGGGAATGGGGCGGCTGCTACCGTGAAGAAGACCGGGCGCTGTATGTATCGGAGGGAATCGGAGGCATACTCCCCTTCCGCATCGGCTCATACCCGCAAATTGTACTGATAACACTAAAGAAAAAATAGCCATGACAGGCAGACAGCAAGAGATTATCGATCTTATAAACCGTGAAGTTAAACCCGCTCTGGGTTGTACGGAGCCAATAGCAGTAGCCCTTGCCGTGGCCAAGGCCGTAGAAATCCTTGGCAGTAACGGCACATCCTGCGCAAACGCTTCATGCAGCCTCTGGCGCCTCACGGCCAACTTCCAGATAGACCTGGAGGTAAGCGGCAACATACTTAAGAACGCCATGGGCGTGGGCATCCCCGGAACCGGAATGATAGGACTTCCCATCGCCGCCGCTCTGGGCGCTGTTTGCGGAGACTCTTCCAAGGGCCTTGAGGTACTCCAGGCCGTCAATCCTGACGCCGTAGCCCGCGCACGTAAACTCCTGGCAGACAAAAGGATAAAAGTCAAGATTGCCGATACGGACCACCTTCTGTACGTTAAGGCTACCGTCCGCCTTGGAGCCGGCAAGGCCAGCGCAGAAATTGCGCCTGGACGCGCTGCGGGAGCTGAAGCAAGCGCCGTCATTGAAGACGACCATGACAAGATCGTTCGCACTACCTTCGAGGACAAGATTCTGATGAATGCAGAATCCGCCGCAGCGGCCAAAGAGAGGGATAACGGAGGCATCGGCCTTACTGTAAAGGAAATATACGAGTTTGCACTTAATGCAGACTATGAAGATATCAAATTCATACTTGGAGACCGCACGCTGAACCTGGCGCTGGCCAAGGAAGGCCTGGCCGGGGACTACGGACTTCAGGTAGGAAAGAGCATCCGGGAAAACCAGAAAGAAGTGTTCGGAGACGACTTCATGAGTTTTGCCATGGGGCTCACCGCAGCTGCGTCGGACGCCCGTATGGCTGGCTGCACAATGCCCGCCATGAGCAACTCCGGCAGCGGTAACCAGGGCATCACCGTAAGCATGCCGGTTATAGCATACGCGCTGCGCTATAATATTGATGATGAGCGCCTTGCACGCGCACTTATACTTAGCAATTTGGTGGCCATCCACATTAAGAGCCACCTTGGCAAGCTGTCCGCACTCTGCGGCTGCGTGATTGCATCTACGGGCTCTTCCTGCGGCATTGTCTATCTTAACGGCGGCAATTACGAGCAGGTTTGCGCCGCAATAAAGAATATGGTGGGCAATATCACCGGAATGGTCTGCGACGGAGCAAAGGTGGGCTGCGCAATGAAGGTGGCCTCCGGAGTATCCAGCGCTGTACAGTCCAGCGTTCTGGCGCTACGCGGCATCTGCGCAACGGAAACCGACGGCATCATAGACCGCGACATAGAAAAGACTATAGCCAATCTTGGACTCATCGGCTCCCGTGGAATGCGAGAAACGGACAAGATGATTCTTGACATAATGATCTGCAAATAATGAAAACTGCAATTGTCATAGGTGCGACTTCCGGAATTGGTCGTGAAGTGGCCGCTTCGCTTGTCAGAGAGGGCTGGAGAGTTGGTATTGCCGGGCGTCGCCAGGAGGCGCTGGCTGCCTTCCAGGCCGAATTCGGGGCCGACAAGGTAAGTACTGCGGTCATTGATATTATGGCCCCATCGGCCGTGACGGCGCTGGATGCGCTGATTGCAGAAACCGGAGCTCCGGACCTTTTCTTCCATGCCTCTGGCGTAGGCTATCAGGGCAGCGACATTGACGAGGAAAAGGAGCTGCGTACAATCCAGACTAATTGCGATGGCATGGTGCGCATGGTGGCTCATTTTACAAATTTTGTGAAGGCTCATCCCGATGTTTACAATGCCGCCCATAAGGCCCAGATCGCCGTTATTACGTCAATTGCAGGCACGGCGGGGCTTGGCTCAGCCGCAGCGTATTCTGCCAGCAAGCGTATGCAGAGCACCTACCTTTCTGCGATGACGCAGCTGGCCAGGATGGAGAAGCTTCCCGTACGCTTTACGGATATCCGGCCGGGGTTTGTAGATACCGCCCTTCTGGATCCTGAGCGCCGCTACCCTATGCTTCTTAGCCGCGAAAAAGCCTCCAGGTGTATCCTGAAGGCTATTAAGCGAAAGAGGCGTATTTGCATTGTGGATTGGAAGTACCGCGCTCTGGTATTTTTCTGGCGGCTTATTCCCCGTCCCCTTTGGGAACGCCTCACGTTTATCAGCAATTAACTACTTGAGCATTATCTTCCTTAGGTCGTCGATATCTTCCTGGGGAACGCCAATATGAAGCAGGTAATTCTCTGTTCGGGTCTTGAAGTCCGTGCCGGAGGTACCTGTTTTCCATATATAGTCTACGGCTCCGGTATAGCTTGATGCTGTACGTACATGGTTGTAGTCATCCTTGTACATGCTCCAGTCTTCCGGAGAGAAGTAGGTAAGCTCGTAATCCTTGCCCAGATCGCCCTCACGGACGCCCAGAACGCCAAGTAAAACCAGCGCTAGTGTACCGGTACGGTCACGTCCTGCTGCGCAGTGGAAGTATACGGGCTTATTCTCACGAAGGCATTTTACAACAAACTGGAAGCAGTCTTTGAAGGCCTCGGCTCGGTCGCGTAGCATGGTCTTATAGCCGCTGTCGAAGCCGGGCGCAAAGAAGGCCATTGAGCCACCAAAGTACGAGGTTTTAGGCACGTCGCTGGCCTCACGGAGATCCAGTTCTGCGCGGATTCCCTGGCCTACGGCCTCTTCACGGCCGGCGTCGCTCATGTACTTCTTGTCTACGCGTCCGCCGCGGTACAGCTTGCGGAAGCGTACTGTCTTGCCGTCTGTGGTCTTCCAGCCGCCAAGGTCGCGGCCATTACGCACTTTGTTGTCAAAATAGACCTGATGGAGGGCTCCTTTGGTATTGAATCCGCCTTTGGCGATTACGTTTCCGTTGTAGTCGGTAACCAGGAAAGTATAGTGGCTGCCGGGAACCAGGTTGGTAACATCCAGCTTGGTAGTGCCTGCCGGAAGGCTCCAGGTGCGGCTCCATTCGTCGTCCCACAGCTGCAGACGAACTGCATCCACGTCGGGGCTTGCATTCCAGCTAATGGTAACAGTCGGGGGGATATCGTTCTCTCCGGGGCCGCCTCCGGGGTAATTCTTGATTACTGTGTAGGTGTATTCACGATCAGGATACTGGACTTCTTCCATATACTTCTGGACGTAGGGATTGGTCACCAGTATGGCGTCGTCCTGCTGGGCCGGATCAAAACCGGGCAGCAGACGGTGAGCGATGGCCTTGGACAGGGTCCAGGAGTCGTCATCGGCCTCGATATTCCAATACATGGCGCCAAGAAGGCCCTTGGTCTTTACGTAATCGGCCTTCAGGCCAACGGAGGTTTCGTCGTCGTAGCTCAGGACCATGTTGCCGGATGCGTCGGCCAGATAAGGGACCTGGGCATTTTTATCCCATTTGATTGTATAGCCGATGGGGCTGATTTTGCGATAGTCGATGCAGTCTGATGTGAAGGCTTTGCCGTCTCCGTGGCCATAGAATGGTATTCCAAGGGTCATTTTGCCCACTGGCACGCCGGCCTTGATGTGAAGGTTTATGGACTCTTCGCAGCTGCGGTATGTCTTTGAGGATTTGTACAGGCCGGCATTGTGGTAAGGTGGCTCTCCCATATCATACGTCATGACGTTTACCCAGTTTAGGTAGTCGATGCATTTGGGGAAGTCTACATATTTTGCATTGTCTGCCGATGCCATCGTGATGTATTTCCCGTCGCCCAGGGCTTCGCGAAGGTCCTTTAGTAGCAGGGTGAAGTTCTTGGTGTCTTCTGGCGATGAGCTTATGCCTGCGGAGTTGCTTGTAGGGTATTCCCAGTCAAGGTCGATGCCGTCCAAATCATATTTTTTGACCGCTGCTAAACAGTTCTGGCAGAAGTTCTTACGATGGGTTTCATCCATTGCCATCTCACTGAAGTTGCCTGCGCCCCATCCGCCTACGGAGAGTGAGACTTTGAGGTTTGGATTTGATTTCCTTAGGGCGGCGATCTTTGCCAATCTGGATTCGCTCTTTATATCAAGAGATTCGAAGTCGTTCTTGATGTGTGCGAAGGAATAGCAGATGTGGGTTAGCAGGGAGGGGTCGGGCATTGTGGTATCCCAGTAGGTTGCGTAGCCTACGATGATGTAGGGTGCAGGGGGTTCGGCGGGTTTGAAGGTGGTTTCTGTGCCGCTACCGGTTCCGGTGCCTGTGCCGGGGTCGGGTTTATGGGGGTTGACTACTGTGATGCCTGCTTCTGACTTGCTGCATGCGAAGATGAGGGGCAGCAAGGAAATGATTAGTTTAGCTAAAAATTTCATGGTCAAAGATTTACTTGACCGCAAGTTAGCTATTTCCCTTCCTCCCCCGCTCCGCCTATTGCGTAAATCTTTTCACACTTTGCGTTTTCTCTCTTCCTGACTCCTGTCAAAGAAAAGCCCGGAGCGATTGCTCCGGGCGGGAAACGTTAACTATAAATTAATGACTTGTTTCTGTTGTGGTATAAACATATCCATTTTCTTCTCGGTTTTTTCATAGTAATTTATATCAAACTCCCCTTGACTATTCTTGGTAAACAATAGGATACGTAAGAAATTATCGAGCCCTCCTGGTTCAATACGTAGACGACTTTTTTTGTCGGAAAAAATAATCTCTTTGATTTTTTGGCAGGAGTAATCTTTATACATGAAGGAATGAACCATATTTCCTGATTTTTCAAGAATGTACCACGGCTGTGATACATTCTTATCCGGAGAATAGATCGACGCCCAGTATAGTCGTCCATCATCGCAAGTCTCAAGTATGTAAATACTCTCTGCAGAATCAAATCGATAGTCAAGATAATCAATCATCCTTTTCCTACATTTCGCCGCATATTTAGATGAAAGTTGATGTATCCCGTTTTTCTTGATAAAGTCTTCATTAGTTAAAGCATCGGATAATGCGTTTAGCCGTTCTCTTGTTTTTAATGATGCTTTTCGAGGTATTAAAGTAAAACTTACGCTAAAGGGATCCGCTTTTTGTTCCCTTTTTGAATGCTGATTATAGTAGATCATGGCATCTTCTTTATAAGTGCCGTATATGTAATGATCTAAAACATCATTATGAGTCATATCGCAAATGCCATTTTTTAAACGACGATTAAGACGCTTCAAGTTCATAGTGTAATAACCGAAAACTATATCTTCATCAAAGTCACTCCCAAAGTTATCATTATATAAATAGGTCGTATCTCTATCTTGACTTATTACTCTATATTTAGTTAAACAGGTCTTTGCCTCTTTTGTCCCTTGATAATCAACACTAATACGCCTTGGCTCAAAATGAAAGACAACCTTACACGTATCTTCCACGAATGGATCAAAGCGTACGTAAGACGTATCATTTTGTACAATAGGATTAATCAACAATAAGGATATTAGAAAGGTCTGAATCATAATCATAGATTTAATATTATTCCCATAATTTCTTGGGCCAGTATTTATTTATTAAAACTTTTGTGTTTTTAATATACATCGGATAATTACGATACGCAGCCCCCGTATCAGTTCCCGATTTAAAATATTGTACAGCCTGTTTAAAAGCAGCGCGATCGAAAGATTCGTTATATAGCAATATCTTCATAGCTTCTTCGTAAAAAATTCCATACTTCGTATTATTACCTCTTGTCGCGGGAGAATTGCTAGAAAGAAGATTTTCACGAAAAGCATAGTTAATCTGAATTCTTCCTGCAAAAACGTTAGCTTCAACCTCGTTGAAAGCGGAAATTCCCCCTTGTCCCATATAGTCCTGAAATGCATGAAATGATTCATGAGCAACAGACTCTAACTTGGAGGCAACATCCATACCGCCATTAAATGTATTACCAAGGTATATATAACCATCGTTGTAACCATTAACAGCATAGTTTCCGTATTTATAAACCTCGTTAAGGTAAGTATAAGCATCCGGAGAATCAACCAGGGCGCCGATTACATCTTGTCCGCCATTGGAGTAAATATTGTTTAATGCATCCACGACATTTTGAACAAAATCATCCCGTCCAAAATACTTGGCACCTATCTCGTAACAATAGTCAAGATCTTTACCATGTTCGTCGGTATAACGAATATATATTTTCTTCCCTTCCGGATCCACCAGATTCACGGGATTAGCTGCGCAGTAGACGTAGGGGCTAATGCCGTAGTATTTCTCGGCAAGAGGATCCTGTGTGGTCCAACGGATTTTGTAGGGATCGTACCAGCGGGCACCAAAGTCGTACCAGTTAATATTGCCCTGGGTAACGAACTCCTTGCTGCTGAAGCTGAACGAGCTCCCGGAAGGTACAATTCCTTCAAAAGGAACGCTTCCATTCGCGTAAGGCGGCATGTCCATCTCCCGGCCATAAGGATAGTAACTCTTGCAGTTGCTTAGGTTGCCGCTGGCGTCCATGACAGCACAATTACTACCAAGATGATCCTTAATGTACCACCTATAGGATTCATTTATGCCTGTGATGCTTGTCATAATGCGATTCTTCCTTCTGCGTAAAGGTACTGTTTTTCGACGGTTTTTCCAAACACAGTTGT
>CAMVFZ010000020.1 GCA_947166905.1 uncultured Prevotellaceae bacterium | reverse complement strand
TGATACCGGCGCCAATAACGAACTGGTCGTATTTGCTGATAACATACTTAACCTCTGCGCCAAATTTCAGCACATCTGTCAAAGGGAACTCGATACCTGCACCAACGTTGATACCGGGCTTTGTAGAAGCGTGCTTGATGCTGGTGAGGTTAAGACCTGCAAAAGGATAGAAGGTTACAGAGTCATTACCAAGAAGGTACTGAGCGTTACCGTTAATCTCGAATACTGAAGCGTTGTCATCAGGATAGAAACCGAGTGAAAGAGCACCACGGATGTTGTTCTGGATGTCCATCTGGCCAACTACGCCAACACCGAGTTTCTCGATCTCACTTCCGTAAATAAGACGTGCGCCAATGGATTTCTCCTGACCGAATGCTGCAATGCCGATGAGGGCAGCAACAATAACAAGTGCTAATTTTTTCATTTTTTTATAGTTTAAGAGTTGTACATTCTTTCTTACCAACTACAAATATAACAAAAAAATCATTAACTTGCGATATCGAAAAATAGTTATTTCTAATTATATGAAAAAATCAGTTGTTTTAATTATGCTGCTGGCCGGAATATCGGCCGTAGCCCAGGAGGAAGCCAGACTTCTACGCTTCCCTGCCACCAACGGCAAAGACGTGGTATTTTCATATGCCGGAGACCTGTGGACAGTGCCTGTTCAGGGTGGTGAAGCCAAGAGGCTCACTTCACACATCGGCTATGAAATGTTCGCAAAATTCAGCCCGGACGGCAAGACAATCGCCTTTACCGGAGAATACGACGGAAACCGTGAGGTTTACAGCATCCCCGCATGGGGTGGTGAGCCCGTACGCCTTACCTACACCTCCACCAACGCCAGGGATAACCTTGGAGACCGCATGGGCCCCAACAACATCGTAATGGCCTGGACTCCCGACGGCAAGAGCATCGTATACCGCAACCGTATAAGCGAAAGCTTTGACGGAAAGCTCTGGAAGGTATCCCCCAAGGGCGGAATGCCGGAGCTCATTCCCCTGCCGGAAGGCGGTTGGTGCAGCTACTCCCCCGACGGCAAAAAAATGGCCTACAACCGCGTAATGCGCGAGTTCCGTACCTGGAAATACTATCGTGGCGGCATGGCCGATGATATCTGGATCTACGATCCCAAGGCAGCATCGGTGACCAACATCACAAACAACGACGCCCAGGACATCTTCCCCATGTGGGTAGGCGACGAGATCTTTTTTGCATCGGACCGCGACATGATAATGAACCTCTTTGTCTACAACGTAAAAACAAAGCAGACGGCAAAGGTTACCAACTTCAAAGACTATGACGTGAAGTTCCCCTCTACCGATGGTAAGGTAATTGTCTTCGAGAACGGCGGCTGGCTCTACAAGCTGGATCCCGCAACCCGCGAGTGCAAGAAAATCTCCGTTACACTGGGCTCTGATGCCGTTTACGGCCGCACGGAGCGCCGCAATGTAAAGGACGATGTTACGGCCGCCAGCCTGGCTCCGGACGGATCGCGCGTAGTAGTTACCGCCCGCGGAGAGGTCTTTGACCTTCCCGTTGGCAAGGGCGTAACCCGCAACCTTACCCGTTCTTCCAACTCAAATGACCGCGACGCCAACTGGAGCCCCGACGGCAAGTACATCGCCTGGATTGGCGACGCCACCGGAGAGACAGAGGTTTACCTTTACGATGTCAAGGCCGGCAGCACTAAGCAGCTCACCAAGAACAACGATACCTATATCCGCGGCATCCAGTGGGCACCGGACAGCAAGCACATCTACTACACAGACCGCAAGAACCGCTTTGTAGAAGTAGACCCTGCCACCGGTAGCAAGCGCACCGTAATGCAGAACCCGGAAGCCGAGTTCCGTAACGTCAACATCTCCCCCGACAGCAAGTGGATAGCTTATACCCGCCCTGCCACCAACGAGATGAATATCATTTACTTACGCAACATTGCCGATGGTAAGGAATATCCCGTGACCGACCGCTGGTACAATAGCGGCAACGCCACCTTCTCTACCGATGGCAAGTATCTCATCTTTACCAGCGACCGCGACCTTCACCCGCAGTACAGCCGCATTGAATGGAACTACTCTTACCAGGATATGAGCGGAGTATACATGGCACTGCTCGCCGCCGATACTCCTTCTCCCCTGATTGCAACCGACCCCGAGGTCAAGGCTGCCGGTGAGGCAAAGCCGGAGAAGCCTGCAGGCCCCGACGCCAAAGCCGCAAAGCCTGAGGCAAAGGGCGTTACCGTAAAGGTAGATCCCGATGGCATCGGCGATAGGGTTGTTAAGCTTCCTGTAAAGGGCTTCAGATTCTACTGCGACGGCAAGAGCCTCTGGTACATCGGCCGCGGCGGTACCCGCGTTTACAACTTCAAGGATGGCAAAGACGACGCCTGCTGCGACGCTTCAATGATGGTTACTCCCGGTTCCAAGCAGGCCCTGCTTCGCAAAGGAGGCAATCTTTACGCTGCTAACATAGGTCCCAAGATGGCCCTTAAGGATTCCGTAGACCTTGGAGGCCTGATTGCTACCGTAGATTATTCCCAGGAATGGGCCCAGCTCTTTGACGAGGTTTGGCGCGCCTTCCGCGACGGTTACTACCTTGAGAACATGCACGGACGCGACTGGAAAGCCGTAAAGGCCAAATATGAGGTACTCGTGCCCCACGCACGTACGCGCCTGGACGTGAATTATATTCTTGGAGAGATGATCAGCGAGGTTGCCAGCGGCCACTGCTACGTTACCCCGGGCAGCTTCCCCAAGCCTGAGCGCATCAAGATGGGTCTCCTTGGAGCAGAATTATCCAAGGTTAAGGACGGCTACCGCATCGACCGCATACTGGAAGGTGCGACCTACAGGCCCGAGCTCCGCTCGCCGCTTACCGAGCCCGGTCTTGGTGTCAAGGAAGGTGATGTTATAACCGCCATCGACGGAGTATCCCTTGCCGATGTAGACAATATTTACAAACTTCTTGTTGGCAAGGCCGATGTTCTCACAGAGCTCACCATCAACGGCAAGAAGGTAGTTGTTAAGCCTATCGCCGACGAGGATCCGCTGTACCACTACGCCTGGGTTATGAAGAATATCCGCACCGTAGAAAAGCTCTCCGGCGGCCGTGTAGGCTATATTTACATCCCCGATATGGGTCCCGAAGGCCTGAACGAGTGGGCCCGCTACTTCTATCCCCAGCTGGATAAGGAAGCCCTTATCATCGACGACCGTGCAAACGGCGGCGGAAACATTTCCCCGATGATTATAGAGCGCCTTCAGCGTAAGGTTTACCGTATGACCATGCGCCGCGGTTCAACACTTACCGGAACCATTCCGGATGCCACACACCACGGCCCCAAGGTACTCCTTATCAACAAGTACTCCGCATCCGACGGTGACCTCTTCCCCTGGAGCTTCAAGGCCAACAAGCTTGGAACAGTTGTCGGAACCCGCACCTGGGGCGGTATAGTTGGAATCAGCGGCCCGCTGCCTTACGTAGACGGCACTGATGTACGCGTTCCGTTCTTCACCAACTACGACGCAGCTACCGGCCAGTGGATTGTAGAGAACCACGGCGTAGACCCCGACATCCTTCTGGACAACGATCCCATCAAGGAGTTCGAAGGCATAGACCAGCAGCTGGAAAAGGCCGTGCAGGTTGCCCTGGAGCAGCTTAAAGACTACAAGCCGCTGCCCGGCGTTCCCGCCCCCCGCACCTTCAAGGATCTGGGCCTTCCGGAGAAATTCTAGAGCGGTAAAGCAAAACGGTTCCTCGAAATTGAGGAACCGTTTTTATGTAATAAATTGTTAGTAAGCCTTTTAGCCGCCACGATTAAATTGCTTTAACAAGGCGGACGGGAATATACTGCGAACCGCTGGAACCGGTAGAGACAGAAACGCTTGGCGTGCTGTAATTCTCTATTTGCATCCAATACCATTTAGAACTGTTATATGTAGATGACATATAATTGCATTCTACGCTACTGTTATTATTTATATAACGCCAGCTGTCAATGCACCAGCATCCTGTGCTGGAGAAGAAGCAGCAACCGGCATCCTGAAGCGCAAGAAGTTGTTCATAAGAGATATTGTTGACGGCAGAGCCTTTACCCCAATGCTGGATACCGCACTCTTTAGGGATATAAGAGCCATCTCTTAAAAGAACCATACCAAAGTAGGTTTTTGTCTCCTTTGTAACAACAACAAAGGCATATCCCATATCTTTTCCATACCAACCCGTAGGAATCTCAGACTCGGAATCATCGGCATTTTGTATCGTAATCTTGACACTTGGTGCATTTTTAACAATCTTATACCAATCACTGCTGTCGTAACATGCACTCGGGAACTTCCATCCTGCAGGGAGCTTCGTGCTGGTTGCATTGATGTTGTCTCCGTCAGCGCCCAACTCGCCATCTCCCTTAAGGAAAGAGAACTGGAAGTAAACTTTATTCTTGTTTTCATCCATCCCGAAGTAGTTGTAAATCTCAAACGGATCTGTGCCAGGAGTCAATCCATAGGATCCGTCATTATTGCGAATCAGGAAACCCTTGGAAATGACATATCCTCTATATCCATTATTTGTCCAGCCGCTTGATAAATTCAGTTTTACACTCTTATGGCTGGAAAGGGCCTTGTTAAATGTCTTTGACAGAGTTCCTCCATCTTCAGAGTAGAGGTAGAATCTGTGATTGGCCAGTGTAGCCCAGGTGGCGTCCAGCTTTCCGGAGAAAGCAATGCCGGAATCATTGAATGCATATCCCAAGACAGTATGACCTGCATTTAAAGTAGATTCCGAGAAACTACCCGCAGAGAAACTTGTGCAGGCTGCCGGGATTAGGCCCTCAGCAGACAAGCGATATTTCTCATTTGAGCAGTATTGTTCTCCATTCTTGTCGACAAAAAAGTAGACATAGCCATCAGGCATCGCCAGATTAAAAGTACCGGTAAGCGTAGCCACATCGCCTGTTGTTTCAATGGAGTAAGAGGTACTTCCACTTAAATAATAAGTGTAAAGAGGGAGACCGTTGAGCTCAGGATTCGCATTTCCGCTACTACGGAAGGTTACGCCTGATGCTCCGTCCGATGCAATCGCAACTTCTCCGTACGGGAAATGGACGCCGTACATTGTACCGGCAGAACCCAAATCATTGGCATCGGACAGATTGCCGCAGAGAGACCCCATCCATTTTCCTTCAGCGCTCGAATATGTTAGGGTTACATATTTCATTGCATCAAGATGACCGGCGCCGTCGACATTGAAGAACGCGAAAATCTTATCTCCATCGGACCATGAGGTTTTTACAACCTTTGTGTCAGGAGATGTAGTATTGTTTACGGTGACGTTAAACACCAATTTCTTGATTTGAGGAGACGGTATTACATCCTCTTTGGAACAGGATGCAAACTGAAAAGAAGCAATCCCGATGAAGAATACATAAATAAAAACTGATAAAATCTTTTTCATAACAATTCCTCCTCTTTTACCAATCAAAATCTTCAACTCCACCATCGTTGTCAAAACCGCCATACACGCCACCGCTAAACGCAATGACATCTTCTGCTTTTACCTCAACGAGTTCCATCGCCGGGGTTTCATAGAGATCTTTGTTTTCCATATGAATTACAGTTTTATTCGACATCGTGGACATAACGGATATGGTTTCTCATTCGGTTGCTCATCCAATCGACCTTGGGACCAGAACTTGGCCAAGTGAAATAGTATCGATTGGAATTATTGTATACGGTCCAATAAAAACCTTGTTGGACATATGAACTGGTGTTCGAGCCCCAAGACCATTTCTTAGAGTACGTTGCTCTGTTTGTATTAAACAGAAGTACAAAACCTTTCCCAAGATACTTGACATAGTCAGTGACCGTTCCAGAAGTTAAATCATCACCGATGTCAGAGGATTGTGCCTCATCGGGAGGCAAGAGCAAACAATACTGGTAACCAGGGATAGTGACTTTATAATAAAGAGCAACACCAGCATTCATGGTGCGGCTGTTTACTAAATAGTTCCACTCATAAGAAGCAGTTGTAGAACCGGCTCTATTAGGAATTCTCCAACCTGTTATTCCATAAAGTGTATTATTTGCCAGTCCCGATTCAAAATAAAAATCGAACCAAGTCCTCTTTGATACTGCCTTAGCGGCAGAAGCATTATTATAATTTGTAGTATTACCTTGTGCCCAGTTAGTAAATGGCTCTGTAAATGAATAAACACTTTCACTGTTAATAATCTCAAGGCCCAGGTCTCCAGGCGAGAAGCATACCTTCTTGCCGGAGGCAACAGTAAAGGTATAGAGGTTAACGTCTACGGTGGTGTTATAGAACTTACCAATGGCAAAGCCGGTGGCAGGAGCTGTTTTGCTGCCAGAGTAAACCTTTCCGTTTTCATCTACTACCTGGAAAACAATGACATCGCTCGGATTGGCATCGAAGCGCAATCCGGCATAGATACAATTGTTTTCAGGATTACTATCTCTGGAAACCGTTACCGGGCCATAGGTAGCAGTGTCGCTATTTGCGTTATACTGTGCCTGGAGCTTATTATCGCCGGAAAAGATTCTCACAAAGCGGATTCCGCCAATCTCGGCGCCGCCATATCTGAAAGTAAATTTGAAAATGCTCTGAAGATTGTCTATCGTGGCCGAATTGGTAGTAATAACCGAACCGGAAACAGAGGCGATTGTTACTTCTCCTTCTCCGGCATCAATAACATCCTCAAGGGAACCATCTTGTGAAGAATAGTCCACAACACCATTACTGCCGGTATTATAAAGTACCCTCAAGACATTACCTGCATTATACGATTCGTTCAGCGTACCGACAAAGGAGGCCTCATGTGCATCATCGCTGGGATGAAGGACGCCATTGTCCAGAACCTTGGTTGACTCGTTATATACATACACGTTATCTGTAGTACGGAATGTAGAAACAGCCTTCCCCGTGCCCTCTGTTACCGCCTTTGTAGCTGTATTCTGTACGGGAATTCTGATACTGTAGCTATTGCCGGATAACTCTTCGTTTATAGACTCCTTGGTGCATGAAGCCAGACCAGTACAAATCGCAGCAATTGCGATTAATCCAAATAAAGGTTTTCTCATCATTGTTGTCTCTCTATTTACCATGTAATCGTCGGATAATCTTCCCTACTTCCGCCAACACCATCCGGGTGGCTGTTACAAATGATACCCTCAAATTTAACTCCCAGGACTTCCACCCGAGGAGCGCAATACTGTTCTTTCATATTTTTATGCAATTTGTATATGCAAAGTTATATTCATTTTTCTAACGTTGTATCCACTAAACCGATTTAACTTAACTTATTGAATATTACAGTTTTGCATAAAAAAACAGCCGCCCGGAAAGCGGGCGGCCGTAAATGAATATTTATGAGAAATTTTTTATTCTGCGCGGAAGCTTGCGAGAGTGTCGGCGGCGGCAGCATCGGCAACGAAGTTGTCGATGTACTGCTTGTGGGCAGCGGCCTCGGCCTCAACCATGCGAACGTAAACGTTTGCACTGCGCTCGAACATCTCGGGAGCCTTGGAGGCGTCCTCTATGAGGAGGAGTGAGTAAACGATACCTGCAGTCATATCATAGAGACGGCGTGCAAGGAAGTCCTGAACCTCCTGGTTCTCGGTGGCCTTAACCTTCTCGATAGCATCTTTGTAGAGCTCGATCATCTTCTCTACGCGGGACCTGAGCGGCTTCATAGCCTCTGAAGCCTCGTTCTGAAGCATCTCGTCGATAATTCCAAGGTAAGTACCGTTGGTGATGTAACGGATGGATGCAACAACCTGAAGCTGGGTGGTACCCTCGTAGATAGAGAAGATACGCGCGTCGCGCATGAGACGCTGGCACTTGTACTCCATGATGAAGCCGGAACCACCGTGAACGGATACTGCGTCGTAAGCGTTCTGGTTTGCATACTCAGAGGTCATACCCTTGCAGAGAGGAGTGAAAGCATCGGCCATACGGCTGTACTTCTTGAGTTCCGCCTTCTCTTCAGGGGTAAGAGGACGCTCGCGCTGGATATCTTCAAGAGCCTTGTAGATGTCTACATAAGCAGCTGTCTGATAAAGCATTGTGCGGCTTGCATCGAGCTTTGCCTTCATACGTGAAAGCATATCGTAAACTGCCGGGAAGTTCTTGATCTTCTGGCCGAACTGCTCGCGCTCGTTGGCGTAAGCAACTGCCTGGTTGTAAGCCTCCTGGCTAAGACCGGTGCTCTGTGCACCGATACCAAGACGTGCGCCGTTCATAAGGGACATAACGTACTTGATAAGGCCAAGACGGGGGCTACCGCAGATTTCTGCCTTTGCGTTCTTGTAGGTAAGCTCGCAGGTAGGGCTGCCGTGGATACCAAGCTTGTGCTCGATGTGACGTACGTTAACGCCGCCCTGACGCTTGTCATAGATGAACATTGAAAGGCCGCGGCCGTCCTTTGTTCCTTCCTCTGAACGTGCAAGTACAAGGTGGATGTTGGAGTCACCGTTGGTGATAAAGCGCTTAACGCCGTTAAGCAGCCAGCAATTGTCTTTCTCTGACCAGGTAGCCTTGAGCATAACCCTCTGGAGGTCTGAACCTGCATCAGGCTCTGTAAGGTCCATGGACATGGTCTCACCTGCGCAAACGCGAGGGATGAAGCGCTGACGCTGGTCGTCGTTACCGAACTCGTAAAGAGTCTCGGCGCAGCTCTGGAGACTCCAGATGTTCTGGAAGGAAGCATCGGCAGCGGAGATAATCTCGCTGGCCATGCTGAAGATAACCTCAGGGCAGTTGAGTCCGTCGTAGCGGCGGGGCATTGTAAGGCCCCAGAGACCGGCCTTGGTGGCAGCCTCCATGTTCTCTACGGTCTTGGAAGCGTAGATCATACGGCCGTTCTCAAGGTGCGGACCTTCAAGGTCTACGCTCTCTGAGTTGGGCTCGATTACGTTTGCTGCTACATCGCCGACAATCTCAAGGAGACGGTTGTAGTTCTCTATGCAATCCTCGAAGTCTACGGGAGCTTCAGGGTAAAGATCCTTCTGTGTGTAGTCACGCTCCTTGAGCTCTGCAATCCTCTTCATGAGGGGCTTGCCAAGGTGGAACTTAATCTCAGGATGGTCTGTATAGTAATTTGCCATAGTTCTTGCCTCCTATTTGCTGTTCTGCTTGTAATACTTGATAAGCTTGGGGATAACCTCCTCTACAGTGCCTACGATTACATAGTCTGCTATCTTGTTGATAGGAGCCTCGGGGTCACTGTTGATGCTTATGATAATCTTGCTGTCCTGCATACCTGCGATATGCTGGATCTGGCCGCTGATACCGCAGGCGATGTAAACCTTCGGGTGAACGGTAACACCGGTCTGGCCAACCTGGCGGTCGTTGTCGCAGAAGCCTGCGTCAACGGCAGCACGGGATGCGCCAACCTCTGCGTGAAGTACCTTTGCAAGGTCGAAGAGCATGTCGAAGCCCTCTTTGCTGCCCATTCCGTAACCACCGGAAACAACGATGGCAGCGCCCTTGAGGTTGTGCTTTGCAGCCTCTACGTGGTGGTCAAGAACCTTGACTACATAAGCCTCTGCGCTTACATACTTGGCAACGTCGGGATATACAACCTCGTTCTTTGCCTTGCCGTCGTAAAGAGCCTTCTGCATAACGCCGGAGCGTACGGTTGCCATCTGGGGACGGTGCTCGGGGTTAACGATGGTAGCGACGATGTTGCCACCGAAGGCAGGACGGATCTGGTAAAGAAGGTCCTCGTAGTGCTCCTTGGTCTTGATATCGTCGTAAGGACCGATCTCAAGCTCGGTGCAGTCTGCGGTAAGACCGCTGGTCAGTGAAGAAGAAACGCGGGGGCCAAGGTCGCGGCCGATAACGGTAGCGCCCATGAGGCAGATCTGAGGCTTCTCTTCTTTGAAAAGATTGACCAGAATGTCTGTATGAGGGGCCGATGTGTAAGGGAAGAGGTCCTTGCCGTCGAAGACAAAGAGTTTGTCTACGCCGTAAGGAAGGATCTGCTCCTCTACTACGCCCTTGATACCGGTTCCGGCTACTACTGCATGGAGTTCAACGCCAAGACGGTTGGCAAGCTTGCGACCCTTGGTAAGAAGTTCCTGTGAGACCTCGGCAACCTTGGTGCCTTCTATCTCGCAATATACAAATACATTGTTCATAGCCTAGCCGATAATTTTTTCCTGTAACAATTCTTTAACAATGCCGTCGATGTCAGCGTCGGAGGCGGTGAGAGTCTTGCTCTCCTTTGCCTGGAAGACGATGTTCTGGACGGTCTTAACCTTGGTAGGTGAACCAGCGAGACCGCACTGGGAAGGATCTCCGTCGACATCGGCCACGCTCCACTGGTTAAGGGTAAGATAGTCACGCTCTGCGTAGAGGTTTGCGCGAGGATCGTTCTCCGGGCGCTCCATAGGGCAGGTAGCGTATTTGTACTTCATCACAAGCTTAACGTTCTGGGGACGGCAGGGAGCTGCTGTCCCGTTAACGGTAATAAGCACGGGAAGCGGAACCTGAACGGTCTCCTGGCCACCATCGATACGGCGGCGGATAGTTGCAACACCGTCCTTGATACCAAGGATTTCCTCTGCATAGGTTACCTGGTTCAGACCAAGTTTCTGGGCAACCTGAGGGCCTACCTGTGCGGTATCACCATCGATTGCCTGACGGCCGCCAAGCACGATGTCTACCTTGCCGATCTTCTTGATGGCGGTAGAAAGTGCGTAAGAGGTAGCAAGGGTATCTGCACCTGCAAAAAGACGGTCGGTCAGAAGCCAGCCTGTGTCAGCGCCACGGTAGAGGCCCTGACGGATTATTTCTCCGGCGCGGGGCGGGCCCATGGTGAGCACACCTACGGTAGAGCCGGGATTCTGTTCTTTCAATCTGAGCGCCTGCTCAAGGGCGTTCAGGTCATCCGGGTTGAAGATGGCCGGAAGAGCGGCACGGTTAACGGTGCCTTCCGGGGTCATAGCATCTTTCCCAACATTTCTGGTGTCCGGCACCTGCTTGGCCAGGACAACGATTTTCAGACTCATAATATAAGGTTTAGTACGTTAAAATCTGTTAAGCGGGCGGCCGGAGGTCATCATGTGAACCTTGCGGCGAACCTCTTCCTGAACAGCCCTGTGGGCATCGAGAGCTTTCTGCTGCTCTGCCGTGAGGGCTTCCTTGGCCGTAAGGGCCTCAACTGCGAGTGAGGCGCTGGAAAGAACGGTATCCACCAGTTCTACGATATCTACCATATCCTTCTCTATAAAGCCACGGGAAGTTACGGCCGGAGTACCTACACGCAGACCAGAGGTCTGGAAGGCACTGCGGCTGTCGAAGGGAACCATATTCTTATTAACGGTGATATCGGCCGATACCAACTCTTTCTCTGCCACCTTGCCGCTGAGGTTGGGGAACTTGGTGCGGAGGTCTATGAGCATAAGATGGTTGTCGGTGCCACCGGAAATAATCTTGTAACCGCGGGCGATGAACTCGTCGCACATGGCGCGGGCGTTGGACATCACCTGCATCTGATATTCTTTGTATTCAGGCTGCATAGCCTCAAAGAAAGCGACTGCCTTGGATGCGATGCAGTGCTCCAGCGGACCGCCCTGGACACCGGGGAATACGCTGGCATTGAGGATTGCGCTCATCTTCTTGATCTCTCCCTTAGGAGTTGTGAGGCCCCAGGGGTTGTCGAAGTCCTTACCCATCAGGATGATACCGCCGCGAGGTCCGCGGAGTGTCTTATGGGTTGTGGAGGTTACGATGTGTGCATATTTGACAGGGTTCTTGAGAAGGCCTGCGGCGATGAGGCCGGCAGTGTGGGCCATATCAATCCACAGCAGGGCGCCAACCTTGTCTGCTATTGCACGCATGCGCTCGTAGTCCCATTCGCGTGAATAGGCCGATGCGCCTCCGATGATGAGTTTGGGTTTGCATTCGAGAGCTTTGCGCTCCATTTCGTCGTAATCGACACGACCGGTCTCAGGATTGAGGCCGTAAGCGACGGGGTGGTAAAGGAGTCCTGAGGCATTGACGGGTGAGCCGTGGGTAAGGTGGCCGCCCATGCTAAGGTCCAGACCCATGAAAGTGTCGCCGGGCTTGAGGCAGGCCATGATTACGGCCATGTTTGCCTGTGCTCCGGAATGGGGCTGAACGTTTGCATATTCTGCGTCGTAAAGCTTGCAGAGACGGTCGATTGCCAACTGCTCTATCTGGTCTACTACCTCACAGCCGCCATAGTAGCGTTTGCCGGGGTAACCCTCTGCATATTTGTTGGTGCAGATTGAGCCCAGTGCTTCCAAAACCTGATCAGAAACATAGTTCTCTGATGCGATTAGCTCCAGGCCGGAAGCCTGCCTTTCTTTCTCCTTCTTGATTAAATCAAATACTTGAAGGTCTTGTTTCATTGTTATGTGCAGTTTTTGAATTTCCTTTCTCAGTATTGCTAAAAGCAATAATCGGACAAAGATACGAAAATTTAACTATCTTTGCAACATTATGACCAACAGGAAGCTTTTAAGTATAGAGATGGGCAGGCTAAGCGCCGATGCCTATAAAAACAGGCCGGAAAGCGGCCTGGTAGTGGTTCTGGACAACATTCGCAGCGCTCACAACGTGGGTTCCGCGTTCAGGACTGCAGACTGTCTGGGCATTGATAGACTGTATCTTTGCGGGATTTGCGCCACTCCCCCGTCGGCAGAAATCCACAAATCAGCGCTTGGAGCAGAGGAAAGTGTGCCCTGGGAGTACGCTCAGGACACCCTTGAGGTCATAGGCCGTTTGCGCGCCGACGGCTACACGATAGTTAGCGCAGAACAGACCACTAATTCCGTAAAACTGGACAATTTTTCCCCAGAGCCTGTTCGCAAATATGCCGTCATCTTTGGCAACGAGGTAGACGGCGTTTCGCAGGAGGCCGTAGACGCATCTGATTTCTCTCTTGAGATTCCCCAATATGGCACAAAACACTCCTTCAACGTGTCTGTTTCCATAGGTATCATTCTTTGGAATTTCCGCCAATAGGTATTACCTATACGTTCTTCCTTCCGTCATGCCACTTCTATCACCATTAGGGAATGCGCAGAAAACCAGCCAAAAATTTACGTATCCCCTTGGAATTGAGGGGGATTACGCAAGTATTCCAGCCAAAACTTGCACATTCCCACCTTAAAAACGGGGATAACGCAAATAAATGCCTGATTATTTGCACATTAGCGAAGGATGGATGTGGCATTTCCGAGGATTCTCTCGATTTGTTTCTTAGATGCGCCCCAACGGTCACGCAAAGAACAGGCAAGAGCACGTTCTTCAACAGTTGTAAGACAATCGACTCTATCGACACCGTTTATCGTGCAATACTCCTGCACCTTTGACAGGATAAAACTGTCGTTGTGAGCATTCTTTTCTATCTGTTCCATTTTGCCTTCTTCTTCATTCTCAATACCGTATTTCCCGAGTAGTTTGAATAGTTCAATCGGGCGTCCGAATAACTGCTCTACTTTCTTGTAATTGCACCAATTCATAGGATTGAAGATACCGTCAAGTAATGGCATGCCCGGCAGTTCACCACGTCGACCGATTTCAGCTCGCAGTCGGAGTGTCCCATATTCTTTAACAGAATCTTTGCGAAGCATATTCAGCCAAGGGTTAAAGTACAGGAAGGCGGAACTCCACTTATAACTGGTTGGCGAGCCCAATCCGGCAGGAACAGGATTCCTCAGGATATAAGCTACTACAATCTTGAAGTCATCTTCGCCTTTTATGGGTCTCATCGATATCTCGAAGTCATCAAGTTTAACTTCTACGGGGCCATCGGACCGCCCCGCCCAACGACCATATTCCCGTTTTATATCGAAAAACAACTTAAGAATGTCGGATTCGTTGCCACTGATTAAAAAATGCACATGGTTATCCATTAAGCAAAATGCGTAAATCTGGATGTTTAGGCTCTGCAGGCAGAGCACAATTCGGTTTAGGAAAAAGCGACGGTCGGCATCATTCCTGAATAATGGACAATTTTGAAGTGGTGACGAATAAACGTGGTAGTACATAATAAAATCCGGTATAAGTTTTTACAATTTTTTCCCTCAAGTTAGGAACAATTATGCCTGTTTGTGCAGTCCGAACATCAACTATTTACGAATCTTTATAAAATTTTTACGAATCTTATGATTTGACAAAAAAAGCCACAGTTTTTCCTACGTCAAAAGAGAGTTATTAGGAAAAACCGAATGATTTGTCTATATTTGCTACGCAGAATAATTGCAAGAAATATTGTTTTACATAGCGTTTGCTATTTGTTCGGTTACCTGAAACCTGAGAAATTTCAATAAGCCGCCGAATAAGTCAGTAGACGCCTGCGCTTTGGCGTGGGTGTGACTTGTTCAGGCTAAGGCTTCTCAGGGCCGCAGGTATGGATAATGATCATCCATGCCTTTTTTGTGTCCTGGGGGCCTAGACGAATAAGTCGCATTCGCACAATGAAAGCGCAGAATGGACACCCAAATCAAGTCCAGGGACAGGGTGGCCGCTCATGGTGAGGTGTTTACCAACCCCCGTGAGGTGAATGCCATGCTGGACCTTGTGAAGCCGGAGACGGAGAGGCTCGACTCCCGTTTCCTGGAACCTGCCTGCGGAGACGGCAACTTCCTTATTGAAATTCTCCATCGAAAACTCGCCATCTGCGAGGCCCGCGTCAAAGCAAAGCAATATACCCAACTTCAATACGAAGAGAGCGCCGTGCTTGCCATCTCCAGCATATACGGCATAGAGCTTCTCCCTGACAATGCCGAAGCCTGCCGACAGCGCTTGCTGGATTGCTTCACGGAGCAGTATCAAAGCCTTTTCAAGTCAAAATGCAAAGATACCTGCATTGAAGCCGTAAGATACATTCTGAGCAAGAATATCATTCTGGGAGACGCCCTCACCTACAAGAGAGTCGATGGCTCTGGCGAATGGATACATATATGCGAATGGAGTCCGGTGGGCGATGGTAAATTCAATCGCCGCGACTATGAGTTCTCCTATTTGATTGGGGAATATGAAAGCGACGGACTCTTCTCTGACATTCCAGCCCAGACATACGCCCCAGTTCACTATTTGAAGATAAACGCAAAAACATATGGCGAACAGTAATTACAATCCGGACGTTCTCAATTGCATCGCCAATTTGAGCAACGACGAGGTTTTCACCCCGCCGGAGCTTGCGAACAAGGTGCTAGATCTGTTGCCGCAAGAATTGTTTAGTAACCCGAAATCGACGTTTCTTGACCCGTTCTCAAAAAGTGGAGTTTTTCTTCGGGAAATCGTCAAGCGTCTGGATCGTGGGCTGGAGAGCCAGATTCCAGACCGTCAGGAGCGCATTGACCACATCTTGCATACTCAGGTCTATGGCATCGCCATCACGGAGTTGACATCATATTTGTCACGCCGCTCCCTTTACTGTAGCAAGCACGCTAATGGGAAATACAGCGTATCCCGTTTCAATACCGAGAGCGGCAATATCCTTTATGCCAACCGCTCTCACACGTGGGAAAACGGCAAGTGCAAATATTGCGGCGCATCTCAGCAAGTCTACGACCGCGGCTCCGAGGCAGAGCAATATGCCTACATGTTTATTCACACAGATAACCCCAAGCAATTCTTCGGCAATATGAAGTTTGACGTAATTATTGGTAACCCTCCGTATCAACTTAGTGATGGAGGTGGTATGCAAACAGAATCTTCGTCTGGCAGTGCCATCCCCTTGTATCATCTATTTGTGCAACAGGCCAAGAAACTCAAACCACGCTATTTATCAATGATTATTCCCGCTCGTTGGTATAGTGGAGGAAGGGGGTTAGATTCTTTTAGAGATGAAATGCTAAACGATAGGAGAATATCGAATATTGTCGATTTCGCTGATTCCAGAGATTGTTTTCCTGGGGTCGATATAGCAGGAGGTGTGTGTTATTTCTTATTTGATAGCAATTATCAGGGAGATTGTACCGTCGTCAATCACTATAAAGGCACCACTCAGGTTTTCAAAAGAAAACTCAATGAATATGATGTCTTTATCCGTTTTGGTGAAGCAATTAGCATTATAAAAAAGGTTCAGAGCAAACGTGAAAAAACGATGGAGGAATGGGTGTACAGTTCTAAACCTTTTGGCTTCCGTAGCTTTGAATCTGGTAGAGCAAAAAAGAAGGATGGGGATGTCGAAATGCTTGGCAGCAAGGGGATTACGTATGTATCGAGGAACGAGGTGGTAAATAACTCAAATCTCATTGATAAATGGAAGGTAATAATGTCAAAAGCAAGTGCCGAACATGCTGGACAAACCGATAATGAGGGCCGCAAGAAGGTCGTATCTCGAATAGAGATTCTTAAGCCAAACCAAATTTGTACTGAAACTTACCTGCTATTAAGGACCTTTGATAAAGAACAAGAAGCGAAGAACATGGTTACCTATGTAAAAACAATGTTCTTTAGATTCTTGATGTCTACTATACTTCTTACCCAGAATATAGCAAAAGACAAGTTCCAGTTTATACCCGTTCAGGATTTCTCTCATCCCTGGACAGATGAAATGCTATACACCAAATACGGGCTAACAGATACGGAAATCGCTTTCATCGAATCACTGATTCGCTCTATAGAGTAATTTTTATGGCTGCACAAGACCTACTCCGGAATAAAGTCGCGGAAACCCCGACCATCTACGCCTATGAACACATAGATTATCCTGCCCATAAGGGCTGGTTGAAGGTCGGCTATACCACGCGCGATGTTGAGACCCGCGTGAAAGAGCAGAACCAAACCGGCAACATCCAGTACCGGATTGTTCTGAAGCGTCCCGCTATGCGTAAGGATGGTTCCTCCTTCACCGATAAGCTGGTCCACCGCATCCTGCGCAAAGACCATATCCGCAACCCAGAGGGGGAATGGTTTGTCTGTGACCTCAAGAAAGTGGAGCAGGCAATAGCCGCCGCTGTCGCAGGGAAAGACAAGATGATAGACCGCATCTATGATTTCCCGATGCGCCCTGAACAGAAACGCGCCGTAGTAAAGACATCGGCATACTTTGAAGCCTTCAAGAAAGACCCTTCTAACCGCGGCCTCATTCCGCACTTTCTCTGGAACGCAAAGATGCGCTTCGGCAAGACCTTCACCACCTACCAGCTCGCCCTTAAGATGGGCTGGAAAAAGGTGCTGGTTCTAACCTTCAAGCCTGCAGTAAAGACCGCCTGGGAAGAGGATCTGCTGACTCACAAAGACTTTGAAGGCTGGCAATTCTGCCAGAAACAGGAAGACCGTGAGTTCAACTACGTGAACGAGCGCAAACCATTTGTCTGCTTCGCCTCTTTCCAGGATGTCTTAGGAAAGAATGACGCTGGCGGTATTAAGGCTACCAACAAATGGATTCAGACCGTAAACTGGGACTGCATCGTACTGGACGAGTATCACTACGGAGCCTGGGGCAAGAATGCCAAGAACTTCTACGACAAGAAAGACCCGGCATTGAAGCGAGCAGAAGAGGTGGGAGATATTATCACCGAGGATGCCGATAATGTCCGCGAGCTGGAGGCACGTGAGATGTACGACGAAGGCTTGATGCCCCTGCGCACGAATGCTTATCTCTATCTCTCCGGGACGCCATTCCGTGCAATTTCCACTGGCGAGTTCATCGAGGAACAGATTTACAACTGGACGTATTCCGACGAACAGGCTGCAAAGGCGGCGTGGAAAGGCCCCAAGAACCCTTACGCCCAACTGCCCAAGATGGTGATGCTGACCTACCAAATGCCGGAAAGCATCAGTGAAATTGCATCACAGGGCGAATTTGACGAGTTTGACCTGAATGAGTTCTTCCGCGCCGAAGATGATTGTTTTCTGCACGAAGAATATGTCCAGAAATGGCTTGACCTAATCCGTGGCGCTTACACCGAGAATATAGTTACGGAGTTGAAACTTGGCACAGAGAAGCCGCCGATGCCGTTCTCCGATTCCCGTCTGCTCAGTTACCTGCAGCACACTTACTGGTTCCTGCCGTCAGTGGCTGGATGCCGTGCTATGGCCAAATTACTGAAGAAGCGATCCAACCGCTTCTATGACGAATACAAGGTGATTGTCGCTGCCGGCAATGAAGCAGGCATGGGCGCGAAAGCAGTAGATCCTGTCTATGATGCGATGGGCGAACCGCAGCAGACCAAGACCATCACCCTGTCTTGCGGTAAGCTGTCTACGGGCGTCACCGTAAAGCCCTGGACCGGCATTATGATGTTGCGCAACACAACATCTCCGGAGACCTATTTCCAGGCCGCTTTCCGCGTCCAGTCTCCCTGGACCACAAAGGATGAAGAGGGAGAGGAAGTGATTCTCAAGCCTCTATGCTACGTCTTTGATTTCGCCCCCAACCGGGCGTTACGCCAGGTGGAGGAATACAGTTGCCAACTCAACGTACAGGAATCAAATCCGGAAAAGAAAGTGGAGCAGTTCATCAAGTTCCTGCCCATCCTTGCCTACGATGGCTCTTCCATGAAGGAGATTGACGCTGCCGGAGTACTGGATATGGCGATGAGTGGCACTACCGCCACCTTGTTGGCTCGCAGGTGGGAAAGCGCTGTGCTGGTCAATGTGGATAATGCTACACTCCAACGCTTGATGAATAATCCAGAGGCTATGAAGGCTTTGATGAACATCGAAGGCTTCCGCAACCTCAATGCCGACATTGAGACCATCATCAACAAGTCCGAGCACGTAAAGAACACCAAGAAGGAGAAGGGCGACGACCTTACGCCGAAACAGAAAAGGGAACTCACAGAAGAAGAGAAGGAGTACAAGAGCAAACGGAAAGAGATTCAGGAGAAACTTATCAAGTTCGCCACCCGCATCCCTGTCTTCATGTATCTGACGGACTATCGGGAATACTGCCTCAAGGATGTTATCGCGCAGTTGGAACCGGAACTCTTCCGCAAGGTAACCGGCCTTACCCTCAAGGATTTCAGCCTGCTGGTCAGCCTGGGTGTCTTCAATAGTGAATTGATGAACGATGCCGTCTATAAGTTCAAGCGCTACGAAGATTCCAGCCTCGAATACACCGGCATTGACAAGCATACGGGCACTCTCATTGGAGGCTGGGATACTGTCATTGACACGTCCAAACTGGTTGAACAGGTTGAGGAAGAAGAGCCCGAACCCGTAGAGGAACCGATCGATGAAAAGCAGGAACCTTGGGAGACACTTCAGATAGGCGACATTGTGACTCACAAAAGCCTTGGACAAGGCGAGATTATGGCCGTCAACGAAAAATACATTGTGGTAAAATTCGAAGACCGAGAATCAAAATTCTTAATTCCATTTGCCTTTGAAAAAGGCTATCTCCAATTATCGTAGCCACGGTAGTCTGGGCAAAAGGGGTAGCTGAGGCCTTAGGCGGAAACGGCGTGCGTGGGCGTCGCGCGTAGGAAGCGAGAGCCTTGCGCAGGGAGCGGTGCATGGCATGACGTCCGCTGTTCGACAACGTTAGACCTGCTACAAGCAGGGCTAAAAGGAGGAGTTGGACGGTCAAGCGAGCGGGTTGGCGCGTTGGACGCCGCAGGCCTCAGCTACCCCTTTTGCCACAGACCGAAGCACCCTCCGGAATGTGCAGAAAAACGGCCGAAAAATTGCACATTCCCTGTTTTCAGAGGGGGATTACGCAAGTATTCCAGCCAAAACTTGCACATTCCCACTATTAAAACGGGGATAACGCAAATAAATGCCTGATTATTTGCACATTCCCTGCTGATAGCAGCGGGGACGCAAGCCTAGTATTGTACCTTGGAGAGGAAAAGGGCGTGTCCAGGTACGGATTCGCCTGCTGAAGAGCGGTTCCCGGAGGCCAAAACTTCTTCCATGTGGGATACGGGATATCGGCCGCGGCCGATGTCCAGAAGGGTGCCTACGATGGCACGGACCATGTTGCGGAGAAAACGATCGGCAGACACCGTAAAAACCAGATAATCAGTTGGTTCAGAAGGATAATCCATTACACCGACATGAGTGGGAACATAGGGTTTCCATCCGGCCTCGAAGATGGTGCAGATGGAAGTTTTGCTGTTGCCGCCGGCTTTCTCAAAGCAGCTGAAATCGTGAGTTCCAAGGAGACACTGACAAGCCTGGTTCATAGCCTCTACATCCAGCGGATAAGTGTACAAATAAGAGTACGTCCGGACGAACGGGTCCTTCTTCCTGTGAATGAAATAGTTATATCGGCGAAGGCGGGCGTCGAAGCGCGCATGGAAGTCATCGGCCGCAATTTTCACTTCGTGAATCATCACGGACGAAGGCAAAATGGCATTTAATTTGCAGGCAATTTCTTCTTCGCGGATAGGCTTCGATGAATCGAAGTGAGCCACATAACCAATGGCATTCACGCCGGCATCGGTCCTACCTGCTCCGGTAACGGAAACAGTCTCCCGGAGAGCCAGTGAAAGAGCTCTCTCCAGGGCCTCCTGAACGGAAGAAGCATTCGGCTGTATTTGCCAGCCGCTGAAGCCAGAACCGTCGTAGGAAAGTGTAACTGAATAACGCATACCGGGTATTTTTTGCAAAGATAGAAAAAACAACATAAAATGGACGTAAACATCAAAGAATTGAACGAGCGCATTCAGCAGGAAAGCCAGTTCGTGGATATGCTGTCGCTTGAAATGGGCAAGGTAATCGTAGGCCAGAAAGGCCTCGTAGAGAATCTCCTTATCGGCCTTCTGGCCGGCGGCCACATCCTTCTGGAAGGTGTCCCGGGTCTTGCAAAAACCCTTGCCATCAACACTTTGGCCCAGGCTGTAGACGCAAAATTCAGCCGTATTCAGTTCACCCCGGACCTTCTGCCGGCAGACCTTGTGGGAACCATGATTTATTCCCAGAAGAACGAGTCCTTTGAGGTTCACAAGGGCCCTGTTTTCGCCAACTTCGTTCTGGCAGATGAGATTAACCGAAGCCCTGCAAAAGTACAGAGCGCCCTTCTTGAGGCAATGCAGGAGAAACAGGTTACCATCGGCGACAAAACATTCCCGCTGCCGCAGCCTTTCCTTGTAATGGCCACCCAGAACCCTATCGAGCAGGAGGGTACCTATCCCCTGCCGGAGGCACAGGTAGACCGATTCATGCTTAAGGTAATCGTGGGCTATCCCAAGAAAGAGGAAGAGCGCCAGATTATCCGCATGAACAACACCGGAGAATTCCCTCACGCAAATCCCGTTGTAAAACCGGAGGATATCATCCGCGCCCGTGAGGTTGTACGCGACGTCTACATGGACGAGAAGATAGAGAAATACATCGTAGACATCGTCTACGCCACCCGTACCCCGGAAGATTACAATCTTGCCAACATCAAGAACCTTATCTCTTACGGTGCTTCACCGCGTGCCAGCATCTCACTTTCACTGGCCGCAAAGGCATATGCCTTCATCAAGAGAAGAGGTTACGTGATTCCTGAGGATGTACGCGCCGTATCGGCAGAAGTACTCCGCCACAGGATTGGCCTTACCTACGAGGCAGAGGCAGAGAATGTAACCACAGAAAACATTATCTCTGAGGTTCTGAACGCTGTAATGGTTCCGTAATAACGGGAGCTGTCCATAATGGAGAAAACAACTACAACAGAGTTACTTAAGAAGGTCAGGAAGCTTGAAATCCGGACCAAGGCCCTGTCGCACCAGATCTTCGCCGGCGAATACCACTCCGCCTTCAAGGGTAAGGGTATGGCCTTCAGCGAAGTCCGCGAGTACCAGTGGGGCGACGACGTACGCAGCATGGACTGGAACGTCACTGCGCGTATGCACGCTCCTTATGTGAAGGTATTCGAGGAAGAGAGGGAACTTACGGTGATGCTGCTTGTGGACATCAGCCGTTCCGGCCTCTTTGGCACAACCGTACGCACCAAGCGTGACCTTACGGCAGAGATTGCCGCAGTGCTGGCCTTCAGCGCCATCATCAACAATGATAAGGTGGGCGCACTGCTCTTCAGCGACAAGGTAGAAAAGTTCATTCCGCCGGCAAAAGGCCGCAGCCATCTGCTTCACATTTTGAGGGAGGTTTTGGAATGGCAGCCCCAGAGCGACGGAACCAACGTCAGCGAGGCCTTGCGCTACATGACCGGCGCGCTTAAAAAGCGCTGCACAGCCTTCATCCTGTCCGATATGATTGATACCGGAGCCGATGGTGCCCCTCGCTACGAGGACGCCCTCAAGGTTGCCGCCGGCCGCCACGACCTGTCAGTCATCCGCGTTTACGATCCGCGTGAGTGCACCCTGCCCTCCATCGGCCTGGTGCATGCAAAGGATGCGGAAACCGGAGAGACGGCCATCATCAACACCAGCAGCCGAAAGGCCCGCAGGGAGTATGCGGCATGGTGGGCATCGGCCTGGCAGCAGGCAGACAATATTATGCGCCGCCGCAGCATAGACAGCGTGGATATCGCCACGGACCAGGACTATGTTAAGGCGCTGATTTCACTTTTCAGAAGCAGGTAATATGATAAGGATATTATTTACGGCAATTGTGATGGTTTTTGCCCTGATGCCCGCGAAAGGCCAGGACAAGGAAGCCTTCCTGCGCCAGCAGCAAAAACGGGATTCCGTACTGATTGCGGACCAGTTCAAGTATGGCGCAACCCTTGAGGGCGTGAAGGAAGGCACCGTTCTGCAGCTGCCGGAATACGACAAAAACCAGCTAACGGAGGGCATAGAGATTGTGAAGCCCTGGGCGCTGGATACCCTTAAAAAACGCAAGGACAATGTAGACGTGGAGGCATCGCTCACCGTCACTTCCTTTGACGAGGGAGAATACACCCTGCCGGATATCAAGATTGCCCGCACCCTCCCCGACGGCACCGTGGACACACTTGTTTTCAAGGGCCAGAAGATTACCTTCACGACCATTCCGGTAGATACCACCACCTTCGAGGTTCATGACCTCAGACCCCAGATAGGCTATCCGCTCACTTTTGCGGAAGTACTCCCCTACCTGCTAATAGTACTTGGCGTCGCCGCCCTGGCTGCAATTATCTTCTTTGTAGTAAGGTACTTCAGGAAGAAGCGCAGCGCAGCTCTGGCGCCTCCGGAGCCGGCCCACATTGTGGCGCTTAGAAAGCTGGACTCCCTGCGCGGAAACAAGTACTGGGCCCCGGAGAAACAGAAGACTTATTATTCCGGAATTACGGATGCCCTGCGTGAATACCTGGCCGCAAGATACGACTTCGGCGCACAGGAAATGACTACGGCAGAGATTTTCAAGGCCGTGAAAGACACAGACTTCCCGGCAGAGTACAAAGAGCCTTTGAAAGACCTCTTCGAGACCTCTGACTTCGTGAAGTTTGCCAAGATGACGGTGGACGACGACTACAACGCCAAGGCCCTGCCGCTGGCCGTAAGGTTCGTCACCGATACTTATCAGAAGGAGATAGAAAAAGATGTTCTTTGAGTATCCATATTTACTCTGGCTGCTGGCCGTGCCGGTGCTGCTTGCCGCCCTGTACGTTTACAGGCAGGTAGCGCGCCGCGAGCCGCATCTGCGAGTATCTAACATAACCCCTTGGAAGAAAGGCACTTCCATCTTCTGGAGCGTACTTGTTCACCTGCCGGCAGTTCTGCGCTTTGCGGCTATGTGCCTGCTGGTGATTTGTCTGGCAAGGCCCAAGTCATCATCGGATATGGAAAGGGTAGATACAGAGGGTATTGACATTGTGTTTGCGATGGACGTGTCTACCAGTATGCTGGCCCGCGACTTTACTCCGGACCGTATCAGCGCCGCCAAGGATATAGCAATTGAGTTTGTAAGCCAGAGGCCTACTGACCGTATGGGAATCGTCGTTTTTGCCGGAGAAAGCTACACCCAGTGCCCTCTGACAACAGACCGTGCCACCCTTATCAATATAATGAAGGAGGTTCAAACCGGCCTTATTGATGACGGTACCGCCATCGGCAACGGACTTGCAACGGCGGTGGCAAGGATCAAGGATTCCGACGCCCCCAGCCGTGTTGTAATACTACTGACCGATGGTGTCAACAATATGGGCGAGATTGCCCCGGAGACCGCGGCAGAAATCGCAAAGACTTATGGAGTAAGGGTTTACACCATAGGCGTAGGCGACAACGGAACCGCCCCCTACCCGGTTATGACACCCTTCGGACCGCAGATCCAGCAGATGCAGGTAGAGATTGACGAGCCCCTGCTGCGTAGCATAGCCTCAACTACCGGAGGCCGATATTTCCGCGCGACGGACAACACCAAGCTGGCTGAAATCTTTGGAGAGATAAACAAGATGGAGAAGGCCCGCACAACGGTGGACAGCTTCCCTGTTTACAAGGAGCTGTTTCCCAAGTTTGCAATTATCGCCATGCTTCTGCTGCTGGCAGAGCTGCTTGTTAAACTTTTAATAAGGAGGCTGCCATGATCTACTATCTTGCATCACCGGAGTTCCTTTGGCTGCTTATTCTTGTGCCGCTACTGCCGATAGGCTTTGCTATCGGCCGCAGGTTGCGTCGCAACCGTATACGTCGCTTTGGCGACGAGGCCCTGGTAAAAGAGCTGATGCCATCCGTTTCCCCTGTCAAAGACTGGGCGCGGATTGTACTGTTTACCATCGGCTTCCTGTTCTTTGTGATTGGCCTTTGCCGCCCCCAGATTGGGGCCAAGCTTAGTGAGCACAAGACTCGCGGAGCGGAGGTTATGATAGCCCTGGACGTTTCCAACTCCATGCTGGCAGAGGACTACTCCCCCAACCGACTGGAGCGCGCCAAACTGGCCATTTCAAGGATTACGGACAAGCTGAACCAGGACCGCATCGGCCTTATTATCTTTGCCGGAAGTTCATTTGTGCAGTTGCCTATTACGGCAGATTACATATCGGCAAAAATGTTCCTGAGTACCATTTCTACCGGGTCTGTTCCGGTGCAGGGTACGGCAATCGGCGACGCCATCCAGACGGCCATCCGCAGCTTTAGCCTGGAGAGCGAAAAGAGCCGGGCGATTATTGTGATTTCCGATGGTGAGAACCACGAGGACGACGCCGTCGCTGCGGCTGCAAATGCGAAGGAATCCGGGATTACGGTTTATACTATCGGCGTTGGTTCACCGGAGGGCCAGCCTATTCCGATGGATGGCGGCTTGCTGAAAGATTCTGAGGGACAGATAGTTGTAACCAAACTCAACGAGTCCGCCCTGCAGGAGATTGCAGAGGCCGGTGGCGGTGCGTACGTGCGTGCCGGCAACGACGAGTTTGGCCTGAACCCTATTATCGATAACATCCGCGCGATGGAGGCAGAGGAGTTCAATTCCATTGTGTTCGAAGAGTACAACGAGCAGTTCATGTACTTCTTTGCAGTTGCGTTTGTTCTGTTTGCGGTAGAGATGCTTCTTGGCCGCAGGCGTTCTAAAAAGAAGTTGTTTGTATGAGAGGTAAATTATTGATAATCTTTTGTTTGATGCTTACTGCACTGACGGCTGCCGCCCAGGTAGACCGCAGTGAGGTACGCTCTGGAAACCGCCGTTTCAAGAAGGGCGACTTCAGGGCTGCGGCGGTAGAGTACATGAGGGCTCTGGACAAGGATTCCACCTCTTTTGCGGGCAATTACAATCTGGCCAGCGTGCACTATCGGCTTGGATCTTATGATTCGGCCGCCGAGAGCCTTGGCAAACTGAAAGAAGTTGCCGGTGATAGTGAGCATGGTGCCGATTATTACTTTAATCTTGGCGATGTGGCCATTGCGAAGAAGGATTGGCAGGGGGCCGTGGATGCCCTTAAGCAGTGTCTGATTCTGGACCCTGGCAGCATAGAGGCCAAGGAGAATTACATCTACGCTAAGAAGCATCTGGAGAATAACCAGAATGGCGGAGGTGGCCAGAACGACCAAAACCAGGATCAGCAGGACCAGAACAAGGATCAGAATCAGGATCAGCAGAATCAGGACCAGAACCAGGACAACAAGGATCAGAACAAGGATCAGAACCAGCAGGGACAGCAGCCAATGCCGGTAAAGGTATCGCCCCAGCAGGCCCAGCAGATGCTCCAGGCTATCCAGGCCAAGGAGAAGAAGACCCAGGAGAAGGTAGATAAGGAGAAGGCTGAGGCAGTAGGTGTAAAGAAGAAAGAAAAGAATTGGTAGGATGAAGAAAGTATTATCATTGCTTGTACTTGCGCTGCTTCCGGTATTTGCCTGGGGGCAGAGCTCGATAAGGGTACAGGGACAGAACATTGTAGCCCTGGACGAGCAGTTTTCCGTCACCTTTGTAATAGATTCAGAGCAGGATAACAGGCCGTCGGACTTCCGATGGAGCCCTGGCGACGACTTCCAGGTTGTCTGGGGGCCGCAGACTGGCCAGTCCACTTCCTTCGTTTCAAAGAACGGGAAGACTACGACTTCTTCCCAGTACACATATTCCTACATCCTGCTTGCCAGAAAGGAAGGCAAGTTCCAGCTACCTGCCGCGACGGCGTCAGTGGGCGGAAACCAGATTAGTTCCAAGCCTTATTCTATAGAGGTTGTAAAGGGCGGCGCAGCTGCCGGCGGATCTTCCGCAAAGGGTTCATCTTCAGGTAGTTCTGCTTCTTCAAGAAGCGCCGATATTTCTCCGGAAGACCTTTTTATGAGGCTTACCGTAAGCCGCAAGAGCGCGGTTATCGGAGAGCCCGTTACTGCCGTACTCAAGCTTTATCAGAAGGTGGACATCGCAGGTTTTGAGGACGTTCATTTCCCTTCTTTCAACGGCTTCTGGAGCCAGATTCTGGAGCAGCCTACCAATATCAATTTCCAGAGAGAGGTTCTTGGCGACAAGATTTACAACAGTGCCGTTCTGCGCAGTTGGGTACTGGTGCCCCAGCAGGCGGGAGAACTTACAATAGACGCATCGGAGCTGACCTGTCTTGTGAACATCACCGTTCCCGGACGCAGCAACTCTATCTTTGACAGTTTCTTTGACGATAACGTACGTACCATCCGCAAGAGGGTTACCGCGCCGGCCGTCAAACTGCCTGTCAGCAAACTTCCGGCAGGGGCCCCGGCCAGTTTCGGAGGCGGCGTTGGTCAGTATACTATGACTGCCACGCTTAGCCGTGATTCGCTTGCTGCACACGAGGCCGCATCGCTTACCGTCACCATTTCCGGAACTGGCAACGTAAGCCTTCTGGAGGCACCCAAGATTAACTTCCCGCCGGACTTCGAGGTCTACGACGTCAAGTCTACGGACAAGACCACCCGCGGCGGAACATCTGGCAGCAAGACCTTTGAGTTCCCGTTCATTCCCCGCAGCAGGGGCAACTTTACGCTGGATCCCATAGAGTGGAGCTACTATGACAGCAATACCCACAAGTTCGTAACCCTGACCACTCCCGCAATGGAGATTCCCGTATCAGGAGACGGCGCAGTGGCTTCTACCGGCGTTCAGAGCAGCGGCATGAGGCTTCCGGAGCGTTCCGGAGTAAGGAACCTTTCAGAGGATATCAGATACATCCGTACCGGCCGCCCGGCGCTTAGCAAGGGCTCTCCCATGCTGGTTGCACGCACCATTTACCCGGTGCTCCTGGTTCTGATGCTTCTTGGTACAACCGGATACATTCTCTTCCGCAAGCGTTCAGAGAGGCGTAGGGCCGATGTCGCCGGCACCCGTAACCGCCGTGCCACCAAGATGGCTCTCAAGAGGCTTTCAGCCTCCAAGTCATACCTGGAGAAGAACCTTGATTCAGCCTTCTACGAGGAGCTTCACAAGGCCCTTGTCGGCTATATTGCAGATAAGTTCAATATGCCTCAGGAGGCCCTGGACAAAGATAATATCTCTGCCAAGCTTCAGGAGAGAGGCGTTTCTGAAGAGCTTACTTCAGAGTTCACCGGCCTGCTTGATGCCTGCGAATTCGCTCGCTACTCACCGGATTCCGGTGACGGCGCCCTCCAGGCCCGCTACGACAGTGCGGTAAAGGTTATTTCTTCCATTGATTCTACTATGAAGAACAAGATATCATCGGCTTCGATGGCGGCAAAGGCTGTTATCGTGGCAGTGTTGCTGGCTCCGTCGGCCTGGGCTGCTCCGGAGCGTGCCGATTCCCTCTGGGCAGAGGGCACTGAGGCCTACGCAGACGGTCTGTGGCAGGAAGCCGTCCAAAGCTGGCAGGCGCTGGAGGACGAGGGCTATGTTTCTGCCGTTCTCAGCTACAACCTTGGAAACGCCTACTTCAAGGCTGGAGAAAACGCCAAGGCCATACTGCACTATGAGCGCGCACTTAAAGCCGATCCTTCCTTTGGTGACGCCCGCAACAATCTTGAGTATGCCAATTCGTTGGTTCAGGACCGCATCGACGTGGTTCCGGAGTTCATTCTGGAGGCCTGGGGACGCAGCCTGTGCTACAGCCTAAAGTCCGATATATGGGCCGTGCTTTCGCTGCTGTTCTTCGCCCTGCTATGCTACCTTGCCGTTCGCTTCTTCCTGTCGTCCGGCAGCGTACGCAAGCGCAGCTTCTACTTTGGAATCGCAGCCCTGGTACTCTTCATTCTGTGCCTGGACTTTGCCAACTGGCAGCGCAAAGAGTACAATCGGACCGATGCTGCCATCGTAATGGCTCCAGTCTCCCCCGTCAAGAATTCTCCCGCCGGCGGTTCTTCCGCCAAGGACCTCTTTGTACTTCACGAGGGCGTTAAAGTAAAGGTTCTTGACTCCGTAGGCCAGTTCTCCAATATCGAACTCTCCGACGGCCGCCAAGGCTGGATCAAATCAGATGATCTGGGAATCATCTGATTTAATCATCCATCTACCGGGGGGCGTACCCCCCAGCCGGTGACATGAACCCCAAAAGTTGGACGGTTAATAATAGATTTTTATATGCAATGA
>CAMVFZ010000019.1 GCA_947166905.1 uncultured Prevotellaceae bacterium | reverse complement strand
CGTGCGCCCAGGGATTCTTCGGAGATTGCTGTGGATGAGAAGTTTGTGACCAAGATGGCCGAGTTTACGGACTGGAGCGATGGCGCCGTAGGCAAGCATATTTTCGTAACCGGCCACGACCGCTCGCGCGATTCGGAAAGGAGTTATTTCACCATCTCAGGTGTATATAAGAGCTATCTTATCGGTAACCTGACCGGCGTGGACCCGCGTCCCAGCGCCCTGTTCTATGGTGAGATTGGCAGCATGAGTTCATGGATGCCGCATACCTTCTTCAAAGTCCGGCCGGAGGCACTGCAGAAGGTGCGTCAGGCGCTGGAACAGGCACTGGAGGGCCGGGAGATCAACATCCTGTCTTATGAGGAGCAGATGCGGGCGGCTTATGCCGACAGCAAGAAGATGCGGAACACAATGGCCATCGGCGCTGTGTTCAGCCTGCTGATCGCCCTACTGGGTCTCATCGGCTTCATCCGGGACGAAAGTTTGCGCCGTTCCAAGGAGATGGCCGTCCGGAAGATCAATGGCGCCACCACCCGAGACATCCTGAGCGTCTTTGCATCGGATATCCTGAAACTGTCCGGTGTCATGGCCGTAATAGCCTGCATCGCCGCATTCTTCGTGGCCCGCAAATGGCTGGAGCAGTTTGCTGAGAAGGTATCCCTGAGTCCGCTGTATTTCATCGGTGGGGCGCTGCTGGTACTGTTTATTGTCCTTGGCGTGGTGGTACTGAACTGTCTGAAGATTGCCCGGGCGAATCCGGTGGAATCGTTGAAGAATGAATAAACGCGTATGAAATCTTATCTGAAATTCCTATCCCGCAACAAATTATACACCGCCATCGAGGCGGTGGGGCTGGCCGTGAGCCTGGCGTTCGTGATCCTGATTGGCAGCTATGTGGTGCAGCAGTATGAGGTGGCGCATGAGTCTCCAGACTGGAAGCGGACATTTGTTCTGGGAAGTGATGAGTTCCTGGGCTTGACCTATTGGGACAAAGAGGAACTGGAGATGAATATCCCGGAGGTCGAGGCAGCAAGCCGCGTGGCCTTGCTGTGGCAGCCGGTCATCCGTGAGGGCGATGATTTGCTCCAGTGCTCTGGAATGGAGACCGATGCCGACTTCTTCAAGGTATTCCCGGAATACCATCTTGTAGAAGGCAGTGAGGAAGATTTTGTGGGCAAGGATGATGTCCTCATCAGTGAATCACTGGCCAGGAAACTATCCATAGATGGAGGAAGACTTATTGGGCGTACTATCAAAGTGGATGAATCGGACCGTACCATTAAAGGAATCTTTGCCGATTTTGACGGGACCTTCTTTATGCCCTACGACATCATTACGCACATTTCGGGGACCTGGGCTGCAGCGCAGGAGCGGAACTTTGGCAGCATCGGTAACTACACGACCTGGTTCCGCGCACGAGAAGATGCGAATCCCGACGATGTGAGGGGCAAAGTGAAAGCGCTGCTGCACAAGAACTACGACGCTATCTGGAGTGGGGAAAAGGTGGATTCCTGGAAAGCTTACCGAATGGATGAGGCTTTCTTTGCGACAGGGAACAGCAACGGGCTTACCCGGCAGGGCAATGCCCAGATGCTCAAGCTCCTGACGGTGGTTGTACTCCTGCTATTACTGTCGGCCATCTTCAATTATGTGAACCTGAGTCTCGCACTTACGGGCAAACGGTCCAAGGAAATGGCTACCCGGCGCCTGTTGGGGGCTGATAAGACCGGCATCCTGTGGAAGTACATCGGAGAATCCGTGGCGTTCACCGCCGTCTGCTTTGCCGCGGCACTGCTACTAGCCGACTTTCTGGTCCCGATGATGAACAGCCTCGTTTCCACCAGTGATCCAGACGAGGTGATGCTGGGCATCGGCGATACCAGCGTGAGGCTATCCTTTATGATAACACCCGGGTATATCCTGGCATACATCGCCGGCATCCTGTTCTTGGGCGCCCTCTGTGGACTTCTTCCGGCCATCGTAGCCTCGCGTTACGAACCCATCGACGTGATCAAAGGGACGCTTCGGCGCCGCAGCAAAATGGTACTGAGCAAGGTGTTCATTGTGGTGCAGAACGTCTTGTCGGTATTCCTGATTGCCCTGGCGCTGGTGATGGAAGTGCAGATGCGGCATATGCTCACACGGCCGATGCACTCCGCAACAGAGAATCTCTATTACATTGAGTACTCTGCCCGCGACTACGATATGATGAAACTCTTCAAGGACAAGGTGGAACAGTTGCCCTTTGTGACAAAAGCTGGTGTGGGGCGCGGTATTCCTGGACTCATCAATATGACCATGGGAATCAAAGTGGATGAGGAGCATCGCGTCGATATGCCCGTCATCGTCTGTGATTCCACCTATTTCAAACTGCTAGGGCTTGAGGTGGAGGAGGATTTCGGCCATCCGCTGACGCATTCGCTTTGGATGAGCCGCAGTGCTTTCAACGCGGCAGCGGTATCGGATACATCTACTGTATTCCCCAGAAGAATCAACATGAACGGCGCCCAGCCGGAGTTCATTGGTGGCGTGGTGACGGATTATCCAACGCGGCCGGCCTCGGAGAGTAGTCAGAACCCCAATGGTGGAGTCATCGTTACCCGGGCAGAAGAACTCCGCTATTCCAACTGTATGTTGATTGGCACCACGGGAGAGGACGAGTCATACGACAAAGCCATCCGGCAGGCTTACAGGGAGTATCGTCTGGAAACTGCCGGAGTGGAAGAGCCTGCCTGGCGGTATGGCTTTGTAAGTGACATTAACAAGAAAATGCTCGCCCCGGTCAAGAGAACGCTGCGCCTGGTTGAACTCTTCGCCGTTCTCTCTGTGTTGATAGCCCTGCTGGGCCTGTTGGCCATGAGCACCTACTTTGCCGACGAGAACACGAAACAGATTGCTATCCGAAAGGTCTTCGGCTCTGATGTGACGCACGAAACCAGGAGGAATGTCCGCAGCTATATGATTCTTGTTGGCGTGGCTTGCCTCATTGGCATTCCGCTGGCCATCTGGGCGGCCCAGGTTTATCTGCAACGCTTTGCCTACAGGGCTGAAGGCTACGGCTGGGTGTTCGTGGTGGCCGTCATCATCTCCCTGGCCATTGCCTTTGGAACGGTGCTATGGCAGACGCTGAAGGCGGCGAAGACCAATCCAGCAATAGAGCTGAAGAAGGAGTAGCGAAGCCTGGACAAACCACTTACTGTCTGCATTGACGGCCGCAGTGGCAAAGCTCTGGTAAAACTAGGCTAATAAGCAGAATATTTATTTCCGCATCACCTGATAGCCGACCCCGATTTCATTGAGGTCGGCTATTAAGTCTGTTGTAACCGACACTCCGAATTTGTGGGAATCGAATTCCACCTTATACTTTGTTTCAGGGTCTATAAGGAACACCTTGAGCGGAATCTTTCCTTTGTTCTTGCTTATCACTTTGACAAGCGAAGCCCTGAATTTAGGGTTGAGCATGGTGGAGGACAAGGTTATGGCAAACGCCTTAAGTACGGCGTCTGTCACATTGCCCAACAGGCTGATTTTCTTGACTTTAAAACCGAAGAGGGCGCGCTTGCCCGCCTTGATTTCTTCTGGTTTGAGCCTGAATTTGGGCGCAATTTCACCCTCAATATAGATGGCGTTATGCGGCGTGCTGAAGTAGCGCATGTAGGCCTCGTGGTCTTCTCCGAAGAGAGCCAGCTCGTAAGAGCCGTTAAAGTCTTCTATAGTACTCTTTGACCACTGTTTGCCCGTTTTTGTAACCTGGGGCTTATAGGCCGATACAAGACCGGCGATGGCAACCTTCTTGGTCTCGTTCCTGGCCTCGCAGGTGGCAATTTCATCAGCCAGATTACCTACCTTGCAGGTGGTGAAGTGGTCCAGCTCAAAGCGGTATTTATCCAGGGGATGTGAGCTCAGGTACATGCCCACAAGTTCCTTCTCCGCCTGAAGTTGCAGTAGTTTGTCGTCCTCCGATGTTTCACACGCGGGGGCATCGGGCCGGATAGGCTTAAGTTCCTCACTTTCACCGAATAGGGACATGCCACTGTCTTCCTGGTTGGCCTTGAAACGCTCTCCGTATTCCAGAAGCTCGCCGATGTAGTCTTCTCCAGACTTGCAGGGGCAGAAATAGGCCTTGCGGGGTATTCCAAGGGAGTCAAGTGCTCCGGAGTTGACCAGTGATTCAAGGGCCTTGCGGTTGATAATGCCGGACATTCTTTCCATAAGGTTCCAGACATCCGGGAAGGTGCCGCCCTTTTCCCTTTCGGCAATGATGGCATCTACGATATTGGAGCCGAAGCCCTTCATTCCACCAAGGCCAAAGCGGATATTGCCTTCTCCGTTAACGGTGAAGTGGGAATCGGATTCGTTGATATCGGGATTCAGAACCTTGATCTTGCTGCGTCGGCAGTCGTCCATTATCTCCTTGATCTCTTCCATGTTGGAGAGATTCTGGCTAAGGTTGGCTGCCTGGAATTCTGCCGGGTAATGTGCCTTCAACCAGCCTGTCTGGTAGCTCACCCAAGCATAGCAGGTGGCGTGAGATTTATTGAAGGCGTAGGATGCGAACTTGCGCCAGTCGGCCCAGATCTTGTCAAGGGTTTCGCGCGGATGGCCGTTCTTTACGCCGCCTTCTACAAACTCGTTGTAAAGGCTCTCCAGAACGTCTATCTTCTTCTTACCCATGGCTTTACGGAGCTTGTCCGCCTTGCCTTTGGAGAAGCCGGCCACCTTCTGGGAGATACGCATTACCTGCTCCTGATATACCGTGACGCCGTAGGTCTCTTCCAGGAATTCCGCCATTACCGGGAGGTCGTATTTTATTTCCTCGTCACCGCGTTTGCGGGCTACAAAAGACGGGATATAATCCATCGGCCCCGGACGGTAAAGGGCATTCATTGCTATAAGGTCCTCGAAACGCTGCGGATGCAGGCGCTGCAGCCAATCCTTCATTCCGGGAGACTCGAATTGGAATACGCTCTTGGTGTCTCCGCGGGAGTAGAGGGCATAGGTCGCAGGGTCGTCGATAGGGATCTTTTCTATGTCGATGTCGTCCCCGTAGTGTTTTTTCACCAGGGCCAGACATTCTTTTATAATAGAAAGGGTACGCAGACCAAGGAAGTCCATCTTAAGCATGCCGACCTCTTCTATATAGGAGCCCTCGTACTGTGAAACCCATACTTCCTGGTCCGTGGCCTTATCGCGGTCCAGTTTGATAGGGATATAATCAGTAAGGTTTCCGCGGCCGATAATCATGGCGCAGGCATGGATACCCGTCTGCCTGATGCAACCCTCCAGCTGAAGGGCGTATTTTAGCACTTCTTTTACCTGATCCGTGCCGTTCTCCATCTCGTTTTTGAGCTCCGGGAGATACTTGACGCAGTTTTTCAGGTTGGGCTTCATCTCCTTTTCCTCTCCATCAACCTTTACGGTGAAGGGACGGTCCGGAATCATCTTGGCCAGGCGGTTGCTCTCGTCCAGGGACAGGCGGCTGATGCGCGCCACATCCTTGATGGAACTCTTGGCTGCCATGGTACCGAAGGTGATAACGTGGGAGATGTGGTCCATGCCGTATTTTTCCTGCACGTACTGGATGACGCGGTAGCGGCCTTCATCGTCAAAGTCCACATCGATATCCGGCATGGAGATACGCTCCGGGTTGAGGAAACGCTCAAACAGGAGGTCGTATCTGATAGGGTCCAAGTTGGTGATACTCAAGCAGTAAGCAACTGCGCTACCGGCGGCGCTTCCACGGCCCGGGCCAACGGAAATACCGTTGTTCTTGGCCCAGTTGATGAAGTCCTGAACAATAAGGAAGTAGTCCGGGAAGCCCATTCGGCTGATGGTCTTGAGCTCGAAGTCCAGGCGTTCCGTCTGCTCTTCGTTAAGTACGTCGCCATACCTTACGTGCGCACCGTCATAAGCCAGTTTGCACATGTAGGCCACCGAGTTGCAGAATTCTTCTCCGCGCGGATTTCCTTTCTCGTCGCAACGGCCGGCGTCTATAACGTCCTTGAACTTGTCTGTCCAGTAGTCAATCTTATCCAGGAAGTCCTGCGGAAGCTCGAACTTTGGCAGTACATGGCCGCGGTCTATGGTGTAGCTTTCGACTTTGTCCAGGACCTCCAGCGTATTGGAAATGGCCTCCGGATGCTCCGGAAACAGGGCCAACATTTCCTCTTCGCTCTTCAGGTATTCCTGCTGAGTGTAACGCAGGCGGTCCGGCTCGTCTACGAAAGCGTTTGTGGTAAGGCAGATGAGCCTGTCATGGGCAGGCCCATCCTCCTTGCGCACAAAGTGAACGTCATTGGTTGCAATTACTTTTACGCCGTGCTTTTCTGCCAGCTGGAATATTACCTCTGTGTACTTCTTCTGCTCTTCCCAGGTTTCCTGGCTAAGGCCGGGAACCTCTGTCTTGTGCAGCATCACCTCAAGATAATAGTCCTCTCCGAAGACCTTTTTGTGCCATTCAATGGCATTGGAAGCCCCTTCCAGGTCTCCCGCCAGAATGTACTGCGGCACTTCTCCCACCATGCAGGCCGATGAACAGATTAAGCCCTCGTGGTATTTTTCAATCACCTCGTGGCAGACACGCGGCCTGTAATACATACCCTCTATATGGGCCGTTGAAACTATCTTCATCAGGTTGCAATAACCCTTGTAGTTCTTGGCCAGCAATATCAGGTGATAGTATTTTGAGTGCGCCTTGTCCTTAAGATGATGGTCATAGCCACGGGTAACGTAAATCTCGCAGCCGATGATGGGTTTTACCGACGGATGTTTTGCGGCGTATTTGAAGAACTCCTTTACCCCGTACATGTTACCGTGGTCCGTAATGGCAAGACCAGGCATACCAAGTTCCTCGGCCCGGTCAAACAAATTGGATATTGATGACTGTCCGTCAAGGATGGAATACTGGGTATGTACGTGAAGGTGTACGAAGGGCATAGGGGTTCGTCAGGTTTTATTTATACTGAATAATTGCTTCTTTGTTGTTGCTGTCTTTAATCCAGAGGCAGTTGCCGCCTACATCGGACAGGGTAACCTTTGAGTTGATACCACCGTCGACGGTAGTGCTGATGTTCTGGATTACCATTACGTCAAACTGCTGGCCGATCTTGGCTTTAAGCTGATCGTCGGTTGCGGGGAACAGGTCCTGAAGGACGATGTATACAACCTTGTTGGTAGCCGGCTTAACCAGCCAGAAAATGAAGTTTGCATTCTGCTCGCCTACGACGATCTGGTCCTCAAGCTCTTTGTATGCCCAGTTAAGGCCGAAGAGTCCATTGATACCGGGAACGATTTCCTGTCCTGAAGCACCGGCGCCGGCCTGTGTAACATGGACAGTCTCTGAGAGGTTGTTCGCATTGTTGGTAAAGGTGATATCGGCCACACGGCTATCCTCAGAGGTGTTGGCGTCTACTGTAAAGTTGAAGGTGTTGGTAGAGAGGGCCTTTGTGGTGGTCTCCCTAAGCCATGTAACACCCTGCTGGACAGAAACGGTAACATCTACGTTGGAGGTGACATCAACCTGGATTGTGCCGCCTTCGGCCTTTACCGTTGCATTGTTGGTAGAGAGTACGATGGTAGGTGTAGCGCCTTCCTGGTAAACCTTGAAGACCTCCTTGCCTACGCTGCTGGTAACGGTAATCTGACCCTCACGCTTTCCAACATCCTCGTTTTTAGCAGCCTCAAAGGTGATGGTGCTGGTCTTGAGTGCTTTTGTGCTAACGTATTTCAACCATTCTCCACCCTGGTCGATGGTGAACGAGAAGTCTACGTTGGCCTTAACCTCAATGGTGAAGCTGCCGCCTTCATTACCTATTTCTGTCTTTGACGCAGTTGCAGTAAAGGCGTCTTTCTGCTTCTGTGTAAGGGAGATGTTCTTGGTTGTTGTTCCGCACTTGATCTGGATGGTTGCACCGCGCTCGTCCGGGGTATCGTTGGCTTTGGCGGTAATAGTAATCTTGCCGTTGCCTTTGGAACCACTCTCAGGGGAAACGCTTACCCAGCTGTCTGCACGGGTGTTGATTACACTTGCAGTCCAGGCTGCTGAAGCTGTAAATGAAACATCTACGCTGCCGCCGCCAGTACCAAGTACAGGGGCAACGTTAACGCCGGAGCCAAAGGTAATTGTAGGAGTCGTCGTTCCGCCGCCTCCGCCATTGCCGCCTCCGCCGCCGTTTTCTTCTTTTGATCCGCCGCAAGCTGTTAGTAATACGATGCTTGCCAGTATGATAAATATCTTTTTCATAGTTGTCATCTTTTATTTAAACAGCTTATTGTACGGTAAATTTAACGTCTACGGAGTAGCCCTGCTTGTCGCCACTATACTTGAGTGTAGCCCTGAGCGTATGTTTGCCGGATTCAAGGGTTACGTACTGGCTGTCAATCTTGGCGCCGTCGTAGTACCACTCTACCTCGTAAGGCATATTGGCCTTGCTGTAAACAAGCTTAAGAGGGAGGCTGGTTCCTGCTGTCAGGGTAGTAGGCATGTCAATGTAGCAAAGGCCCATATCGGTGAGTTTTGCATTGGGATTGACACTTATCTTGGGCAGAAGCTTGAAGCCAACAAGTACGTTTCCGAAATTGGAAATGCTCCAGTCAGTTATAGGATCAATCCAGTCGTCTCCGCCGGGAGCTGTAGTAGAGAAGCCCTGGAACATGTAATTGTCTCCTGCGCGGGCATTGTCTGTTCCGTCAGTATATACAGCATATCCGCCGGTAGCGTTCTTGATTGCATAACCAATGTAAACGTCCGTATTTGCGGGAATGATGATATTGTCCTGACTTACATCTATTGCGTTTGCCGGCCAGTTGAGACTGCGACCAATATCTGTGATAAGGGTGCTTTCGTCAACTTTCTTTGCCAGTACTCGCTGGGTCTTGCCAAAGTCTACAATCACGTATACTTCTTCTCCGGAAACATGGCTGGCAAATGCAATCTCTGTGAGTTGTGAACCTACATGATCCTTTAATTCCTCTGCGCTATACCTTACGGCTGCAGTATAATTGGTACTAGAAGACCAACCCCAACGGTTAGGTCCGTTCAAGGGGAAGCTGGCCTTCGTGAAACCGCTAGGCTTTATTCCGTTATATACGCTTGTCAGGCTAAAGTCTTTTACTATGCTACTTCCGGAAACATTCTCCTGAGTGGCAAGATAGTCCTTTGCAAAGACAGAGATGGTCAGGTTCTCGGGAGATCCGTCCGGAAGAACAATTTTATATTTTCCGTTCTCATCGGTGGTGGCTTCTCCTATGGAATTGCGCCTTGCAACTGCCAGTGACACAACGCGTTGGCCAAAGCCGGGAGCCTGACTTGACTGCGGCTCAATTACAACGATAGCGTCTTTGATTGGAGCGCTGTCGGTTGCGTCGGTGACGGTTCCCATGGCATTGCGCTCTCCCTGAGCAACCGTAAACGTAGCCTGGCCGCTTGCGTAGTTGATATTGGTAAGGTTAAACGGCTGCGTGCCATTCCATGCAGTAGGGGTATAGTTGTACACCTTGTAATAGTAGCCTTCCCACTGGTCTGTAGGGAATACCCAAAGCTGATAATAGTCTACAGCCTTTCCGCCATATGCATCTTCGTCCGGGCAAACTATATAGTCGCAAGGGTGTTCTTCATATCCGTTAATCAAGCTCCAATTGTCCCATCTGTCTTTTGCCGTCATTCCGGCTGCATTGTTCTGGGACTGGTCTACATGGTAAATAATCATACCCCCGGGAAGCGTTTGGTCCCAGCCCAGGCCATCCCTGACCTCCGGAACGAAGAATTCACCTTCGTTGGTGGGAACGGGAAGTTTGTAAAACTTCTTTGCAGAAAGAGTCTGAAGGGTTTTATTACCGGGAGTACTAAGGTCTACGATGTCGTCGTCCTTAAGATAGCCCAGGATATAACGCTCTATGGTACTCATGCGTGCGGGAATGCAACCGTTGCTGTTGTGGTTTCCGCCGGCCATAAGGTTCCATGAAGAAGGATGCCTTGCGGAGCCGTTTTCCTCGTAATCGGTGTCATAAAGGTCCGGCAAACCAATAACGTGGCCGAACTCATGGCAGAATGTGCCGATGCCCACGAAGGTTGTTCCGGATGTTTTCATAAGCTCTGAAGAGCAGCCATAAGAGCTGATGGCTACGTTATCCCCTGTCATTTTATATGTGCTGGAAGCGTGGGGCCAGATTGCATTCTGCGCTCCGCTGCTGGCTGCATATCCGGGATAGAACATGTAAACATTATCTACATATCCGTCCTTATCATTGTCGTATATGGAGAAATCTATTGTTTCATCAAGTAGGTCGATGGCTGCCTTAAGGGTAACCCTGGCCATTTCTGAGTGAATCTTTTCGTCATCTCCTACAGGCCAGTCCGTGTGATTGCGGTCTACTGTCACAGGGCCATATACATCAAAGTTAGGAGTGAAGTCGCCGTAAGATGCGTCTGTATAGTAATCCTTGGCAGAACCGATACAGCCGTTACCGGTGAATCCGGTCTGGCCCAGGGAATTTGTGAAATACTCTTTTGCGCCTTCCTGGAACTTGTAATCCTTCCACTCGACAAGGATAATCAGGAAGTGGTTGCTTCCCCAGCCCAGGCCAAGACCGGACTTTGAGCGCTTGCGGAAGAAATCATCTCTCTGTGCCCTTAGATTGTTTGCCTTTGAGACTGAGCTTCGGTTAATAGTTGGTTTTCCAGCGGGACGCCACCAGCCGGAGGCATCCTTGGTGTAAAGTGTTTTGCCATCTTCAGAGGTGAACCAGTTGTAGAACTCGTCACCGTGAAGACGTAGAGTAATGGTGCTGCCGTTAGGCTGCTTCATTTTGATTGGATCTGGTGTTGCCGAATCTGCCCACATGACCGTCAGGCCAGCGAATAACAGAGCGGCAATTACGGAAAGAATCTTTCTCATGGTGTCTATAAAGATTTGTAGCAACCACAAATATACAAAAAAATTGCGGAAACCCGCTTAGGAGCTCCCGCTATTTTTATTGAAAAACCCGAATGGGATTATTTCTTCTTGTTAGCCTTTTCTGCCTTCTTGGTAGCGTCGAACATAACCGGAGTACCAATGAAGATAGATGCATAAGTACCGATGATGATACCAAGGCAAAGAGCAACTGACAGACCCCTGATGGACTCACCGCCGAAGATTGCAATTGCAAGCATAGGGAGGAGGGTAGAAACAGAGGTGTTTACTGTACGGGTAAGGGTTGCGTTGAGTGCCTGGTTTACGGTCTCCTTGAAGTCCTGGTTCGGGTGCAGGCCCTTCATCTCACGGATACGGTCGAAGATAACCACGTTATCGTTGATAGCGTAACCGATGATGGTAAGGATAGCTGCGATGAACGTCTGGTCTACGTCAAGGTTGAACGGCAGTATACCAGTGAACAGGGAGAAGAAGCCGATGATGATGATTGCAGTGTGTGCAAGTGAAACAACACCACCGAGACCCCATGTCCAGCCTTTGAATCGTACGGCGATATAACCGAAGATAACGATGAGGGCGAGGATCACTGCAACGAGTGCGTCACGCTTCATATCGTTAGCGATGGTAGGACCAACCTTCTCGGAAGAAATGATACCGTTCTCTACTTCCTGTGAAGAAGTGAAGTCTTCAAGAGAAAGCTCCTCTGCGAAGAACTGCTTGGTAGCGTTGTAGAGTTTGCCTTCAATCTCTTTGTCAACCTCAGAAGCCTCTTCGTTAACCTTGTAAGTAGTGGTAACCTTCATCTGGGTTGCACCACCGAACTGCTTAACCTCTACGGAAGCAGCATTCTCCTCGCTGGCGAACTCTGCCTTAACAGCAGCACGAACCTGCTCGGCAACCTGAGGCTGGTCGAAGCGGATCACGTAAGTTCTACCTCCCTGGAAGTCAACACCGAAGGTGAAGCCCTTAAGGATGATGGAAGCGATGGCGATGGCAACTACGATACCGGAAATGGTGTAAGAGAATTTCTTCTTGCCCAGGAAGTCAATCTTGGTGTGCTTGAGGAAGTTCCTTGAGAAGTTGGTATCGAAGCTGATCTTCTTACCGCGTGCAATCTGACGCTCGAAGATAAGCCTGGTGATGAAGATAGAAGTAACGATAGAAGTAATGATACCGATGATGAGGGTGGTTGCGAAGCCCTGTACAGGACCGCTACCGAATGAGAAGAGTACAAAACCGGTAAGGAGGGTGGTTACCTGACCGTCGATGATGGCGGAGTAAGCATTCTTGTAACCATCGGCAACAGCTTTGCCGAGTCCCTTGCCTGCGGCAAGCTCTTCCTTTACACGCTCATATATAATAACGTTGGCATCCACCGCCATACCCAGTGTCAATACCAAACCGGCGATACCAGGCAAGGTAAGAACTGCACCGAAGGAGGTGAGGATACCGAAGAGGAACAGAACGTTGCAAAGCAGAGCTGCGTCTGCTGCAAGACCTGCACCACGGTAGAAGATAACCATGTAGATGAGCACCAGGATGAAGGCGATCAGGAATGAAATCATACCTGACTGGATAGACTTGGCACCAAGTGAAGGTCCAACAATCTCTTCCTGGATGATCTTTGCCGGAGCGGGAAGCTTACCGGACTTGAGTACGTTGGTAAGGTCAGTTGCCTCTTCGATGTCGAAGTTACCGGTAATTGCTGAGTTACCACCGGTGATTTCGTTAAGTACGTTAGGGTATGAATAAACCATACCATCAAGTACGATGGCGATCTGCTTGCCTACGTTGGCTTTTGTAAGTGCTGCCCAGGTGTTTGCACCCTGTGCGTTCATGGTCATGGATACAGAGGGGCTACCCTGGTTGCGGCCCTGACCATCATATGTTACGCGCGCGTCTGCGACTGCACCACCGTCAAGGGGAGCTTTACCGTCGAAGGTGCCAACCTTGATGGCTACGAGCTCAAAGAGGTTGCGGCCTGCGAGAGGCTTAACGTCTGAAGGTTTAACAGACCACATGGGGCGGAACTCCGGAGGGAAGATCTCGCGAACCTGAGGGATGGCAAGATACCTGTTTACAAGAGCGGTATCACCACCCTGTGCGAAACCGATACAAGCGGAACCGCTGCCGAATACTGCATCGCAGTCAACCACGTTGAGAGCTGCGAAAAGGGGATGTTTCTTCTTGTATTCCTCGATTGCCACAGTGTTGTCAACTTCCTGCTGGTTGAGCTCTTCTGAAAGGATGGAAGAAGTGCTGTCTGCGGGAGCTGCAACTTCTGCGGGAGTCTCAGCCTCTGCTACAGCTGTCTCTGCATTGAGCTTGGCGATGAGTTCGTCAGCCTTTTCAATGTAGCTGGAGAGTTCTCCGCTGGTGAAGGTTGTCCAGAATTCGAGTGATGCGGTACCCTGGAGGAGCTTTCTTACACGCTCGGGCTCTTTAACACCCGGGAGCTCTACGAGGATACGTCCGCTTGAACCAAGTCTCTGGATAGAAGGCTGGGTAACACCGAAGCGGTCGATACGGTTACGGAGCACGTTGAAGGAGTTTGCTACGGCTGCCTCTGCATCCTCGCGGATAACAGTGATAACCTGATCGTCCGTAGATTCCGGACGGATGCGGTCCTTCATGTCGTAGGTTCCGAATACGCTTGAAAGCCTCTTGCCGTTGCCTACTTCTTTCCAAGCCTCTGCGAACAGAGTAATGAAGTCTGACCTTGAGTCAATGCTCTTCTTCTTGGCAATTGCGATTGCTGCGTTGAATTCCTCAGAAGCGTTGTTACCTGCGAGAGCCTTTACGAGGTCTTCGAGCTGAACCTGAAGCATCACGTTCATACCGCCCTTAAGGTCCAGACCCAGGTTGATTTCTTTGGATTTAACGTCTTTGTAAGTGTAGCCGAAGTAAACCTTCTCGGCAGAAACAGAGTCGATGTAGAATCTGTTCTTAGCTTTGCTGAGGGAATCCAGGGTGTATGCCTGGTTTGCCTCAGCAATCTTGCCGAAGGCTGCACTGTTCTGGAACGACTCGACAGCCTTTGCTGCATACTGCTCTGCCTTTTTCTCCTGCATGCTGGATACCAGCGTGAAGGAGAGCTGCCAGATGCAAGCGAGTGCGAGCAAGATTGCTACGAGCCTGATTGCGCCTTTACTTTGCATGTTGTTATTGTTTTTAAAAAATACTATTTCACTACCTCTATTTGCGCATTTCGGCAAAATAGACGGCAAAGTTATATATTTTTTTCTAAATTTGCAGTCGCGACAGACAGAAATGAAGAAAAAAGCAGCAAATATCCTTGTGCCGGCCCTAATTGGCCTGGTTTTCTTTGGCGGAAATATAATTTCCGGAAACGCCCGTAACCTTGACGCAATGCCGATGTCAACGGCTCAGGATACACTTCCTGTCCAGGATACGGTTGAAATACCCAAACTTACTGCTGCTCAATTATTTGCAAAAGGAGATTCGCTGCGCAAAGCCTATTGTTTCCAGGCCGCTATGGAGGCCTGCGAGGCCGCCGCCCAGGTGGCATCGGACAGCCTTGAAAGGCAGCGCTGCGAAGAAGGTGCGATGCTTGCGCAAAACGGCCTGAATATGTTAGGTTTTTGCAATAAACCTGTTGTCGTTGCCCGCGAGAAATTCTCCCTGAAGGATTTCATCCTGTATTATCCCCTCCAGGATCGCAGTTGGAGACCCGTTCCCAACATACTCGATTCACTTGGCAGCACCCTTGTGCATGCTACCTATATCCCTGATGGCCAGGAGTCTCTATACTACAGCGCTCCCGATGCCGATGGTATCCGCAACCTGTACCATACTCAGTTTGCCGACACCGTCTGGACGGCCCCGGAACTGCTTGGTGAGCAGTTGACATCCTCCGGAAACGAGATTTATCCCATTATTTCCCCGGATGGCCAGAGTCTCTACTTCGCATCCGACGGCCTTTATGGCATGGGTGGTTATGACTTGTATGTCTCCAGGTGGAACAAGGAAACCCACGAATGGGACACCCCCATGAACATGGGCTTCCCTTATTCGTCGCCTTACGATGATTTTCTGTTTATCAATTCCGCCGATGGTAAGTATTCCATCTTTGCCTCTAACCGCGAATGCGGGGCGGATAGCGTATACGTTTACGTGCTGGAATATGACAGCATGCCTATACGTTACAGCGTAGATGACGCCAGCGACGAAATCCGCAGCCTTGCCCGTCTTCTGCCTCCTGCCGATGCGGCCCGTGTAGACAACGCATCAGTGGTTTCCAAGGCCGACGATCAGGAGAGCGAGTTGCAGCGCAAGTATGTTGCCAGGGTGTTGGAGGTCAGGCGTTTACGTGATTCTATCTACGTCCGTGGCCAGCGTGTTGATGCCGCCCGCGACGTGTTTGCATCGGCCAGTGAAGCAAAACGCCAGGAGATGGCAGAGGAAATTATCGGCATGGAGGAATCCCTGGTTGCGCTGGAGGATTCGTTGAATACGGCTGTAAGGCTTCTGGGTAAGCTGGAGATGGATATCATAATGTCCGGGCAGGTTATCAATCCGGACAAGGTGCAAGAGGTTGCCGACAGGGAGGTGAAGGGGGCCGACAACGGCTACGCTTTCTCTGCCCACAGGATGGGTCCGGCCCCGGATATGAAGATTCTTGAACCTGTGTCGGAGTTCGATTATTCGTTCATGATACTGCCTGAGGGCCGTTTTGCAGAGGATAATACTTTGCCGGCCGGCCTGGTATATCAAATCCAGCTGTTTACAACCTCAAAGCAGGCCACAACTGCCAGCTTAAAGGGCTTGAGCCCTGTTTTCTGGCGCCGTACCGCCAATCTCAAGTTCACCTATTACGCCGGTCTATTCCGCACTTACAAAGATGTTCTGGCCAACCTGAACAAGGTCAAGAAAGCCGGCTTCAGGAATGCCTTCATCGTTGCTTTCAATGATGGCAAGCTGATTAATGTGACCAATGCCCGCAAGATGGAAAAAACTGACGTAAGGACTTATAACATAAGGATTAACGTTGGTGGCGACGGTACTCTTTCAGACTCTGCCAGAACAGTTCTTCTGTCCATCACCGGCAAGGAACTTGCCCGCAATATCGGCTCCGATGGTTCCGTCACCTACGTTGTTGGTCCGTACAAAGATCGCACGGAGGCCACCACTACGGCGACGGCTCTCCGTGCGAACGGTTTCCCTAATTGCGAGGTAGAAGAAATCAAGAAATAATACCGCAATTAATTAAGTTACTTCTTTACAAATTCTACGCGACGGTTTTTTGCGCGACCTTCATCCGTAGAGTTGGATGCAATTGGCTCGTGAGAACCTTTACCGACTGCAGTAAGACGGGCCGATGCAATACCGCGCTCAACCAGCGCAGCTACGATGGCCTCTGCACGCTTCTGGGAAAGCGGATCGTTCACCTTGTCGCTACCGGTTGCGTCGCAATGGCCCTGAACCTCGAATTCCAGGCCCGGATTCTCTTCCATAAGCTTGGCAACGCGGTTAATCTCAATGACTGATTCCGGCTTAAGATCGGCCTTTCCGGTTTCAAAAGTAATGGCGTAGGTGATAATCTTGCCGTCGGACATAAGTCTGTCATAAAGAGGGACGGCGCCCTTGCAGATGCGTACGTTCTTGATGAAGAAGCGGTCCTGCTCGTCGCAATTGGAGATGGAAACCAGCTTCATGCGGGTCGGCTGCATAACATTGGGAAGGTTCACCATGCGCACGCCATTTACATAGTATTTGAATGCGCGTTTATTGAAAGATACCTGTACCTTGAGCCAGGAATTAGGCTTGATCTGTTTTTCTACAGTCTCTCCGGGTGTTTTACCACTACCCATATTGCCCGATGGCGAAACAAAGTCATAACTCAGCTCGGCGTGGTCGCTATTCTGGCTATCCTCATTGTATGCCGGATTAAGATGTACTTTAACTACGTCATCGTAGCCTTCCGTATAAAGGCTCAGTAAAATCCAGTCGTTGTTACTGCTTCCGTATTTGTCATTGGACCATACGTCGAACTCGATTGTGAACTGCTCCGGGAGGTAGTCGGCCTTATCCATAAGCGGGGCAATCTGGGTATACCAGCCGGACAGTTTTATAACCTGCTCGCCATTCAGGGTTATGATTTCACATTCCTCTCCGCTAAGGAACTCCCATCTTGACGGGAACTCGCCAACTTTCTCGTTCTCTACAGGGTCTTCAAAGAACACCTCGTCTCCGGGAACAAAATCGCTCTTGGCGAAGCCGGTTTCAATCTTCTGAGGCTCAGCCTGTGGCACTGCAGCCGACTCGACCTGTGCCTTTTCAAGGTCTTTCTTATCCGTCTTGTCCTTTTTATTCTTCTTGCCGATTTTTCCGTCAAGTATGGCGTCCACTCCTTCGTCGGCCTTGTTCTCGATCTTGTTTTCTACCTTGTTCTTGGCGCTTTCACCAATCCTTTTGAGGAGGCTCTGTCCATTGGCGATGCTGCCCAGCAGCATCATTGCTGATAAGATTATAGCTGTCTTTTTCATAATTATATCCCGGCTTAACTTTTGGTCCGGCCAGTGCAAATTTCGGAGTTAAGTATCTGTCAAACACCACCCTTTTGGGGGGAATTCATCTGTTTTGCATTATTTTTCATATATTTGTTGTCGTGAAAACGATATCGGCAAAACACATTCTTCTAATAGCCGTGACAGTGGTTCTCGCGCTGCCGGCATCGGCGTATACCGACCATCGGGGCCATAATCTGGATTCACTGGAAAGGGTTGTATCAAAATGGACCCCCGATGCGGTTGACAAGGCATCGGACAATGAGCTTCTGGAGCTGAACAATGCCTACCGGGAACTGATGTTGGGATACAATCCTATCAACGGAGAAAAATGTATGTTCTACGCCCACAAGGCGTTGGAAATCAGCCTCCGGAAAGACTGGCATTATGCCAGCCAGGATGCCCTGCGCTATATCGGCCTGCAATTCTACGGTAGGGAACAATACGATAGCGCATTGGTTTACTTCCACAAGGCGTTGGGGGCCATTGACAAGATGACCGGTGATGCAGAGGATCTTGATGATGCCTATTCTTCCGTTTATGGTACCATCGGCAACCTGTACAATATGATGGGGGATATTCCAACGGCGATGGAATACTATGCCAAGGCCGGGGAAATTTTCGACAGGCGCGGCTGGAACGAGAGCAATACCGTGCTTTATTATAACATCGGCGAGACATGGGTTGATGAGCGCAAGTTTGAAAAGGCCCGCGAATCCTATGACAAGGCCCTTGAGTACGCTCAGGCCTCCGGCGATTCCCTGATGCTTGTGTATGTGTGGAAGGGTTACGGCCGCCTTTATATGGAGTTGGGCAAGACCGGCAAATCATTGGAATACTTGAAGATGGCCGATGCTTACTACGCCGCGCATCCGGATTATTCCCCTACGGACAGGACTGTTAATCTTGAATACATAAAGGAGGTCCTTTCCTGCCAGAAAAAACAGCTGTGGCGCATTGTGGGCATACTTACGGCCGTCGTTGCCATAGTTGCCGTCCTTATCTTCATGAGGCTGCGGCGGAAGTCCAAGTCAAGCCAGTTACACGCAGCCAGGGCTCTGGACTTATCGCAGGATATGGATTTGACCAGCAGGGAAAAGGAAATCCTTGATCTTCTGGCCAAGGGCTATACTTCACCGCAGATAGCGGAGGCCCTTAACCTAAGTGCGGAGACCGTCAAGTGGTACCGCAAAAAGCTTCTGGCCAAGTTTGACGTGGCCAACACCGCAGAGCTCATCGCCGCTGCGAAGACTAATTCTCAGAAGTAATTCTTATTTAACCGGGAAAGTGAAGTAGGTGTCCGGGTAGGGCTCGTTCTTAAGGGTGAAGTGCCACCACTCGCTGCTTAGGGGCTTAAAGCCGTGGCGCAGCATGGCTTGGCGCAGAATCATTCTATTGGCAAACTGGGCCGCGGTAATTGTGTCATTCTGCCGATATTCACCGGTATCAGGATTTCCGCCGCAGTCCGGATGGCTTTCGCTGCCGAACCAGTCAAAGGTTCCGCCCATGTCAACTTCTTTCTCCGTATTCATGTCGAAGAGAGTCAAATCTACGGTAGAGCCGCGTGTATGGCCGGATTTTTCTGCTATATATCCAAGTTCAAAAAGGCGGCTTCTGTCCACTGTGGGATAGAAGTACCTGCGCATAAGGGTATCGGCCGTGTCGGCTCCCCAGCGCATGAAATGGTCTACGGCGCACTGTGGCCGATAGGCATCGAATATTTTAAGGCGATAACCTTGTTTGATGACATCGTCGCTTACGGCCTTCAGGCTGTCGGCGGCCTGGCGTGTCAGCCACGCTGTGGGTGCCAGATAGCCATCGATGCGCTTGCCTACGAAGTTATATGTGCCGTAATAACGTATCTCAAGGATTACATCCGGGACAACATCGGTGATGGCTACGAAGCCGCTTGAATCTTCCTGGGGCTTAATCTGCGTGTTCTGTGCGTTGCTGCAGGCGCAGGCAATAACTGCTGCTGCAAGTAAAAAGAGTTTTTTCATTTTTGCGTTACCTGTGGTTCTTACAAAGGTAAGAAGAACGGCGGACATTTACAATTAAATCAAGAATTAGGTGTATATTTGTTTCGCATGGTTGCAATTATGAAATTTTTTGTATCTTTGCAGTCCCAACGGAGAGGTGGGTGAGTGGCTGAAACCACCGGTTTGCTAAACCGACGTACGGGTCATTCCGTACCACGAGTTCGAATCTCGTCCTCTCCGCTTCAAAGCGTCTGCGTTTGCAGGCGCTTTTTTAAATTACATCACATAGAATGTAAAATTGTAAATTAAGCAGAAATTACATCCGATGGAATATAATTTCCCGGTTCGAGCCCGGCCCCGGGCACTAAAAAACCTCCCTGTTTTGGGAGGTTTTATTGTGCCCATGTTTCAATACTGGGGTAAGTGTCGATATAGTCCTAAATAGTGTAGAAGAAATATTTCTTTCGAAAAGTATCAGCCATGCTTGCACAGAGGTCTTCCCAAAACACCTCTTTGATATGATCCTTAAAGGCAGAATTAATGTACTCGGCTTTAAATTTTTCAAAGTGTTTCTTGGCCGTTAAATTCATTTTCGGGAAGAGAAAAACGACATATTCATTCTGCCAGTTTTCTTTGGTTATGCGAAGTACATTGCGAAATAGCTGGTAATTCTTAATCCATTCATCATTGAACTTAGTTGGAATCTTAGACAAACAAGCACACTTGTCAATCATATCTTTGTAGATGGTCCCAAATTTCTTCTTATGCTCTTCGTCATTTTTGCAAACGCCAAAACCTTGCTCCGTGTATTTAATTTCAAAGTATATCTTTTGTGAAGGGTTCGTCGCATGAATGTAAAAATCAAAATTAGTATTCTCCTCTTTGTAAGGAATCCATTCAAACCTTGCGAAGCCGTCCGCGAACAAATCGCCCGGGATTCCCATCTGTTTTAAGCATTTCACTAATTCGACACTAACTCGTTTCTGCTCCGTGATTAGATTTCGGAAGAATTCATAGCAGACCACTTGCGATGAATTCAAATGATGTGCATACCTGTGAGGACTAGTGAACATATCTGGATTGACCTTGTCTTTAGTCAATATCTGTTTGATAATATCCTCTTGAGAGGACCCTTTAGGAATGTTTACAATATGTGAGTACGGCTTTCCGTTACCCGCAAAGATTCCCCAGGGTTGAGGATTAGATTCACTTAGATGGGCTAAGACCTTCTTTTTAAATTGCTCGTATGAACTAAACGTTTCCATAGTGTTTGTTATTTTGTTATTTCTTTAAATCTATCCACTTCGGTGCCGTCGGGCAAGGTTTTCTTGCCGAAGAACATCTCGTACGGGCGAACCCAGATTTGGCCGGTGCCGTAGAGGGCTTGGTAGATGACAACATCCTCGAGGGTTTCGGAATCTTTGCCGAAGGCGATAAGCTTGTACTTGCCGCCCTTAAAGTGCTCAAAGTAACGCTCTTTGGCGCGCCCGCGCTCCTGGAGCATCAGCCTCCAGGCCTTCTCTTTTTCGTAGGGGAATGCTCCGCCTGCTCCAAGGACATCGGCAACAATAACTTGAACGATTGGCTTGGTAAGTGTAGCATTCTGAACACGGGCATAGTTCTCTATCCTGTTTACCGCCTTCTCCATCGATGATATAAAATCGTTGATGGTGGACGATGCCGTGTTCTTATGATTATACACTGCCGGCGTGACACGGCAATCAGAGTCACTCCAAGACTCCGGAGGAATGCTGAACCCCATAGTAGTCTGGTACCGGTCTCCGTTAAAAGACCAGACAACCCTAATTGGGGCTTCTCCAAAGCGGTTTTTACGTTTATCAAGGTAGAATCTGACAGGCATAAAAAGTGGTTTTTACAAAGGTAAAAAATCGCTGGCGTTTTTGCAAGCGCCGCAGGATGGCCCACAATGCGGATTTTGAAAAGTATTTTCTCAAAAAGTGCGTTTTCGGGCCCAAAATAGCGGCTTTTTAAAATGCGACTTCGTATTGATATATTGTAACTTTTCCTGACGAGGAGGTTGCAAAACAGCTCTTTGACAAGTCTGATATCCTCTATACGAAAAAAATAAAAACAAAGTTTCAAACATGAATAAAAAACTACTGCAAACACTTAACACCGCCCTCGGGCGCACAAAAACCACCGGAGTTGCCCCCGTCACCATCGGCGCCCTCCAAAAACGTCTCATCGAAGAACTGGACTGGCTGGATGCCTGCCCCGGACGGGAGTGCCTGGTGGTCCTCCTGCAGGAACTGGCGGCAGCGATGCGCCGTGCTCGCGTTGTGGTGAGCCCCGGCTACAGCTACCTGCCCGACTCCTTCCTGCTCTACCTCACCCTCGTAACCCGTGTCAATCCGGTAGAATGGGACCTGCCTTTCTCCCGCTTTACCAAGTCGGTCCACGACGGAGCGGAAATCTCCTTCGAAGCTGGCTCCGGCTGCCTGGAAGTTGCCCGGAAAGTTCTCTCCAACCGCGAAAACGAATTGGTTATCGAGACGGAGCCCGGCCTCTTCGAAATCACATTCCTGGATGGCGAGCTGCTCAAAAATGTCAAACTCAGGATTACCGCCTATGCCGAACTGGACCGCTTCGAGCGCACCCTCGACGACGGCTGGCACCCGCTGGATGAAGCCACGCTACGGCTCTTCGGCCGGGGCGATACCGACGGCTCCATCTGGTTCGAGACCGACAAGATGCGCGAATGGCTCACGGACTTCGGTCCGGAATCTATGTCCGACCTGGTGCTCCTGAACGCCCTCTACTATCCGGGGCGCATCGGCCTCTATCCGGAGGTGCTGCAACGGAAGCAAACGCAGGACTACGACGCCTCTTTCCGTGATACCTATGGCGTCCCGGTGTATCAGGAGCAGGTCTTTGACCCGAAACTTGCCCTCAAAGGCCACTTCGTCGCCCGGACCATGATGTCCGTCGAAGCCCTCTGGCACCGTCGGCATAAAACATCACTGCGATGACCCGTAAAGTCATCGACCTCCCCCGGGAGTGCGGAAAAGGATGGTGGCCGCTTATCGAGAAAGTCGCGGCGGCCATCGATTCCTTTAACACCGCGCACCCTGACTTTCCTGTTGAAGTCACCCAAATCAAACAGAAGTTTGGCGAACTTCGAATCTATCACTACAACGCTCCGGAGGATATCAGGCAGCTCATAGAAGAGTCCATCGAAGCCTCCTGGCACACCTGCGAACGCTGCGGCAACACCATCGGCGTTACCACCAACCTGGAAGGTTACAGGCTCACCCTCTGCCCGGATTGCCGGCAAAAGGTAAAGCCCAGAGAAGTTATTAAACGGAAGATTCGATTACGTAGAAAAACGGCTGAAAAGTTGCGTTATCCCTGAAAAATGGGTGGTATTACGCAGATTTAAGCCGGATTATTTGCGTTATCCCCCTCCAAAAACCGGGAATGCGCAAGTTTTCCTGCAATTATTTGCGCAATCCATCTATATTGTGGTCTGGGGGTGTCCCCCAGTTTTGAGCCAGCGGTCTAAAATAGCCTTTCAAAGCGGGAGACATTATATAATTTGTGGTCTGGGGGTGTCCCCCAGTTTTGAGCCAGCGGTCTAAAATAGCCTTTCAAAGCGGGAGACATTATAAAATTTGGGGTCTGGGGGTGTCCCCCAGTATTGAGACATGGGCACAAAAAAACCTCCCGAAGCGGGGAGGTTTTTTTGGTGCCCGGGGCCGGGCTCGAACCGGCACGTCTTTTAAGGACACAGGATTTTGAGTCCAGCGCGTCTACCAATTCCGCCACTCGGGCATACAGACGGGATGCAAAGGTACTAAAAAAATATTTATATTTGCAAATTATGGCAAAGGCCTTTGAAAATATGAGAGTTGTGTCCGGTAGCGGCATTCTGGAAGTAGTCCCTCTTTTGAAGGACTACAAAGACATTTTTGTCGTTGCCGATGCTGCTGTACAAGCCCAGATAGCCCCTCTTCTAGAAGCCATTAAACCCAAGGCAAGCCTCACCCTCAGGGGAGGAGAGGCAGTGAAATCACTGTCGACGGTAGAAGATATTGCCGGCTGGCTGATGGCCTCCGGAGCCGGCCGCGACGCCTTTATGCTAATCGTGGGTGGCGGCACAATAAGTGACGTAAGCGCCTTTGCTGCAAGTATTTACAAGCGCGGAATAAAGTTTGGAATCGTGCCCACTACGCTTCTGGCCCAGGTAGACGCAGCTATCGGCGGAAAGAACGCCGTAGATTTTGACGGTGTAAAGAACGTCCTTGGTACATTCTGCCCACCGGAGTTTACCTTTATCTGCCCCACCTTTTTGGAAACCCTCCCCAGGAAGGAATTCTTATGCGGAGCCACAGAGCTGCTAAAGACGCTGATTATCAGCGGACAGGGTTATGACGACGCGGTGGCACACCTTAAGGCCGGAGTCTGCCCGCTTGGGCTAATAACCGATGCGGCGCGGTTCAAGGCCGCCCTTGTAGAACAGGACCCATACGATAACGGCGCCCGCCGCGCACTTAATCTGGGCCACACCTACGGTCATGCCATAGAGGCTGTTAGCGGCCTTTCCCACGGAGAAGCAGTAGCCATCGGCATTATAATGGCAGCACAGCTGGCAGAAAAACTCGGCAAGGCAGAAAAGGGCTTTGCGGCAATGCTGGAGGCTGATTTTGCTGCCATCGGCCTGCCTACAAAATGCCCCGTAGAAGTTGGACAATTGGAAGAATTCGTCCGTCAGGACAAGAAAGCCGCAGGCGGTGTAGTCCGTTTTATACTTCCTGTTGGCATCGGACAAATAGAAGAATATGATTTGCGTATCGCTAAAAAATAAAGATATAGACCAGCTCTACACAATCCTGGAGCGGCCGGACGTCCAGATGGCAGAGATTCGCCTGGACGCCTGCGACCTTTCCGTAGAGGATGTGGAAGACCTGTTTTCAAGCATCGACAAGCCCCTGGTGGCAACATACATGCTGGACGATCCGTCCCGTGCGGCCGATGCTGAGTCCAAGCTACTCACGGCCATTAACGCCGGCGCAGCTTATCTGGACCTTGACATCGACGCCCCTGCAATGATGTGCAAACGCCTGCGTCGCGAGGCCCGTGAAGCCGGCACCCTGCTAATCCGCTCCTTCCACGACTATGAGGGAACGGACTCGACGCGTGCCCTGGCCGCCGTTGTGGACAAGTGCCTTCATCTTGGCGCAGATATAGTTAAAATCGCAACTACAGCAACGCGTGAGGCCGATATTGCCAAGGTTCAGAAGCTTTATGAGCAATATTCCCCGGAGAATCTGATAGCCTTCTGCATGGGCGATGCCGGCCGTCAGTCCCGCGTAGACTGCCTTAAGTACGGGGCGCCATTCAGCTTCGCAAGCCTTACGGCCGATGAGGCTACAGCGCCCGGTCAGCTACCACTTGCAGAGATGACTGCTGCTGTTTACGGCCCCCTTGCCGGAATTGTCCAAGTAGGCGAGGAGCCCATAGAGGTTGGATGCTCAAAGAGCTGCGCCCAGCGGGCGATAATTCTGGCTGCCATAGCAGAAGGTGAATCCCGCATTGCCGGCTTCAGCCCCTGCGGAGACAACGACTCAGCCATTGCGGTAGCCAAGGCCTTTGGGGCCACAGTTCGTCAGGACGGAGATGTCCTGGTAATAAACGGAACAGGCGGCAGGATCAAAGCTGGCATCGGCACTCTGCATACCGGAGAATCCGGTTTCCTTACAAGAATGTGCATCCCGCTTTTGGCGGCCATTGGCAATACTCCCATAAGGATTACCGGAGAGAAAACACTGCTAACCAGGCCCCTTCCCGGCGCAAAAGCCATGATGGGCAATTTTGGTGTTAGCCTTGACGGCGAAAACGTTCCCCTTACAGTTGAAGGCACCCTAACCGGTACCGGCACCGTCGAAATCGACGGCAGTGGTGGATCCCAGCTGGTTTCCGGCCTTTTGGCAGCCCTACCCCTTTGCAAAAAAGGCTGTACGGTACGTCTGGTCAACCCCAAGAGCATTCCCTATATCTTTATGACACTGGACATTATGCGCCAGTTTGGGGTAAACGTAGACTGCGAGATGGAAGGCGGAGAAGAATTCGCCGAGTCCCAGGACTGGTCCCTTTGTGAGGCCATGACTTTCACCATCCCCGGCGGTTGCTCATACAGAGCGGCCGATGTCAACCTTGAGGCGGACTGGAGCGCTGCCGCCAACTTCATGACAGCCGGCGCAATCTTCGGCAAGGCCGATGTCAAAGGTCTGGACACCAAGTCATTACAGGCCGATTTGTCCATTTTGGACATACTCCCCCTGGCCGGCGCCGCCGTATCCCAGGAAGAAGAAAGCGGAATAGTTCACGTGGTCCGCGGCCCGCTTCGCGGCTTTGAGGTAGACGCCACCAATTGCCCGGACCTTGTCCCTATAATTTCTGTCCTGGCGGCCTTCTGCCAGGGTCAGAGCACGATTACTGGTGTAGCCCGCCTGGCAACCAAAGAGAGTAACCGCCCCGGCGTAATAGTAGAAATGCTTGGCCAGATGGGCGTTCGCGCAAGACTGCGTGGCGACAAACTGCAGGTAGAAGGCCGCAGCCTTGAAAGCCGCATCCTCAGCGGACACCTGCTTCGTGGCGGCAACTACAATACTTATGGCGATCACCGCATTGCCATGGCCCTTTCCGTAGCCAGCCTTGGCGCCGATTCGCATATAATCCTTGACGACGAGGCCTGCATGGCCAAGTCCTTCCCCGGTTTTGCACAAACCTTCCTTAAATTTTCAGGAAAATGAACACATTCGGCAGAGTATTCAGAGTATCGCTTTTTGGCGAGTCCCATGGACGCGGAATAGGCGTTGTCATTGATGGTGTCCGTCCCGGTCTTCCCCTTTCCGTAAGTGATTTCAAGACCGATATCCACCGTCGCGCCCCCGGTGCTTATGGCACTACGGAGCGTCGCGAAGACGATATTCCAGAGATTCTAAGCGGTGTGTACAAGGGTCGAACCACTGGTGCTCCGTTGACTATCCTCTTTGTGAACAACGATACAGAATCGAATGACTATCAGTTGTTTAAAGATACTCCGCGCCCCGGTCACGCAGATTTTACAGCATCAATCAAATATCTGGATTTCAATGATCCGGCCGGTAGCGGCCATTTCTCAGGCCGTCTTACCCTGCCTATAGTTGCTGCTGGTGTGGTGGCCAAGAAGATGCTCGCCTGCACGGTACAGGCATCGCTTGTCGAAGTCGGCGGTATCGGCCGTTCACATCAGGAAGAAGCCCTTCCGGACGGCGGAATAGAGGAGCGTGACAGTGCGTGGAAGGATATTCTTGCCAAGGCCAAGGCGGATGGCGATTCCCTTGGTGGCGTAGTTGAATGTGTTGTGAAAGACGTTCCTGCAGGTCTGGGAGAGCCATTCTTTGACAGTGTTGAGGCTCTGGTCAGCCATGCGGTATTCTCTATCCCGGGCGTTCGCGGCATAGAGTTCGGTGACGGTTTTAAGGCCGCCAGGATGCGCGGATCGGAGCATAACGACCCATTTACTCCTACTGGCAACGGCTGGGCAAAACCGGTTAAGAACGGGGCAGGTGGCGTGAACGGCGGCATCACTAACGGTTGTGACCTTGTCTTCCGCGTGGCCTTCAAACCCACGTCTAGTATAGCTAAAAGGCAGAATACCTTCAATTTTGCAGAGGGTAGGATGACTGGTCTTGAGATTCCCGGCCGCCACGACGTCTGCTTCGCCCTGCGCACCCCTCCCATCGTAGAGGCAATGGCCGCCATCGTTCTTGCCGATTTGAGTTTATTGCAGTAACTGCGGCGGCGTTTTTCAATAGGGTTTTTCATAGCAGATTATTCAGAAAAGCCCGGAGCGAATTGCTCCGGGCTGAAATCCTACAATTAACCGTCTTTGCAATACAAGGATAAAATCTAAGTTATATGTTTATTCATTTAACTCGTTTTTATTTATCACAATTTTATCCTGATGAAAAAGATACCTTTCATCAATGATGTCTACCAGTCGATTAATACTATGTATTTCCGTAATAGTAATTGTCTTATTGAAGTATTCTTCCTCTAAATACCCTTCTTTTGACAAAAAAACAAAAGAGAATTGTCTATTAGGCTCAATTTTTTTGATAAAATTTAAACCCACTATAGGCTTATCCCAATCCACGCCAACAACATTGTCTGTCATTAATCCGAATAATGACAAATCATGCTTTGGTTTAAAGAAGTAGCGTTTTATTCTTTTCTCTATATTCTCACCGATTCGACCGTCCAAATCGAACCAGGTAAAAATGGGCATTGAAGTGTTATTGCTAATAATGTATTCTGTTACATAGTAGCACACTTCTTCATCTGTAGAAGAAGTAACCTTATAAGCGTATTGCTCTATTCTGGTAGAATAGCTATCAGCCGCAACAAGAATAGGAATTGATAGTTGAATTAATATAGCACAAAGAATTTTCATACTATTTCATATTATTAACCGTTTCTTTTCTTGCAGTAATGATTCTTATTATTAATATCCGATTAGTATCAACCGCCCCCTTAAAATGATGAGATGCAGCCTCGTGACTTTTATTGGTTAAAATATATAATACTGCATGCCCGTAGGCCTCATGACTGAATGTTTCAGCCGCGCCAAGAGGAGAGAGGCTTTTGTTGATAATAATTTCCATATTATCGGAGGGTGAATTCTCGTAGCCATTTCGGTCCGGGAACAAAGCTTTACCCAAAAATCCGGATTCTCCTGTAGTAACACCTGCTGTTTCAAAATGTGTGTCCATAAAGTCGGGATCAGCAGACTCATATGACATAAAATGTGTTCCACCTTTCCCCATTTTATCAACATAATCAAACTTATTATCAAGTGTAACGATTGTCATTACGTTAGTATTAACCAAAGTTCTAAGGCTTTCATAGTTCCAACTAATGCCATGATAGTGTTTTAATATATCACGGTCAATTAACCCATTTTCATCAAGTTGAACGAATTGTCTTGCTTCGGGAGGCAGGGTATTGCGAATCATAGAAAGTTCTTCATCTCCTTTGGGTTTTACATCTTCTCCTTCCGGATCCACCAGATTCACTGGATTAGCTGCGCAGTAGACATAGGGGCTAATGCTGTAGTATTTCTCGGCAAGAGGGTCGGGTGTCGTCCAACGGATTTTGTAGGGATCGTACCAGCGAGAACCAAAGTCGTACCAGTTAATGTTGCCCTGGGTAACGAACTCCTTGCCGCTAAACCAAAACGTATTTCCGGCCGGGGACAAGCCCTCGAACGGGATTCCGCCATATACCGGAGGATCCATATCCATCTCACGACCATAAGGGTAGTAGCTTTTGTAATTACTAAGGTTTCCGCTGGCGTCCATAATAGCGCAATTACTGCCAAGGTTATCCCTTATGTACCACCTATAGGAAAACGCTATGTTTGTTCGTCTTTTCATAAAGCGGTTCTTCCTTCTGCGTAAAGGTACTGTTTTTCGACGGTTTTTCCAAACACAGTTGT
>CAMVFZ010000018.1 GCA_947166905.1 uncultured Prevotellaceae bacterium | reverse complement strand
AGACCCACAGCTTAGAAGGCTGTTGCTCTATCCAGCTGAGCTACGGAACCGTCCTTCCTTCCTGAAAAGGGATTGCAAAGATACTACATTTTTTTAAAATCCCTTATATTTGTAGTTAAGAAACACTAAATCTATGAAATGCAGATTCATTATCCCGGTTTTGTCGGCAGCCATGATGGCAAGCGTATCCTGCGCCAACCTTAACACTACAACGCTTCTTCAGGGTGGCATGCAGGCCGCCCAGGCAATGACAATAAGTGACTCTGACGTACGTGCATACGTGGCTGAATACATCACGCAACTGGACGCACAGAGTGCGGTCCTCCCGGAGAGTGATGCTTATACTAAGAGGCTCCGCCGTATAACCAGCGGTCTGACCAATGTAGACGGCGTGCCCCTGAACTTTAAGGTATACAAGACCAACGATGTGAATGCATTTGCCTGCGCCGACGGCAGCGTTCGCGTTTACAGCGGCCTCATGGACCTTATGTCCGATGACGAGATTCTTGGAGTTATCGGCCATGAGATTGGCCACGTGGCAATGAAACATACCAGAAAGCAGATGCAGAATGCCATAATGGCCTCTGCGGCGCGCACCGGACTGGCCTCTGTCGGGGGCACCATCGGCCAGCTGTCGCAGTCTGAGTGGGGGGCAATCGGCGAGGCTGCCATTAATGCAAAGTATTCCCGCAAGCAGGAGACTCAGTCCGACGATTTCGCTTATGACTTCCTGAAGGCAGCCGGGAAGAACCCTAAATGCCTGATGCAGAGCTTCCAGAAGCTTGAGTCTCTCAGTGGAAACGCCAAGACAAGTGACCTGGTAAGCAATCTGTTCTCTTCGCACCCGGATATCGCTAACCGCATATCCCGCGTCCAGTCAAAGCTTAAAGCCGATGGTTTGTTATAACAAGGAAGACTGATGGCCGATAATTATCTTGAGAATAAGTTCGAGCAGCTGCAAAACAAGCGGAACGTTAAGGTAATCAAGCGGGTAAACCTGTCCGTGGATACCCTGCTGAAACGAAACCGCAGTTATCGCGGTTATGATCCGTCGCGTGTTGTTTCCAGGGATGAGCTTACGGAACTTGTTGCGGCTTCGACTCTTTGCGGTTCCGGTCAGAACCGCCAGCAGCTGCGTTATAAACTTGTAACGGCCGAGGAGTCGGACAAGGTACTGCCGCTGATTAAGCTTGGTGCCGCGCTGCCGGAAGAGCATCTGCCCAAGCCCGGCACTGAACCACGTGCGTTTATAGTGGCCTGTTCAGTTGCGCCTGAAAACAAGGTTATTGACATAGACCTTGGAATCGCCGCACAGAGCATGCTCTTAAAGGCCGTAGAGAAGGGACTGAACGGGATTTTTATCCTGAATTTCAATCCGGAAAAACTGCAGGAGGCTCTGGACCTGCCGCTTAAGCCGCTGGCCGTAATAGCCATCGGCAAGGGCGCGGAATCTATCTTCCTGAAGCCCGTTAACGCCGGCGAAGATCTCAACTATTACCGAAAAGAAGGTGTTCACTACGTTCCGAAGCTTAAGGTAGAAGACATTCTGCTTTAACTACCTGAAAGACAGATATTTTTCTGCAGTAATCTGGCGGCTGTGTTCTTCGAACCAGTCGCGTACCTCCAGATTGGGAATTCTGGAGAAATGCTTCACGTTGTTTGTGACCAGGATGTAGTTGTTATCCAGGGCGGAGCTGGCAATCATAAGGTCAATCTCTAACAGTCGTTCTCCCTTTAACTCCAACATGGCCCTTAGTTTGGCAAATGTTTCAATGGAGTAGGATGCGTGTGCAATCTCAAAGTTCCTCTTTACAAAATCAACCTGCATAAGTTGATTTTGATTCCCGCTTTTGTATGCCCCGTAATACAGTTCTGAAAGAGACATGTCAGAAACGATGCATTTCTCAAAGCCTTCGTGGACAAGCCGTTCCTGAATCTGATGCTGGCCTTTAAACATGGCTATCAGAATGTTGGTGTCCAACATGTATTTACGCGCTACCATTCTACAAGCTCCTTGTTTATCCATCCTTTCCTAAGCTCTGCTGCAACCTCGGCGGCGTCTGTGTCCGGGCCACCCCATACGTCATCGGGCGCCTTAAGCGCAGCAAACGGCCCGGTGAAAGGTCCCGTAAACACGTCCTCTTTTTCCATAATGATAGTGTTGTCTTTAACGCTGAACTTCACGTTATCACGCTCGGACAATGCCACTTTTTTTAGTATTGATGCCGGAATAATAACTCCCTTACTATTGCCGATCTTGATAATAGTCGATGTCATAATAAACTTGTTTTCCGCAAATATAAACACTTGCTTTTGTTAAAACAAATTTATTTTCAATGTTATAACATTATTATCGATGCAATAATGAGATTGCCGATCAGGTCGGCAATGACGGAAAATGGCACGTCCGATTATGGCAGCAAGGGGACGGTCGGAAATGACGGAAAGTGTTATGGGAGCGGCGACACAAAATCGCTATATTGTGGGCGTCCCTGTCTGTTTTTACAGCCAGGGACGTCACATTTTTCAGGGAAACGTGTCGCCGCACCCCCTAAAATTCACCAGCGACGCCCGCTTTCCCAGCAAAACGTGTCGCCGCCTAGCTTAGACGTCAGTTGAATCGAGGGTGAGATTGCCGATCAAGTCGGCAATGACGGAGAGGGTCCCTATGGCTAATTCTTGGTAGCGCGGCCAGCGAGTTCAAGGATTATTACAGCAACGATGCCAATCACTATCCAGATGATGCCCGGAACAATCATCGGGCCGACAGGCCCAACAGCAGCATCGGCAGCCTTCTGAAGAGACTCCGCACTCCAAGGCCAAACCTTAATAAGCGAGCCCATAACAAAGCCAATCAGCACCAACATAGTCTGCTGCTGCCACCTCTCCAAAAGCCAATGAAGCACCTTGGAGAAAGCCGCCAGACCTATGACACAGCCCAGGCCGAAAGCCGCCAGAACAGGACCATTAAGGTTGCTGATAGCGCCCATAATATACTCATACTTACCAAGGAGCAAAAGGATGAAGCTACCGGAAACACCAGGCAGAATCATAGTGCAAATAGCAATAGCACCACAAATGAAGATAAACCAGAGATCATCGGTAGTAGTAGCCGGCGAAACGGTGAACAAAATAACGCCAAAAGCAATACCCAAAGCCATCCAGATTACATAAGAAACCTTCCAGCCCTTAATCTCCGCCAGCATATAAACCGCAGACGCCGCAATCATACCAAAGAAGAAAGCCCACGTCTGAACAGGATACTTATCCAATACGATAGTCATGAGCTTGGCCAGCGAGAACACGCTAAGCACCATTCCAATGCCAACAGCAAGCAGGAATCGGCCATCAATAGCAGTGGCAAATTCCTTGAAGCGCCCCTTGAAAAGCAGCCTCCAAGTAGAAACACTCGCAAGCGAATTCAAAGCACCGATAATACGGCCGAAGATTCCGGTAATAAGAGCAATAGTTCCACCGCTCACACCCGGAATAACGTTAGCAGCACCCATAGCAAAGCCCTTTACAGCATTGCCTATATCCTCCAGAAATGGTTTGATACTCATTTAATTATCGTCTTATTGAATCTTATTGATAAGGTTTTTCATGGCCTCGAAGCTCTCTGCCTGGGAAAGAGTTTTCCCAGCAGGATCGGCAACAACAAGGTCAAAGATGCTGCCAGGAAGGCGGATGCGGCCAATCTTGAACTTAGCCTTGCAGTAGCTGGCAACGAATTCCGCCGTGAAATCATCCCCGGGAAGAAGTGAAATGAGTACATCGGGCTCCGGGATTTTGTCCAGGACAGCCAATTTCTCGTCGGACGGTTTACCATACCAGTTCAAATCCTTTTTAAGAATGGTATTGGTAATGCTGGTAATAAGGCGCTCTCCGCTGACAATCTTGCGGAAGTCCAGGAAGAAAATCTCTCCCTTGATGCCATTTGCACGGAAAAAGGCCATCAGCGCGTCCTTGCATTCGTTAAATGACTGGTCTTCCACGTCAATGAACGCAACAGCCGTGCGGATTTTGCTTAAAGGCAGTATGGATGTCGGTACTGTGCTCCTGTATTTACTCAGGACACTGTTCCTGAAAGCGTCTTTAAATACCATTTCTATTTTTCGTTTGCCGCAATCAATTCCTTGATCTCCAGCTTAGCATCCCTCCATCTGGGGATATCTATCTTGGTTCCAATGACCTCCACCACCTTGGCCGCGATAATTGAACCAATCTCTCCACACACACGCAGCGGCATTCCAAGGGCATGTGCATACAAGAATCCTGCCGCATAGGTGTCGCCTGCACCGGTCGCGTCGATTGCCTCTGCCGGCCAGGGCTCTATGAAGTGATACTCGTCGCCGCACTGAACCATGGACCCCTCCTTGCCAACCTTCACAACGGCTATCTTGCAGTGATGGCTGAGCTCCTCAAGAGCTTTGCGGGGTTCAAGCTTGGTAAAAGCCTTGGCCTCTGTCTCGTTGGCAAAGACAATATCCACATACTTGTCTACCAGATTGTGAAGGAAGGCCTCATTGGACTCTACCACATTATAGGATGCCATATCGATGGAAATGATACAGCCCGCCTCCTTGGCCATCTGCACAGCCGTAGAGATAAGATCCTGGTTCTGAACAAGATAACCCTCGATATGGAAGTAATCGTAGCCCTGGAAGTATTCCGGCTTAAGATCATCCGGGCCCATCTCAAGGGCGGAACCCATATAATCTGCAAAGGTCCTTTCTGCATTTGCACCGGAAATGAAAACCATGCAGCGACCGCTGGATTTTGTGCCGTAAAGCATGGTAGTCTTAACGCCAAACTGCTCCATGGTACTCTTGAACAGGTTTCCAAGCTCGTCATTACCAATTTTGCCGATGTATCCGGATGGCATGCCAAAGATGGAGGTGCAGGTTATGGTATTGGCAGCAGATCCGCCGGGCACATATTTAACACCGATCTCTTTGAGTGCATTCCAGATCCGGTCTCCGGTTTCCATGTCTACATGCTGCATGCTACCCTTGGGCAGATGGTATTTGGATAGAAGGGAATCGTCCGGGAGGACGGCCAGAATGTCTGTAAGGGCATTGCCAATTCCAAGAATGGATTTCATATCGCTTAGTGTTTGTAGGTCCAAAAAACAAAAATAATGATTATTATCGGATTTCTTCCGATGGAAATGATTATTTTTGCATCCGTATGGACAAAAAAATCGGGAATATCCTTAAATATTCGCTGTCAGCCGCGCTGGCAGCTATGCTGCTGTGGATTACTTTCAAGGGAATAGATTGGAAGCAATTTAAATATGGTCTTGCCAACTGCGACTGGAAATATGTTATCCTGTCCATACTTATCGGCATCTATTCCTTCTGGATAAGAAGTCGACGCTGGCGTGAGACCCTGCTGCCGATAGACGCTTCAATTTCCAGGCTCACCACCTTCAACGCGGTAACTATAAGCTACATCATAAATATGGTGATCCCTCGCGGCGGCGAGATTGTCCGCTGCGGCATTGTTACCCGGCATTCGGCAAAAGATGTCAACGGGCAGAGGCTTGCCAGTTTTGATAAAGTGGTAGGAACCGTTCTTGTAGACAGACTGTGGGACACCGTAGTTATGATACTGATTCTTGTGGGCATTTTTATCGCCTTCAAAGAGCGTTGGGGAACATTCTTTACGGATAAGCTTGAAAGTATCAACTTCTCTTCAACCTACATTCTACTGATAGTGGCAGGTGTCGGTGCCCTTTTTGCCCTGCTTTGCTATCTGTTCCACGACAAGAACAAGATTCTGGGTAAATTGTGGGACTTTGCCCGAGGCATTTTCACCGGTATCAGGGATAGCTTCAAGATGCCCTCCATTGGCAGGTTCCTTATGCTTACGGTTATGCTGTGGCTGTCTTATTGGGCTACCAGCGCAACTATTATTGGCGCGCTGAGCGGTGCCGGTCTTGGCTTCGAAAGCCTTGATGCTCTTGACGCCCTGTTCCTGATGTCTGTTGGCTCCATCAGCTCAGTTATTCCCGTTCCCGGCGGATTCGGCGCTTACCATTACCTCATTACCGTAGCTCTAAGCAGCATCTACGGCATCCCTATGGAAACCGGCATCATCTTCGCCGTTCTTTCCCACGAATCCCAGGCCCTGGCCCAGATTATCTGCGGCGGCGTCAGCTACCTTCACGAAACCTTCAGAAAATAGTCAGTGCAGCGACACGTTTTGCTGGGAAAGCGGGCGTCGCTGGTGAATTTTAGGGAGTGCGGCGACACGTTTCCCGGCAGATTGTGACGCCGCCGGGGCCATTTTTCACCGGCGACGCCCACTTTTGCCCACTTTTGTGTCGCCGCTCCCTTCAAGTGTTTTTCCCAAAAGGGAATTTGTGGCTTGAGTTGAATATAAAGATTTATAAATCTTATCATTCGAAAATATTAAAAAACGTCAATTTGTTAAATCTTATCATCCGTTTCGGGAATAATCACTAAGATTGCATTTGGGCCTCATAGAAATGGGCCAAATGTGTAAAAATAATAGTAAGACCAGAAATGGAGAAATACTACCATCTATACACAACGGCACTTAAAAAGTGTCAGTTGTTCAGGAATGATTCTGACAGAATCTTCTTTCTAAACCGCCTGGCAATTTACAGGGTAGAATATAACGTGGTAATCTATGCGTATTGCCTGATGGACAACCATATCCACCTGCTTGTGAGTGGAGAGGAAGAATCTATCCTGGCATTCTTCCGGCAGCTTAAGACGATGTATGGCTGGTATTTATCAAAGAGCGAGACCGAGGTTGTCAATGTCGATTTAACGGAATTCAAAGCGAACCTTAGAGTTATAAAAGGGGAAGAGGACTTTAAAACAGTTGTCGCGTATATACTGCGAAATCCTTTTGCGGCCGGAATTGACTCCCCATACAGCTATAACTGGAGTTCAGCCTACCTTTATTTCAACCCCAGAGTGGAGTATTTCAGAGGTATTCCCCTTAAGACCTATGGAATTAGGAAAGCCCGGGAAATTTTGAAAACGCGCATAACACTGCCTGACTCATATACCGTATTCGATGATATGTTCAGTCCGGTTTCCTGGTGTAACTTCCGGCGCGTTGAACGGGCATTCGGCAAATCCAGTGATTTCTTCCGATTGGTATCCAAGTGGAACTTGGAGCAGGACGAGGAAGCCAAGATAGAGGCTATAGAGAAGAACACCTACACAGACAGCGCCCTTCTTTCTAAAATCACGGAATACTGCAGACTGCAAGGGGTAGATAAAGTAGAGGATCTGACTAAGGCAGAGTTGCGCGTTCTTGCTACCACTTCCCACAAGCGATGGGGAGCCTCCAAAAAGCAGATCCAAAGGATTCTAGCTCCGGATATCATATAGGTGAGGCTTCGGCGGCGACACGTTTTGCTGGGAAAGCGGGCGTCGCTAGCGATTTTCAGGGGGTGCGGCGACACGTTTCCCTGAAAAATGTGACGTCCCTGGCTGTAAAAACAGACATGGACGCCCACAATATAGCGATTTTGTGTCGCCGCTCTTAAATCTGGCGGTACTTTAGAAGATGTTTATTCCAAAGTAGCTAAGGTAATTGAGTATCCACCAGGCGACTACCAGGAAGATGAAGATGAAGGCGACGGCCTTTATCGCGCCCTTCTTGATGCCAAATGGTATGAGCAGGAAGGCGCAGGCCTGAACGATTGCTACAATTCCGTAAATCTTCTGGATTGTTTCTGAGAATGATACCAGCTGGAGTATGGCCATGATGGCTGCGGTAACAAAGAGTATGATGGCGAAGGTCAGGATTGCGCCATCTGAACCCTTTGCTTTGGGCTCCTTGGGTGCCTGAGGCACCGGCTGCTGGTACTGAGGAGCGGGCTGCTGATATGCTGGCTGTTGATATACCGGCTGCTGGTATTGGGGTGCCTGATACTGAGGAGGAACCTGCTGAGGTGCTACCGGTCTCTGCGGAGGCACGGGCTTTTGCGGTCTCTGGGGTCTCTGCGGAGGAGCCTGAACAGGCTGTTGAGGCTGCTGAGGCTGCTGAGGTGCTTGCGGCTGGTATTGAGGCTGCTGCGGCGGAACCTGCTGAGGAGCCTGAGGCTGATACTGAGGCTGGTACTGTGGAGGAGTCTGAACAGGCTGCTGGGGCGCCTGCGGTGCCTGAGGAGCCGGCTGATTAGGGTCGTAAGAATTGTTCATAGTATGGAAGATTAAATTAGTTCTCTATACTAACGGGCAGCTTTCCTTTGGCGCCTCCTTTAGCAATGGCGCGTGCTGCGGCCCGGTTGTTGAATGCAGTATCTGAATAAGCTACGATAAAGATACTGAAATCTTTCCATCCCTGCAAATCTATCAGTCTATATGGATTGGCAAACAAAACGCCAGTCACATTCTTAATCTCTTTTGTCAATGCCGATACAGCCTTGAACTGCTCCGGCGATATAAGGCTTTCCCTTCTGGGGCCGCCGGACCGTCTGACAGGCTCTCCGCTATGGAAGCCGATGATAACCTGGTCGTAGCCCTTGAGCTTTTCGCAAAGCGCGTCAACCTCTGCCTGACCAAAGTCTCCGTCCAGACGGAAACGATCGGCAGGGAAGTACTGTTTGCCAAGCTCCAAAAAGAACTCTTCGCTCTGCTCAGTAGCGGCATTAATTGCTACGTATGCGGTTCTGCCGGCCTTTAGCGGTAGCCTTTCTGCGCCGCAGACAACCGTCATCGATTCGTCGGATATCTTCTGGATCAGAGCCTCAGTCTGCGGCCTGTAGGAGCTCCTGATGGCTTCTGACGGGTCTACGAAGCGGTTGTAATCCGGCTTCAGCATTCCGCGGCAGGCCTTAAGCTCCAGTACCTTGCGTACGCGGGCATCGAGCCCGGCCTCGTCCAGAGTACCATCGGCAAACAGGGCATCAAGATCATCGATGGTCTTGAGTGCGTCCTGCGGCATAAGCAGTATGTCCGCCCCGGCCTTGTATGCGGCTACGGAGGCGTCACCATAATCGGTTGCTACGCCATTCATTCCAAGGGCATCGGTAATTATTATTCCTTTGAATCCCATTTCATTACGCAGAAGGCCTGTAATAATAGGCTCTGAAATGGATGCCGGAGTGCCTGTCGGGTCAAGCGCAGGTACGCTAAGATGGCCTACCATTACCATGTCCACACCGTCGGCGATAAGCTGGCGGAACGGATGTAACTCTAAGGAATCCAGGCGTTTACGGTCGAAGGTAAGCACGGGAAGGCCTTTATGGGAGTCTACGTCGGTATCTCCGTGTCCGGGGAAGTGTTTGGCCGATCCTGCGACGCCGGCATCCTTCATTCCGCGCATGAATGCGCTGCCGTAGATGGCAACTTTTTCGCGGTCTTCTCCAAAGGAGCGGACACCGATTACAGGGTTGTTGGGATTGTTGTTGATATCTATATCCGGGGCATAATCGGCAAAGATTTTAATCTGCGAAAGTTCTTCGCCAACTGCTTTACCGGCCTGATACACAAGGTCTTCGCTTGGCAGTGCGCCCATCTGCATGGCCTTGGGGAAGGATGCGTATTCGTAGAAGCGCATGGAGGCACCCCATTCTCCGTCGATGCTTACAAGTAGGGGAATCCTGGCTGCGGCCTGATAATGATTCAGCATTTCCATGCAGGGCGCAAGCACGTCGTCCATTACGATAACGCCGCCAAGGCCCTGTCGGATAGCTTCTTCATGGGAAGCACGGCGCTCTGGTCTGTCCTGGGTGTCAACGGCTACAATTATAATCTGCGCAATCTTCTCCCTTCTGGACATCCCTCCAATCATGGAGTCAATGTCCTGACCCAATGCCGATATTGCCATTGTAAAAGCTAATATTACTGAAAAAAACTGTTTCATATATCAAGTTCAACCGGGCAATGGTCGGAGCCGAAGACTTCATTGTGGATTTCTGCGCCTTTGATGCGGGATTTAAGCGAATCAGAGACCAGGAAGTAGTCTATGCGCCAGCCGACACCCTTAGCGCGGGCCTGGAATCGGTAGCTCCACCAGGAATACTTGGCTACGCCAGGGTTAAGGCTGCGCCAGGAATCCGTGAAGCCGCTGGCCAGCAAGGCGCTGAACTTTTCGCGCTCCTGGTCTGTAAAGCCGGCATTATTGTGGTTGGTAGACGGATTCTTAAGGTCTATCTCCTCGTGGGCTACGTTAAGGTCTCCGCACACGATGACGCCCTTACGGGCTGCAAGCCCGGTAAGGTAAGCGCGGAAGTCATCCTCCCAGGTCATCCTGTAATCGAGGCGCTTGAGCCCGTCCTGGGAATTGGGCACGTACACGCACACAAGGTAGAATTCCGGCATTTCAAGCGTAATCACGCGGCCCTCTGTGTCGTGCTCCGGAATACCAATTCCGTAGCTGACAGAAAGGGGCTCGTGCTTACTGTAGATGGCTGTTCCGGAATAGCCCTTTTTCTCTGCGTAGTTCCAAAAAGAAGTATATCCAGGGAACTCCAGGTCCAGCTGGCCTTCCTGCATCTTTGTTTCCTGAATGCAGAAGAAATCTGCGTCCAGTTCTTTGAAGATATCGGCAAAACCCTTGCCTGCGACGGCCCTCAGGCCGTTTACGTTCCAGGATATAAACTTCATAAGGCTGCTATTCTATTGTCCACTCGGCGCCGTTCTTGGTGTCCTTCACGGTTATGCCAAGCTCTTTAAGTTTGTCGCGGATGGCGTCGCTGCGCGGCCAGTCCTTAGCGGCCTTGGCCTCTGCGCGCTCTTCCAGAACCATCTCCATAAGGCCTGCGATAACCTTCTGGCCGGAACCTTCCTCGCCTGCGGCATCGTCCTTAAGACCCATAACACCGATTACGGTGTCTCCGAAGAGCTGTGCAAGTGCCTTAAGGTCTGCATCGGCCAGCTTCTCCTTGCCTTCCTTGGCAGAGTTGATAAGCTTGACGGCATCGAAAATGCGGGCAAGGGCGATAGGGGTGTTAAGGTCGTCGCACAGCGCGGTATATACATCGTCGATGATGGCTGCAACAGCGTCTGAAACGCCTTCCGGGCGGCCCTCAGGGGCGATGGTGCCTATCATCTGGCCATAAGCCAGATCTATGGGCTTCACACCGGCAAGAGAGCAAAGGTCGCGGTATGCCTGCATCACCCTCTTGAGGCCTTTTTCTGCAGCCTGAAGGGCTTCGTTAGAGAAGTCCAGAGTGCTGCGGTAGTGGGCCTGAAGTATGAAGAAACGCACCGTCATAGGGCTGTAGGCCCTTTCCAGCTTGGGGTGAGCGCCTGCAAAGAGCTCCGGCAGGGTAATGAAGTTGCCAAGGGACTTGCCCATCTTCTGCCCGCCGATGGTAATCATGTTGTTGTGCACCCAGTAGTGTACGCCGTCGGTGCCGCGTGAAGCTACGTTCTGGGCAATCTCGCACTCGTGGTGGGGGAACATAAGGTCCATTCCGCCTCCGTGGATGTCGAAGGTCTCGCCAAGATACTTCTCGCTCATGGTAGAGCACTCGAGGTGCCAGCCCGGGAAGCCGTCGCCCCAAGGTGAAGGCCAGCGCATAATGTGCTGAGGCTCAGCTTTTTTCCAAAGCGCGAAGTCATACGGAGCGCGTTTGTCGCTTTGTCCGTCAAGGTTGCGGGTGCCTTCCAGGGTATCGTCCAAATTACGTCCGGAAAGAATGCCGTAGTGGTGCTCCTGGTTGTATTTTGCTACATCAAAGTAGATGGAGCCGTTGCTTTCGTAGGCGTAGCCGGCTTTGATTATCTTCTTGATGGTTTCTATCTGTTCAATGATGTGACCTGATGCGCGGGGCTCGATGGAAGGCGGAGCCACGTTAAGCTGGCGCATGGCCTCGTGGTAGAGTAGGGTGCACTTTTGCACGACCTCCATGGGCTCCAACTGCTCCAGGCGGGCCTTTTTAAGGATCTTGTCCTCTCCTTCATCGGCATCGTGCTCCAGGTGGCCCACATCGGTAATATTGCGCACATAGCGAACCTTGTAGCCAAGGTGGCGCAGCAGGCGGGCCAGTACGTCATAGGTGACGCCGGGGCGCGCGTGGCCAAGATGAGCATCGCCGTAAACGGTCGGTCCGCATACGTACATACCCACCATTCCGGGGTTTATCGGCTTGAAAAGTTCCTTCTTGTGCGAAAGTGTATTTGTCAGAAACAAAGGTCTCATAGTCTTTCTCTTTTCTATCCTACAAATATACAAAAAATACCGGCTCTCTGCAAGAACCGGTATTTTTTGTAATATTCCTTAGCTAGAACTTCCAGGCAATTCCAACGGATATATATGACGTAAATACGTCGGCATATTTTATCCTGCTGTTTAGCCCAAAGTTGGCATCGGCACCAAAGTACAGTTTATCGCTGATATCGGCCCCAAGCCTAAATGCAATGCCACTATAGAAATGCTTAATGTCCGATCTGTCATCTAAAGCGGCAAGAGTAATGGACGGGCCGGCACCTATATAGAAATATCGATCTTCGTTTTTCAGCGGAATTTTGAAGCTGACAGGTGCGATTACTTGGAAATCGAGAGACAAGGAGTTTTTGGCCTTAGGCATATAGCCATCATTGGTCATACGCGAACAAGTAACGGTTGCAATTGGAGAAACTGAAAGCCATGTAAGTAAGTTGAACTCTTTTCCGGCACCAACATATAAGCCAAGACTCTTAACGTCATCCTGTTTAAGAGAAAAACGTTTATTGTTATCTTGTTGCATTTTAACTCCTGCTACACCAAAGAGTCCATCCTGTCCAAAAGAAGAGAAGGTGTTTAGTGCAAATATTGCAAATAGGGTTAATAGTAATTTGTGCATAAGGGTAAAATCATGTGTTTATAAAAATTATTGGCTAATCGCAAAGTTATATATAATTTTTTTATCTTGACTATAATTATGTCCACCAGCTTCCCAAACCCCAGATGGGGAATAGGCGACATTGTCATAATTACCACCCCAGCCCCAATTCATATATATTTCCTGAAGTGTCGGGGAACTATATGTAACTTCGTGTAAGTACCGATCGATTGGCATATATTCTCCATTTCCGAGATATTCCATCCACTGATAGTCCGCGAAATACTGTACTTTGGTACTGTGATAGCCATCTGGTTCTTGGGCGGATAACGGTATGCCTATAAAAAACAAGGCAAGAAATAAAGGAAAAAAATGCGATACATAAAATTGATTTTTAGTATCGCAAAATTACTATCTAATAGTTCAATATGTGTATTCTTCGATTTCTACACCACTCTTTATAAGTAATTGATATGTAGCTGTTTGTGGGTGGATAAGAGGCTTGTTTTCTACACTTAGTATAAACCCTTCATTTTTAGCTTAGAAATGAGAGGTATTCTTGTCTCGCTTTGACTTTAGAGGATGCTATTCTCCGCTTAATCCGATCTCTTTTGCCATACACGGTTTTTACTGTATAATTCATCAATAAAGAAATGGTTTTTGCTTCAAACCCCATAATGGATAACGCAATTAATTTAAAATCATTCTCTGAGAATGAAGGAAAATCTTCACGAAGCCTTAGTAATAGATTATCCTGCTCTTTATTAACAATAATCTCTGCTCTTGATGGATGCTCTTTATCGTCAGCTATATCTTTTAGTATTGTTTCCACTTCTCTAAATATTTTTTCTTTTGGATCAATCCTTGCGGGTGAAAGATAAGCAGCGCACAAATTATTCAATAGCTGATAATGATTTTTATATTTTGATAAATAATCCTTGCGGATGATATTATCTTTTTCTTCGCTATCATTTAATAATAATAGCTGTTTTTCTGCGTCTTCTTTTAAAGAGTTGATTCTCTCTAATTTATCCAGAAGGTTTTGTCTCGTTCTATACCATGTGGCTAAAATGACACAAATGAGCATCGTAATTAGAGTTAGTATTAACCACAGGCGGGTTTTGGTTACTTCTCTTCTTTCAGACTCAAATTGGGCTTTTTGGGAAAAGTATGCTTTTTGAACAAATTCTAAAGATTGATGTAAATTACTAATTATTATTGAATCCTGTCGCGTAACACTTGCTTCCAAATACGGTAGTGCCTCTGAGAGATTACCCCTTCTTCTTAAGATGCGGTATCTATAATAATTTGAAGAAGCTGAATTAAATGATTGAAACTTATTTAGTATGTAATTTGCTTCAGATGTTTTGTTAATCTGTTCCAATGCGTATGCGTAGAAAAAATAATCCTCAATCTTGGGTTTCCCGTTATATTTAGTTTTAGCAAGATTAAATATCTCTATGCTTTTTTCTGGTGATGTCGGTTTGCGAGATGCCAACATTCTTGCATATTGGAATAAAGATTTTGCATAAACATTGGTGTCTAAAACAGCCATGGACATATACCTTTTGTATAAGCTATCGGCTTCTGTAATATTCCGGTTCCTCCCATAGTAGTCAGCGAGAGCACCTAACTGAATCCATTGAGCACGCGAGTCTGTCGTTTTTAAAAAGCAAGAATAGGCCTTTTCCCCATGGTATAGTGCTTGTTCTGAATTATATCCTGATGAATATAAAATCGCAATTATACTATGCAGCATCCCTTTTAACAAATAATCCTCTGATTTTGTAGAATTATCTAAGGCTGTTGTATACGAAAGCATCGCAGCTGTATTATTTCCGGCATTTTGCTGGATACGGCCAAGGTAATAATAAGTTTGGATATAGTGCTCGATATCGCCATCGTCGTAGTAATCGACAGCAGGCTGAATTACAGAGACGTCCGTTGTGTCTATGTAATTCTTGTCTAACGCGGTGGAATAAAGCAAGGAATAATGAGCCTTAAGGGCTTTGGAGTCAAGGTTATTGGTGTCAATGCTGCGTAGCTGGGCCAGGGCGCTGTCCGGGTGTTGGCGGATGTAAGTTTCTATCTGGTCTAACTTCTTTGCCACTTGCGATGTACAAGCGCAAAGAAGTGTAATTAAAGTGATAAAAAATAATGTGGTTATCCGTTTCATAAGTGCAACGATTTCCGAAGTCTCCCTTTCATTTAGCTTCTGCGAACCTTATTGCCCAGTCGGCCAATGGATTGGGGATACTGTATAGGCCTCCGTTCTCCTGAAGGTTGTTCATCGAAATTCGGATTCGCCTTGCGGGTGAGTACTTCTGTGTATATATAGACAGGCTGCGGCCATTGGTGTTGCCCTCGGCCTTGACCTCAACGGGGATTACTTCGCTGGCCACGTCAATGAGAAACTCAATCTCGGCTCGGCCTGCAGAGGTCCAATAAAAGGGCTTGTCTGGGCCAATCTGAGGTAGTAGAGCCTGAAGAACGGCATTCTCTGCCATAGCGCCCTTGAACTCCGTGTAACCAGCATTGCGGTTTTGGATGACATCGGCCTTTACCCCGGCCAAACGGCGGAGCAGGCCACAGTCGCAAGCGTAGAGTTTGAACGCCTCGCGGTCTTCATATCCGCTTAGCGGGATGCCAGGCTTGGTTACATTGAAGATCTGGTAGACTAGACCGGCATCGGCCAGCCAAGTAAGGGCTGACTCGTAGTCCTTGGCCCGCGCACCTGTGCGGATAACCTTGTAAATAAACTTACGGTTTTCCTTGCTGAGCTGTGCCGGGAGCGAATGCCAGACGGCACGGATGCGGGTAACCTCCGCAGGTTCGGCATATTTTGAGAAGTCTACTTCGTCCAAAGCCAGGATGTCCTGTAGTGCCGCATCGACATCTGCCATGCCAGCTCCGTCAAGCATCAGGGATGCCGCCTCCGGCATTCCACCGCAGATCTGGTAGCGTCGGTACTCGGAAGCCAGTTTGTTGAAGATGACCGTTGGAAGATGTTGCGGAGAAGTAATGCCCTCTACATAATCAAACGTGGATGGATCAGCCATCCGGAGGAACTCACGGAAGGTGGCGGGATACATATCAATCCGGTTTACCTGTCCTACCGGTACTTTCATATGCTTACGTTTTACAGCGACTCCTAGTAGTGAACCTGCTGCAATGATATGATACTGTGGCGCATCCTCGCAAAAATACTTGAGCGAATTGAATGCTTCTTCGCTTTCCTGAATTTCGTCCAGGAAGATGAGTGTTTCACCCGGCAATAGCGGGGCATCACTGTAGGCCTGCAGTTCTTTGATGATACGATCAGGCTCCTTGGAAATGCGGAAAGCGTCAATTACCTCCGGGCTTCGATCCAGATCGAACTTGACGAAGTGCTTGTATCGCTCCTTTCCGAATCGTTCAACGGCCCAGGTTTTACCGATTTGACGCGCTCCAAGCAGTAGCATAGGCTTTCGTCGGGGTGATTCCTTCCAGCGGAGGAAGGGTCCCATGATATCTCTTATAATCTCCATAAACTATTTTTAAGTGCTTAAATGTGTTGTTGTGCAACACTTTTCCGCAGTTAATCGCAAAGATAGACTTCTTTCCTGATTTATGCAAATTGTCAGAAAAAAAATACCGGCTCTGTCAAAGAACCGGTATCTTTTAGTATGAGTTAGAAGTCTTTAGAGCTCGTTCATTTCGCGCTCGTACTCTTCCTTGCTGCCTACAACCAGATCCTGGTATTCCTTAAGACCTGTTCCGGCAGGGATGAGGTGACCGCTGATAACGTTCTCCTTAAGACCCTCAAGGTTATCTACGCGTGCGCGGATTGCAGCCTCGCTGAGCACCTTCGTGGTCTCCTGGAAGGAGGCGGCGGAGATGAAGCTGTCTGTCTTGAGCGCAGCCCTTGTGATACCCTGAAGTACCAGTGAAGCGGTTGCGGGAACTGCCTCGCGGACTGCCATCACCTTCAGGCCCTGACGGCTGAGAGAATCGTTCTCTCCGCGCATGTCGTGCTCTGAAATGATGTCGCCCGGATAGTACTTCTGAGAATCTCCGGCGTCAAGCACATAGTACTTGCCGTAGATCTCGTCGTTGGTATCCATGAACTTCCACTTGTCCACAAGTTCCTCCGGCAGGAAGCCTGTATCTCCAGGATTGCCGATCTGAACCTTGCGCATCATCTGGCGTACGATAATCTCGAAGTGCTTGTCGTTGATCTTCACACCCTGCAGACGGTATACAGCCTGAACCTCGTTCACGATGTATTCCTGAGCCTTTACAGGGCCAAGTACATTCAGGATATCGGTAGGGGAGATACCACCGTCGGAGAGCCTTGCACCGGCCCTTACGTAGTCGTTCTCCTGAACCAGAATCTGCTTGGTCAGAGGTACAAGATAGTGCTTCTCTATGCCGCTGCGGTGACGTACGATAATCTCACGGTTACCTCTCTTGACCTTACCCATGATAACCTCACCGTTAATCTCGGAGATAATGGCAGGGTTAGAAGGATTACGGGCCTCGAAGAGCTCTGTAACTCGGGGCAGACCACCGGTAATATCGGATGCCTTGCCGATGGCACGAGGGATCTTGATGATGGTATCACCAATCTTGACCTCGCTGCCGTCCTCTACGGTTACGTGTGCGCCTACAGGCAGGTTGTACTGCTTGAGTACCTTGCCGGCTGCGTCAACGATAAGCAGTGACGGGTTCATAGCCTTGTTACGGGACTCGATAACCACCTTGTCACGGCTTGCGGACATACCGTCGGAAGCCTCGCTGCGGAAGGTAACATCCTCCTGCATGTTGTCGAAGCGTACGGTACCGGCGATTTCTACGATAGTGGTAGCGTTGTAAGCATCCCACTCGCAGATAAGGTCGCCCTTGACTACGCTGTCACCATCCTTCTTGTACAGTCTTGCACCGTAAGGCACATCGTACTGAGAGAAGGTGATACCAGTGTTCTCGTCCACAATCTTGAGCTCTGTAGAACGGCTGACCACGATGAGCTGCTTGCCTTCCTCGGTATCCTTTTCGATGGTACGGAGCTCGTCGTAATGGAGCTTACCATTGTACTTGGACTCGATTGAAGAATCAGCTGCAGTAGAAGAAGCGGTACCACCGACGTGGAAGGTACGCAGTGTAAGCTGGGTACCAGGCTCACCGATGGACTGTGCGGCGATAACGCCCACAACCTCTCCCTTCTCGACCATGCGGCTGGTAGCAAGGTTACGGCCATAGCACTTGGCGCAAACACCCTTGCGGGACTCGCAAGTGAGTACGGAACGGATTTCTACCTGCTCGATAGGCAGAGAGTTGATAAGGTCTGCATCTTTCTCGCGGATTTCCTCGCCGGCCTTAATGATGAGCTCACCGGTAAGAGGATTGAATATATCGTGTACGGAAGTACGTCCCAGGATACGCTCGCCGAGTGACTCAACGACCTCGTCCTTGTTCTTGATGGCGGTAGCCACAAGACCACGGAGGGTGCCGCAATCTTCCTCGGTGATGATAACATCGTGGGATACGTCAACCAGACGTCTTGTAAGGTAACCTGCATCTGCGGTCTTGAGGGCGGTATCGGCCAAACCCTTACGGGCACCGTGGGTAGAGATGAAGTACTCGAGCACTGTCATACCCTCCTTAAGGTTGGAGATGATAGGGTTCTCGATAATCTCTGCACCGGCTGCACCACTCTTCTGGGGCTTTGCCATAAGGCCTCGCATACCGCAAAGCTGTTTGATCTGCTGGGTTGAACCACGGGCACCGGAATCCAGCATCATGTATACAGGGTTGAAGCCCTGCTGGTCGCTGGAAATCTTCTTGGTCACGATGCTCTGGAGCTTGCTGTCGATAGCGGACCAGAGGTCGATAACCTTGTTGTAGCGCTCGTTGTTGGTAATAAGACCCCACTGGTAGTTGCCGCGGATCTCTTCAACACCCTTGTAACCTTCCTCGATGAGGGCTGATTTCTCTTCAGGGATGAGCACGTCACCCAGGTTGAAGGAAATACCTGCACGGAAGGCCTGGTCGTAACCAAGGTTCTTGATATCGTCAAGGAATTTGGCTGTGCGGGTTACACCGGTATTCTTGATAACATCGGTAATAATCTTACGCAGGGCCTTCTTTCCAAGTACCTCGTTTACGTAAGGAACCTCGTTGGGAACGAACTGGTTCACAATGATACGGCCAGCGGTAGTCTCTACCATCTGGGTACCCTGTGAAGCGTCCATCTTGTCCTTGGGAAGACGAACCTTGATAAGGGCGTGCATATCGATAGCTTTCTCATTGTAAGCTACGATAACATCCTCTGCGCCGTAGAAGCTCATTCCTTCTCCCTTTGCACCGGGACGAACCTTGGTGATGTAGTACAGACCAAGCACCATATCCTGTGAAGGCACGGTGATAGGGGTACCGTTTGCAGGGTTAAGAATGTTCTGGCTACCGAGCATGAGCAGCTGGGCCTCCATGATGGCAGCGTTGCCAAGCGGGAGGTGAACAGCCATCTGGTCACCATCGAAGTCGGCGTTGAACGCGGTACAAGCGAGCGGGTGCAGCTGGATTGCCTTACCCTCTATCATCTTGGGCTGGAAGGCCTGGATACCAAGTCTGTGCAGGGTAGGTGCACGGTTCAGGAGTACCGGATGGCCCTTCATCACGTTCTCAAGGATGTCCCAGATAACAGGATCCTTGCGGTCTACAATCTTCTTTGCACTCTTAACGGTCTTTACGATACCGCGCTCGATCAGTTTCCTGATGATGAACGGCTTGTAAAGCTCTGCTGCCATGAACTTAGGCAGACCGCACTCGTGCATATTGAGTTCAGGACCTACGACGATAACGGAACGTGCGGAGTAGTCTACACGTTTACCGAGGAGGTTCTGACGGAAGCGTCCCTGCTTACCCTTGAGGCTGTCAGAGAGGCTCTTGAGAGCACGGTTGCTCTCGCTCTTGACTGCGCTTGACTTCTTGGAGTTGTCGAACAGGCTGTCCACAGCCTCCTGAAGCATACGCTTTTCGTTGCGGAGAATAACCTCCGGAGCCTTGATCTCTATGAGTCTCTTAAGACGGTTGTTGCGGATGATAACCCTGCGGTACAGGTCGTTGAGGTCCGATGTTGCAAAGCGACCACCATCCAGCGGAACCAGAGGACGGAGATCCGGGGGAATAACCGGGATCACCTTCATAATCATCCACTCAGGACGGTTCACATCCTTGGACTCCTCGAACCACTTCACGATAGAGAGCCTCTTGAGGATCTCTGTCTTGCGCTGCTGGGATGTCTCCTGTGCCATGGCGATGCGAAGCTCGCGGGCAAGGGCAACTACGTCGATTTCCTTCAGAAGGTCATAGATACCTTCTGCACCCATCTTTGCTACGAACTTGTCCGGGTCATCATCGGCCAGGCTGGCGTTGTCCGGGAGGGTGGCAAGTACATCAAGATACTCTTCCTCTGAAAGGAGGTCAAGCTTCTCGAGGTTGCTCTTTCCGGGCTTGATAACTACGTACTTCTCATAGTAAATGACGGTCTCCAGTTTCTTGGAGGGCATTCCGATGAGGGCGGAAATCTTGTTGGGAGCTGATTTGAAATACCAGATGTGTGCAACGGGTACGGTAAGGGTGATGTGACCCATCCTCTCCCTACGTACTTTCTTCTCTGTTACCTCTACGCCGCAACGGTCGCAGACGATACCGCGATAGCGGATCCTCTTGTACTTGCCGCAGTAGCACTCGTAATCTTTGGTAGGACCGAAGATTTTTTCGCAGAAAAGACCGTCTTTCTCAGGCTTGTAAGTCCTGTAGTTGACCGTTTCCGGCTTCAGGACCTCTCCGCATGAGCGTGCGCTGATATCCTCAGGAGACGCCAGGGAGATGCTGATCTTCTGGAAATTGCTCTTTACCTTATTGTCTTTATTGTTGAAAGTAGGCATATTTCTTTATTCAAATCGAGTGTTTCAATTAGTCCAAAGTAACTTTAAGGCCGAGTCCCCTGAGCTCGTGCAGCAGCACGTTCAGTGACTCCGGAATGCCGGCAGCCGGCATGGGATCGCCCTTAACGATAGCCTCGTAGGTCTTGGACCTTCCGACCACGTCATCAGACTTGACAGTAAGAATCTCCTGGAGAGCATTTGCAGCACCGAAGGCCTCGAGTGCCCAAACCTCCATTTCTCCGAATCTCTGACCACCGAACTGAGCTTTACCGCCCAGAGGCTGCTGAGTAATAAGAGAGTAAGGTCCGATGCTTCTTGCATGCATCTTGTCGTCAACCATATGACCAAGCTTGATCATGTAGATGACACCCACCGTTGCAGGCTGGTCGAACCAGTCACCGGTGCCACCGTCGCGGAGGTGTGTCTTACCGTAGCGGGGAACACCTGCCTCATCGGTGTAGTTGCAAATCTCCTCTATGCTTGCACCGTCAAAAATAGGGGTGCTGAACTTAAGGCCAAGCTTTGCACCTGCCCAACCGAGCACGGTCTCGTAAATCTGGCCAAGGTTCATACGTGAAGGCACACCCAGAGGGTTCAGCACGATATCCACGGGAGTACCATCCTCAAGGAACGGCATATCCTCTTCGCGGACGATCTTTGCTACGATACCCTTGTTACCGTGGCGTCCTGCCATCTTATCACCCACGGTGATCTTTCTCTTCTTGGCGATGTAAACTTTTGCAAGCTGCATAACGCCGTTGGGGAGTTCGTCACCGATCTTGAGCTTGTCAATAAGCCTCTTGTTCCTTGCTGCCTCTTCCTTAACGGCGATGCAGTAGTTGTTGATGAGCTCCTTGACAAGGAGGTTTGTATTCTTGTCCGATGTCCACTTGTTGGAGTTGACATTGTCGTAGTCGATTGTCTTGAGTACTTCTGCGGTGATAACCTTACCCTTGGAAAGGATCTCTACACCGTAGAGGTCGCTGATACCGGTGGTCTTCTTGCCCTCTACCAGGGTGAGCAGCTTCTCGAAGAAGGTGGCGAACAGAGCCTCCTGCTTGCGGTTGAAGTCCTCTTCCATGGCCTCGGTCTTGGCCTTCTGCTCGGCCTTGCTTGAACGGCGGCCGGTCTCTTTTGCAACCTTAGCGTAAAGAGCTGTCTTGATGATAGTTCCGCTAAGTGAAGGATTAGCCTTGAGGGATGCGTCCTTAACATCACCGGCCTTGTCGCCGAAGATAGCACGGAGCAGTTTCTCCTCCGGTGAAGGATCGCTCTCACCCTTAGGGGTAATCTTACCGATCATGATATCACCAGGTTCGATGTGTGCACCGATGCGGACGATACCTGTCTCGGGATCAAGATCCCTGGTGGCATCCTCGCTTACGTTAGGAATATCGGAAGTGAGCTCTTCCATACCGCGCTTGGTCTCACGTACCTCTGTAAGGTATTCGTCAACATGGATGGATGTAAGAACATCCCAGCGAACCATCTTTTCGCTGAGGACGATAGCATCCTCATAGTTGTAACCCTTCCAAGGCATGAATGCAACCATGAGGTTGCGGCCAAGTGCAAGTTCTCCGTTCTGGGTAGCATAACCTTCGGTAAGTACCTGGCCAGCCTCGATCTTGTCGCCCTTGCGAACGATAGGCTTGAGGGTAATGGTGGTACTCTGGTTGGTCCTGCGGCAGATAGGGAGACGATATACGGTTACCTCCGGAGAGAAGCTTACGAACCTCTCATCCTCTGTGCGGTCGTACTTGACGTGAATTTCGTTTGCATCAACGTAAACAACCTCACCCTTGCGCTCTGCGATAACCTGGGTGCGGGAGTCGATGCAGACGGTCTCTTCCAGACCGGTACCTACGATAGGAGACTCAGGGCTGAGGAGCGGAACGGCCTGACGCATCATGTTCGCACCCATGAGGGCACGGTGAGCATCGTCGTGCTCCAGGAACGGGATAAGGGATGCAGCAACTGAAGCCATCTGGTTAGGTGCAACGTCCATGTAGTTAACCTCTTCTTTGGTAACGACAGGGAAGTCGGCCTCCAAACGGCACTGGATCCTGTCTTCCAGGATGTTGCCTTCGTCGTCCATCTTCACGTTGGCAAGGGAAACGAGCTTGTTCTCCTCTTCCTCTGCGCTCATGAAGCCCCAGCCTTCGTCACTGAGGTCTACTTTTCCGTTCTCTACTTTGCGGTAAGGAGTCTCGATGAAGCCAAGGTCGTCAATCTTTGCGTAAACGCAGAGTGAAGAAATAAGACCGATGTTAGGGCCTTCAGGGGACTCGATAGGGCAGAGTCTTCCGTAGTGTGTATAGTGTACGTCTCGAACCTCGAAGCCTGCGCGGTCTCTAGAAAGACCACCGGGGCCAAGGGCAGAAAGACGTCTCTTGTGAGTAATCTCTGCAAGAGGGTTGGTCTGGTCCATGAACTGGCTCAGCTGGCTGGTTCCGAAGAAGGAATTGATGACAGAGCTGAGAGTCTTGGAATTGATAAGATCAGTGGGGTTGAACTGCTCGCTGTCGCGAACGTTCATCCTCTCACGTATGGTTCTTGCCATCCTGGAGAGTCCTACGCTGAACTGGTTTGCCAACTGCTCGCCTACGGTACGTACGCGTCTGTTGCTAAGGTGGTCGATATCGTCCACGGTAGCCTTGGAGTTGGTAAGCTGGATGAGATACTTGATGATCTCAATGATATCGGTGTTGGTCAGAACCCTGATAGAAGGGTCGGTGGTCATTTCAAGCTTCTTGTTGAGTCTGAAACGGCCTACGCTGCCAAGATCGTATCTCTTCTCAGAGAAGAACAGTTTGTCGATGACATCCCTAGCGGTTGCCTCATCCGGCGGTTCACTGTTACGGAGCTGTTTGTAGATGTAGTTAACAGCCTCTTTCTCTGTGTTGGTAGGGTCTTTCTGCAGGGTATTGAAGATGATGGCATACTCGTTGTCATTGGCCTCATCTTTCTGAAGGAGAATGGTTTTAACCTCTGCGTCAGACAGTTTCTGGATGGTTTCCTCATCGATTACCTCGCCGCGTTCTACTACAGGCATGGTACGTTCGATGGGAATGAATTCACCGGTATCCTCATCTACGAAGTCCTCGTTCCAAGTCTTGAGAACCTTGGCTGCAAGCTTGCGGCCCATATTGGCCTTGAGGTTCTCCGGAGTTGCTTCAATTTCTTCTGCCAGACCGAAGATGTCGATGATATCCTTGTCTGCATCGTAGCCGATGGCGCGGAGCAGAGTGGTTACAGGGAGCTTCTTCTTACGGTCGATGTAAGCATACATCACGTTGTTGATATCGGTTGCAAACTCAATCCAGGAGCCCTTGAAAGGGATGATTCTGGCTGAATAGAGCTTGGTACCGTTGGCGTGCATGCTCTGGTCGAAGAACACACCGGGAGAGCGGTGGAGCTGGGATACTATGATTCTTTCGGATCCGTTGATTACGAAGGTTCCGGCAGGAGTCATGTAAGGGATGTTACCAAGGTAAACGTCCTGTACTTTGGTGTCGAAGTCCTCGTGGTCGGGATCACTGCAAGAAAGGCGGAGTTTTGCCTTCAGAGGAACATTGTATGTAAGTCCTCTCTCAAGACACTCTTCAATCGAATACTGTGGAGGGTCGATGAAATAATCTATGAACTCGAGCTCATAGTTATTTCTCGTATCCTCAATCGGGAAAATCTCTTTGAATACCTGGTAAAGACCTTCATTCTTCCTGTTCTCAGGAGTGGTTTCCAGCTGGAAGAAGTCCTTGAACGACTTCAGCTGCACCTCCAGAAGATCCGGGTATTTCAGGATTTTTGAAGTTGCGAAATTTATTCGTTTATTGTTGGTCTTTTTTGACATATTCTGCCTTTGAAATAGAGAAAAACTTTAAGACGACAAAAAGGTTTAGAGCCTTTTGGCGGCTCTAAACCTGTTGTTGTTCCCATCCAAGGGGGAGAAGGAGATTATTTAATCTCAACCTCTGCACCAGCCTCTTCGAGAGCAGCCTTAATCTGCTCAGCTTCAGCCTTGGATACTTTCTCTTTCAAAGTTGCGGGAGCCTGATCGGTAAGGTCCTTTGCTTCCTTAAGTCCGAGTCCGAGAGCCTCTTTAACTGCCTTTACAACAGCAAGCTTGGTCTGACCAACGGAGGTGAGGATTACGTTGAATTCGGTCTGCTCTGCGGGAGCTGCCTCAGCGGCTGCTGCGGGACCTGCTACTGCAACTGCTGCAGCTGCGGGCTCGATGCCGTACTCATCTTTGAGAACCTTTGCAAGTTCCTGAACGTCTTTTACAGTAAGGTTTACCAACTCTTCTGCAAGTGCTTTGATGTCTGCCATAATAATTTATATTTAAAATTGTTAATATTATTTTCTATTACTTTCTTTCTTCGAGGCTCTTTACGAGACCGCCAATCTTGCCAGGGGCTGCATTCTGCAGAGCAGAGATAACATTGCGTGCAGGGCTCTGGAGCAGGGTGATGATGTCGCCGAGGAGCTCTTCCTTAGACTTGATTGCTGCGAGCTCGTCCAGTTTCTCTGCGCCTACGAATGCGCACTCCTGAACGTATGCTGCTTTGAATTCAGGCTTGGGAAGGCCTTCTTTGCGAAGCTTCTTGATAAGTTTGGCAGGTGCGTTAGCAACCTCTGTATACATGATTGCGGAATTTCCCTTGAGAGCGGGGATAACGAGAGAGAGTTCCTCGTTGCCCATCTCCTTGATCACGTGCTCGAACAGGGTGTTCTTAACAACGGTGAGCTTGATGCCAGCCTCGAAGCATGCGCGACGAAGTGCAACGGTCTGCTCTGCGTTAAGACCTGCGATGTCAGTGATGTAGAAATTGGGAGTTTCCTTAAGCTGAGCTGCGATAGTCTCGATTACCTGGGCTTTAAGTTCTTTTCTCATAGCTTTCTCCTCCTATATTATTCAGCGCTGAAACCCTTGATATCAAGCTTAACGCCAGGGCTCATGGTTGTGCAAACAGCTGCGCTCTTCATGTAGGTACCCTTGAGTGCCTGAGGTTTGAGCTTAGCAATTGCAGAAAGAACAGCCTTAACGTTCTCGTATATCTGCTCAGATGTGAAAGATGCCTTACCAACGGCGCAGTGAACGATACCGGTCTTGTCAACCTTGAAGTCGATCTTACCAGCCTTAACGTCCTTAACAGCGTTGGCGATATCCATAGTTACAGTACCAGTCTTGGGGTTAGGCATGAGGCCACGGGGACCGAGGATACGGCCGATAGGGCCAACCTTTGCCATAACTGAAGGGGTACAAATGATAACATCGATGTCAGTCCAGCCACCTTTGATCTTCTCGATGTACTCGTCAAGACCAACGTAGTCTGCACCGGCCTCTTTTGCCTCATTTTCCTTATCGGGGGTGCAAAGTACGAGCACGCGGGTAACCTTACCTGTTCCGTTAGGAAGGGTAACGACGCCACGAACCATCTGGTTAGCCTTACGAGGGTCTACACCAAGGTTCACTGCGAGCTCTACTGAAGCATCGAACTTAGTGAAGGTAATCTCCTTAAGAAGTCCACACGCCTCAGAAATCTCATAAAGTTTGGAAGGATCGTACTTAGCTACGACAGCCTTCTGGTTTTTTGTAAGTTTTGCCATAATGCGTGTGAATTATTTTACGTCTGCGGGGAATTCGCCGGTCACCTTGATACCCATGCTTCTAGCGGTACCAGCTACCATTGACATTGCGGATTTAAGAGTAAATGCGTTCAGGTCGGGCATTTTGCCTTCTGCGATCTCCTTTACCTGAGCCCAGGTAATGGTTGCGACCTTTGTACGGTTAGGCTCTCCGGAACCCTTCTGGATCTTTGCAGCTTCCTTGAGGGAAACTGATACCGGGGGCTGCTTAACCTCGAATGAGAACGACTTGTCTGAATATACGGTAATAACTACAGGAAGCACTTTACCTGCCTGACCCTGGGTACGGGCATTGAACTGCTTGCAGAAGTCCATGATATTCAGTCCCTTTGAACCAAGTGCAGGTCCTACGGGAGGCGCAGGATTCGCTGCTCCGCCTTTGATCTGGAGCTTAATGAATCCGGAAACTTCTTTTGCCATAATTTGTTATTCTTTAGTTACTTGATTAAAGTTGAGCTCAAGCAGAGTTTTTCTGCCGAAGATCATAACTATGACTTTGATCTTACTTCTGTCCTCTACGATTTCATCCACTGTACCATCAAAGCCGGTGAAAGGACCGTCTGTAATCTTAACGGAGTCGCCTACTTTGTAGTCGAACTCAGTCTCGACTGCGCTGACGGCTGTCTCATCCTGCTGGCCCAGTATGCGCCTAGCCTCATCATCCCTGATGGGAACTGCGCGTCTCTCGCCAGCCTTGTCCGTTTTTTCTGTAAGGAAGCCAGACATTCCGGGAACGAGGTTCCTGATTACATACTCAAGCTCGGCGCTGAGTTCGGCTTCAATAAGCACATAGCCAGGGAAGAGCAGCTTCTCTACAGCTGTTCTCTTGCCGTTCTTGACAACGTACTTCTTTTCAACCGGAACCAGAACCTGTTCTACCTGATTCTGTAGGTTACCTCTGAGAATTTCTTTCTCAAGATATTCCTTAGCCTTCTTTTCTTTGCCTCCTGCAGTTCTAAGGACGTACCATTTCTTTTCGCCCATGATGGTAATGAATTACAATGTGTAAATTGCGGACATCAGATGCTGGAAAGCGTAGTCTATGATGAAGAGTGCAGCTGCAATGATGACTGTAGCTACCATAACAAGTATGGCAGATCCCTGGAGTTTCTCCCAGGTAGGCCAAGTCACCTTTGTGGTGAGCTCAACGAAAGACTCTTTACAATAGTTAATGAACTTTCTCATCTTTTTCTTTAATGGGCACCGCGGATTGGAAGCAGTTGCGGAGCCTGTTAAACATTACCAAATCGTAACCTTTGATATTTGCAGGGGAAGCAGGATTCGAACCCACATCGACGGTTTTGGAGACCGCTGAACTACCCTTGTTCTATTCCCCTGTGGGAAAGACAGATTTCCGGTTGGGGAAACCTGTCTTTATATTATCCTGAGAACTTAGTCCTCGATGCGGATTACCTGACCTGCGCCAACGGTACGGCCACCTTCGCGGATAGCGAACTGGAGACCCTCGTTCATAGCTACAGGGGTAATGAGCTTAACCTGGATTTCCACGTTATCGCCAGGCATAACCATCTCCTTGTCAGCAGGGAGCATGATCTCACCAGTTACATCCAGTGTACGGATGAAGAACTGAGGACGATAGTGATTGTGGAAAGGAGTGTGACGACCACCCTCTTCTTTCTTGAGGACGTAGATCTGGGCTACGAAGTCGGTATGAGGAGTAATAGACTTGGGAGCTGCTACAACCTCACCTCTCTTAACCTCTTTCTTATCTACACCACGGAGAAGGAGACCTACGTTATCACCAGCCTCACCCTGAGGGAGGAGCTTGCGGAACATCTCAACGCCAGTAACTACGGAGGTACGAGGCTCATCGCCGAAACCTACGAGCTCTACAGGGTCGTTTACGTGGATGGTACCAGCCTCGATACGACCGGTAACAACGGTACCACGGCCAGTGATGGAGAAGATGTCCTCGATAGGCATAAGGAAGGGCTTGTCAACAAGACGAACGGGCAGCGGGATGTACTCGTCAACTGCGTTCATAAGCTCCATAACCTTGTCTTCCCAAACTTTCTCACCGTTGAGTGCACCAAGTGCAGAACCACGGATGATAGGGCAGTTCTCGTCGAAGTTGTAGAATGCGAGGAGGTCACGGATCTCCATTTCTACGAGGTCGAGCATTTCCTCATCGTCAACAAGGTCAACCTTGTTCATGAAAACGAGGATCTTAGGTACGTTCACCTGACGTGCAAGAAGGATGTGCTCACGAGTCTGAGGCATAGGACCGTCAGTTGAAGCAACAACGAGGATTGCACCGTCCATCTGAGCTGCACCAGTTACCATGTTCTTTACGTAGTCAGCATGGCCAGGGCAGTCTACGTGTGCATAGTGACGTTTTTCGGTCTCGTACTCTACGTGTGCAGAGTTGATGGTGATACCACGCTCTTTCTCTTCAGGAGCGTTGTCGATCTGATCAAATGATTTGATCTTGTCTGAATTACCTGCAACCCTTTCTGCAAGCACCTTGGTGATAGCAGCGGTAAGAGTTGTTTTACCGTGGTCAACATGGCCAATTGTACCGATGTTAACATGCGGTTTGGTTCTCTGGAATGTTTCTTTTGCCATAATATTATGTTTAAATTGTGTTTTTTACTTTCAATCAACAATTCAAAAAAATGAGCCGGTGATGGGATTTGAACTCATGACCTCATCCTTACCAAGGATGCGCTCT
>CAMVFZ010000017.1 GCA_947166905.1 uncultured Prevotellaceae bacterium | reverse complement strand
GTGTTTCATAACAAAACCCCGAAAGTTTTTTGTCTAACTTTCGGGGTTCATGTCAAAATTGGGTCACCTTTTTTTGATATGTAAGAGGTATTACCTGTTAGACTTAACGGTCTTTACTGCTACAAGGGCAGGAACAGTGTTAACCTCGAAAGGAATCTCGGACCTAATGGCCTTGTTAACTGCAACGGAAGACTGGGTTGTAGCCTTGGTGTAATCTGCAGCAACGATATGCTCATAGATTGAACCCCAGCTCAAACCACCGGCACTAACAATACCATAGTAACGCATACCCTTTACAGTGTACTTGTCGCCACCGGTAAGCTCAATATCGTAGCTATAACCCTTAGCAGAAGTATCACTGGTAAGGAGAATATCGCAGATATTGTAGTCACCGTTTACGCGGTAAGTTTCACCTCCTTCAAGGATAGTACCCTGAAGGGTAACATTACATGTTCCGTAAGAAGAATGCTCGAAGGTGAAGATAATCTGACCAGCCTTGATTGTGAGGTAGTTGTAACCCTCATATGAAGTGAAGGTTGCATATGCCATAGCATTTGTATCACCCCAGAAATCTGATGCAGAAGAGCCACCGATACCATCGATGTAAACGCTCTCGTCCTCTACGCCAGGATAGATAGTCCAGATATCAGTGTTACCATCGCCCCTAGGTGCACTCCAGTTGCCGAGGAACTTCTCGTAAGGAGTAGACTCACGGTTGATAGTGAACTCAAGATACTGATAGAATCCTGATGCAACACCGCCATCCTTGATACCTACGACATAAGCTACATAAGTATCGTTGGCAAGCTTAGGAGCCTGATAGAAGTGCTCTGTTGTTGTATAAAGAGAACCCTGAGCTGCCTTTGCAACAATCTCTGTAGCGATATAATCCACAATACCGAGTCCGGATGCGGTCTGGGCAGACTTAGGCTCAAGCACGAATGCATATTTACCTGTATCCTCTGCACCAACAGTAACAAGGATATCATCGCTGGAAACGCCAGCAACCTTGGTTACACCCTCGTAGGTAACTGTCCAGTTGCTTGTGCGAATCATAGAAGAAGCCTGGGTAACCTTAATTACACCGTTGTAAGCGCCAGCAGAATAATTAACGTTACCTGTACGAACGTCAACAGTAGTGTTGGCAGAGACAACAATCTTAATATAAGTACCAGTCTCTTCCTCTGATTCTACGGTAGCTGTAATCCAGTCAACATCGGCAAAAACAGTCATTGAAGCGTTGGACTCGAAGGGGAAGGTGAAGGTGTCACCACCGCCGACAACCATAAGGTCCTCGGGGTTGAAGCCCTTGACTACAACACCAAACTGCTGCAGGGTAACGCTAGTTGTCTCTGAACCGGACTTGATATCAACCTTGGCATAACGAGTTTCGTTGCCAGAATAAGGGCCGGCGGTAGCGACAATGTTCTTGCCGTTAACGGCGAGAGAAAGCCACTGCGCGTCTGTGGTTGCTGTAACTGTTCCGGAGGTCTCTACAACGATGGTGTTGCTACCTCCGTCAGGAGACATGATGAGTTCTGCGCTTAAAACCTTCAGATCCTGGTTTCCGTATGCGATTACATCACCCTCTCCGTCATCGCATGCAGTGAAAGCTGAGAATGCGAGTACAGTAGCGAAAACGTATAATAATTTCTTCATAAGTCAGTACTATTTTTTAGTAATGCTGTAAGGGTAAGGAAGTACTACAGAAGACTCTGTTTCAGCACCTTCTTCACCAGCTGCAGCGGGTTTACCAGTTCCGGGGATGTTGAAGCCCCAACCTGAAGTAAGATCAAGAGCGTAACGGTTTGTAGTACCGGTAGCAGTTGAGTAGCAGTTCAGATACCAGGAGTTGTAAAGACGGCTGCTGTAGGTATAACCGCAGTAGTTGATGCCGATTGTAGGCTTGGCAGCATCTTTCTCGTCCCAAGTGCAGGTATAGTAGCAGTTGTTGTAGTAAGTACCTGATACGTTGTACCTGAAGTTGGTAGTAGAACTGTAAGGCCATGTATTGGAGGTCAGTGTCCAGTTGAAGTAAGAAAGGTCTGCGAAGCAAAGGCGTACATATCCGTTCTGGTTTGTAGTAACGCGACCAAGGTTCTGGATCCTGAGGTCGAGCTCGCCCCACCAGTCATCGTAGCTGAGTACGGGAGCCCAGTTCTCGTTAAGACCGTTCATCTTGAAGCCGGTAACGTTGCCTTCGCCGTCAACAATCCTCTCAAGGGATACGTCAATAGTCCTGACATCCTCGTTGTCATCGGCGCTCTTCTTATTGTAGGTAAGGGTATAGTTACCCTCGATCTGGTCTGCAGAAAGGTAGCTGTGAGGATGACCGAAGCTTACGCCCTGGCCGTCAAGAACGTTAACAGTCATGTTGACGGGGTCAACTACAAGTTCCTGGAATTTCTGGCCACCAAGCTCGATGGGCTCGTACAGACGGATGCGGTCCGGGAGGTATACGAAAGGAACCATGATTTCTTTCTCCTCTACGGCCTCTGCGCCGTCCTCGCCTACAGAAGTCTCGTTGTAACCAATCCAGAGAACCTGGTATGTGCTGGTTACATAGAACTCTGCAAGACCCTTTACATCACCGCATGTGATACCGAAGTATGAATCCTGTGCTACAGTTGCAGCAAGGCAGTCTGCGATGTACTCAGAAGCCTCTTTCTGAAGAGGAACAAGCTCTGCGATGCAACGATAACGTTTACCGATAAGGGTTACGTGATCGTTGGTAGCTTCCAAGATGTTGAACTCATAGTCACCACCACGTCCCTGATACTGGGAAGAGGAAGCGCCCGGAGTAGACCAGTAATGAAGGATGCTGTTACCGGTATCGAAGGAAAGAACCGGACCCTCATCGTTGGTAAGCTTGTAGTATGAGGTCTCCTCTTTCTGGCCTGCGTTATCACGCTGGCTGCGTGCGGTTACCTTTGAATCCTGGAACTTTACGGTATAGATGTATCCCATGAGCATTGACTCGGTAGAGGGGTCCTTGGGATAAACATACATAACCCAGCCGTTTGCCTGGCTCTCAAGTATTGTCTTAGTCTTCTCCAGAGTCTGCTGAAGCCTTGTGGAAGGAGACTCGTCAAATACCTCTTTCTCGTCCTTCAAGCATGAAGTCAGAGTAAGGGCAGAGAGGGTCAGTACTGCCAAAATGCTGATAAAATTATTTCTTTTCATAAGCTAAGTTCTGATTATTTAACCTCGACAGTAGTAAGATCGACTCTGCCAGCCATAACCTCGTCCTGACGACGTAGGATAGTTGCACGGAGTTTGTCGATGTCAATATTGAAGGCCTGCTTCATATAAGTACGGACAATGTCAAGCTTGGCATTGATGATCGAAGCGGCGTCACCGGCGTTTGTTATCCAGGTATTCCAAGTCTCTGCAGAGTTGGTAATGTACTCGGAAAGCATCTCGGCAAAGTCCTCACGGTCAGAGTGCTGAGCGTAAGCGGTAATGAAGCCGCGGGTAAGATATCCACTTGTGTTGTTGTTCCACTCATCTGCAATGTAATCGGCATCTGAAATCTCGCGGAAATCCGAAGGATAAGAGAGTGTCTGGTTCAGAATGTGGGTGAACTCATGGTGGATGGTCTTGATGTAATAGTGATTCAGGTTGGCTGCAGACGTCATGTAACCCTTAAGGTAGTTGGTGCCTGCAAGAAGAATCTTCTTACCGCCCTCGGCTGTACCAAGGATATAAGTACCATTGTTCCTGTACTCCCATTCTCCGATAAGGAAGAACATCTTGGGGAAGTATGCACGGGTGAAGTCGATACCTGCTACCTCGTCATAAGTGTCAATACAAAGGTATTTGACAAGGTGTGCAAGGATAACTGCATCATCGTATTTTGCAGGGATGGTGAAGTAGTTAACATCGGACTCGTTCAGCTCGAAACGATATTTGAACTGAATGTTATAAGGATTCACATAATTAGCCTCAAGCCAATAATCAAACGGTGTCTTGTCTACCTTGTCAAGGGTGATAACGCTGATACTGGTATCAGGATTATCCTGCTCGCAAGAGGACATCAGTGCAACAGCCGCAAATGCAGTGAAAATATATTTAGCAAATCTTTTCATAGCAAAACTGTATTACTCGGTTTCATCTTCTTCAAGAATAACTGTCTCTACCTTTGAGGTCTGGGCAGAACGAGGGTTAGGCTCGTAACCTGCGTCAACAACCTTCTGAGGGATCTGAACAGCACGTCTGGGATCGTCCTTTGTAAGAACGTCTTTGAGGGTCTGGGGAGTACCGGATGCATTCATCTGGCGTCTCCAGATTTCGATGCCATAACGCTTGATATCAAACCAGCGGAGGCCAATCTGCAGAGTCTCTATACGACGGCAGTCAAGAAGGAACTGGATAAGGCATTCCTTGTCCTCGCCCTCTGCTCCGATATCGAAACCAGGGTTGAGGTGCTTCTTAGGAGTAGAAGCGTTCCAGGTAGCATAATTGAGGCCTTTTTCGTAAGCGATGATATTTGCTGCGGTAAGAGTATAGGTTGTGGTGCTGATATTGTGAAGCCAGGTGTTGAGGTCTTCAACTGCAGCGTCAACCTTGTTAAGCATAATCTCTGCCTCTGCGCGAATGAGAAGGGTCTCATCGGTGGTAAGGCTGGGATATACAGTACGTGAATAACCGATACCGGCAACAGGGTCTGTGTACTCGAACAGATAAGGGAGCCTGAAGAACAGGGTCTTGTCAAGGTTGGTACCGCTGTAAGTTCTTACGCGTGACCTCCATGCACCGGAACCCCAAAGATATCTGCTTCTGTTAGATGTCTCGTTGGTAGCAAGGTACTTGCCATGGGCATACTTGGAGTTGGTATAGTAAGCACCGAAGGTAGGACCCATCTGGGAGAATGCGGTGAAGAGAAGCAAATTGCACTTCTGGTCGGCGGCAATATAGTGGCGACCTACTGATTCGAAGCTTGAAGCCGGCTCTACGTAGTCACGAAGAAGGGTCTCGGGAGCTGAACCAAGGCACTCGTTTGCGCACTCGATAGCCTTATCCCACTTCTCATAGAACAGGTAGAACTTAGCTGCGAAAGCATAAGCGGCCCTGCGGGTGAAGTGATATGCAGGAACAGTAAGGTTGTCGTCACCTACAAGGGGAAGAGCAGCCTCGATATCCTTCTCGATGAGTTCGTAAATCTCTGCGACAGAGTTACGCTCATACTGGGGAGAAAGGGTGTGCTCGGACTCTACCATGTAGGTAATGCCAGGATCTGTAGTAGAAGTAGTCTTGTTGTAGTTCTTGGCAAATACATTCACCAGCATGAAGTGGTGGAATGCACGGCTCATGAGAGCCTCGCCAAGAGCCTGTGAAAGCTGGGCGGTAGTAGGACCGCCAAGGTTCTCTACTGCATCGATTGCGGCGTTTGCATTGGCAATTGCCATGTAAGCAGAACTCCAGAATCTCTCAGGAGACTCGTTGTTTGACTCGGTAACGTCTTTCCAGTACCAAACCTGCTCAAGGAAGCGGCCGGTATAAGGGTTGTTGTCGTTATACTCGTCACAGTTATCGGACATCATCTCACATATGAACGGATATCCGTTTTCCATGTAAGCGGAACCGAGAATCTTGACTACCTTTTCAGGAGTGTCAAGGGAAGCACGGTTGTCCGGGTTCTTGTCAAGGAACTTATCACAAGATGTAAGAACAAGTCCTGCGAAAAGTGCTGCTGAAAATATCTTGAATGTTTTCATATAATCCTCCAAATTTTAGAGACCAACTCTGAGGGTGAGGGTGAACTGCTTAGGAACAGGGATAGCCACACCACCGGTATTGAAGAACTCAGGATCCTGGCCGTTCAGCTTCTTGTCTGCGTAGAGCAGGAAGAGGTTGGTTGCCTGGAGTTTGAGAGACAGAGAGTTAAGCTTGATGCTGTTGACAAACTTCTTGGGGAGATCGTAACTGAGGGAGATTTCCTTAAGACGGATGAAGTCACCCTTTGCGATACGCTCGGTAGAGTAGTTGTAAGCATTGTAAGCATAAGCAAGGTCGGTATTCCTTCTGTTCTGCATCTTGGATGCGATAACAGGGATGGTAGTCTTAAGCTCGTCACCAGGCTGAACCCAACGGTTGTTGAATTCCTTAGGCATTGAGTTAAGGTCGTCGTACCTGTTCTTGAAGACAGGGTCAAGACGGATAACGTTGCCGAAGGAGTAGGTAACGAATACGTTAAGACGGAGGCCCTTGTACTGGAAGGTATTTCCGAGTGAACCGACATCGGTAGGATCTACGCTGCCTGAGTACTGGAGCCAATCCTGCTTGTCGTTCATCCTGGTCTGGAAGTAGATACCGGATACGGATACGTTTCCGTCCTGATCAAGGAAGGTAGGAAGACCTTCTTCATTCAGACCCTGGAACTTGGTAGAGAACAGGGCACGTACAGGATAACCCTCCATGGTGAAACCGGTACCTGAAATAAGGTCGATTGCACGGGTGGTGTTCTCCAGTTTGGTAACCTCGTTGTGAGAGTGTGAATAGATGAAGTTGGTTGCCCAGCTGAAGTCCTTTGTCTTGATGTTGGTGGTGCTGAGGCTGATCTCATAACCATTGGACTTCATTTCAGCAACGTTTCCATATTTCTGAACCTCACCACCAAGGCCCTGGGTGTTAACTACACCGATGAGGTCGAAGTTGTTACGCTTGTACCAGTCTGCGGCGAAGTTGATCCTGTTGTCAAGGAAACCAGCCTCGAGACCAATGTTAAGCTCGTGCTTCTTCTCATAGGTAAGGTCGTCGTTTGCAAGACCATCGATGTAAAGAACAGACTCACGGAGACCTGAATCCGGTTTCCAAGGAGTGTTGGCGAGGATCTTGATCAGGGAGTTGTCTACCCATGAAGGACCACGGTCAGCGGTCAGTGAGTAAGAAGCCTTGAGTGACAAGTGTGAGAGAGCAGGATAGAGGGGCTTCATGAATTCCTCCTCGTGAGCGTTCCATGCAGTAGAGATGTTCCATGTAGGAAGCCAACGTGCAGAACGGCTCTTACCAAGCTTGTTGGTACCCTCGTAACGGATAGTACCGTTGAGGATGTACTTGCCGGCGTAGGAATAGGTAGCATTTGCAAAGAAAGCTGCACTGCGCTCGTGGGTGTTACCCAGGGTGTAGTACTCTGTGCCTTCCTCTGAACCTTTCTTGAAGATACGGTAGTAGTAGTTGGCTACCTCACCCATATCATACTGCATACCCCAACCGCGGAACCATGTGGAGTGACGCTCGATAGAGTTAACCTCCATACCGCCGTAAACGTTTACGATATGCTTCTCTGCGAAAGTCTTGTTGAAGTTGGCGGTTGTACGGAAGTCCCAACCGTTCATAGCGAAGTTGGTCTTCTGGAAGATACCACCGTAAGGCAATACAGATACAGGGAACTCGTAAGGGTTATCGGGGTCATCGTAAAGGAATGAGTTGTTATCCCTTATAGTAGTGGTCTGCATTGCGCGATAAGCCTGTGCCTGGTTTGAATCATCGAGGATGTAGTGCTCGTTTGAAGTAGAGTTGTACTTGTAAGCACCAAGGGCGGTGAGTTCAAGAGACTTGAAAGGCTTGTAAGAAAGTTCGCTCTGTACACGGAACTCAGTGATGTTGAAGTCCATGTAGTTGTTGTCCAACTCGTGAAGAATGTTGAAGGGAGCGTAGTTTCTTGTATAGAACTCGTTAGGATCCAGGGCACGTGAAGTATTCAGTGCGTAGGAATAAGGGTTGATATCGAAGTCACGCTTAACCTCACCGGATACTGCGTCTACTGAAGAACCAAGGGTACCAGGAGCGCGCTGTTTACGGTAAGAAGCGTTTGCGATCATATTCAGGGACAGATTCGGGAGAATCTTGTGAGTCATGTTAAGGTTTGCGGTGAAACGCTGAACCTTGCTCTGGAGAGACCAACCCGGGTCGTCCATGATAGAGAGTGAAGAGTAATAGTTGCTCTTCTCAGTACCACCGGACATGCTGATAGAGTGGTTGTGCTGGATGTTGTAAGTGAACAAACGGTTGAACCAGTTTGTGTTACGATACTCAGCAGCCCTCAGGTAAGCAGCCTTGGCCTCCGGAGTGTTTGCAAGGCCGAACTGGCCGCTGGTAGCGTCGTACTGGCTGAGGAGCTGGTACATCTTACCATAAACACCGGAATCGCTGTCGTTGGCAGTCTCTGCATAGTTCAGGTAACCCTTCTGCTGCAACTCCTGGTATATGGACATCTGGTCCTGGGAGTTCATGATGTTGAAGGTGCTGTAGCTAGGCTTCAGACGAAGGGTATATTCTCCTGTATAGTTAATCTGAGCGGAACCTGCGCGGCCCTTCTTGGTGGTGATAACGATCACACCGGCCATTGCGCGTGCACCGTAGATAGAGGTTGCGGAACCATCCTTAAGAATATCGAAAGACTCAATATCGTCAGAGTTCAAACCTGCGATTGCAGAAGAAATAAGGGTATTGGCATCACCGGAAGAAAGGTCATCTGCGGAAACATCGATGACGTCGGACATAATAACGCCGTCTACAACCCACAAAGGCTTTGATGAACCGTAGATAGAGGTAGCACCACGGACACGGATCTTAGGAGCCGTACCAAAGGTACCGGAAACGTTCTGTACAGATACACCGGCTACGCGGCCTTCCAAAGAACGGGATACATCGGCGATACCGTCGAGTTTAGCTGCGGAAGCGTCGATCTTTGCGGCTGAACCAGTAAAGAGTCGACGGTCCACCTTCTGCATACCGGTAACAACTGCACTCTCCAGAACCTCAGCGTCATCTTCCATCACAATCTTAAGATTTTCTGCGATAGGAACACGTACATCCTTGTTACCCATATTGGTTACGAGGACATAAGTTGCGCTGGCGGGAACGTTCGGAATGGTGAAGTTACCGTCGAGGTCAGTAATAGTGCCTAATTTCGTGCCTTCAATCTGCACATAAGCACCAATGATTGGCAGGCCGTCAGCTTTGGCGGTAACGTTTCCCTTGACTGTCTTTGTCTGGGCGAACGCAAAACCGGCTGAAAGGCATACCAATACTGCCGTAAGAAAAAGTTTAAGTTTTCCCATAAGCGTTTTTAAGTTAATATATTAGGTTGTAATATAAATCGTTTTAGACCAGTTTCTTCCAAAAAGTGGTCAAAACAATCACGGGCAAGTTTAGGAAATTCAAATTAAATATCCAATAAAACAGAATAAAAATTCACACGACATGTGTAAAAAAAACAACAATACCCGCCATTATGGACGGGTATTGTTATCTATAAAGAAGCGGAAAGAGCGAGATTCGAACTCGCGATACCCTTTTGGGGTACACACGCTTTCCAGGCGTGCCTCTTCAGCCACTCGAGCATCTTTCCATTTGGGGGTGCAAATATATGAAAAAGTTATTAATTTCTCAAACCTTAGAAATTATTTCTACAATTTTTTAAAGACTTTTCACTTTGGCACGCTATTCGCAAAACACTAAGACAGAAGAAAAACCATAAGCAAGTTTTTGATCATATTGAATAAGTGTTAGTGTTAGCGAAAAAACCCGGCCGTGAGGTCGGGTTCTTTCGTTTATAGGGTTAAGGTTTAGTTTTCCGGGTAAAGCAGATAAGGTTTGCGAAGCTCCTTGAAGGCCTCTACATCGGCTTTCCATGAGGCCGCGAGCTTTGCAGCAAGTTCCTCTGCGCTGCAAGAGGAAGCTTCTGCTATGATTGTTTCCTTGATACTCCTCTGACCGGTAAGAAGATCAAAGAAGCCATTGCGAAGGAAGAAGTCCTCGCGGCAGCCAAGCTTCTTGTACGCATCGATTACGTAAGTGAAATCAACCTTGCCTACGTAAGCATCGGTACCGGTAAGGTCAACGCCCTTGCACTCCTGGTCAAGACAGGGGGGATTCTTGGCTCCAGAGATGCTCCTGGGAGTAAATAAATATTCACAATCTTGCATATCGGGATGACCGTAAACTTTGAAAGGAACATCGGTTCCGCGACCAAGTGAAACAATGGTCCCCTCGAAGTAACAAGTTGAAGGATATGCGTATATAGCCTGCAGGTCCTTAAGGTTGGGGGAAGGGGCTACGAGTATGCCTGTTTTCATGGAATGTGTATAGCCTTCGCATGAAACAACGTCAAGCTTGCATACCAGGCCATCCTGCAGCCAATGCTCGCCGTTCATCATAAGGGCAAGCTCTCCCATGGTCATTCCGTGGGCAACGGGAACAGGAATAGCGCCAACGCCAGACTTAAGTGACATATCAAGCACAGGACCGTCTACGAAGAAACCGTTGGGGTTGGGGCGGTCAAGTACAACCACGCCCTTGCCAGCATCGGCACAGGCCTCCATAAGACGCTTCATCGTAATATAATAGGTATAGAAGCGGGTTCCAACATCCTGAATATCAACGATAAGCACATCGAACTTGTCCATTGACTCCGCACTGGGACGATAACTGCCCGGGCTGTAAAGGGAAAGGATGGGAACGCCGGTAGCCTCGTCTACGCTGCTGCTGACATGCTCGCCGGCATCGGCCGTACCACGGAATCCGTGTTCAGGGGAGAAAATAGCGGTTACATTCACCTTCTGCTCCAGAAGAGCGTCAAGTATGTGCTGGCCACCCTCTTTGTTGCCGACGATTCCGGTATGGTTGCTAAGCAGTGCGACACGCTTGCCTTCAAGAAGGGGAAGATATGCGTCGCTACGCTCATCACCAAGTTTAAGCTGCGCCGATGCGCACGCAGTCAAGGCAGTCATAACTGCCACCACCGATGCTAAAATACCTGTTCTCATTTAAAAGAATTGTTTTATTATTCCATGGCGCCGCCCACAAGATCCAGGATTTCACTGGTAATCTTCTGCTGACGGCCTTTATTATATTCCAGATTGAGGTCTGAGAGCAACTGGTCTGCATTGTCAGTTGCAACCTGCATTGCCACAGTACGTGCTGCGTGCTCTGCGGCAACGCTGTCAAGCAGCACGGTATAAATCTTAAGCTTGAGCACCTTGGGCAGCAAAAGGGCTATCTGCTCCTCGCGCGAGGGCTCAATAATAAAGTCGACATCGGCCTGGCCGGCAGAAAACTCCTGCATGGGCAGGAAGGTCTCCTGTGTGGTAACCTGGGATGCGGTAGACTTGAAGTGGTTGTAAACCAGCTCTACAGTATCAAAGCGGCCTTCCATGTAACCCTTGACAAGTTCTTCTGCCAGGGCGGCGGCAGGCTCGTATGAAGGCTTGGCGCTCATTGCCGTATAATCACCGGCCGGGGTATATCCAGCCTTTACGATGGCATCGGCAATCTTCTTGCCTACGGGGTAAACCGTGACTTCATTGCCGGCTGCAGCATGGCTCCCCAGCAGAGCAAGGGTTTTCCTTACAACATTGGAGTTGAATGCGCCGCAAAGCGAAGAATTGGAAGAGAAGCAAACCACAGCCACCTTGAGGGGCTTGTCCTGGGGAACGGGAGCAAAATAGCGCGGATCTGCGCTGCCACCGTTCATAAGGTCGCTCAGAATTCCCTCCAAACCCTTCTGGTAAGGCAACATGCCGGTAATGGCACCCTGAGCCTTACGCAACTTGGAAGAAGCCACCAGCTTCATTGCGGAGGTTATCTTGAGGGTGTTCTTTACGGATGCAATCCTGCCCTTTATTTCCTTGAGCGATGCCATAGGCCGTTAGTTCCTGAATCTTGCGGCAACCGATGCTGCCTCTTCGCGGATTACTTTGACTATATCGTCATCAATCTTGCCCTTTGACAACTGGTCCAGCACGTCCTTGTGCAGTGAACGCATCCTGTCAAGGAAGTCTGCCTGGAACTCCTGTACATTCTCAAGGGCGATATCCTTCATAAGGGCGTTGGTACCGCAGTAAAGTATAGCAACCTGCTCCCCTACCGGCATAGGACTGTACTGGGGCTGGATAAGCAGCTTGTTGTTCTTACGGCCCTTGTCGATAGCCATTGCGGTAACCTTGTCCATATCGGAAGAGAACTTGGAGAAGGCCTCCAGCTCGTTGTACTGGGCCTGGTCAATCTTAAGGGTACCGGCCACCTTCTTCATACTCTTGACCTGGGCGCTACCACCCACACGGGAAACGGAGATACCTACGTTGATGGCAGGCCTCATACCCTGGTTGAACAGGGCGCTCTCCAGATATATCTGACCGTCGGTAATGGAAATTACGTTGGTAGGAATGTATGCCGATACGTCTCCGGCCTGGGTCTCGATGATAGGAAGGGCGGTAAGCGAACCACCGGCCTTGACCTTACCCTTGAGAGACTCGGGAAGATCGTTCATCTGCTCTGCAACCTCCTGCTGCTCAATTATTTTTGCAGCCCTTTCAAGAAGCCTTGAGTGAAGGTAGAACACATCGCCCGGATAAGCCTCGCGGCCTGAAGGACGCCTCAGGATGAGGGATACCTCACGATAAGCGACAGCCTGCTTTGAAAGGTCGTCGTATACTACAAGCGCGTGGCGGCCGGTATCGCGGAAGTACTCTCCGATGGCGGCTCCTGCGAAAGGAGCATAGTACTGGAGCGCAGCCGGATCAGCCGCAGTAGCGGCAACTACGATAGTATAATCCATGGCACCCTTTGCACGAAGGGTATCTACGATACTTGCAACGGTACTACCCTTCTGGCCCACTGCAACATAGATGCAGTAAACCGGATTGCCGGCAAGATACTCGCTCCTCTGGTTGATGATGGTATCGATGGCGATGGCGGTCTTACCTGTCTGGCGGTCGCCGATAATCAGCTCACGCTGTCCACGGCCGATAGGAATCATCGCGTCGATGGCCTTGAGGCCGGTCTGCAGCGGCTGGCTTACAGGCTGGCGGAAGATTACGCCCGGTGCCTTACGCTCCAGAGGCATCTCCGTGAGCTCGCCGTCGATGCGGCCGCGGCCGTCAAGCGGATTTCCCAGAGGGTCTACAACACGGCCAAGCATGGATTCACCCACATTGATGGATGCAATTCGGCCGGTCCTCTTAACGGACATGCCTTCCTTTACAAGGTCCGTAGGACCAAGAAGCACAGCACCCACATTATCCTGCTCCAGGTTCATCACAACGGCCATAACGCCATTGTCAAATTCCAGGAGTTCGCCGGCCTCGGCGCCTTCAAGACCATAAATGCGGGCAACGCCGTCACTTACCTGAAGCACCTTGCCAATCTCTTCGTATTTTGCGGAAAGATCCATGGCTTCCAGCTGCTTGAGCAGGACCTCGGATATTTCGCTTGGCTTTATATTATTCATTACGAATTAGTTACGATTATTAAATTATACGCTTATTCTGCTCGCGGAAGTTTTCCCGTACTGTCTTGAGCGCAGTCTTGACACTGGCGTCATAGCGGTATCCGTCTACCTCGACCACAATTCCGCCGATAAGATCTGCATCGACAGCCTCTTCCATTACCACCTTGCCGTGCAGCAGATTCTCCGCTACAGAAGTAAGTTTGCCCCTCAGTTCGTCCGAGGGCTGGTAAGCGGCCACCACCTTTGCAAAGTGGATATTCCGCTCTTTGTAGTAAAGATTAATGTAAGAGATAAGGATGAACCGGAGGTCAGCAATACGACCGTTGGACTCTACCATTTCTACGAAAGACCTTAGCTTGGGAGAGAGTTTCTCCGGAGCCAGGGCTGCATCCAGAAGAGCCAGCTTTTCCTCCTTTTTTAGGGAGGCATCCTTAAGCAGGAAGCGCAGTTTCTCAAGCGACAGGGCCTCTACAAGAGTCTTGGCCTGATTGCACAGCAGCGTAGCTACTGGTTCATCGGCACCAACCCACTTGTACAGAGCTGACGCATAACGGGAAGCTATGATTCCTGTATTCATTACTTGGTCTCTTCTTTAATCTCGTCTATGAGTTTGTCCAGGTACTCTGACTGCTTTTGCTGCGGGGCAAGACGGTCGCGGAGAATCTTCTCTGCGATCTGGACAGACAACTCAGCCACGTCGCGGCGCACATCGCGCAGCGCGCTCTCCTTTTCTGCCGCAATCTCAACCTTGGCCTTCTCTATCATAAGGTCTGCCTGCTGACGGGCCTCGTCGCGGGCCTGGGCGATAATTGCGTCCCTGGTGTTTGCAGCATCCTTGAGCATCTGACTCTGCTGCTTCTGAGTGTCTTCGATGAGCTTCTTCTGCTCCTCCGCCAAACCCTTCATCCTTTCTTCGGCCTCGCGGGCAAGCCGCAACGAGTCATCAATATGGGCAGTCCTCTTCTCTACCATTCCGGTTATCATCGGGAAGCCGAACTTCCACAATATACCCAGAACGATGGCAAAGATCAGGACCATCCAAAACAGGAGGCCGCTGTCAGGAGTGACCAGATTCATACCTTAGAGAAAGATGGCCAGAAGACAAACGATAATTGCGAACAGGGCGGCACCCTCGATCATACCGGCAGCGATGATCATACCGCTACGAAGGTTGCCTGCAGCTTCAGGCTGACGTGCGATAGCCTCCATGGTGGACTGGCCGATCTTACCGATACCGAAACCGGCTGCGAATGCGGCGATTGCTGCACCGAAAGCAGCTGCTACCTTACCGAGAGCAGCACCTGCTGCAACCTGAAGAAGAATTGTACTAATCATAATAAATTACTTTAAATGTTTATATATCAATTTGTTATTATTCGTGTTCAGCCTTTGGCCTGGAAAGGCCGATGTAGATTGCGGACAGCATGGTGAATACATAGGCCTGGATAAAGGCAACCAGGCATTCCAGCATGTCGCAGAATACACCGAAGAGTACGGATACAAGGCTCATCGAGCCGAAGAGCACTCCGCCGTACTTGGCCATAATGAAGATAATGCACACAAGTGACAGTATCAGGATATGGCCGGCCATCATATTTGCAAAAAGCCTTATCGTCAGGGATATCGGCTTCATAATAGCGCTGAAAACCTCTATAATCGGCATTATCGGCTTAAGGAAACCGGGAACATCCGGCATAAAAATCTCTTTATAATAATGCTTGTTTCCGAAGAGGTTTACAGTAAGGAAGGTGCAAAGAGCCAGCACCATGGTAATTGCAATGTTACCGGTAAGGTTGGCTCCGCCGGGGAAGAACGGGATGATACCCAGGTAGTTGTTGAACAAAATAAAGAAGAAAGCCATGCAAAGGTATGGTGAATACCTGCGATAGTCTTCTCCGATATTGTCCTTGGCTATACCGTGAACGAACATGATCAAGGGCTCCATATAGGCTGCAATGCCCTTGGGAGCCTCTGACAAAGCATCGTGCCTGCGGTACCATCTGGCAGTGAGCAGCACAACCGCAAGCAGCAGTACGGCGCTGATCATAAGCGACAACACGTTCTTGGTAATGGAAATATCAAAGGGCCTTTCGCCGTCCGCGTCCACTATTTTGCCGGATTCGGGGTCGATGTGGAAGCCCTCGTATTCGGCTTCTTCCAGGCGGGCCGATGAGAACATGTGCCAGCCGGATTTGCCGCTGTAAAGGATAACGGGCAGATGTATGGCAACCTTGGTCTCCCCTATGTCGGTTATGTGCCATTCATAAGAATCGCCGATGTGGCCGAAGATAATCTCCGGTACGTTTACGGATTCTTCTTCCGATGCCTCCTGGGCCTTTGCCCAGAGCGGCATCATGCACAGCATGAACGTTAATATGAGAGCCTTGATTTTCATTTCTCTACGCACACTATCACCTCGTTATCAAGAATTTTGGCGAAGCCGGAACCAATCTCCAGCTCGCCGTCCCCTTCCGGGGAAGTATACACTATACGGCCCTGCTCCAGGGAGGTTACCATTCCGGCGTGCTGACGCAGCACCTGGAAAGGGCTGACCGTTCCGGGAAGCGTTACGCTGTCCACGGAAAGATCTGCCAGGACTCCCTCGGGGGAAAGTACGTACAAGTGGATATCGGCCATAGACAAAATTATTTAGCCTGTGCCAACAGAGCCTCACCCTTCTTGATGGCGTCCTCTATGGTGCCAACGTTAAGGAAGGCCTGCTCCGGCAGGTAGTCAACCTCGCCGGACAGAATTTTGTCGAAGCCGTTGATGGTATCTTCGATATCTACCATTACACCAGGGATACCGGTAAACTGCTCTGCCACAAAGAAAGGCTGGCTGAGGAAGCGCTGCACACGGCGGGCGCGGTTCACGGTAATCTTGTCCTCGTCTGAAAGCTCGTCCATACCAAGGATGGAGATGATATCCTGAAGCTCCTTGTTGCGCTGGAGAATCTGCTTTACACGCTGTGCGGTATCGTAGTGCTTCTGGCCGACGATGTTGGGATCCAGGATCCTGGAAGTAGACTCAAGAGGGTCTACGGCCGGATAAATACCAAGCTCAGTAATCTTACGGCTGAGCACGGTGGTAGCATCCAGATGGGAGAAAGTGGTTGCAGGTGCAGGGTCCGTGAGGTCATCGGCCGGTACGTATACTGCCTGAACAGAGGTGATGGAACCGTTCTTTGTAGAAGTGATTCGCTCCTGCATCTGGCCCATCTCCGTTGCAAGGGTAGGCTGATAACCCACGGCGGAAGGCATACGGCCTAGAAGGGCCGATACCTCCGAGCCTGCCTGGGTAAAACGGAAGATATTATCGATGAAGAAGAGGATGTCCTTAGGGCCGTCGGCACTACCGCTGTCGCGGAAGGATTCCGCAAGGGTAAGGCCGCTGAGGGCTACGCTTGAACGTGCTCCCGGAGGTTCGTTCATCTGACCGAACACCATGGCCACCTGAGACTTCTCAAGCTCCTTCAAATCCACCTTTGACAGGTCCCATTTCCCTTCCTCCATGCCCTTGAGGAAGTCCTCGCCGTAGCGGATAACGCCGGACTCTATCATTTCACGGAGAAGGTCGTTACCCTCACGGGTACGCTCTCCTACTCCTGCGAATACGGAGAAACCGTTATGCTTTTTGGCGATGTTGTTGATAAGCTCTTTGATGAGCACGGTCTTGCCTACGCCTGCGCCGCCGAAGAGGCCGATCTTTCCACCCTTAAGATAGGGCTCCAGCAGGTCAATAACCTTGATACCTGTAGAGAGCACTTCCTGAGAAGTGGTGAGGTCCTCGAATTTAGGGGGTTCGCGGTGGATAGGCAGGGCGCCATCGGCCTTGAGACCACCCAGACCGTCAATGGAATCGCCGGTAACGTTCATCACGCGGCCGCGGATCTGGGCGCCGACAGGCATTGAGATAGGAGCCGCAAGATGCTCTGCGGGAAGTCCGCGACGGAGACCGTCGGTGGAATCCAGGGCCACGCAACGTACGGTGTCTTCACCGATGTGCTGCTGAACCTCAACTATCAATGTTTTGCCATCCGGCCTGGTAACTCTGAGCGCATCATGGATGCGGGGCAGCTCAAAGTTTTCTGAATGGTCCTGAGTGGACGCGAAGTGCACGTCCACTACAGGGCCAACTATCTGGGAAATTTTTCCTGTCATAAATTAAAATAAAACCTTAGCGGAGTTTCTTGTAACCGTAACGGGCCTCATCGGCAAGTTCAATCTCAATCTTCATGAGACGGTTGTACTTGGCGATACGGTCTGTTCTGCTGAGGGAACCAGTCTTGATCTGACCGCTGTTGGTAGCAACTGCGATGTCAGCGATGGTGGTATCCTCAGTCTCTCCGGAACGGTGGCTGGTAACGGTGGTGTAACCGTGACGGTGAGCCATCTCGATAGCGTCGAGAGTCTCGGTGAGGGAACCAATCTGGTTAACCTTGATAAGGATAGAGTTACCAGCACCCATCTCGATACCCTTCTGGAGGTATTTAACGTTGGTTACGAAGAGATCGTCGCCTACAAGCTGGCAACGGCCGCCGATAGCCTTGGTAAGCTTAACCCAGCCTTCCCAGTCTTCCTCTGAAAGACCATCCTCGATAGAGTCGATAGGATACTTGGTGATGAGCTGCTCAAGGTAAGCGATCTGCTCTTCTGTGGTGAACTTCTTGCCGTTAGGATCTTTCTTCTTGCCATCCTTGAGCTGCTTGTAGTCATAGTAGAAGGTGTCACCCTCTTTGAAGCAGAACTCAGAAGCAGCGCAGTCCATAGCGATGGTTACATCCTTTCCGGGCTCGTAGCCAGCGTTCTTGATAGCTGCGATGATGCAGTCAAAAGCGTCGTCGATACCGTCAAGCTTGGGTGCGAAACCACCCTCATCGCCTACTGCTGTGCTAAGTCCGCGGCCCTTGAGAACTTTCTGAAGAGCGTGGAATACCTCTGCACCGATGCGAACAGCCTCTGCCTCATTGGCAGCGCCTACGGGACGGATCATGAACTCCTGGAAAGCGATAGGAGCGTCTGAGTGAGCACCACCGTTGATGATGTTCATCATAGGAACGGGAAGTACATAAGCGTTGGTACCGCCGATATACCTGTAAAGAGGCATACCAAGATACTCAGCAGCAGCCTTTGCAACTGCCAGGGATACGCCAAGGATAGCGTTTGCACCAAGATTGCTCTTGGTAGCGGTGCCGTCAAGCTCGATCATAGCCTTATCGATAGCCCTCTGCTCGAATGCAGACATACCGATGATTGCGGGAGCGATCTTGTCGTTGATGTTAGCAACAGCCTTGAGTACGCCCTTGCCACCATAACGCTTGGGATCACCATCACGAAGCTCAAGAGCCTCATTTTCGCCGGTAGAAGCACCTGAAGGAACAGCTGCTACACCTTTAACACCAGATTCGAGGACAACCTCGGCCTCGATTGTAGGATTACCTCTTGAATCAAGGATTTCCCTACCAGTAACTTGTACGATTCTCATATCAAAAAAATTTATCTAGTTATTATTTAACTCTTGCAACGCAAATGCCGGTGATGGACTTGCGGGAATTGGCATAATCATAGATGCTCTGATGGTCGATTATAACCTGCATCTCTGCCATTGACGCATGCATGAAGCCGACGGTAACATTCTTGTCATGAGGGCCATAAACAACCACACCGTCAGGGTCTGTCACATAAGCCAGAACTACGTGGGCTATGTCAAGGCCTTCCGTAGCGGCCATAAAGCCGATGATGTCTCCGGTCTGGATGAAAGGCTCCGCCTTCTTGATATCGACATCCTTGATGTAATACTGGGGAGTCTGGTTGAGCCTGTTCTCTACGCTCCTGATAACCTGAAGGTCCCTTGCTGCATCCGGATCGGTATCGGCCTCTGCCAGCTGCCTGTAGTATGAAGAATTATTTGACATAAAGCCGATGGGATGGTCGAATACCTCTCCGCCGAATTCTTTTGTCTTGTCTTCAAGTATACCGTTGGCCTGGGCCTGGCGGATCCACTCCGTGGTGTAATGTACCCTGTCTGAGTAGTTGTCAGTCTTGCCGTCGCGATACCTTGTCTGACGCAAGTTGGCGGCATAGCTGTAAAAATCATTTTCAGGGATGGACGGATTGACGGCTGCTCTTGCCAGATTGGTGCAGGCCTCTACGAAGAGGATGCAATCGGTCTTGTTAAGGTAGATGGCAAGAACTTCTTTGTCAAAGCTATCTAGCGTGCCGGCTACATACTCTTTGCCAAGCAGGCTGCGTCCTGCGGAAACCATGAGCTCTGGTGTAGTGAAGACTGAATCCTTGGCGACAATCTCATTCCTGAGCGCTCCGATGATTTCAGTTGCAAGCACTGAGTCAGCAGGTGTGGTCACATAGTCACAATCAAACAATTTTACTTCTTTCTTCGAGCTCTGTCCACAGCTGGAGAGTACAGCTGCCAGAATAATCAGAAGGGCTGAAAAGTGTCTCATGTTGACGAATAATTCTGTATGATTATACTTGTAATAGTAATAGTTTGCAAATATAACAATACTTTATGAATTAGCCATTATGAAAAATCATATAAAACGAAAAAGGCGACCGGAAATTTTCCAATCGCCTAGTGCGGACGATGAGACTCGAACTCATACAGGCCAACGCCCACTACCCCCTCAAAGTAGCGTGTCTACCATTTCACCACGTCCGCAGGAAAAGTAGTTAAGGATTTCTCCTTTACTTTGGGACTGCAAAGATACGCACAAATCTGATATTCGCAAATTTTTTTTCAAAAAAAAGAAGTTCTACAGCGAGAACTTCTTTTTGAGCGACTTAATCATATCCACTGTCATGGTCTCAAGATCGTAGGCCGGAGCCCAGTCCCATTCAGCGCGGGCGCAGCTGTCGTCCATCTTGTCCGGCCAGGAATCTGCGATGGCCTGGCGAACCGGATCGACCTCATAGCGCATCTTGAATCCGGGGATATGTTCACATATTTTGTTGTAAATAATTTCAGGATCGAAGCTCATTGAAGCCACGTTGAAGGCATTGCGGTGAATGAGCCTTGAAGGATCGGCATTCATGATGTCAACTGCTGCCTTGAGGGCATCGGGCATATACATCATGTCCATGTAAGTTCCTTTTGCAATAGGGCAGACAAATTCCTCTCCCTTTACTGCCGCATAGTAAATCTCCACTGCATAATCCGTGGTGCCGCCACCAGGAAGGGTAACATTGGAAATAAGGCCAGGGAAACGTACTGCGCGTGTGTCTACGCCATATTTATGGAAGTAGTAGTCACTGAGCAACTCTGTTGCAACCTTGGTGACGCCGTACATTGAACGAGGCCTCTGGATTGTATCCTGGGGAGTGTTTACCCTGGGAGTCTCCGGGCCGAAGGAACCGATGGAACTGGGAGTGAACACGGCACAGCCTTTTTCACGGGCTACCTCAAGAATGTTGATGAGGCCGTTCATCTGAATATCCCAGGCCAGAAGAGGTTTCTTCTCTGCAACTGCAGAAAGCAGTGCCGCCAGGTTGTAGATGGTATCGATATTGTATTTTTCTACGATTTCTGCAAGGCCCTGGGCGTTTCTTACGTCCGCCTCTGCGCTGGGACCGCTCTCCAAAAGAATGCCCTTGGGCTCTGCGCCCTTGATGTATCCGGCTACGATGTTTCCCTCCGGAATCAATCCCCTCAGTTTCATTGTAAGTTCAGAGCCGATCTGTCCGGTTGAACCTATTACAAGTACGTTTTTCATTTTAGTGTTTTACCCTCTTTTTGCAGGTATTTGTTTTGCGGGTGCAAATATAATTATTAATTTTGTAAGACTAACGAAAAACGCTAAAACAATATAAAAAATAAAGCAATGTACGGTAAATTTCAAAAACATCTTCAGGATGAGCTGGCAGCCATAAAAGAAGCCGGTCTTTACAAGAATGAAAGGAATATCGCCTCTCCCCAGAGCGCAGAAATAACCCTGGAAGACGGTTCAAAGGCGCTTAACTTTTGCGCCAACAATTACTTAGGTCTGGCAGACAATCCCCGCCTTATCGCAGCAGCAGAAAAGGCGATGAAGGCCCGCGGCTACGGTATGTCCTCTGTTCGCTTCATTTGCGGCACCCAGGATATCCACAAGCAGCTGGAAAAAGCTATATCGGACTTCTTCAAAACAGAGGATACCATCCTTTATGCTTCCTGCTTCGATGCCAACGGCGGCGTATTCGAGCCTTTGCTCACCGCTGAAGATGCAATTATTTCCGATTCCCTTAACCATGCATCCATCATCGATGGCGTAAGACTTTGCAAGGCAGTACGTTACCGCTATGCAAACGCCAATATGGAAGAACTGGAGAACTGCCTTAAAGAGGCCCAGGCCCAGAGATTCCGCATCATCTGCACAGACGGCGTATTCTCTATGGACGGCAACGTTGCCCCCATGGACAAGATCTGCGCCCTTGCAGAAAAGTACGACGCCCTTGTAATGGTAGACGAGAGCCACTCCGCCGGCGTAGTCGGCAAGACAGGCCACGGAGTTGCAGAGCAGTTTAACTGCTATGGCAAGATCGACATCTTCACCGGCACCCTTGGAAAGGCCTTCGGCGGCGCTGTAGGCGGATTCACCACCGGCCGCAAAGAGATTATCGACATGCTGCGTCAGCGCTCACGTCCTTACCTCTTCTCCAACTCCATTCCTCCAATGATTGCAGCTGCAGCCATCGAGATGTTCAAGATGCTGTCAGAGAGCAACGCCCTCCACGACAAGCAACAGGAAAACGTAGTTTACTTCCGCGACAAGATGATGGCAGCAGGCTTCGACATCAAGCCTACCCAGAGCGCCATCTGCGCCGTAATGCTTTACGACGCACCCCTCAGCCAGAAATTCGCAGCCAAGATGGCAGAAGAAGGCATCTTCGTAACCGGTTTCTACTACCCTGTAGTACCCAAGGGCCAGGCCCGCATCCGCGTGCAGCTTAGCGCCGCCCACGAAAAGGCCCACCTTGACAAAGCCATCGCCGCCTTCATCAAAGTAGGTAAGGAACTTGGCGTTATTAAATAATGGCAGATTTCAAGGCACTTGCAAAAGATACCGTTATTTACGGTCTAAGTAGTATAGTAGGTAGGTTCCTCAACTATCTACTGGTGCCTTTGTATACCTATAAAATCAGCGCTGCAAGCGGTGGATATGGCGTAGTCACAAACCTCTACGCCTACACCGCCCTGCTGCTGGTATTGCTCACCTTCGGCATGGAAACAACCTTCTTCCGCTTTGCCAACAAAGAAGAAGAAAATCCAAAGAAGGTACTATCCACGGGCCTGTGGTCCGTACTGACAGCATCGGCAACCTTCTTCTTCCTAGTACTCGCCTTCATAAATCCGATATCGGAAGCGATGGGCTACGGAGACCATCCTTCCTATATATGGACTATGGCGCTCACGGTGGCAATTGACGCCTTCCAGGCCATATTGTTCGCCAACCTGAGATATCAGAAGAAGGCCATCAAGTTCGCCGCGCTAAAGATGCTGTTCATTGTAATAAACATAGCGGCAAACCTGCTCTACTTCGTAGTACTGCCCGTAGAAAAAGAGGTCGGATGGGTATTCTACATCAACCTGGGCTGCACCGCATTCATCACCCTGTTCTTCCTTAAGGACCTCAAGGCCCTGGGCAACGGTTTTGACAAAGCCCTATTTAAACGCATGATGTCCTACAGCTGGCCGATACTGATACTTGGCCTGGCCGGCATACTTAACCAGACGGCGGATAAAATCCTTTATCCTTACGTCTGCCCGGGAGAAGAAGGCAAGGTTCAGCTTGGCATCTACGGCGCCGTAGTCAAGATTGCCATGATCATGGCGATGATTACCCAGGCCTTCCGTTATGCCTACGAGCCCTTTGTCTTTGGAAACGCCAAGGAAAAAGACAGCAAGGAGACCTACGCCAAAGGCATGAAGTACTTCATTATCTTCACCCTGCTGGCCTTCCTTGTAGTTATGGGTTACCTGGACGTACTGCGCTACATTATCCAGCCCGGTTACTGGGAAGGTTTGAAGGTAGTGCCCATAGTTATGGCGGCAGAAATTATGATGGGTGTTTACTTTAACCTGTCTTTCTGGTACAAAGTAACGGACAGAACCATCTGGGGAGCCGTTTTCTCCGGGGCCGGCTGCGCCGTTCTAATTGCCGTCAACCTTATTTTCATTCCCAAGATAGGCTATATGGCCTGCGCCTGGGGCGGATTTGCCGGCTATGGAGTAGCCATGCTGCTCTCTTACTTAGTGGGCAAGAAATACTACCCTGTGGCCTACCCTCTCAAGGATATCTTCCTTTATGTACTTATTGCCGGCGTACTTTATGCCGGAATAGTGTTAAGCGGCAAGTACCTTGGCGCAGTTCCCAGACTGGCGGTCAACACCTTGCTCATACTGGCCTTCGTGGCCTATATATTAAGGAAGGACCTGCCTGTGCGCAACCTTCCGGTTATTGGCAAATACTTCCGATGAAAAAGACAATCCTTACCTTTATGGCCGCCGCGCTTTGCCTTACAGCATTTGCGCAGACCGGCCCCGATGTTCTTATACCCAAGCCAGCCTCTTACACTATCCTTCCCGGCGAGGCCAAGGCCGATGTCCCCGTGAAAATCTCCTATGGCAGCCGGAAAATCAAGGCTATGGTAAAAGACCTGCCGGATTATGCCCGCAAAGAAGCCTATCTGCTTACCATAAAGGGCAAAGCCACGGTAATCGAAGCCCTTACGGAAGAAGGCGCATTCAGGGGCAAAAAGACCTTGGATTACATGAAGGAAATGGCAGGCGGCGGGCCGCTCAAAGCCTGCGAAGTATTTGACTACCCGCGCTTCCGCTACCGCGGACTGATGTTTGACATCTCCCGCCACTTCCGCAGTAAAGAATTCATACTTAAGCAGTTGGACCTTATGGCCAGCATCAAGATGAATGTACTTCATATTCATCTTACCGATGATGCCGGCTGGCGCATACAGATAGACAAGTATCCCCTTCTCACCGGCCAGGCCGCATGGCGCCCGGAAAAACTTTGGAAAGACTGGGATGTAAACGGACATAACTACTCCAGAGAGGGAGCGGACAGAGCCTTTGGCGGCTACCTTACAAAAGACGATGTCAAAGAAATAGTAAGATACGCCGCAGAACGCCATATAACGGTGATTCCGGAGATTGAGCTTCCCGGACATAGCCTGGAGGTTCTAAAGGCCTACCCTACCATCGCCTGCCTTGACAGCACCGGAACTCATCCGGTATTTACCTCTGACCTATGCCCCGGCAGCGACGAGGCCCTCCGCATGTACAAAGACATATTGGACGAGGTCCTTGAACTCTTCCCTTCCCAGTTCATACACATTGGCGGTGACGAGGCCGGAAAAGCCTCCTGGGCACACTGCCCCCGCTGTCAGGCCCGAATGAAAGAGCACGCCCTTAAGGACGTGGACGAGCTTCAGAGCTGGTTTGTGCGCCAGTTCGACTCCTACCTTGCATCAAAAGGCCGACGCCTACTTGGCTGGGACGAGATTATGCAGGGCGGCCTGGCACCCGGAGCCACGGTAATGTCCTGGCGCGGAACCTCTCACGGCATAAATGCGGCAGCCGAAGGCCACGATGTGGTAATGTCTCCCGGAGACTGGTGCTACATCAACCACAACCAGGACAACCCCCTGGCCCTTGGAGAATACGTAGGCGGTTACCTGCCCCTGTCCCGCGTATACGAATACGACCCTGCCGACGGTTTCAAGGACACAGCCCATCTCCTTGGCCTTCAGGGCAACCTTTGGACGGAGCACGTCCCTACTGACGAAAACTTTGAATTCAAGCTTTACCCGCGTTCCTTCGCGCTGGCAGAAGTAGGATGGTCGCCGCAGGAAGTCAGGAACGACTTTCAGGAGTTCCGCGCCCGCGCAGTAGCCCTGGCAGACCATATCAGGGGCATCGGCTATCATCCCTTTGACCTGCACACCGAATGGGGAGACCGCCCGGAAAGGAACAAAGAAGTCAAACACCTGGCCCGCGGCTGCAAGGTCATCTTCAACACCCCCTACGCCAACCAGTACAAGGCAGCCGGGGATGCCACTCTGACAGACGGACTCCAAGGCGGATGGACTTATTCCGATGGCCGCTGGCAGGGCTTCGAGAGCGACATCGACATTATTGTTGATCTTGGCAAAACCCGGCAGGTAAACTTTGTAGGGGCACATTTCCTTGCCAACATCGGCGCATGGATAGGCTTCCCGGAGAAAATACAGATTCAAACAAGCCCCGATGGCGTAAATTTTGCAGACTGCACGGAGGTGCTTTGCCAGGTTAAAGATACCGACGACGGCTCTTTGTTCGTCCTTTTGGGCGATTTCATAGATGTCCAGACCCGATACATAAGATTCAAGGCGCTAAGGAAAAACCTCCAGTACCATGACTGGCTGTTTATTGACGAGCTAATAATTAATTAAAGAAATATGAAAAAGCTTCTTATTTTACCCCTTCTGGCAGTTGCCGTTATGATGGCATCCTGCTCAGAAAACAAAGGCAACACTTACACAACGGATTCTATCTGCACCTTCGACTATAGCGATGCTGACGAGATTGCCGGAGATGACAAAGTATATTTCGGTGGCACCTTTATAGGTGGCGGCTTAGTTGGATTCCTCAACACCTCAGGCGACGACGGTAAAGTGTTTATCGGCGGCTGCGCCCTTGTAGGCCTGGCAGACAAGACTCTTGAAGAAGGTCATATCGCAAAGGACCTTTGTGTTTACGGAAAGGGTTACGACAACACTCCTTATTATGTTACCGTTAAGTACAACCCCGGTAAAATGCCGGAGCATCTTTTAGTATTTACCCAGAAAGGTTACGGTACGCTCAACTTCAAAAAAGTTTACGTGAACAATACCAATAAAATGGTTACCATTGCGCACTACGGCCTTCCTAAAACCGAAGACACAGAGGCAATTCCCGCCTTCCAGGATGGTGACTATGTAAGGGTTAAGTTTACCAGCAACTCCGCCGCAGAGGTTGAGTTCACTCTTGCCGAGCGCAATAACGGCACACTCACGCTGATAGACGACTGGAAGGAAATAGATCTTTCCAAACTTGGAACCATCAATTACGTGGACGTAGAGATAACCAGCAACAGGACGGACCTGCCTCTGGAATTCTGCCTCGACAACCTTTATCTCTCCGCTACGATTAATATGTAACAAGGCCTTCGGGAATCTTCATCTGAAGGACCTCTGATTCAGGATTTACAGACAGTATCAACTCCTCGTTAAGAGGCAGAAGGTACTGTCCTTTTTTTGTGGTGACCTCTATACAGGGATTTCCGGGAATATCTTCCACGGCAGAGATCTTGCCCACTTCGCGACCTTTGGCGTCCAGAACTGTCCAGCCGATAAGGTCTTCCAGGCTTTCCTCTTCTTCATACTGGGGATAATCTTCCGGACGCACGGAAACGGCGCGGCCGCAAAGTTCCTCCGATTCATCCAGAGAAGTGACGCCGGTAAGCCTGACAAGCGCCCTGTTAGTACCCCTGGGAGTTAATTTTTCAATAAAATAAGGAACCGGAAGTCCATCGCAATCGATGAATACCGGTTCCTTTGTATCTATGTCCTCTGCGGCAAAGCCCTTGAACCCTATTAGGAGTTCTCCTTCCGTCCCGTTGGACTTCAATACGGTAGCAATCTGCATGGGAAGTATTATGCCTCCTCTGCAGGTGCCTCTGCAGCCTCTTCTGCTGCGGGCTCTGCGGCAGCCTCTTCTGCAGCTTTACGTGCAGCCTCTTCTGCCTCTGCCTTCTTCTTGGCGATTGCCTCTGCGCGAGCCTCGTTTACCTTGGCCTCTGCGTCGCGGGCAGCCTTCTGTGCCTGAGCGGCAGCCTTGTCAAGACCCTGCTTCTTTGCGGCGATCTTAGCGTCCTGCTGCTCTTTCCAATCTGCAAACTTCTTGTCTGCCTGCTCCTGGGTAAGAGCGCCCTTTGCTACACCACCAGCAAGATGCTTGCGAAGGAGAACACCCTCGTAAGAAAGAATGCGGCGTGCGGTAAGAGTGGGCTGTGCACCTACGTTCAACCAAGCAAGAGCGCGCTCGCTGTTGAGAACGATGGTTGCAGGATTTGTGTTAGGGTTGTATGAGCCAATCTGCTCAATGTAACGACCGTCACGCGGAGAGCGTGAGTCTGCCACAACAATGTGGAAGAATGCGAAATTCTTCTTTCCGTGGCGCTGAAGACGAATTTTAACAGCCATTGTGAATCTGTTTTAAATTGTAAATAATTAAACTTTAATTGTTTCCATCTCGTGGAAAGCCTGCAAATATACTACTAATTTTCGAATCTGCAATAATTAATTTTCCTCAATTCCCTGACGGCTAAGCTCTTTGCGCATTTCTTCGTCCATAACCTCCTGGTTCTTTTTGGCCGATTTTGCATCTTCGGCAGCCTTTTTCTTGCGGAAGTAATCTATGTATTTCTGAAGCAGGGCGTCCTCTTTGGCCTGGCGCTCACGCATCTTCTCAAGGGCCTTCAGCTTCTTCTTACGCTCTTTTTCAAGTTTGAGAGCCTCCTTCTGTGCGGTCTTGGCAGCATCAAGGCTATCCAGACGGGCCCATTCCCTTTCTTTCTGGGCCTCACGCTCTCTGCGGATACGCTCTTTCTCTTCTTTCTTGCGCTTAGCCTCAAGCTTCTTGAGCTCTTTCTCTGTAAGCGGCTTGGCGGCTACCGTAGTATCCAGTGCACTTGCAAGCGCAGTGCTGTCTACGGCAGTTTTGGTAGCAAGACTGTCTGCGACAGACAAAGACACGCTATCCTTAACCTGAGTGCCGATGCTATCCAGCGGCTCCTTGAGGCTGTTTGCAAGGTCGATGCTGTCCTTGGCGGCCCTCTCTGCAGCCTCGCGCTGCTCGCGGCGCAGTCGGCGCTCCTCCCTGGCCTTTTCAAGATCTTCGTACACCTTGGACATATAGCCCGGGAAGTAAGTTTCAGTTTCTTTGAAAGTAGCCCTTGGACGGGAAGCGTACATCTTGCGCTGGGACGGCCTCAACTCCTTTTCGGTGATATCGGCCTTGGACTTGGGACGGCTCTCCGGGGTCCATGTGAAGCCCTTCAGTTCCCTCTGCTCCTTCTTTATCTGGGCTACGGGATAGGCGTCGCTCTTGGCCTCGTCAAAATAATAGACCTGATCTATTCCGCCCTCTTTAAACAAGGCGCTGAGTATCTTGGACTTACTGAAGTTTACTGTTGCATAGGTGCTGTCTTCCTGGATATAGAAGATGGCATCGGCGTCACCCATCGCGTCAAAGCGGCGGATGGTTCCGGTAGAGTCAAAGTATGCCATCATTTCCGTGCTTCGAATTTGGTCGAAGCACAGGCTGTCCTCCTGAATGATTACAAAGGCATCGGACATAAGGCTTGCCTTTTCTACCGTGCTGTTCTTTATCACTGCAAAGAGGCTGTCCGACGCATACTGACGATGCTTGTCATTCCAGATGAGCGGCCTCTTGTACAGCCTGATCAGGGAATCCAGATCTGTGTATTCCAGGGAATCGCTGACCATCTGCAAATCATTCTTAAAAAGTTTGAAATTGCCGATGGCTTTCATAAAGCCTATCTTGGTGGAGTCCTTGGGCACCGCCGGTGCTACAGCAGCCACAGAATCAATACCTACTGCAAGAGAATCCACACCAACGGCTAAGCTGTCCTTAGGAGCAAGCGCCAAAGTATCCTTGGGAGCCAACTTCAAAGTATCCTTAGGAGCCGGCGCTTCTGTATCTTTTGGAGAAGGTTCTTCTGTCTTCTCTTCTTTCTTAGGTCCCTCCTTCTTTGCGTCCTTCTTCATCTGAGGAGCGGCGTTGGGATCGTTCTTTTTTGCTTCCTCGGCAGCCCTCTTGGCCTCGTCGTTAACCTTTTTGCGATAGGTTGCAATGGCATCAACGCCAACATCGGCCAACCTGGTGCGGGCAGCCTGCACAATGGCAGAATCAAGCTCGCATTTGGGGATGGTCTGATACTGGATATAATCGGCCCTGGCATATACGGTGTCCACCTTTTCCTGGTTCTTCTGGATGCCGACGAGCACTGGGTTGCGAGTCATGGTGATGCGCGACAGGGAATCTGTGTACACCATTTTGCCAGCCATGCCATGGGAGTTGCGGGATGTGTCCGATACCTGGGCGTTGCCAAGCAGTTCCACCTCCGTAGTAATACGGTTGTAATAGAGGGAATCGGCCCACATCTCCTGGGTGTTGTTCATTCCATGTACCCTGTTTCGGAAGAGGAAAAGCTCCCGGGCACGGTCGTACCAACCGGCCTCTGAAGACAGCATATTGTCTTCTTTCCATGCGTTGGTCTCTTCTCCGAAGTAAGCAGTGCTGGTTTCTGAATAATAGTCCAGGGTCTTTGTCCTGATGAACACGGAATCCGTGAACATGTTAACGTCGTTTTTGAAGAAGAACCTCTTGATCTTGGAATCGTAGGTTCCGTCGCGGCTCTCTATGATTTGGCCGTCTTTATCCCGCATGGAGCCGCCGTTTATGAATACGGCCACACTGTCGCGGGTGTTGTAGTCCAGATACCGGGTGCGGAGAGTATTTCCATCCTTGTCTTCCAGCTGCACAAGGACGCCGCGGAACTGGGCTAAGTCCTCGTCTACCAAGTAGATAAGCTTGTCGCTGGTAAGTTTTGTACCTTCCTGGACTATGCTTACATTATTGATACATTCGATGATGGAGGTGTTCATGTTCCAGAAGGCAGTGTCGCAGATCAGGTAGGTATTGTTATGCAAGAAGCGGGCAGGGCCTACCACTTTGCGGTAGTTCTGTCCGTTTCTATCTACCTGTTCCATCCTGGTGGCGCTAAGAAGCCGGACCAGGGAATCGGTCTGCTCCTTTTGCTGCGCCCTGCCGGTAAAGACACAGAGCGCAATTAGCACCGGAACCAGTAAAAACCTCCTCATTTCAATGTATTAGTTCTCACTATTCTTGACTGCCCAGTTCCAGCCCTCACGGGTGAACTCGCACTCTTTGAAAATAGGATCGATGAAGATATAGGTTTCCTTGATTTTCTTGTCTACGAAGCCGTCTACAGCCTCCATAATCTTCTTGTTCTTAACGCCCTCAATCAGGGAATTGTAATCGTTCTCGAAGGTTGCGGTATGAGCGGGAACCATCTTGTCTACGCGGATAATCTTGTAAACGGTATGGCCCTGGCCCTCGTTGTCAAGGGACTCTATAGGCTCTGAAATCTCTCCTTCCTTAAGGTTCTTGATGGCGTTGTAGTCTGCCGGCTTGATCTGGTCAATCTCGAAGTAAGCGCTGCCGGTGTACTGGTCTGCCATCTGGCCGCCGTTGGTGCGGGTTGAAGGATCCTCGGAGTAGAAGCGGGCTGCAAGGGGGAAGGTAACGGCGCCGTTGTTAACCTCTGTGCGAAGACTGTCCAGGGTCTTGAAGGCCTTCTGCCTGTCCTCATCGGTATAACGGGGCTTAAGAAGAATATGCCTTACGTTTACCATATCTCCCTTCTTCTCAATTACTTCCATGATGTGGAAACCGTATTCGGTCTCTACGATCTGGGAAATAACTCCGGGCTTCAAGGACATTGCCATATCTGCAAAAGCGGGAACGTAGATGGACTTGGATGCCATACCAAGTTCTCCGCCGCGACGTGCGCTACCGGGGTCCTCTGAGTAGATTCTGGCCAGGGTAGAGAATTTCTCGCCTGCGATAATACGCTCACGAAGTCCGATCAGACGGTCTTTTACGGCAAGATTGGCCTTCTCGCGGTCCGGATAGAGACAAATCTGACTGAGCTGATACTTGACAGGCACAACCGGAAGATCTACGGAGTCAGTAGCTGCGATGTACTCCTTGACATCGCTGGGGGTGAGCTCCGGAACGTTACCGGCAATCTCTCCCTGAGCCTGCTGATAAAGGCTCTGCTCTTCCAGGGACTGGCGCCACTCCTGACGAAGCTTGTACAGGGGCTTGTTGAAGTATTTCTCTACTTCTTCGTCGCCGCCAAGCTGGGAACGGAGCTGGTCAATACGCATGTTAAGGTTGGTAGAGACCATATCGTCGTTTACCTTCAGGGAGTCAATTCTGGCCTGCATAAGGAAGAGTTTTACTTCCAACATGCGCTCCAGGACCTCGCAGCGAAGGTTTTTATCTGAATACAGAGGTGAATTCATCTTCTGTATCTGGATCTCCTGCTCAAGGCCGGAGATAGATATCATCTCGTTTCCTACTACGGCTATAGTCTTGTCGATCAAGCCCTTGGGATATGTCTGCGCGAAAGCGGAAGCTGCGGCCGTAATGGCCAGTCCGGCAATTGCCAGAACCTTCAAACATTTATTCATAAAACACAGTTTTATTTTTCTTTCATCAATTCCTGTTCCAAAGCTGCGGACAAAGCCTGTTTTCTATTGCTCAGGATTATGTCACGTATCTTGTCGCTGCAATATTCCACCGGAGCAGAGTCGCCGGCCTTCACGAACTCGCTGATATAGGCCAGCTGCAGGTTGCCGGCAGCATCCTTGTTCTGCATGAACCCCTTGTGCAGGTTGCTCTGGAAGGTTTTGCTGTCCATGTTAAGTTCTGCCGATATTGACGCTGCATCTGTCCAGCGGCCGCCGAAGTCAGTATACCTGGCAGCATAAACATAAGCAAGTGAATCACTTACAATCATATCGTCAGAAGAGTCATCGGACATCAGCCTTTTAAGGGCGTTCAGATGGCTGGATTTTTCCGGGATAACCGCGAACCTTGCCTTGACAACCGGAGCCGTCAGGCGGAACATCTCCTTGTGGGAATTATAGTACTCCTCTACCTGGCCGGCGGTAATGGCCGTATCCAGGCGCTGATTGATATACTTTTGCTCGTAGCGGTAACGGAGAAGGGTCCTCTTGTAATCTTCCAGCTCCTTTGTAACGTCCTTCTCTTCATTGCTAAGTTCCTTTTCCGCCAGCTCTACGAAGCGCATTTCCCTGGTCCAGGCCTCGATGTAAGAATCTGCAAGGCGGGCGCTATCCTCCGGGGAAGCGCCAGCCGGAATATAGCCCGCAAGCTCCGTAGAGTAGAGTTTGTTCTCTCCTACGGATGCCACCACCTCGCCGTCATGCAGCAAGGAACTTATGGCATTGCAGGCGCAAAGAAGCAGCACTGCAGCTATCGGGGCAAATCTTTTCATTCTTGATTAAGGGGCCTGCTATCTGGAGTAGTTAGGTGCCTCCTTGGTGATGGTTACATCGTGAGGATGGCTCTCCAGGAAACCGGCGTTGGTGATACGGACAAATTTCGCGCCACGGAGCTCATCGATGTTATGTGCACCCACATAACCCATACCGCTGCGGAGACCGCCAAGCAACTGGTAAACAACCTCGCTTACAGTACCCTTGTAAGGAACCTGGGCTACGATGCCTTCCGGAACAAGCTTCTTGACGTCCTCTTCCATATCCTGGAAGTAACGGTCCTTGGAGCCCTGCTCCATAGCCTCCAGGGAACCCATGCCCCTGTAAGATTTGAACTTACGGCCGTTAAGGATAATGGTCTCACCAGGAGACTCCTCTGTACCGGCAAAGAGGGAGCCGGCCATGATTGCGCCTGCACCTGCGGCAAGAGCCTTGGCAATATCTCCGGAGTAACGGATACCACCATCGGCGATAACCGGAATACCGGTGCCCTTGAGGGCCTCTGCTGCCATCATCACTGCTGTGAGCTGAGGCATACCTACACCTGCGATTACACGGGTGGTGCAGATTGAACCGGGGCCGATACCAACCTTAACGCCGTCTACGCCTGCGTCTGCAAGTGCCTTGGCGCCTTCTGCGGTGGCTACGTTACCTGCTATGATCTGGATATCGTCTTTGCTAAACTTCTTGCAAACGTCGGCAATCACCTTGAGCACGCCGGCTGAATGGCCATGTGCGGTATCCACTACGATGATGTCTGCGCCTGCGCTTACTAGCATCTCTACCCTTTCGATGGTGTCTGACTTAACACCAACGGCTGCGCCTACGAGAAGACGACCCTTAGAGTCCTTGGATGCGGTGGGGTTGTCCTTGATTTTCATCAAGTCTTTGTAGGTGATGAGACCTACAAGATGGCCCAGCTCGTCTACTACCGGCAGTTTTTCGACTTTGCTGCGCATCAGAATGCCTGTTGCATCAGTGAGGCTGATACCCTTGGGAGCGGTTACCAGGTTTTCGCTCGTCATAACCTCTGTGATAGGGGTTGCGTAATCTACGTGGAAGCGAAGGTCCCTGTTGGTAACAATACCGATGAGGGTTTTGTCATCTGCTACAACCGGGATGCCGCCGATGTGATGTTTTGCCATCATCTGGAGGGCTTCTCCTACAGTAGCATTCTTGCCGATGGTTACAGGGTCATAGATCATTCCGTTTTCTGCTCTTTTGACCCTGCGAACCTGCTCGCACTGAGCCTGAAGGGGCATGTTTTTATGAATGATGCCAAGGCCGCCGGCGCGTGCCATTGCAATTGCAAGTTCTGCTTCTGTTACGGTGTCCATTGCCGCAGATACTATCGGGGAGTGCAAACGGATGTTACGAGTAACATAAGACGATACGTCTACATCGCGAGGAAGTACTTCTGAGCGAGCTGGAACCAGCAATACATCATCGAAGGTGAGTCCTTCAGGGATTTCAGTTTTTACGAGAGTGGCCATAATTATTTGAGTATTTGTTATAGCCCGCAAAATTAGCAATTTTCTGCGAATACTCAAAATATTCCAGGGCCGGCATTTTGACTATTTCTGTAATACAGAAAGCCGACCTGTCACAGGCCGGCTAATCTGAAACAACAATTAAAGGATAACTCTAAACTAACTGAATGGCTTTAATGAATCTCTAAGATTCCCATTAATTTCCGATTGCAAAGTTAGAGCTGGGAGGGATTCCCTGCAATCCCAATATGTTGGTATTTTGAATTTCGCTATCGTAGCCGGGAATGACTACCTGAACTTTCCGTCGTCCTCCAGCATGCCAAGATAGGAGTTGTAACGCTCCGGGCTAAGAGTGCCTGCATCAAGGGCGGCCTTAACGGCGCAGCCGGGCTCGTGAGTATGGGTGCACGGCACAAAACGGCAGCCCTCCGAAAGGCGCAGCATCTCCGGGAAATATCTGGCAATTTCTTCCTTTTCCAGACTGACCAGGCCAAAGCCCCTAAGCCCCGGGGAATCAATTAGATAACCTCCGCCAGCCATGGGATACATCTCGTAAAGGGAAGTGGTGTGCTTGCCCTGAAGATGGGCTGTGGAAATGGTGCCTATCTTTGGATCAAGGGACGGGTCCAAAGCCTTTATCAGCGATGATTTTCCTACTCCGGACTCGCCGGAAAACAGGCAGATGCGGTCTCGGCAATCGGTCCTGAGCTGGTCAATCCCCTCTCCGGTACGTGCCGATGTCTCTATAACCGGGTAGCCGGCGGCCTCGTAGATCTTATGGAAATCGGCAATGTAGTCGGCAGCCTCGGCCCTGTAAAGATCCACTTTGTTCATCACGATGGTGGCGGGGATGCCATAGACTTCGCAGGTGACAAGCAGACGGTCCAGGAAAGGCAGCTTTACCTCCGGGAAGTAGAGCGACACCACAAGGTAGGCCATATCCAGATTGGCTGCAATTATATGGTTCTGACGGCTAAGATTGGTGGATCGGCGGATAACGTAGTTGCTGCGGGGCAGCACTTCCTTGATAAGCGCAGGGTGCGACAAATCCGGCTGAGGGGCACCGTCCGGAATCTCGTAGCGGACCCGGTCCCCTACTGCGACGGGGTTCGTGGAACCGCCTTCACCAAGGCGGATGCGCCCACGCAGCACGGCCGGGAACGGCTGCCACGCAGGAAGTTCCGACAGCAAATAATGGCTGCCGGCATTCTTGACCACTGTTGCTTCTGCTATCATCGTTGCAAAGATAGAGTATTTTTCCTAAATTTGTAGGAAACCCAAGTAAAGGACAAATGAAAAGATACATTTCAATTATCGCCTTGACCCTTACGGCACTTTTGGCTGGAAACGCAGCCGCATCGGCCCAGAATGAAGTTTGCTTCGATAAATTCTTCCAGGATTCCACCCTGCGCCTGGACTATGTATTCTGCGGGGACGCCCACCATCAGGCCATCTACCTTGAGCGGGCATACAAGACCTCAAAGTGGGCCGGCAGACGCCGTAATCTTGAGAAACCTCTGCTAGCCGGCAATGGCCAGGTGAATGTAAGCGACCCTGCAACCGGACAGGTCATCTATAGCAACAGTTTTTCTACCCTTTTCCAGGAATGGCAGTCCTATGAAGAGGCCACCAAGGTTCAGAAGGCCTTTGAAAACTGCATCCAGGTACCCTTCCCCAAGGCTCCGGTACGCGTAGAAGTCTCTCTGACCGATGTCCATGGCAAGGTTACATCCTCTATCAGCCACATAGTAGACCCTGCGGACATATTGATTTGCCATCTTAATGACAACAGCCTGGAACGCCGCGTACTCAAGACCGGCACCGCCTCCAACCCCATAGACATTGTCTTCGTTGCCGATGCCTACTCCGCCGCTGAAAAGGAAAAGTTTTTTGCCGATGCCACCAGGGGCGTAAACGCCATGTTCAGCCACGAGCCCTATGCCGCCAATGCCGATAAATTCAATGTGGTGGCCGTATTTTCCCCTTCGCAGGAGAGCGGAGTAAGCCGTCCCGGCCTTGGAATCTGGCTCAACACTGCCGTCGATAGCCACTTTGACACCTTCTACATGGACAGGTATCTGACCACATCGTCAATGCGCAAACTTTACGACATCATCGGCACAGTGCCCTTCGAGCATATAATCCTTATGGTCAATACTCCCGTTTACGGTGGAGGTGGAATATTCAATTCCATCACCATAATGGGAAGCGACCATTCTACTTTCAAGAATGTGCTCGTACATGAGTTCGGCCATGCCTTCGGCGGCCTGGGCGACGAGTACGCTTACGGAGACCTTGAAGAGCCTATGTACCCTTCCGATACCGAGCCCTGGGAGCCCAACCTTACCACACTTAAGGATTTTGCATCCAAATGGCAGGATCTACTGCCGGCAAATTGCCCCATCCCCACCCCGGTTGACGAGATAGAAACCAAGGCGGATGTACGCCGCATCTGGGATAAACTCTCAAAGGAACAGAAAGAATCCCTGAATCTGAAAGTTGGAGTCTACGAGGGCGCAGGCTATTCACTCACAGGTGTTTACCGTCCCGTTCAGGAATGCCGCATGCGCATCAACGAGTGCGAAGAATTCTGCCCCGTATGCAGCCGCGCCATTGTTAAGATGATTGAGTACTATTCAGAATAAGACAAAAAAAGAGCGGTTGGCCCTTGGTCAATCGCTCTAACAGTCGTGACTTGCGAGAGAAAATTACTCAGCAACAGCCTCAGTAACGGTCTCAACAACTTCCTCAGCAGCAGCTGCTACGGTTGAATCGCAGCAAGCCTTTGCAGAATCAGCTACAGTCTCAACAACTTCCTGGGCAGCCTCAGCGGCCTTGTTGGCGTTGTTGTTACCGCAAGCAACAGCAGCTACCATAAGAGCTGCGACTGCAGATGCCATAAATACCTTTTTCATAGTACAAAATAACTTAACGTTAAACTAAATTTGCTACGGCAAAGGTATAGGCAATTTGATAATTGTCAAAGAGTTTTTTTTACTTTATCGTTTTAGAATCCCCTGAAAGTCAAAAACATAAGGCTTATCGGGGCAGTCGGAAAACCTCCATGTCCGACGCTTTTCCGTCTTCTATCTTAAGGCGTAGCGCCGTTCTTTCAAGCTGCCAGCCCTGTAAACCGGCCGCTCCGGGATTAATAAACAGAGTCTTGAATTTACGGTCATATTCTACCCTGAGAATGTGAGAATGGCCGCATACAAAGATATCCGGCTTATGCGCATCCAGCATGGCCATGACGTTAATGGGATACTTTCCTGGATGGCCACCAATGTGAGTCATAAGCACTTTTGCCCCCTCGCAGTTAAATAACTGCACGGGCGGATACTCCAAGCGAATAAGAGCCGAATCACAGTTGCCGCATACGCCCACAAGAGGCTTGAACTGGCTCATCTCGTACGGGAAGTCCTCTCCCCCGCCAAAATCCCCCGCATGCCATATCTCATCCACCGGCGCAAAGAACTCCTCGAATTCCTTGCTGAAAACCCCATGGGTATCGGATATTATTCCAATAAATTTCATAAATTCAATTTATTGTAATTTGTTTTAATACTGGGGGCAAGACCCCCAGACCCCGTGCTCCACTACTTCAACTTTCTTCGAAAGTTTCTGTACTATTATAACTTAATGATAATCTTTTTGCGATACAGGGCGTACTGGATGCAGAAGATGATGCACATAAAGGTGAGGGCCCAGAGCAATGAAGTAAACTCATTCTGCACAAAGAAACCTCCAAAGAACTTAGCCGGACCGGTATGCAGCAACATACTCATAGTCTTGGCAATCACAGCAGACATCACAAACGCCGTCAACGCATTGGTACCCATAATCTTGAACATCGTAAAAGGCTTGGTAATGCCACGATAATCAATAAAGTACATAAGTACGCCAAGGACCACCATCGACCATCCGCCAGCAAGGAAGACGTAGGATACGGACCACAGCGGCTTGGATATTGGAATCCAGATGCTTAACACCTCGGCAAGGGCAAGGCTGGCAAGTCCGTATACAAGGGTGCGGCAAGAAACGCCCAGCGGGGAATTGTGCGCATCCGTAGGATTCTCCTGATGCTTGCGGCTGGCGCCAAGTATCAGCGAGCCGGCAAGGAAGCCAAGCAAAGCGGTGCAGGCTCCCATCAAAGAGCCAAGAGGGCCTTCAGGATCGAAGGGAACACGCTGTCCAAGCTCATTTGTATAGCCATGATATATATGGGCGTCACCGGCGACTGCTACATCTATACGTCCGGAGACATTGCCTTCAAGAGTAAAGGGACCCGGATCCGTGCCAAAAGCCACAAGTATTCCGGTGTAAACAACTGACAATACGGCGATTGCGGCCAGAATCTTGCCCGGTTTCCGCAGCCACATTGCTACAATTCCCGCAATAAGATATGACATACCTATGCGCTGGAGCACTCCGAATACTCGCTTCTGCTGAATCCAGTCCACCCAGTTCTGCCAGAAGCCAAGCTCCGGATCCGGAGCAGTCGGGAAGAACGGATAAAGGTTGCAAAGCAAACCAACCAGGAAGATAAGAAGACCCCTGCGGACAATCTTCCTTACCGCCGCTCCGTCAAGCCCGTTGAACTTGGAGAAAGAAAAGGCCATGGCGCAGCCGGCGCAGAAGAGGAAGAACGGATAAACAAGATCCGTCGGCGTGCAGCCGTCCCATCCCGCATGGCGAAGCGGGGCATAAATCTTTCCCCACGATCCAGGGTTGTTTACAATACACATAAAGGCCACCGTAAGGCCCCTGAGTACATCCAGTGATAGATAACGCTTCATATCCTAATTACATATATTCAAAATAAACTGCCGATGCGGCTGCGACCCCGGCCGTCTCTGTACGCAGGCGGGAGTCGCCAAGGTGAACCGGAACGTAGCCGGACTCTATGGCAAGCTGTGCCTCTTCGCGGGAAAAATCGCCCTCCGGGCCAACCAGAACTATGATCTCATCGCTTCCGCGGCCGGCCAGCACTTCCTTTATGCTGCGACGCGGAACATTTTCTTCTTCAAAACAATAGGCTATAAGTTTGACGGCATCGGATGCGGCAGACTCCTTGATAAATTCCTTAACCGTCAGAGGCTCGCGAACCTGGGCCAGTTTAGCCTTCAGGGACTGCTTGGTGGCGGAAAGAATGATCTTGCGGAGCCTGTCGGTCTTGAAGACCTTGCGCTCTGAGTGCTCCCCTATCACAGGCACAAAGCAGTCGGCGCCAAACTCCGTGGCTTTCTCTGCAAACCACTCGTAGCGATCGTTGTTCTTTGTGGGGCAAACCGCCAAAGTAAGCCTATAAGGGTGTGAATTCCAGTTATTTACAGCCTCGTTTACAGCAGCCTCAACACCTTTGGGAGAGTCGTTTACCACAGTGCAGTGATAGAGAGTTCCCTCCCCGTCAATGACATCGATGGCATCCCCCACCCTTTTGCGAAGCACCTTGGCGCAGTGCTGCGACTCCTCCGGCCCAAGGCGGAGGGAGTTTCCGTAGACATCGGCGCTGTAAAAAATCTCCATGGCTATGCGCGGATTATTTTAACCTGACCGTCCACCTCTACCTTGATTATCTGCGAAGCCATGCCCGTCGATTCCTTGTCCAGGAAGGAAGGAACTACGTAGTCTGCATCGTCAAGAATGGACTGCGGAATATCCTGGTAGCAGGTAGGTGCCGGCTCTCCGGAAATATTTGCCGATGTAGAAACGATCGGCCTGCCAAGTTTATAGGAAAGGTTGCGGCAGAACTCATGCATGGGGATGCGGATGCCAACAGATCCGTCCTCAGCCACTACATTCCAGGCAAGGAAGTGCCTGTCGCAGATTTCCTGCTCGCCGGCTGCGGGTGCCTTTGCGCTTATGCCCTGAGGGTAGATAAGCGTCATCGGCTTGTCATTAACCTCTACCAAATCTACGGCAATGGGGGGAATGACCTTTACGTAGCGTGCTACCATGTCCAGGTTGGCGGCCAGAAGCACAAGGGCCTTGCTGTCGGAGCGCTTCTTAATCTCATATACCTTCCTTACGGCTGCCGGATTGGTGGCGTCGCAACCTATTCCCCAGATGGTGTCGGTGGGGTAAACTATGATTCCGCCGTTGCGGAGCACTTCCAGGGCCTGCTTTAAGACCTCGTCTACTGTTGGTTTCATTTTGCAAAGGTGGCTATAACGGGATAATGGTCCGAGTAACCGATTTTTACAACTTTATGGGATGTCGCCCGCATGCTTTCCGGGCTAAGTATATAATCTATTCTGAGCAGGGGGCCCAACATTGAATATGTGGCCCCGAAGCCTTTGCCGGCATCTTTGAAGGAGTCCCTGCGGTCACGGCTCAACTTCCAGTAAGTATAGGACATCGGCGTGTCGTTGAAGTCTCCTGCCACAAAGGTCTCCAGCTGGCAATCGCGGATATCCTTGATTACGGCATCCACCTGCTTGGGGCGGAGCGTTAGGGAGAACTTCATCTTGTCTTCTGTTTCCTTGACCGCGCTGGAGGTGTTGCTGCGCAGGGCTCGACCGATGCTGGCCAGGGAGATGTTATAACTCTGGAAATGGCAGTTGTACACCCTTACGGTACGTCCACCGATATCGTAATCTCCGTACACTGCCATATTGGTACTGCGCTCGAAGACTACCTTTCCTTTGTTTTTAAGCGGATAGCGGCTTAGAGTTACATTGCCATAACTACCTGATTTTCCGGTATAGGAATAGTATTCCAGATTGTAGTCCTTGAAATTTTTGCTGAAAAGGTCGGCAAAAGAGCCGCGGGCCGACACTTCCTGAAGGCAGATGATATCGGCATCCTGCCTGCGTAGGAAGGTGAAAATGGAATCGCGGCAGGCATCGGCATTGTTACCGAAGTGAAAGCGGCCTACATTGTAGCTGACTATCTTTACGTCGTCCGGTCCGGGGGGCACGCTTGAGCCACTCAGCTGGAAGTGCCCGCCAAAAAAGAGAAGTGACGGCAATATGGCCACGATTGGTATCCACATGGCCTTGGAGTGGCGGATCAGGGCTATCACCAAAAGGGTGACGTTTAGCAGCAGGATGGGCAGGTAAAGCAACCCAAAGAGGGTCATCAGCCAGAATTTGGCCGGATTGACAAAGATTGAAAGGTAGCTCAAGGTAAGGGCGGCCGCCGATATTATCATCAGCGTCCGGGCCGTGAAGCGGAAAAAACGATGCTTCTTCTTACCTTCCATGATAGCTATGGTTTAAATCCACTTGTCGCGGAGCCAGATTTTGCCTGATTTCTTCCAGTAAAATATGAGCAGGAAGCCAAGGAGGGCGCCGCCAAGATGGGCGAAGTGGGCCACGCCGTCATTGGTATCGGCCAGTCCGATAACCAGTTCTATACCCACGAAGATTAGCATCATCCACTTGGCCTTCAACGATATAGGCGGGAAGATGAGCGTAAGTATAGAGTCCGGGAACAGCATGCCGTAGCCAATGAAAAGGCCGTAAATGGCGCCTGAAGCACCCAGCATGGGGGTGAGGGCCTGTGAAATGGGATCCGCAGTAAGGTACATCGTCAGCAGGTGAAGCAGCATGGCGCCAAATCCTGATAAAAAGTAGAACACTACGAATTTTTTGGAGCCGATGGTTCTTTCTATCACAGTTCCAAACAGGAAGAGTGAATACATATTGAAGAATATGTGGAAGAAGCCGCCGTGCATGAAGAGATGCGTTACGGGCTGCCAAATCCGGAAGAACGGCGACGCCGGGTAGAACATTGAGAATGTTCCTATCATAAATTGTTCGTTGAACAGGGTTGCAACGAACATTATGATGTTTATAAATAGTAAGTGTTTGGTAACAGATGTCATGATTCTCTAAAACAGTTTTTCCAGCTGGTCTGGACCAAGGCGGGATATAATCTTCTTGCCCGACGGAGTGTACTCTGCGTTTTCGCACGCGAAGAGGGATTCCATCAGTTTGGCGGCATCGTAGTCAGAGCGCATAATGTCGCCTTCTGCGGCGCCGAGCTTTGCAAAGCGCTCTGCCATAGTTGCTTCCATCACACCAGGGAGGGAAGAGACGCCATCGGCAAGGATTAGCAGGACGTCGGAAACCATGGCCTCTATCTTGCCAGCATCGCAGGAGTAGCCATCCGGGACGCCGTTGACGACGATGGTATCAGGGCCCAGTGATTCAATGTCGAAGCCGCAGGTTTTCAAGAGTTCCGCGTTCTCCAGGAGTGTTTGCATATTGTCTGCGCCGATCCTTACCTGGACCGGGAACAGGGCCGTTTGCGTACTGTGCCCGCCGGCGGAGAGGGCCTTTACGAAACGCTCATAGAGCACTCTTTCGCGGGCTCGGCGGATGCTGATGACTACCAGGCCGTCGCTGGCCGGGGAAACTATGTATTTGCCGGATATGACAAGGGTCTTCTTTGTGGGGCGTTCCGGCTCCGGTTCAAAGAGTTTGCCATAATCCTGTTTCTTTTCCTGATTGTAACTGCCGTAGAAATTATCCCTGTGGACCGGGGCGCCAAGGGTCTGACGGCCGGGGTCGGTAAACTGGTCGAAGGGGTTGTACTCGTGGTCCAGCGGGACTTCTGGGGTGAATACGTCGTTGCGCAGCTTCTCGTACTGATTGCCGAAGACCGGCAGTGGCACGGACTGGTTGAAGTCAATTTCTGCCCCGAAGGAGTTCTTTCCAAGGGCTTCCCTTACGCAGGCGTAAATAACCTGGAACACCACCGGCTCGTCCTGGAACTTGATTTCAGTCTTTGCAGGATGGATGTTGACGTCTACCGTGGAAGGATCGGCCTCAAGGAAAACTACGTAAGACGGGATGGCGCCTTCTGTAATCATGTCTTCATAGGCCTTCATTACGGCTTTGTGAAGATAAGAGCTACGGAAGTAGCGGCCGTTTACAAAGAAGAACTGGGTGCCGGGGGTCTTACGGCTCTGGTCCGGGCGGCATACATAGCCGCTGACCTTCACTACGCTGGTTTGCGTGGCAATGTCTACCAGCCTGTCCGCAACGTTGCCGCCCAGTACGTCCTGGATGCGGAACTTCAGGGACTTGGCCTTCTTAAGCACCATAATGTCTTTGTCGTTGTGGGTAAGCGACAGGGCGACATCGGGCTTGGAAAGCGCTACACGCTCGAATTCTTCTATTATGTGTTTAAGTTCTACGTTGTCTGATTTAAGGAACTTGCGCCTTGCGGGCACGTTGTAGAACAGGTTGCGGACGGCGATGTTGCAGCCCTTGGGGGCCGATGTTTCTACCGTGGACAGATGCTGGGATGCGGCGAATTCTACCGCCACGGCGGTCTGGTCTTCTTCCCGACGGGTTTTGAGGGTAACTTCCGCTACTGCGGCGATGGAGGCGAGGGCCTCGCCCCTGAAACCGTAGGTAAGGATTTTCTGAAGGTCTTCTGCGGTTGCCAACTTGGAAGTGGCATGACGCAGGAAGCAGAGTTCCGCGTCTTCGCGGGACATGCCGCAACCGTTGTCAATTACTTGAATCAGCGTACGGCCTGCGTCCTTAATTACTACGGAAATATTGTCTGCACCGGCATCCAGGGCATTTTCCATCAATTCTTTTACTACCGACGCGGGGCGCTGAACGACCTCGCCGGCTGCAATCATATTGGCTATGTTTGCCGGTAAGACTTTTACGTGCATTATAACAGGGCGTAGAATTTAGCGATATAAATAAGCACTACGGCTACAAGCACAAGGCCTGCGATGCCGATGTATGCGTGAGCTTTGGATGCGCTGCGCCTGCGGGCGTATGCACCGTCACGGAAGGCTCCGCGGATGCTTGCTCCGGGAGTGTAGTTGGTATTCTCTTTCTTGTCGTCGTAGGTACCATCTACCTTACCGAACATCTGCCGGCGCTCTTCTTCTTCCTGATCGTAATACATGGGTTTGTAATTGAAAACCCTGTGTTTCTGGTCACCGAACCATCCGAATGTTGCCATAATAGTTCCTTTTAATCAGACAAAAGTAACAATTTTTATCTATATTTGCTATATGAAAGATTTTAGAATTGGTAACGGATACGATGTCCACGCTATAGCAGAGGGCCTTCCGATGTTCCTTGGCGGCGTTCAAATTGAGAGCTGCATCGGCTTTGTAGCGCATTCTGACGGCGATGTCGCCATTCATGCGTTATGTGACGCTCTGCTTGGCTGCCTTGCTCTTGGTGACATCGGAAAACATTTCCCGGATACGTCGGACGAGTGGAAGGGTGTAGATAGCAAAAAGCTGCTGAAGGCCGTTGTGGATATGATATCCGCCCGTGGCTGGAAGGTTGGCAATGCCGATATCACCATAGCGCTGCAGCGCCCCAAGCTGGCTCCTTACATCGGCCAGATGCGTTCTACTCTGGCTTCTGTGATGGGTGTGGCAGAGGATGCCGTTTCTGTCAAGGCTACTACCACGGAGCATCTTGGATTTGTAGGCCGTGGCGAGGGCTGCGAAGTCTGGGCCACTACTCTGATCTACAAAGATTAAATTTTTTAGAAAAAATATTGCAGTTTCAAAAAACTGTCGTATCTTTGCGGTCCCTTAAAGGGAAAGAGCAACATTGAGATATGGTGTAATGGTAGCACTACAGATTCTGGCTCTGTCAGTGAGGG
>CAMVFZ010000016.1 GCA_947166905.1 uncultured Prevotellaceae bacterium | reverse complement strand
TACTCTGCTGATTCTTTATTAAACCTCTAATGTTTTCTCTCAATATTTTCAATGAACTTGACACTTGATTTCTCAAATGGGCTGCAAAGATACGGACTTTTTTTTAACCTCCAAATCTTTTTTCAATTTTTTTGAAAATTTTCTTGAATTTGCAGCGCCGGCCCCCATTATATATATGGTGACCTACTCCTTGCCTGTTTTAAAGCGCTTGTGGCGGCGCCAGCCATAGGCAGAAACAATGACAAAGCAGATTAGCGGCAGAACAAAGCTAACGTTCACCGCCGGATGCCCGGCCACTACCTTAAGATCTATTATACTTCCCTGAAGCGGTGGCAAAAGAGCGCCGCCCACGATAGCCATTACAAGGAAGGCCGCACCCAGGGTACTGTCTTCCGGTTTAACACCCTCCAGCGCTATACCGTAAATCGTCGGGAACATAAGGCTCATAAAAGCGCTGATGGCAACCAGGCAAATCAGTCCGGCCATACCCACAAAGGCTATGGTTCCGATGGTAAACAGCCCGGCCAGCATACCGAAGACGGCCAGCAGCTTGCGCGAATTCACATATTTCATAAGGAATGTAGCTACAAAGCGGAAGCACAGGAATAGCGCCATGGCTATGATGTTGTACTTCTGGGCTGTCGCCTTGTTCATTCCAAGATTATCGGCATACTGGATAATGAAGGTCCATACCATGATTTGCGCGGCCACATAAAAGACCTGCGCAGCCACACCCTCACGGTAAGCAACATTCTTCCACAGACGCGACAGCGTATCCTTTGTCCTGGCCTTAGGGGCGGTTGACATGGATGTTTTGGGCATTTTTGTAAGGCCGATGACAACCAGGACCAGCAGCACAAATATTCCCAGGGCCACATAAGCATCGCGGATTACCGCAAGGTCGTGAACCCGCTCCACTGCCTTCTGGGCCTCTGGCAGCTCACTGAAGAAGAGCTGCCCGGCGGCATCCCTGTGCGTATCGCTAAGCAGCGACGGTAGCACGACCATTGAAGCCACGGCCATTCCGGCCAGGGAACCCATCGGGTTGAAGGCCTGGGCCAGATTCAAGCGGCGGGTAGAAGTTTCCTTGGAGCCCAGCGACAATACGAAAGGATTGGCAGTGGTCTCAAGAAAGGCCAGGCCAAAAGTCAGAATGTAAAGGCTAAGACAGAAAAAGGTAAAGCTCTGCCGGGCCGCCGCAGGGATAAAAAGAAGGGCGCCGACCGCATACAGCGCCAGACCCAGCATGATGCCGCTCTTATAACTGTACTTGCGGGCGAACAAGGCCGCAGGAATCGCCATTGTGGCATACCCGCCATAAAAGGCAAACTGAATGAGTGACGCCTTGGCGGCCGACAGTTCCATAATTGTCTGGAAACCAGCCACCATCGGGTTGGTAATATCATTGGCAAAGCCCCACAGCGCAAAAAGCGTCGTGATAAAAATAAAGGGGAAAAGAAATTGCCTCTCAACCAGTTTCGTCTTGATAACCATTTCTATGGCGTACTCAATTAAACAGAATGTCCTGGCAATATACGCATTATTCCAAAATAATTGCTACTTTTACGGCAACCAATTGAATAAAACTTGTCAAATATATGGAAGAAAAAAATCTTAGGCTGCCTGAAAACGCGCAGCGGGAATTGAAGCCGGGAGAAGAATACAAGCCCCTTCTGGCGCCGGAAAAGAAGTTCGCAGAGATTACACCTTACTCTGTTCTTACCGGCATTTTCATGGTAATACTGTTTTCTGCCGCCGCAGCCTATCTTGGCCTTAAGGTAGGACAGGTATTCGAGGCCGCCATCCCTATCGCCATCATCGGCGTTGGTCTTACTACGGCCCTCAAAAAGAACGACCGCCTTAGCCAGAACGTAATTATCCAGTCTATCGGCGGATGCTCCGGTGCCGTAGTAGCAGGCGCTATCTTCACCCTGCCGGCAATCTACATCCTGGGTCTGAACATCAACTTCACACAGATGGTTCTGTCATCCCTGCTGGGAGGCGTTCTGGGAATTCTGTTCCTGATTCCTTTCCGCAAGTACTTTGTAAAGGAAATGCATGGCAAGTATCCCTTCCCGGAGGCCACTGCAACCACTCAGGTGCTGGTTAACGGAGAAAGCGGAGGCAAGGGCGCCAAGATCCTGGTCCTCAGTGGTTTGATTGGCGGTCTTTACGACTTCATCGTGGCCAGCGTAGGCCTTTGGAGCGAGACACTGACATCCCGCGTGGTAGAATTCGGCGCAGCCATTGCCGACAAGGCCAAATTCGTAGTCAAGCTCAATACTGGCGCAGCCGTTCTGGGCCTTGGCTTCATCATCGGACTTAAATATGCCCTTATAATATGCTGCGGATCCTTCCTGGTATGGTTCTTCATAATTCCGCTCATCGGCTTTGTACTGCCGGAGGCTCAGGCAGCCGGACTTAGCCCGGAGAATATCTTCAGCAGCTACGCCCGCCCCATCGGCATCGGTGGCATTGCAACTGCGGGTATCATCGGCATCATCAAATCCTTTGGCGTTATCAAATCTGCCCTGGGGCTTGCAGTGAGCGAGTTCAAGGGAGGTAAGCAAAAGACAGAGAAGGTGGCCCGCACAGACGAGGACATTCCTATGAAGAACATCGTCTTTGGCATTGCCATCGCACTCATCGTCATCTTTGCATTCTTCGCCTTCGGAGGCGTAGTGGAGAATGTGCTGCAGGCAGTTGTAGGCCTTCTTATAGTTGGCGTTATTTCCTTCCTGTTCACCACCGTGGCCGCCAATGCGATTGCAATCGTAGGTTCCAACCCTGTTAGCGGAATGACCCTGATGACGCTGATTGTAGCATCCGTAGTACTTATCGCCGTTGGCCTTAAAGGCAACGCCGGTATGGCTGCGGCCCTGATTATCGGAGGTGTTGTTTGTACGGCCCTTTCCGTTGCAGGCTCATTTATCACAGACCTTAAGATTGGTTACTGGATTGGTACTACTCCCCGCAAGCAGGAGACCTGGAAGTTCCTGGGTATCGCTGTTTCTGCAGTTACCGTTTGCGGTGTGATGCTGGTTCTGAACAAGACCTATGGCTTTACCGGCGACGAAGCCCTTGTGGCTCCACAGGCAAACGCCATGGCCGCGTTGATTGGCCCTCTTATGAGCGGCGGCGGTGCACCCTGGATGCTTTACGGCATCGGCGCAGTGCTTGCCCTCATCCTTAACTTCCTTAAGATTCCCGCCCTGGCCTTCGCCCTTGGTATGTTCATCCCTCTGGACCTGAACCTCCCGCTCCTTATCGGTGGTGGAATCTCATGGTTCGTAAGCACCCGCAGCAAGGATGCAGCCGTTAACGAGGCCCGTCTTAACAAGGGTACCCTCATCGCTTCCGGTTTCATTGCCGGCGGCGCACTGATGGGCGTTGTAAGCGCAATCCTCAAGTTTGCCAACGTGAACATCTTCCTTAAGGATTGGAACGCCAATTATGGAGAAGCTGTAGCCATCATTCCGTTCATCGCCATCATCGTTTACATGACCATTGCATCAATGAAAAAGGAGAAATAATTATGGAAAAGATATTAGACCGATTTTTAAGATACGTTTCTATTGAGACCACTTCCGATGAGAACTCAGAGTCGCAGCCTTCTGCGGATCGCGAGTGGGATTTGCTCAAGCTGCTGCGCGACGAGCTCGCCGCCCTTGGCGTAGAGGTTACTCTGGACGAGTTTGGCTACGTGATGGCCTCCATCCCTTCAAACGTGGATGCAAAGGTTCCCGCCATCGGCTTTATCGCCCATGTGGACACCGCCCCCGATGCCTCCGGCAAGGATGTCAAGCCGCAGATCATTAAAAATTACGACGGTGGCGATATCGCCCTGAAGGGCGTTCCCGGGCTGTATTTGAAGCCCGCCGAGTTCCCTGAGATGCTTCATTACAAGGGTCAGACGCTTATCACTACTGACGGCACAACTCTTCTTGGCGCCGATGACAAAGCCGGCGTGGCAGAGATTATGAACGCTGTCCAGTACATAGTAGAGCACCCTGAATTCAAGCACGGCCCCATCAAGATTGGCTTTACTCCGGACGAGGAGATTGGCCGCGGAGTGGTTAAGTTCGACGTTGCCCGTTTTGGAGCAGACTTCGCCTATACCATGGACGGTGGAGAAATCGGCGAGCTTGAGTACGAGAACTTCAATGCCGCATCGGCAAAAATACATATCCAGGGCTGCAACGTCCATCCCGGATACGCAAAGGGAAAGATGCGCAACGCTATCCACATTGCAACTGAGCTGAACGGTCTTCTTCCCGTGGAGCAGCGCCCGGAATACACCCAGGACTACGAGGGATTCTTCCATCTGATTGCCTTCAACGGCGCCGTAGAGCAGGCCGATATCACCTATATCATCCGCGATCATGACCGCGCCAAATTTGAAGAGAAGAAGGCGCTGATGACCAAGGTTTGCGACTTTATCAACGTGAAATACGGCGACGGTACGGCTACCCTTACCCTAAAGGACCAGTATTACAATATGCGCCAGCAGGTTGAACCGCACTTCCACGTGGTAGAGAAGGCCATCAAGGCCATTGAAATGGCCGGCATTAAGCCCAAGGTTCAGCCTATTCGCGGCGGTACCGATGGCGCCAACCTGTCCTTCAAGGGCCTGCCCTGCCCCAATATCTTTGCGGGTGGACTTAACTTCCATGGCAAAATGGAGTTCGTACCCCTGGAGAGCATAGAAAAGGCCTCAGAGGTAGTTCTGAACATCATTAAGCTGTACGCGGAATAGCGTTAGAAAACCAAATGGGTTATAAAGGCCATTAGCCATGCGACTATCATAGTGTAGACGCAGGTTCCGATGGCCCAGGACCAGCGGCCGGTCTCATGCTTGATTGCCACGAAGGTGGCGATGCACGGGAAGTACAACAGTATAAATACCATGAAGGCAAGGGCGGCTGGCCAGTCGATATCGGCGGCCAGTGCTGCCTGAAGGGCCGTATCCTGTGACTCTTCGTCTGCGGGAGCGACTGCTGCATCCTGAGCATACATTACGCCCAATGAGCTGACTACAAGCTCTTTGGCTGCGATACCCGTAATAAGGCTTACTCCCATTTTCCAGTTAGATCCTATGGGCTCCAGGACAGGCTCGATTGACTTGCCAAGCTGGCCGATGTAAGAATTCTCAAGCTGCTCTGTCTGGGCCAGAGGGTTATCCGGAGTAACATCGGGCCTGGGGAAATAACCAAGAAACCAGATGATTATTGAGCAAAGGAGAATGGTGGTTGCCATCTTCTGCAGGTACTGGCGACCCTTTTCCCAGGTGTGGCGCCAGATTGCCTTGGCCGTAGGAACGCGGTAAGGCGGAAGCTCCATAACGAAGGGAAGGTCATCATCCTTTACGAAACGCTTAAGTACAAGCGCAGTAAGAATTGCCATCACAATGCCCAGCAGATAGATGCCCATCATCACCAAGGGAGCGTTAGCCCCAAAGAAGGCACCCGCGATGAGTACGAATACCGGCAGACGGCCGGCGCAGGCCATGAACGGTATTATCGAAACTGTTATCAGGCGGCTCTTGCGGCTTTCAATCATTCGGCAGGCCATAATGGCCGGCACATTGCAGCCGAAGCCCATTACCATCGGTATAAAACTCTTTCCGTGAAGGCCCAGCCTGTGCATCAGTTTATCCACAATGAAGGCAGCGCGCGACATGTAGCCGGAGTCTTCCAAAATGGAAATGAAACAATAGAGTATCAAAATGTTAGGTAGGAAAACCAGCACACTGCCAACGCCGGCGATTACGCCGTCAAGCAGCAGATTCCGCAGCCATCCATCGGCAATTATACCGCCAAGCCAAGTCTTCAGAGCCTCTACGCCGGCCTCTATCCAGTCCATCGGGTACTGGCCGATGGTAAAGGTGGCATAGAACATTACGTACAGCAAAAGGATGAACAGGGGGAAGGCCAGCCACTTGTTGGCCACCACGGCGTCTATCTTGTCTGTAATCGTACGTCGCGGACGCATCTCGCGGTGCTGCCGCCAGGTCTCCGTCAAGGCGCCGTTGATGAACGCATATTTGGCATCCACTATGGCCGATTCGCAGTTGCTGTCAAGCACGGCCTCTATGCGCTCCTCTTCCTCTTGGCGCACCCGGGCCAGCTCTGCCGCAAACGGCTTCTTGGCCAGCAGCTTCTCTATCTCCGAGTCACCCTCCAAGTACTTGATAGCCAGATATCTGGATGAATATCTTGAACGCAGGTCGGCGTCCGGACGGATGAGGTCGCGCACCCTGTCGATAGACTTTTCAAGCTCTGCCCCGTGATTGATGTGGATGTGACGGGCAAGCGAAGGATTGGCCCCCTTATAAATCTCCAGCACGGTATCGAACAGCCGTGAAACGCCCTCTCCGCTGCGGCTGACCGTAGGAACGATGGGCACGCCGAAAAGTTTGCCCAGCTGATCGGTATCGATTTCATCGCCGCGGGAAATAATCTCGTCATACATATTCAGGGCGATGACAGTACGCAGGTTCATGTCGATGATCTGGGTGGTCAGGTAAAGGTTGCGCTCCAGGTTGGAAGCGTCCACCACATTGATCACAACGTCCGGCATCTTCTCTGCCAGATTCTTGCGGACGTACAGCTCCTCCGGGCTGTAGGCCGACAGCGAATATGTTCCCGGCAGGTCTACAAGCACGATTTTGTAGCCCTTCCACTTGAAGGAACCTTCCTTGGCATCTACGGTCACTCCGCTATAGTTGCCCACGTGCTCATGGCCTCCGGAGGCAACATTGAAAAGGGAGGTCTTGCCACAGTTGGGGTTGCCAACCAGCACGACGCGGATTTCGCGGCGGCGCTCATCGGCCAGACGCTCCATCTCCGCCGCCAGGGCGACTTCGTCGGACATTATAGGACGAAGGTCCTCGGCCGTTGACAACCTGATACGGGCTTCTTCTTCGCTGATGACTTCTATCATTGTGGCCTCCTCCCTGCGGAGGGAAAGCTTGTAGCCTAGGATCTCGTACTCAATGGGATCGCGAAGCGGAGCATTGAGCACCGCCTTCACCTTTTTCCCTGAGATGAAGCCCATCTCTATGAGTCTTTTCCTGAAGCCTCCGTGGCCGTTAACCTTTGCGATAACGCCGGAGCTTCCGGTTTTGAGTTCTGATAGAAGCATTAACTAGTCCTTTCCAAAAATTTTGCGCTGCAAAATTAACGCTTTTTATCTTTTCCCGCCATCCCCATTTATTGGGATTTTTCACCGATAATCCATATATTTGTAACAATCTATCACTGTTAAAAAGCAGCACTATGACTACAGAAAAGAAATATGCCATTGGAGTTGACATCGGCGGAAGCCACATAACATCGGCCGTTGTAGATTTGGAACAAGGAGAAATCGTTGGCCATCCCATCACTACCGATGTAGACCACACATCGCCGGCAGAGGTTATTTTTTCTACCTGGACAGAGAACCTGCGACTGCTGATTATCGAGTCCGGCCTGCAGGTAAGGCAAATTGGAATGGCCTTCCCTGGTCCCTTCGACTACGATAAGGGTATCTCTTGGATGGAGCACAAATTCCAGGCTATTTACGGAATTAACATAGGCCAGACGATGGCTGCAAGATTGCTTGATTTCAAGGATTTGGAATTCAAGTTCGTAAATGATGCAGGTGCGTTCGCCCTTGGGGAGAGCAGTTTTGGTGCTGCTAAAGGCACGGACCGCGTGATTGTCCTTACTTTGGGTACTGGGGTTGGTTCCGGTTTTGTTGCCAATAATACTATTGTCCGTAACGGAGATACTGTTCCTCCGGGTGGCGAGGTTTGGAACCTGCCCTTCCATGAGGGTATAGTTGACGAGGCTTTTTCTACCCGCTGGGTTGTGGGCCGCTATAACGAGCTTACTGGCAAACAGGTGCAGGGCGCAAAGGATGTTGCTATGAGATATGAGTTTGACGATGCCGCAAAGCAGCTTTTCAACGAGTTCGGATACCGCCTGGCAGAGTTCACAATTCCCTGGCTGAACAAGTTCGGGAGCCGTACCCTGGTGCTTGGCGGAAACATTTCACGCAGCCTGCCGCTCTTTGCGCAGCCCCTGCAGCGCGCCTATGAACAAGCCGGCCTGACGGTAACCGTCAAAGGCTCCGTCCTTCTTGACAAAGCCGCAATGCTTGGCGCCGCTTCGCTATTTATCTAATCATTTTCTAATATGAAAAAATTTCTTTACCTAGTTGCAGCGCTCGCACTTTTCTCTTGCGGCGGCTCAAATTCCGGTTCTTCAAATCCGTACATCGGAAATATTGCCATTCTTGAAGCCCAGGAAGATTCCGAATTATCTCAATGCCATGGCGAAAAAGAATATGTTCCTGTTCAAGTTAAATATAAAGAGCTGCGTCAGCAATTATTTGATGCCCTTGAAGGAACTATTATGCCTTGTGTCGCCGTTGGAACAGGAAAGGGAGAAGGGGCTGTAAAAGTGCTTGGCAATAAAGCTGTATTCAAAGATGGACAATATCACGTCCTCATCAGTTTCTCTAAGTCTTATTCCGTTTGGGGCTTGGACTATACAAATATTGACTTTGGTAATATGTCCGAAGGCATTGCCTATGGGACAAAGGCTAAGGTTGAAACACGGTTGAACTTCAAAAAAGGCAATGTCTATCTGTATAGTTTTGATATTGAGAAGATTAAAGCCGATAATCCGGAGTTATTGACAAAGAAAGTGGACCTTGCCTCTATTGTTTTCAACGATTTGAATTTTAAGGAAATCCCTGACGGAGAAAACAATCAGTCTGTGGAGACATTGGCTGTCAACGTATTCTACAAGCTTCACGAATTGGCCAAAGCGAACGACACAGATACATTTCTGCATTGCGATGAGATTCTTTCTGACGACGATATCAATGATGAGGAATTAAAAAAGTTTATGGAAGCTTTGGATATTGTTTCTACGATTTGTCCCGATCAGACGAAAGAAATCAAAGAATACAGTAAAAAACTGGCCGGACAAGGCTTTACAATAAAGTCCGATTATCTTAAGAATTAATCTCTTAATAATTCTTTTGCATCCTGGACCATCCTGTCGATGGTGTCCTGGATTTCCTGAGGACTATGATTGTGAGCCCGCATGCATTCGCGTGCGGGTTTTTCGCATAGCAGGCAGCTGCGCTCCGGCAAGCCGATCTCTGTTCTGCTCACCGGACATGTCATCCCCGACTCGATCGGGGATCTTAACACATCTATGTCCATAAGCCGCCCCAGCGGATGGCTATCCTCAATTCCGCAGCAAATCCTCTTTGCCTCCGGCACCGGAACATCCACCACAAAATACGCCTCAAATCCGGTCTCCAAATCCCTCTCCTCTTCGTACAGAATATGGAAGGCGGCACGTATAGCTTCTACGCCGGCGCGGGCGACGGTAAGCGAGCGGGCGTCGCGCTTCACGGGCCCCGGAAGCATTACAGTAAAGCAAATCAAAGAAGCCCGCGGAAAATCCTCCGCGAGCTTCCTCTGATGTTCTACCCTGGCATCGCGACTTGCCAGAAGCTGATCCAGGGTAATCATTATTCGACTATATTCTTGATTTCATCAAGCACCTTGCCGTCGCGGTTGTAAACAATACCTACAACCTTGTCGCCGAAAGGCAGGGCATCGGGAGTACCGATGATAGAAGTAGCCTTTGCAGCAAGATCGTGGATATCAACAACCTTGAGGCCGGCAGCCTTCAGGCGCTCTGCAACCTCCGGGCGGCCAGGGTTAACGGCGATACCGTACTCTGTAACAACAACGTCTACGCTCTTGCCGGGAGTAATCAGAGTAGTAACCTTAGGCACTACGCAAGGGATACGACCGCGAAGCAGAGGACAAACGATGATGCTAAGTGCGCTGTCGGCTGCAGTATCCTGGTGACCGCCGATGGCGCCGCGGATAATACCGTCGGAACCAACGAGAACGTTTACGTTGAAGTTAACGTCAACCTCAAGGGCAGACAGGATAACGATATCAAGGGCGTGAACAGCAGAACCCTGATGAACACCGCTGGCGTACTCTACTGCAGAAACCTCCTGATGGAAAGGATCGTTCTTGATAGACTCTGCAGCAACCTTGTCAAAGGACTGAACGTCGATCAGACGACCGATCAGGCCTTCCTCATGAAGCTTAACCATGTGTGCGGTGATACCGCCAAGTGCGAAGGAAGCCTTGATGCCTTTCTCCAGCATGCTCTCGCGGATGTATTTAACCACTGCCAGGGAAGCACCGCCGGTACCGGTCTGGATGCTGAAGCCATCCTCGAAGTAACCGGAGTTGATTACAACCTTGGCTGCTGTCTTGGCAAGCAGGATATCGCGGGGGTTCTTGGAATCGCGGATTGCGCCGGCAGAAATCTTGGAGCTGTCACCAACCGAATCTACAACAACCACTGATTCAACATCGGCGGCGGAAATAGACTTGGGAACGTTGGGATAGGCTACAAGGTCGTCGGTGATAACGACTACATGGTCTGCGTAACGGGCGTCCGGGAGGGCGTAACCCAGGGAACCGCAGATAGACTTGGCGTTTTCGCTACGGGAATAACCGCAGGCGTTGCCAAGCTCATCGGCAGAAGATGCGCCCAGGAAGGCGACATCTATGTGAAGATCACCGGTAGCGATTGCGCTGCCGCGGCCACCGTGGGAACGGAAGATTACAGGCTCCTTCATAAGGCCGTGGGAAATCTCGTTGGCAAGCTCGCCACGAAGGCCGGAGGTAGAAATCTTTGTGATTACGCCGTTCTTGATATGCTCAATAAGGGGTGCGTGAACGTCTGAGAGGCTGGATGCTGCAAGATGCAGGTTCTTGAAACCCATCTCTGCCAGCTTGGCTACAACCATGTTGACAACCTTGTCACCGCCACGGAAATGGTGGTGGAAAGAAATTGTCATTCCGTCCTTAAGGCCGGATTTGCGGATTGCCTCTTCAAGAGTGACAAGTTTAGAGTTTCTCATTGTACGTCCTCCTTATTTAAGATTCCTGATGCAATTGCAAGTGCGATGGTTCTTTCTGCGCGGATAACAACCGGGCGGTCTACCATCTTGCCGTTTACGGCGATAACGCCTGAGCCCTTGGCCTGAGCCTCCTTGATGGCGGCGATAATCTTGAGGGATTTCTCTATAGCCTTTGCGGTAGGAGCGAAGACCTCGTTTACAACCTCTATCTGACGAGGGTTGATGATTGACTTGCCATCAAAGCCAAGAGTCTTGATAAGCTCTACTTCTTTACGGAAGGTCTCCATATCGTCCAGGTTGGAGTAAACGGTATCGAAGCAGCAGATACCTGCGGCGCGGGCAGCAACGACTATGGTCTCGCGGGCGAGCTCGAGCTCTTTGCCGTCCGGGGTACGCTGGGTCTTCAGGTTGGCGCTGTAGTCCTCTGCGCCAAGGGCGATACCCATCATCCTCTTGGATGCAGTTGCAATCTCGTAGGCGTTAACTACACCAAGGGCGCTCTCGATAGCGGCCATGATCTGGGTGCGGCCTACACAACCGAGCTCGGTTTCTACCTTGACAATCTCTGCCTCAAGTTCACGAACCTCGTCGGCAGTCTCTGTCTTAGGCATACGGATTACATCTACGCCGGCCTTAACAACGGCCTCAACATCCTTCTTTCCGTAAGGAGTGTTAAGAGGGTTGATACGTACAACCATCTCTGTGTCACCGTAGTCGATGGATTTGAGAGCGTTGTAAACGAGAAGACGTGCGGCGTCTTTTTCTGCCATTGTTACTGAGTCCTCAAGATCCAACATGATTGAATCAGGACCGTAAATGTGGGCATCGGCCATCATTCCAGGGTTGTTGCCCGGAACAAACATCATAGTTCTTCTGAGTCTTTCCATACTGCTGGCCTCCTATTTCCAAACGTCCTTTCCGGTAGCGCGTACTGCTGCAGCGGTGACGCGTGCGCGGATGGTGCAGTCAAGGGCGCCCTTGTCGGTTGCCTTTACTTCTGCATTGTCAATACCAAGGTCTTTGAGCGTATCTGTAATGAGGGCGCGGATCTGCTTTCCGAACTGCGCTGCTACAGAGCTCTCCAGGTCTACAACCAGGCCAGCACCAGCCTTTCCGGGGCCGATCTGGACCATGATGTCTCCTGATTCAAGTGTGCCTGCTACGGCGTTTTTTACTTCCATAATTATGTGTGTTTATCGATAATTCACATTTATCCTGCAAAATTACCCCTTTTTTGCAACAAAAGAAAATCTTTAAAGTATTATTCTTGAAAATCTCTATCTTTGTGTTGAAATCATAACTATTAAGATCTATGAAAAAAATCTTTTACGCACTGGTAATAGCCCTTTCAGTTTCTGTTCTTTCATCCTGCGCCGGCAGCAATAAAAACAAGATGACGATTCTGCAAACCGTAGTTGAAGCCACCAAAGGCCATACCCCCATGACGGTTGCCGATGGCATAGTAATGACCGATGTTTATCTGGATAGCGACTATTTTACATATGTTTACGATTGCGATGACGAAAAGTTCGATGTAGACCAGATAGAAGCCAATATGGAGCGCTCCAAAGCAGACATAAAGGCATCTCTTGCCATACAGCACGATACGATGGCGGTACTGCTTGAGTTGCTCAAGGAATCGGGCATAGGAATCGCATATAAATATGTGGGAACTCCCAGCGGAAAAACCAGCTTCATTTATCTGGAAAGCAACGAGTTGCCGATTTTCTAATATCCATTGTAAATTTTTCCTCAGGTTGTGTTAATTTTTCGCATTTAAAATACTATAATCTTTCATTTTTGGTGCAATATTATACTTTTGCGGAAAATTTGACAACATGGCAAAGGAAGAAATCACCATTAAATCGCTTTCAGAAGACACAAGAGTAAATATTGACTACGCAGACGATGACATCGTCATCATTGATGACAATATAAGGAATTTAATCTCGCCTATCCAGGCCAGGCTTTCAATGAACGTCATTCTTATTGTCAAGTCTGGTAAGATTGCCAGCACAGTCAATAACGAGAGACTGGAATTAACTGCAAACCAGTTTGTCATCTGTCCTCCGAACGTGGGAATCAGTGACATTATGAGCAGCCCTAACTTCCGATACAGGGCTGTGTTCTTCACCAATCGAATCCTGCGCAACTTCCTTAGGGAAAAGATTACGGTATGGGATGCGCTTATGTGCTCCCGCAGCGTGAAGATCTTCTCTATGGACGAGGATTACCTGGCCATGCATGAACACTTTTACGCTGTAATTCAGCTGATTACGCAGAAGGGCTCCGATAAGCCTTATACCAAGGATGTTATCCATGCTTTGCTTCGCGCAGCATTTATTGGTCTGGGTGGTGAGATGGAGTTGTTGGCAAACAAAGACACTGAGCCCCAGGGCAACATGGATAAACTGTTCCGTGAGTTCATGGCCCTGCTTGGTGGAAGCGAAATCAAGCACAATACGGTGGCGTACTATGCAGAAAAGTTGTGCGTTTCTCCCAAGTACCTTTCTTCTGTTTGCAAAAGGAATTCTGGCAAAACTGCCAACGAATGGATATCTGAGCGCCTGCAGGAAGAGGTCCGTTACAGCCTGGAGCACACAGACCTGAGCATCAAGCAGATCTGCTATCAGCTAGGGTTCTCTACGCCTTCATTCTTTAGCAAATACGTCAGGGCCAACTTCGGGGTCACTCCCCTTCAGCTACGCCGCAGAAGCCGCTAAGGAACAATCCCAAAGAAATAAACCTACAATTTTTATTAATGTGCGGCTTTGAAATCGGACCAGCGGTAGTAGGGCCAAAGGTCTGAGGGCAGGGGAAGGTGACTTTCCTGACCGTTCAGAAGTACCTTAAAAAGTATTTCATCGGAGCTGTCGCTGCGATAGAACACAAAATGCATATTCGCCCCCATCGGAATCTTATAACTCTGGAAAACCTCCTCTACCTGTTCCGCCGTCTGGGGAACCTTGGCAAAGCCCTCTAAGTCCAGGCACATCATAAGAGACATAAAAGTGTAGTCGTGAGCAAATCGAAGGTCTGCTCCGCCCTCCCCTGCTGAAAGGTGAGCATCGGCCCTGTCTATAATATCCCTAATTATGGTCCTGTAACCGTTATGCTTGGGCCAGGTCTCTGTATATAGCTGATAATTGTCTATACTCCAAAGGGTGATGGCCTCTTCATCAGTATAAAGATCCATGAAATCCAAATCCGTATCAAGGCTGTTCATGCCCTCTGCGAAGAAGAACATGTGGGTAGCCAGCTCATAGAACTTGGAAGGGTCTACGGACTTACCAGGCTCTTTGAACAGCCTTGAAAGCACCTTTTCGCAATCGAAGATACCGGAGGCGTATTCCTCTTCAGAAATATTGAACGAAAGGGTTGAACGCTCATACGACTCCTTGAAAGGATTGTCATCCTCCAGTGGAAGCGTCGCAGGCATATTGGTACGGGACACATCCTCCGTAACGAACAAAGAAGGATTTTTACTCTGAAGCGCAAGGCAGTAAGAAGACATAGTCATCACGCTGCGAAGACTAGGAGAAGAAACGGCGCGTACCCTGGCACCATCCGGGAAAGCCTCCGGGAAAGCCTCATAGATATGGCCGGCAATGGACCTCTGCTGCTCCCAACCCTTACGGGAAAGCTCTCCGTAATGGTCCTTCACATCTGGGTACAGGCGGTCGAAGCGGGCCTTGTAGTCCTTTCCAAAGTCCGTAAGGTTATCCTTGGATTCAGCATCGTCCAGAGCCCTCTTTATCATGTCATAATTCTCTAGACGCCAGGCATACCGCGCACCATGACGGGCATAATGACTGATATAACAGGGCTTGTAACCATCCGGAGCCGGAGTAAGCACAAGGGCCTCAGTAGGACTCACATAGTCCGTACCTGCAATAAGAGCCTTGTTCTCCTTAAGGATGTCGCGTGTGCTTTGCGCGAAAAGAGTCCCGCCGGCAACGGCGAGACTCATAATCAGTATTAATGTTCTCTTCATCTATTTCTTTGATGCGAGTTTTTCATAAAGCTTGTCTGCATTCTCGTGGTAGAGCTTGCGGAGGACTTCGTCACTCAGGCCCAAACCATAAAGCTGCCAGTGATAAGCATGCTCGTAATCATAGAAATGCTCATCCTCTGTTTCAAGGATCCTCCACTGCAAATCATACATCTCCTGGGAAGGATGGTTATCCGTTCCAAAGAAAATCCTGTCCTGGTACTTCTCATAGAAGGCCTTGGTAGCACGGGGAGTAATAGCAGACTCTACGTGACGGGCAGAATTATCCAGATAAAGATTCTCGTGGCGGTCCATGATCCTGCCCAACAGCTCATAGTCGTGGGTAAGATTCATGAAATGGCAGGCGATGATGGTTGTGTTCGGATGCCTGTCGCAGCACTCCTCAAGAGTAGTGCAAAGGTCGTAGAGGCCAAGCATTCCCGGCTCATCCATATCGATCTTCCAGTGCTCTGCATTGACAAGGCCGTCATTGTGCTCGTCGATAGGCTCGTACATCCAGATAGGATCTCCCACGTGGATGACAACGGGCATTCCAAGTTCTCCGCACTTTTCAAAAAGGGCGTCGAAGCGAGGATCGTTCATATGGGCGGTAGGAGTAGGCACGCCGGTGGCAAAGTTGGTGAAGTAAGCCTCACCAGGACCTTTGTCGCCAACCTCTCCTACACCTCTTGCACCATAGTTATAATCGCGCACAAGCGAAGCCACGGCCGTTTCCTCGAACTCCGGAGTACCCCATGCGCTCATGTCAAAGCCACACCACATTTCAAAAGCATCCGATGCGTTTTTGTACATATCATAGAGTTCCTCGAACTTGTCGCCGGAAGCGTAGGTGTTCACAACAACCTTGTCGATGTTATTCGCCTTAAGGCGCTCTGCCCATTCACGGCACTCTTCCGGAGTAGCGGCATAAGCATGTGAATGCATGTCATGCACGTTGAACTTTGCACTATGCGGATGGTGCTCGGGCAGGTTCATACAAGGAACAGGCTTGTAGTCCTTGAGAAGGAGTTTGTCAAGGAAGGACTCTTCCTTCTGCGGAGCCTGCTCGCATGAGAACAGAAGACCGGCAACTGCGAATGCAGATATAATAAGCTTTTTCATATTACTCGGTCTTATCCAAAGCGAAGTGGAACGTAGTCTTACCCTGGCAGCTCATACCGAAGGCATCCTCCCAATCTTCTGTATAGAACTTGAAGAAGAGACCCATGGATGAACCACTGATTCCGAATTTCTTCCTGGGGAGGGCAAACTCCATGTAAACCATGTCACCATCGTTCTTGTAGGTACCCATCTCGATAGGCATACCATCGGCATAAACAGTGTCGCCGGAGGCGCAGTCATACCAGTCGGTCCAAGGATCTTCCTCCCTCCAGAAGTTACCCTCAAGATACCAGTCGCAACCAAGGCCCTTGGTAGACATACCTGTTCCAGTAAGGTCGTCGCAGTCGATACGCATGTTCATGATGGCACCATCGGCAGTGCAACCGGGGATGGCAGTGCTCATTGCAACGTAGAAGAATACATAATCTGCGTTGTAATCGAACTTGGCATAAGAGATGCCGTCGGAGCCTTCCATCATGAAGTCGGGATAAGTAACTGCATCCCAATCGGCGAAGGAGTCATCGTCAAGTTTGACGGGTGAAGGTTTTGCAACCAGGATTTTGCCTGCTACAACCTGCTCCTGGCCATTGTATTTGCCGGACATCTTTATCCAGTAAATACCGGGCTTGGGGAAAGTATAGGTAAAGGTGTCACCGGCGCCCTGGGTAAGTCCTACGACCTCCCATTTAACATCGGTGGTATTGGGAACGACGGAGGTGAAGGTAAGGGTAAGTCCGTCACAAGTATATTCAAATGCGATATCCGGTACCGGGTCAAGGTCAAGATCTCCCTCTCTTACGCAAGATGAGAGTATGGCCATAGCGGCGATGCAGAATATTGAAATTAACTTTTTCATAAGCTTGTCGTAGTATTAATAACCAGGGTTTTGTTCGCAAAGAGGATTGTTGTCAATCTCCTTTGAAGGGATAGGAAATACAAGTCTGGTGTCATCATGGCTGGTAAAAACTCCTACAGCATTCATGCCAGGCTGGCCGGAAGTGCTCTGTCCTGCAGTATAATTTGTATGATAACCCCAGTAATTGCGGACGATATCCTTGTCATTTCTCATAAGGTCGAAGAACCGGTGGGCCTCGAAAGCAAACTCTACGCGCTCTTCCTTGAGCACCAGGTCTACAATGTTGGTGGTGATATCGGCCTCTGATACAAGGTGGGAATCGACATTTGCAATCATCCTGTTCTTCCTGACCTCGTTGATATCCTTGATGGCGTTGGCCTTGTCATTCTTGTGGGCATAGGCCTCGGCACGGTTCAAGTACATCTCGGTTACACGAAGGAACGGAGGAGAGAAGAGGGTGGGCTTGCCATCCTGCCATGAGAGCTTGGAGCAAGGGATAAGGTCAAGACCGTTCTTGGTGTTGACATCGCAGACGAAGGTCCAGCGGATATCGTCGGTCTCAAGGGAAGTACCACGGCCCATGTCCTCAAGCAGAGGGTCTGAATAACCTTCCTCTCCCCAGCAACCATCGGCCTTCATAATCATGGATGCAACGGAACCTGAGCCCTTGTCATCCTGAGGCAGCATCTTGAGGCACCAGATAGTCTCCTTGGAGGTCCAGGTGCTCTTGAAGTAATCTGCAAACTCTGCGGGGCTTGCGATTGCATAATTGGCATCGCCGATAACCTTGCCGGAGTACTCTATACACTTGTCCCAGTTACCCATGTAAAGGTAAACCCTTGAGAGGAGTGCGCGTACGGCACCAACAGAAGCGAAGCAACGGCTCTGTGAGCGCTCTACTGGAGTCTCCATGAGTTTTTCTGCCTCTATCAGGCAATCTACGATGTAGTCGTAGGTCTCCTTAAGGGTTGCACGGCCCTTGGGTGAAGCGTCGGAACCATCCTCACGGATGATAAGGCCGGGCTCGCTTGCGGCTGTTGCCTCTTTGTAAGGCTTGCAGTATACCCTTACAAGGCTGTGCATTACATAAGCCTTGAGGAAGAGGGCCTCGCCATGAAGGTTGTTGGTCTCTACAGAAGGATTGGCATCATTGGCGATAACGTCAAGGGCGACGTTTGCAGAATAGATAATCTTGTATGACTGTGACCAGAACGATGCCACATTGCTGAGTCCTGCATGCCTTTCTTCAAATTTGAAGATCATGTTGAGCTCGTCGGTAGTAGCATGTCCGTAAACTACGTCATCGGAAGAGAAGTCGGACATCTGGTAGAACTGACGGCCATACCAGTTGTTGCTGCTGGAGTTCTCCGGATGGTCCTTCATTACAGCGTAGCAGCCGTTGAGGATATCCAGGATACCTGTAGGTGACTGGGTCATCTGACTTCCGGTAAGGGAGTCTTCAGGTGCGATATCAAGGTTGCAAGAGGTCATGAGGCCTGCGCCTGCAGCCAGTATGATGATATATTTGAAAATCTTTTTCATATCCACAGTTTGTTAGAATGAGAAGTTAACCTGGAAAATGAACTGCTTCTTGTTAGGGTATCTGTTGTCGATGGACTCGATCATACCAGCTACACCGGAGTCTGCAGACAGTGAAACCTCGGGATCGGCACCCCATACGGAGGTGAGAGTGAAGAGGTTGTCGCAAGAGAGCGAGAGCGTGAGAGTGTTGTCCTTGGTGATGCTCTTAGGAAGGGTATAGGACAGGGTCACGTTGCGAAGCTTGAAGTAGTTGCCTTTTACGAGGTCTCCCGTATGATAAACGGATGCCAGTGCATATGCAGGACTGCCGATGGTGGCCTTGTCACCCGGCTTACGCCAGATTGAATCCTCGTTTGAAGGCATGAGAGAGTTGGATACGAAAGTTGCCAGGCGGCTTGCACGGGCACGGCCGTAAAGGGTGTTGCCCCATACGAAGCTACCGTTGGCGGTAAGTTTGAAGTTCTTCCAGGATACCTGGGTTCCTACGCCACCCTGCCAAGGAATGATAGGGGTACCGGCCTCTACGAAGCGGGCTGATGCGTAGTCGTAGGTAAGAGAACCGTCTTCTGCGACGAACTGCTCCTTACCGGTCTGCGGATCTACGCCCGCATACTCACGGAGATACCAGGTGTAGATAGGAACGCCGTCACGATAGATCTGTGAAAGGCTCCTGTAGTTGGACTGGATGAACTGTACGCCCTCTCCAAAACCAAAGAGTTTATTCTTGTTGTTGGAGATAGAGAAATCTACATCCCACTTGAGGTCCTTGGTCTTGACAGGAGTAACATTGAGTGCAACCTCGAAGCCGGTATTGCGTACCGAGCCAAGGTTCTGCCACTGGTTGGAGAAACCACCTGTCGGAGGAAGGTCACGGTATACAAGCAGGTTGTTGGTTGTATTGCGATAATAGTTGACATCGACTGAAACACGGTCGGTAATACCGATTTCAGCACCCACGTTGATCTGGGTTGTCTCTTCCCACTTAAGGTCTTTGTTGGCCATCTGGATAGGAACAGCAGCGGAGTTGGAATCGTACTGGGTGCTGTATGCGAAGGCCTCCAGATACTTGGAAGAGCCGATATCCTTCATACCTGTCTTACCCCAGCTGGCTTTGAGCTTGAGGTTGCTGATGATATTGGACTTGAAGAAATCCTCGTTGCTTACTGCCCATGCAGCGGAAACGCTGGGGAAGATAGCGGTACGGTTGTCCTTGTTGAAGGTAGAGGACTGGTCTACACGGAAGGAACCGGTGAGGAAGTATTTCTGTGCGTAGTTGTAATTGACCTGGGAGATTACGGACTGCATTCCGCTCTTGTAGCGGTTGCCGCCTGCGTCCTTGTTGGAAGAAGCAACGTCAAGTACGGAAAGTCCGTAAGGAAGGCCCTGGCCGTAGCCGGTAAGGTCATTGCTCCAGGTCATCTGTGCCTCGTAACCGATGAGGCCGCTTACAGAGTGCTTGCCAAAGGTCTTGTCGGCCTTGAACATGTTGGTGGAGATGCCGCCGTAGCTGTAGCTCATGCTGTCTTCGATCTCGTCGCCACCCTTCATGTACTCTACATCTGCGAATCTGTGATAATGGCTGTGCCATACGCCTACGGTACCACGGTTCTGGGATACGAATGAGAGCCAGGGGGTAATCTTTGCGGTGAGCACGAAGTCAAGGTCTGAGCCGAAGCCCTTGCTGTTACGTACGTCTTTTCCGCTGAGGAAGCCCATCATAGGGTTAACGTCGTAACGGCCATAGAGTTTGCTGTTCTTGAAAGAACGGAGGTTGCCGTCCTCGTCGTAAGGAGAATCGAAGGGGATGTTCTCGCCTACATAGTATACGAGGTTGTCATCGGGGACATCGGCCATGTTGCCGCTAACGTCAAGGTTTGCGGTAAGGGTGAGCCAGTTGGTAAGGTTGAATGTGTTGTTAGAACGTACATTCAGCTGTGAGTACCTTGTATTCTTGATGGTACCTTCTTCTTTGTAGTAAGAGAATGAGAGATAGCCTGAGTACCAGTCGTTCTTGCCCATTACAGAGAAGTGATAGTTCTGCAGAAGGGCGTTCTGGGTGATGAGGCCTCTCCAGTCAGTGTCGTTTTCAAGGATGGATACCGGAAGGGCTGTCTTGAATGCGAGGTCGTCTACGAGACCGGTCTCCGGGTCGCGGAAGTACTCGCGGTAGTAAGTGTACAACTGCTTGGTGTTCATCAGTCTCTGCCTTGAGAAGTCAGGAGTGATAAGACCGATGTTAGCCTTGAAGTTGAACTGCAGCTTGTTGGTCTTGGCCTTCTTTGTGGTAACTACGATTACACCGCCGTTTGCCTGGGCACCGTACATACCGGTTGCACCGGCATCCTTAAGGACGGTAACTGATTCTACATCAGCAGGATCATAAGAACCGCCGATGATACCATCAACCACATAAAGAGGCTCCTGGGATGCGTGGAGGGATGAAGTACCGCGGATGCGGATAGAAGGGGCTGAACCGGGACGGCCGCTGTCCTTGACAACGGTAACACCGGCAACCTTGCCCTGGAGCATATCGCCGATATTGTTGCTGACAACGTCTTGCAGTTTCTCTGCGGAAACTGTGGTTACGGCACTGGTAATCTCACCTCTTGTCTTGGAGCTGTAACCCATCACGACAACCTCGTCGATGAACTGGGAATCCACGTCAAGGGTAATATTAATAACGGTTTTGCCGCCAACGAGTGATTCGGTGGTCTTGAAACCTACCGAAGAAAAGACAAGAATGGACTTTTCACTCTGGACTTTGATTGAATAGTTTCCTTCAGAGTCAGTTATAACGCCATTCAAAGTTCCTTTCTCAAATACACTTGCACCTACCATCGGCAGGCCATCGTCTCCAGCTGTCACAACACCCTTGACCACAACCTGTGCGGACATAACGAGTGTCGAGAACATCAAAAGACCCAAAAGCAATACTTTTCTCATGGATTTTGAATATTTGTTTATGGTTATTAAATATTGTTGTCTAGTAATCAGTTGTCCACTTCGCCTACTTCAAGGAGAAGGCTGCCGTTAACTTCTGCGTTAAGTACGGTTTTCTCCGATGCCAGCACAAGGCCCAGATCCTGGTGGTTGTAATAATCCACCACCTTGTAGGTCTTTCCGGGCTGCAAACCGCGTAGCTCTACGGACGAAACTGGCTTTCCGGAGGTATAGAAGGCATAGTACATCTTGCCGTTCTGCGCAATGACATGGGTTTCTGGGTAATCAAAGCCGATGTCATACAGGCCGGCCACATACTGTCCCTTTGCAAGCTGCTTTTCCTCGTAGATACCGAGGGCATTTTTAAGCAGGGCCTCCTTTTCCGGAGTAAGCAGGTATGAATGTTTCACATGCGGATTATCTGCCGGCCAGGTAAACTTGGTACCAATCACGGCGCCGATTCCCAACTGGGTGGGATAATCATTCTCGTTGTCCGACAGCTCTATATGGTCTCCGTAGTAAGCGAGCTTGGGAGCAAGGGCCCTAAGGACATAGCCCTTGGTCCTAATCTGCCAGCTGCTTGTGGGGTCTGAAGACACAGCCTTGTCGATATAAGGAAGGTTGTATACAGAGAAGCAGTCGCCACAGGGGCAGTACTGGATAACAGAGTTGGACTTTACGGCCCTGGCAGTGTCATGGATGAGTTTATAGAAGCCGGGGAGCTCGCGGAAGTCCTTTTCAGGATCGTCCGGATGGTGGGCCGGATTGTAGTCCGGTGACACGCAGTTAAGATGCTGGCCGTCCAGTTTGAGTCCGTCAAAGTCATAATCGGCAATGAACTTGTGTACAAGGGCCGATTGTTCCCTGCGGACATCCTCGTCTACCGGAGAAAGGAACCAGCTGTCCCACCACTCTATCTTCTTGGGCTCGCCATCCTTGCCAAGGATAAGGGAATTCGGATATTTGCGAAGGAATTCCGTTCCGGGGTCGGCGGCAAGAGGGGTCCACCACAGCTCCGCCTTAAGACCGTATTTGTGGAATTCGTCCACCATGTACTTCATGTCATCGTCGCCGTTGGGGAATCTTTCCTTTGTAAGATCCCAGTCGCCCTCCGCAATCTGGTAACCGTCGTCCAGGGTGGCCCATTTAAATCCAAGTTCTTGAACCTTGGGTAGGGTGCCCACAATCTCTTCGATGGTGAACTGGCGTTCATAGCCCCAGGCGCACCAGGCGGTCTCGTAGGCTTCGGGCACGCTTTCCGGCATCTTTACGCCCACTCTTTCAAGTAGCTGGGCATAATGGCGGAGGGCGCCGAAGCAGTCCCCGCTGTAGGTGCTGACAAAGCAGGTGTAAGTGTCCAGGGACTCTTCCGGAGCCAGGATTACGGGCTCTTCGTATTTCTTTTCTATGGAAATATCGGCATAGTCATTCCCTGCCTTCTTGTCCACGGGAAGGTTTAAAATCTGCGGGGTAGGCTCAAGATGGCCGATGATAACGCCGGCATCACGCCTCCACAGGCATACGACGGGCACGCCGCCGCCATAGTCCACATGGTCCTCGGCGGGATTCATACCCATGTTGTTAAGCTGATAGAATTCCTCTCCGATTGGCTTTATCCAGTCTTCGCGGGCGCTGGTAGACTGTCCCTGGAAAGACCAGAAGTAAGGCTCCGGTGCTTCTGTCCTGACCTGAAGGCTGCACATTGACCATCCGTCAACGGACAGGTTCTCACCGGAACCATTGCGATATGTCGATTTCACCAGAACGGTCGAGGGAAAATCTTGATAAACAGAGAGTTTGAGCTCGCGGGTAATTGCAGGGCCGGATACGGCTTCACCTTTATAAACGTAGCATACGCCCTGGCCAAAGACATCGCTGATGTCTGTTTTGGAGCGGCTGACTGTCTTGAAGGTGATTTTCTGCCCGGATACAGTGACCGAGCCAAAGTCTGTTGCAGATTTAAGCAGTGGTGTCTGCGCAGAGGCTGTCTCTATGCGGAACTGGGATCCACCATTTTCAGAGACCAGACTAAGGTCGCCCGATGAAGGACCCGATACACAGGCTGTAACTGCAAGGGCGGCTATGACAAGATACAGTTTCATGGTTTCTGTTTTAGAGTTCGATAATCTGGTTGAAGTATTCCAGCGCCGTGGCCTCTATGGCTTTCTTTGAAGTGAAAGCTCCGGTTCCGCCGGCGGCCGTAGTGTTGATTGCTCCGGTAAGGTTACCCAGATACTGGCAATATTCAAGGTCTTTACCCTGAACGTAAGCCGTGATAAAACCGGAGTTAAAGCTGTCTCCAGCACCGATTGCGTCTACAACCTTGCTGTTAAGCATAGCGGGAAGCGTCTTCTGTCCGTCCCTGGTAACAACCATCGAGCCCTTGGAGCCCATCTTGACCACAAGGACATTGATATAAGGACGTACCTCTGCAATTGCCTCTTCCAGGGTCTTTTTGCCGGTAAGGGCAGTCAGCTCCTGGATATTGGGCATGAAGATATCCACCATGGGAAGAATCTTCTTATAGTCAAAGTCCCACTTTTCTTCAGGGTCGAACTGCATATCCATGGACAGGGTTGCGCCGTTGTCTTTTACAAGCTTCACGATCTCGTAGATATCCCTGTGAAGGGTCTCCTGCAGGAAGATTGAAGAAATATGGACATGCTTTGCCTGGGCGATGGCCTCCGGGCGGATATCCTTAACGCCCATAATGCTCATCGCACCCGGATAGGTTACGTTTGCACGGTCCTCGTCATAGTTGAGGATGGCTGTCAGACCGGTAGCGGCCGTTGACACCTCGATAAGGTTCGAGGTGTCAACTCCACGTTTTTCCAGAGAGGTCTTGACAAAGGCACCGAAGTCGTCGTTGCCGATCATTCCAAGGAAGGAAACCTTGGCTCCCAGAGACGCTGCGTTTGCAGCGAAGATGGCAGTGGAACTGCCCAGGGTAAGGGTCATATCCTTTGCGAATATCTCCTTTCCAACCTCAGGGAAGCCGCCTATCTTGTTCAAAAGAAGGTCTACATTGAGTTCTCCGAGTGCTATGATGTCAAACTTCTTCATTGTTTAGGGCAAATTAAAGCAAATCGTTAAGGTTAACAAGATTGAATGCTACGTAGTATTTGTCAATAGCCCTTTCAATTGTTGAAAGAACTATTCCCTCTGCGTCGATACCGTTAAGGTTAAGGTTGGTATAGAGGGTCTGACGGGCTGCCACTGCCTCCGGCTTCTGCCAGATATAGCGGGCGCCGGTCTGGATGAGCCACCTCTGACGGTCGGGGGTGATGGAATCGAAGTCGTCCGGGGATTCGTTGCCGTGAACCCACTTTTTCCATCGGCCAGAAGCGATAACAAGATTCTTGAGGATGGCGGTCATATTGGAATGCATTGCAACCTGGCCGGCATCGTAAAGGCCGTCCTCTACCTTCTCAAGTTCTTCAAGGGCGTTAAACTCGCTGATAGTGAACTCAGGGCCAACATTTGCAGCGCCCATACGGCATACGGGATAATCCTGCGGGTTCTCTACATCATCGGTATAGTGACCTTTGATGAAGCTGCCGTATTCCGCTACGATTGAGGTGAGGTCCTTGGCGACCTTAGGATCGAAGAACGTTGTGTGAAGGTCAGTGCCAACTTTGCCAACCACGAAACAAGGCCATGCATCTGAACAACCATTCTTGGCGAGACCTTCCTTTAAGAGGATAAGGAATTTACGGAATACTGTCTCGTCTGCAAGGCCGCCATGAACCTCCTCTGTGCCTACCTCATAGGCAATAGGGGCCAATCCCCGCTCTTTTCTGAAGTTCTCTATGTGTGTAATGAGTTCGATTGTTCTTTCTGCTACCACCTCGATCTTTATGGTTTCTCCCTTGGGAAGGAAACGGTCTACGGTAGGATCTACGTGGATGAGCTCGTAACCTGCAAGGAGAGCGGCCTCATAGGACTTCTTTACGCCGTCCATTGCTTTCTCATAAGGCCACATTTCTATGGTCTGGAGGTCCTTGAGCCAGGGGCCGCCGTGGTCGATGGCGGCGATGTACGGGCCAGTGTAGTTGTTTCTCTTGGCCTCTACCTTCATCACGCGGACGAAGTCTTTCTGGGTCATTCCGGTATATCCGCCGTCATTGTCTACCTGATTGAGGGTTGCGGCGAACATTATAGGGGCGTTATTGCGTTTTGCAGCGCGGAAGGCAGCTTTGATAACTGCCGGAGAGTTAGGACAAACTGCAAGAAGGGTCATGGGTTTGTGGCCTTCTGCCGTAAGAGTCTGGATTCTGTCCAGGAGTTGTCTGAGTTTCGGTTTCATATTTCCAGTCTAGTATTTATATATCTTTACTCCGCTTACTACCCTTGAAATTGCACCACGTACGGAAGGGTTGTCAGGAGACAGGCCTCTGTTCAGTGAGAAGAAGTAACCTGCAAGCTGGCCAACCACTACGAAGGGGGCTGCAACATATTCATTGCCTTTAAGCAGCGCCGGCATCGGAGCGTTAATCTCGAAGTCCAGGATACCTTTTACGCCGGAGGGGGTAATTGCTACGGCCACCTGGGCTGCAGGATGATTGTCATGCTCTATCTGGTCTATGAGATCAAGTTCATACTGACGGGTGTAGGGATCCTCTGAAAGAAGATATACTACAAGAGTTTCTTCATTGATTACGGCTTTAGGTCCGTGCCTCAAGCCCATGAAAGAGTCGAATGCGCAGACGATGCCGCCATCGGTAAGTTCCTGGAGTTTGAGATGGCTCTCGCAGGCTATGCCTTTGAGAGGGCCAGAACCAAGGAATACAGCCCTGCTGATTTTCTTATCAGTAAGCTTCTGAATCTTTTCTGCGACCTCGCTTTTTACAATGTAATCTGCGAAATCGGCGGCAGCCTGAAGCTTTGAGCGCTGCGCCTCAAGGGCGGCGATGTTCTTGCAAAGCAGGCTGGTTACCAGCATGGAAGTAAAGCTGCTGGTCATAGCCAGGCTTCTGTCGTTGGTTCCGTCGGGAAGCACGATTACCAGATCTTTTCCGGGCTCTACCCTTTTTGCGAGCTCGCCGTCAGGATTGCAGGTAATGATAAGATGATGTGAGCCCTTGCAGAATTTATTTGCCACCTCGTAAGCAGCCACGCTCTCCGGGCTGTTTCCGGAACGGCCGAAGGAGATGAAAAGCTTGGGTGAAGGGGTCAGAAAATAAGAAGGGGCCGATACGATATCGGTAGTGGCAACGGCCTTGGCCTGGACGAATCCGGCCTTCAGGTACTCGCAAACTACGGTATCGGCGATATAAGCAGAGGATCCGGCGCCGGTAAGAATAATCTCTGTTTCCTTGTTGATTGAATTCTTTGACAGGAAGTCCTCTATTTCCTGTTTCCGGCTAAGTACAATGTCGTAAGTGTCCATCCACATTTTAGGCTGATGGGCAATCTCACGGATTGTATGACAATTTAGGTTCAGCATATATTGGTCTTTATTTTTTACAATTTTCAACTCAAAACGTTACAAAACTAAAGAACAAATATTTATTTTCAAAACTTTTTCATAAAAAATTATTAAATTTTCGAAAGTTTCTGGAATTAAAACCATTTATTTTCAAAATTAAATTTGATTTTTCAAAATAAAACCGTACCTTTACTTTCGCAAACTTTCCGTTACATTAAAAGACATATATTATGAAAAGGAAATACTCCGCCGAGGAGCGTAGGAGTCTATTGCTCAATCAGTTAAAGGACAATGGCAAAATCCTTATCGCAGACCTGGTAAACCAGTTCAACGTTTCTGAGGTATCCATCCGTAAAGATCTGGCTGTACTGGAGGAGAGAAAACTGCTTTTGCGCGTAAAGGGCGGTGCTGTAAATATGCATCAGTCTGTAGATTACGACGATATGACCATAAGTCAGAAGCAGAACCTGCACGCGCGTGAGAAACAGCTGCTTGGAAAGTTTGCCGCATCCCTTATCGCAGACGGAGAAACAGTGATACTGGATTCCGGTACCACTACCATGGAAATTGCAAAGAATCTTGATGGCCTTGAGAACCTTACGGTGATTACAAACGCCCTGGACATTGCCATAACCCTCAACCGTTACGACCGTTTCAATGTAATTACCCTTGGCGGCAAAATGAGATCCGTATCATACTCTACGGTAGGTATGCTTGCAGAGTCGGCGCTCAAGAATTTCTACTGCGACAAACTCTTCCTGGGCGTGGACTCAGTAAGCATAAAGGACGGAATATCAACGCCTAACCTTGAAGAGGCCAGCATCAACCAGGCCATGATCAACTCTGCAAAAGAGGTTATAGCCATCTTCGATTCCAGCAAATTCGGGCGCAGGAGCTTCGTGCACATCGCCGCCCTGGAGAAGATAGATACCATTATTACGGATTCCGGCATTTCTCCGGATTTCAAGGATTACGTAGAGGCCTCCGGCATAAAATTATACGTAGTCGAGGTGTAATCCCTATATATTATAAGGAATATATTTATTTTCAACATAATTTTTGCATATATTCTTTCTTTTCTTAACTTTGCGAAGCTAAAAAGTTAATTAACGAAAGAATATCACAATGGCAAAGAAACACTATTGGCTTGTCTATGCCCTTATAACCGTGGTGACATGGGGTATTTGGGGCGCATTTTCTTCTACACCTGATTATCCTGCCACCCTTACCTACGTAGTATGGGCCATAAGCATGGTACCCTGCGCCCTTGTAGCACTTGCCAACATCAAGTTCAAGCTCAATACCAACCCTAAAGCAGTTTTGCTTAGCATGGGGGTAGGCCTTCTTGGCGCCGGCGGACAGCTGGTACTGTTCGAGGCCTTGAAGCACGGCCCGGCCTATCTCATCTTCCCGATGATATCCGTGGCTCCTATCGTTACCGTAATACTATCCACCGCCTTCCTTAAAGAGCGAGTCAGCAAGCTTGGAGCCCTGGGTATAGTGCTTGCCTTCGTGGCCCTGGTTTGCTTCAACCTTTCCAGCGGCGACGACGAGGCCGCCAAGGACAACCTCTGGATCATCCTTGCCTCTTTGGTATTCATCTGCTGGGGAACCCAGGCCTTCGTTATGAAACTGGCCAACAACCACACGCCCGATGCCGAAAGCGTATTCGTATACATGGCGATATCGGCAGTGGTATTGATCCCCGTGGCCCTGTTGATGACAGATTTTTCACAGCCGATCAACACATCGTTCAACGGCCCGTACCTGACCTTCGGCATACAGATTCTCAACTCCATCGGCGCTTTTGCCCTTGTATATGCCAACAGGTATGGCAAGGCCATGATTATCGCCCCTTTGGCCGATGCCCTTGCGCCCGTTATTACAACGGCCATCTCACTTGTGCTTTACGCACACCTGCCCAGCATAGCCCAGGTATTCGGAATTATCTCTGCAATCAGCTGCGTTCTCATCTTCAGCAGAGAGCAGTAATTTTAACCATATTACAAAAAAGAGGCACCCGTTTCCGGATGCCTCTTTTATTGTATCAGAAGCCTGATTAGCTGAGTCTCTTCTCAAGACGTACGCGGATGGCCTTGAGGAAGTCCTGTGAGTTCAGTGCGGTAGGGGTAACACCCTCCATGAGGTTCACAAGGTCCTTGGTTACGAGACCCTCGTTAAGGGTGTCGAAGCAAGCAGCCTCAAGCTGATTTGCGTAGTTGATAAGCTCCGGCAGGTTGTCAAGCTCTCCCCTCTTGCGGAATGCGCCGCTCCATGCGAAGATGGTAGCGATAGGGTTGGTAGAGGTCTCTTCTCCCTTAAGATACTTGTAATAGTGGCGGGTAACGGTGCCATGGGCAGCCTCGTACTCATATTTGCCGTCAGGGCTTACGAGTACTGAAGTCATCATAGCAAGTGAACCGAAGGCTGTAGAAACCATATCGGACATAACGTCGCCGTCGTAGTTCTTGCAAGCCCAGATGAAGCCGCCCTCGCTACGCATTACACGTGCTACTGCATCGTCGATAAGGGTGTAGAAGTACTCGATACCAGCGGCCTCGAAGCGCTCTTTGTAGCTCTCGAATACATCCTCGAAGATGGTCTTGAAACGACCGTCATACTTCTTGGAGATGGTATCCTTGGTTGCGAACCAGATAGTCTCCTTGCGATCAAGGGCAAACTGGAAGCAAGCGTGGGCGAAGCTGCGGATAGAAGCGTCTGTGTTGTGCATACCCTGGAGCACGCCGGGACCTTTGAAACGGTGGATAACACGCTCCTCGCGGTCACCGCTCTCTGCCTCGAATACAAGTTTGGCAACACCGGGCTGATCGGCAACGATCTCTACATCACGGTAAACATCACCGTATGCATGACGTGCGATAGTGATAGGCTTCTTCCAGAACTTAACTGCAGGATGGATGGAAGGGATGGTGATAGGTGTGCGGAATACGGTACCGTCAAGCATTGCACGGATAGTTCCGTTAGGGCTCTTCCACATCTGGTGCAGGTTGTACTCGCTCATACGCTGAAGGTTAGGAGTGATGGTTGCGCACTTAACGGCTACACCATACTTCTTGGTAGCGTTTGCAGAGTCGATGGTTACCTGGTCCTCGGTCTTGTCGCGGTACTCGAGTCCAAGGTCATAATACTCGCTCTTAAGGTCAACGAAGGGAAGGATGAGCTCATCCTTGATCATTTTCCAAAGGATTCTTGTCATTTCATCACCATCCATCTCTACGAGAGGGGTGGTCATCTGGATCTTTTTCATTTCTTTAAGTTATTATTTATTAATTATTTCTGATTCTTGTAATAGTTCATGAGGCAACCGTCTGCAAGGATCTGGCGCTCGTCAGCGGTAAGGTTCTGGAAGAACAGGTGGATGGGCTTAACGCCGTCCTTGGTAATAACCTGTGCGTCAATTTCTTCTTTACCTCCGAGGATAGCCTCGCGGATACCCTTTACAAATACGAAGTCACCGGGAGCGTAGTTGAACTCTGTCTCCTTTGCGATGGTGAAAGGAACGATACCCCAGTTGATACAGTTGCTGCGATAACGCTTGGTAGCGTACTCGTAGCAAATGTTGGCGTCGCCGCCGAGCACCTTCTGGCAGGAAGCGGCCTGCTCACGTGCAGAACCGTCGCCGGGCTTGTTGGCGAATACACATGAACCGAAGGAAGTATCCTTGGCGTTTGCACCTACCTTGGCAAGAGCCTCTGCTACGTTTGCAGGAACCTTGCCCTCGCGGCGCTCAAGGTCCTGAGCCTGGATTCTCTTAGAGATACCTACGTACTCCGGAACGCGGCGGCTAAGAGCGAACTCGCTGAGCTTAAGAGGGTTGGAACGGTAAGAAGAAGTCTCGCCTGAAGGGATGAGCTCGTCGGTAGTGGTAACAGGATCGTGAATAACGGCTGCAAGTTCTACCAGCATGTTGTCCTGCATAGGATACATCTTAGGCCAGTCCTTGATATTGGGACCGTAACGGAGCTCTACGGAAGCATCGGCCTTGCCGTAGCCGTTGAAGATACGGCTCTTGTAAATGCGGCCGTCGAAGCTATAGGGTGCGTGGGTGTCGTTGTAGTCGATATCGGTTGCAGCGGTGATTACGCCACCGTTGGCAGCTGTTGCGGCGATTGAACGTGCATCCATGAGGGATACCAGCGAAATCTGGCCCTGACCGGGCTTGGAGCCTTCACGGTTAGGGAAGTTACGGGTGGTATGACGGATAGAGAAACCGTTGTTTGAAGGAACGTCACCTGCGCCGAAGCAAGGACCACAGAATGCGGGCTTGATAACTACGCCGGCCTCAAGAAGCTCTTCTGCAATGTGATTGCGGGTGGTAGCAAGGTAAACCGGAGTAGACTGGGGATAGGCGCTCATGGTAAAGTAATCGTTGCCGATAGACTTGCCCTTGAGGATGGTGGCAGCCTCTGAGAGGTTGTCGTAAGTACCGCCGGAGCAACCTGCGATGATACCCTGGTCAGCAACAACCTTGCCGTTCTTGATCTTGGAAAGAAGGTCGATCTGGATCTTGTCACCGAAGCGCTTGCGTGCGTCTTCCTCGATTGCAGAGAGAATACCCTTAGGATCTGCCTGCAGCTCGTGGATGGTGTAAGCGTTTGAGGGGTGGAAAGGAAGTGCGATCATACACTCCTGCTTGTCAAGGTCGATGCGGATCATGCTGTCGTAGTAAGCAACCTTGCCGGGCTTGAGCTCTTTGTAAGCCTCAGGACGCTCGTGCATCTTGAAGTACTTCTCTACCTCTGCGTCGGTAATCCAGATTGATGACAGACAGGTGGTCTCGGTTGTCATTACGTCGATACCGTTACGGAAGTCGATGGGCAGATTGGCTACGCCAGGGCCTGCGAACTCAAGAACTTTGTTCTTAACGAAACCGCTCTCGAATACAGCCTTTACAAGGGAGATGGCTACATCGTGAGGGCCGACACCCTTGCGGGGCTTGCCTTCAAGCCAAACGAGAACTACCTCAGGTGCGTTGATGTCCCAGGTGTTGCGAAGCAGCTGCTTTACAAGCTCGCCGCCACCTTCGCCTACACCCATGTTACCAAGTGAGCCGTAACGGGTGTGGCTGTCGGAACCAAGGATCATGTTGCCGCAGCGGGTAAGGGCCTCGCGGGCATACTGGTGGATAACTGCCTGGTTTGCAGGAACATAGATACCGCCGTATTTCTTAGCGGCTGAAAGGCCGAATACGTGGTCGTCTTCATTGATGGTGCCGCCTACAGCGCAAAGTGAGTTGTGGCAATTGGTCATTGCGTAAGGGAGAGGGAACTTGTCCAGTCCGCTTGCGCGTGCTGTCTGGATGATACCTACATAGGTAATGTCATGGGAAACCATGGCATCGAAGCGGATGCGCATTTTCTTTCCCTTGCTTCCGTCTACGTCGTGGGCGCGGAGGATGCCGTAGGTAATGGTGTTTTCACGGGCCTCATCGGGGGCGAGGTCTGCTTTCTCTGCAACGGTTTTGCCGTCAAGAAGGTAAACACCGTGGGGGATCAATTCTACCATAATAATCTGTTTTAGTGATTCTTTAATTGTTTATATTTGACTATTTACTTTCAAGTTTTGCGGCCAGCATGGTAAGGGCGAGCATGTCTGCGGCTCCTCCCGGGGAAAGGTTTCTGGCTTTCAGTTCCCGGCCGAATTCCCTTATTTCATTTTCTATGCCGATGCCGCCTTTTTCATAAATCTCTTTTGCGCGGGCTTTCACATATTCCAGGGCTTCTCTGCCGCCGCGATGGAGGATGTTGGTGTCGTCAAGGGTTGCCATTATTAGCATTAGCGTTTGTAGCGGCCCGCTTGTCCTTAGCTCCGGTAACCATCGGTCAAACAAATCCTTATACCCTTCCCTAGCCATTGCCAGTGCTCCCTTCACACTTCCTCTTTCCTTGCTACGTCCTGTTTCTGGGATACCTAACGCTATTTCTACAATACGCGCCCGGACAGGAATCCCCTCCGGCGACGTCGCCGGAGGGGATTCCTGTCCGGTCGCAGATAGCACTAATCCTAGGCAGAAGAGAGCACCTTTGTGGGTGTTGACTCCACCGGTCGCAGCAAGCATTGCGGCTTCGGCCTCAATGCCGATGGCGACAAGATCACCGTCATGGGCAGCAATCTTAACGAACCAAGGTCGCAGCGCCGCGATGCTGCGGAGCATCAGGGCGTAATCCATATCGGAATGTGAACCACAGCCTTCAAGATCTACAAGACCCGGCTTGGGGGTAGTATCAAGTTCCTGGCGAAGGGCAGTAACTGCGGCCTCTGCCAGAACATAAGGCAGGCTGGTTTCCGGAAGAAGATTCCAGAAGCCTCCATCAAAGCCATCCAATCCTTTACGAACAGCGGAAGCGCTAACCGGGCAACCATCGGCCTGAAGTCTGGGAAGCTCACAGACCTCTATGCCAGCGGCCGGTAACACCTCTTTCATCAGGGCGTTGTAACGGGCCGTAAGGGCATCCTGGGGCTCGCTGCCTACAAAACGTACGGTTGCTCCAAGCTCAGGTGCAATGTGCCTGGCGAATATATCAAGATCCAGACGCATCTGGGTTTCAGAAGCATCGGACAATTCTTTCAGGAAGTATGTAGGGAAGGTAGTGGCAGAAATCTGATAATCGCTGCCCTGACATACGGTCACATTGGAAAAATCTGCGCAGCCAGCCTTGACCATGGCCAGGCGGTCTGCGTAAGGGAAGCGGGAAACATCTTCCTTAACCACAATCACAAAAAGATGATCTACCTGTGCCGAAGCCTTCTCTATCAGGTATTTATGGCCGATGGTGAAGGGATTGGCGTTCATTGCGATGACACCTTTCGTCATTCCCGGCTTGACCGGGAATCCCGACAGATAACCGGCAAGACCGCGGCCGTTTTCCATAAGAACGGCCTTGGGAGCCCGGCCAAGAACAGTAAAGCCAAGGCTTTCAAAAATAGCCGTATTCTCCGGCTTGGTAAAGACCTTTACATTGGAATGACCCTGCTGGGCTGCAACGGCGATAAGCCTGGAAACCAAAGGGGCGGCAAGACCTGCACTACGGGCCTTCTCCGATACTGCAATACACTTGATAATGTCTCCGTCAAGACCGCCGCCTGCAAGAATGTTCTCATCGGCATCCTGAATGGCCATATACAAATCAACCTTCTCAAGCCTAAGTCCATTAGCCTTGAGAAAGCCTTCTACTTTTTTCCTGAATAGCGGAACGCTCAGGGGCAGTTCCTGAATTTGCTTTTCTTCGTATATGTCCATCATCTTTCAGGCTTTCCAATACTCCCGGTCACACCTGTGATTGATACCGCAAAGTTAGCTATTAAAACGTTAACTCCAATCTTTTTAATTGATTTTTTCAGAAAAGGCTATAATTATGTTCTTCTTTTTTGCATCGATGCAATTTTTTCTTCGGCTGCAACATACAGCTATCATAATCTTCTGGACAGGGTTACAAGTTGAGCAAGCAGGCAGTTGGGAAGTAAAAAAAGACCGGTTCAATTTTTTGAGCCGGTCTTTTAAAAACGTATATGGGTTAAAATAGTGCAGTGATTACTTGCCCCTCAAACCATTAAATACTGCATGTCTTAGAGTTCCAGTAGCTTCATCCTCACGGTATTCCCAGCCGAACGCACCAAGCAAGCCCTTGTTTTTAATGTACTTGATCTTGATCTCTATGGATTCAAGATCCTCGTAACTTGCGTACATTCTGCCGCTGGCATCACCAAGATAAGGAACCATTCCGGTAGCATCCCAGTAGCGCTTGTTGTAACCGGTAACATCGTGGGTAACACCCTTGTCGGTCCATGTACCCTGGGTCAGAATCTGATTGATCCTGTAATACTGGACAGAAGAAGGATAGATATTGCCGTCACCGTGGCCATAGTATGCGATACCGTAGTTCATCCTGTTGTAAGGAACGCCCTTTCCATAGAATATCTCTATACTCTCTGCGCCACCGCGGGCGTTCTGGAAGGACTTGTACAAAGGAGAATTGTGCTTGTAAGGCGGGTCACCCATTGAATAGGTCATTACGTTGATGTAGTCGACATATTCCAGGACGGCCTTATGGTCCATATACTTGCCGCTGTCCGATGCTGCATAAGAGATAAGACGGTTGGGGCCAAGGGTTTCACGCAGTTCCTTTACAAGGGTAGTAAAGTTGGCCGTATCCTCAGTAGAATAGCCGTTAACGTAGTCACCATCTTTGGCACCGTAACCGGGATACTCCCAGTCAAGATCCAGACCGTCGATATTATACTCTTCGCAAGCCTTAAGTATGTTCTGGCAGAACTCCTTGCGCTTGTCGGGATCGCGGGCCATCATAGAGAAGCCATCGGCATTCTTGCCCCAACCACCTACCATAAGCAGAATCTTAAGCTTAGGGTAGTTGGTCTTGTAAGAGGCCAGCTTCTTGAGATACTCTGGCTTGGCGATCACAAGGCCTGTACCGGCTTTCTTGTCGACAAAGCGGGCATGGCCATAGTTGACGTGGGTATAATAGCGGATCTCTGTCTCGTCCGGGAATTCGGACTCGGAGGTGTATTCCGTCAAGTAAACGCAGACGATGGGCGTCAGGCCCAAACGGGCCTGGCGCTGAGCGTCTGAGTCTGTAGATCCTCCGCCACCTGATCCACTGCCACCGCCGGACGGATTCTTGACGTCATCCACTTTCTTGGGCGGTGTCAGCTGGAAGCTATTGTCCTGTGTGCAGGAGAAGGCTCCCATCACAAGGCAAAAGCTCATTAGTATTTTTACAATACGAAGCATCTTTCAATTAGTTTTATTATTCCACAACGCAACGAACATATCCAGCACGGGACTTGTTGCTTTCCTTGAGTTTGGCAGAGCTACCGATACGGATATCGATACCGTAGCCAACCTTTGCAGATGAAGCATAAGAAGTCCAGTAAAGGGCACGGTCATATACATGTGTGAAACCACCTACTGAATAGTCATCACGATATCCGCCCAACGGGAAGTTGGCTGCAGGATTACCGATGGTGAACCATCCCTGATTCTTGTCTGCGCTCCATCCGTCAGCAGAGAACAGGTCTCCGCTCATGAACGGCTTGCTGCCGTCACGCTTAGGAACACGGTATCCGGGAGGACAAGGGTCGTAAATGGTCTTCCCTTCGTTAGCCCAGAGGGTGTTGTCGGGCTCCTTGAGCCAGTCACCGTTATCCTCGTGACCAAGGAGGTGAGGATTGGCGGTTGCTTCCTCCAGAGTAAGACGTGCAGGAGCAGCCTCCGGTTTGGTACCGGCTACTGTAGCCTGGCTGCCTGACTTGAATGCCTTAGGTGAAGGATAAGGGTTCTTGTTACCCCACTGGTATGAAAGTCCGTAAGCGGCAGGTGTCATTTCTCCGTCGATCGAAGCGTCAACCAGGGCGCCAAGGTCGCGGCTCATGCAAGCGGCACCGAAGATATCACCGTAAGAGTTGGTTGAAATCGGGGTTTCAGGAACCCAGATATGCCAGCTCCAAACAATGTTCTCCTTGTCGTCTACGGCTGCAATAAGTGCGTTTCCAGGGCGGAGAGTCTCAGGAGTGTGAAGTATCATGTAGTCCTCTGCGAAAGATATGGACTTAACCACGCTGTTAGCCTCAACTTCTTCTCCGTTGTTCCAGGTTTCCCAAACGATCTTGGCACCGTCTACATCCTGGAGGTAAGCAGTGATGTCGTTACCCTTAACAGCCTTGAATTTGTATTTTCCAGGGTTGGTGATGATGTAGCAGTTTGCGTTGCCATCGGCATCAAGGTCAAGGATATCGTCAGAGAACGGGTCGTCATAAACCTTGATCTCGTCGGTGATATCACCAAGGTCAATTACCTCTCCGGAGATGAACTTGGCAGCATCGGTATCCTTGTAGATCTTGACAGGCTTGCCATCCTTTTTGAACTTGATGGTGAAACCGCCGGCCAGACTGGTACCGTCAGGTACGCGAATCTTGGTAGTACTGCCGATTTCGCCGGTAAGGTTCATTAAAGGAGAGCCCTTGTACTGAACCAGGTTGGTTACGTTGTCGGTAATCTTTACCTGCAGGAATTCGTAACCTACGACCTCTTTCTTGTTAGCATAGAACTCATAGCCGTCTACGTCTACAGACTCGTCGATAGTAAACTCAAGAGTACTGCAAACATCCTTGAATTTGAAGGTATTGCCCTCGTTGCAGGCAGCCAGGAGATCCTGGTTGGTACCGTTGAACTTGCTGTAGAAGAAGCAGTGAGGAAGGTTCTCCACGGCTTCTGCAGGATAGGCAGCATAAAGGTTGCTGGTGCAGTCTGTCCTCTTGTAAGGCTTAAGACCGTCTACAGTAAGGGTAGCACTCTTTCCGTCGCCGCTGATATCGGCGGCGGAAAGGGTTACTGTTACCTGATCCTTGGCATATTCGCCATGGACTATAATCTTGTCACCGGCCTCCCATGAAGCCTTGCCGACACCATTATCAGGGAGTACGAAACTAAGGGTAAGGGTTACGGTCTCCTCTTCAGGATCGGGCTCGGGAATAGGGTCGTCCTTGTCCTTCTTGCAGGCAACGGCGAACATTACTGCAAAGAGTATTGCGATTCTATAAAGGTATTTCATAATCTCATTCATTTAATCGTTTACTCATCCCAGTTCATAGGTGCGGTGTACTCGTACCACTCAAGTATTGCACTACCGGTCTCGCAACCAAGGTACATATTGACGCTGCTGCCCCAAAGAACTGCAGGCATTATGGCTTCACTTGAGTCGAAGCTACAGAATTCTACACCGTTAAGCAGGAAGGTCACCTTGCAATACTTAGATCCGCTAGGGTCGAACTTGTAGGTCATATCAACCGGCTGGCTGATGTCTACGCTGGTGTTCTTGAGTTCAGGTGAACCACCTGAGCCCTTGTTGACGGATACAGAAGTAGATGCGGATGCGGCCTTGATGTCGTACTTGATTTCCTCTGAGTCGCTGTAGCAGAACCACAGACGAACGCGGGCATCGGCAGTGATATTGCTCCAATGGAAGGTGTAAGTACCGAAAGGCATGCTGCCGTTGTTCAAACGTGCATAACCAGGGAACAGAGTACCAACGCCGGGCTGATATACAGGAGTGTTGGTCTTATCTGACTTCCACTTGCCAATCTCGTCGTTGTCGAACATAACCTTCACAGGAGAAATCTTGTAAGCCTGCTTCAGAACAACGTTCCTCTGAACTACGAAGTCACCTTCGCTTGCGGCAACGGTCTTGATGACGATGCCAGCAGTACGCAGCTGCTCTCCGGTGTTCTCCTTGAGGGTAATCTGCAGGGTTGCATCACCGGTGTTCTCAGGATTCTCGATGGTGTACCAGTCGTCGTTAGGATTATCCTTGACAGCCTCCCACTTACCGTTGGAAACAACCTTTAGCTCTGCTGAGAGCTGGTCGTAACCGGCGCGGATCTCAAGGGTCTCAGGATCAAGCTGTACACCGTCCTGGGTAACATTTACGGTAGCCATAAGAACATCGTGGCGGTCGCGAACCTCTACGGTTGCATAACGCTTTTCACCGGTGTTCTCTTCTGCGAGCAGGGTAACTACGCCATCCAGAGAGCCTGTTGCTCCTTCCTTGATGGAGATCCAGTCTCCGGAAGTAACGGCAGCGCTCCAGTTCTGGTTGGAATTAATATGGATAAAAAGTTCTCCACCGTCTTTCTCGATATCAAGATCAAGATCATCTGCCGGCACATCAAGATAAGCGATACCCTTCTGGGTTACGGTAACTTTCTTGCCGAACCAGAAATCACTGCGGATCTCTATATAGTCTACGCGGTCGTCAAGCTCTGTATTGTCATAGTACTGAACCTTTACAGTAGTCTTGTCTCCCTGGCCGTAACGAACCTTTTCCGGGTCCGATGCGGCTCCGTCCTCCTTTTCGATTATACACCAGTCCGGGTGGGCGCTGGTAATCGTCCAGGGCTTCGTGGAAGTAACGACAATACTGAACGCCTTGGCCGATACTGCATCAAGGGTGTAGCTGTCGGCTACGCGGTAACGCAGTTCTACGGTATCCAAGGGCTCTTTGTCGTCCTTGTCCGAGCAGCTCCACAGCCCTGGAAGCAGGGCTGCAGCTGCAAGAATCATGTAAATAAACCTTTTCATCGGAAATACGTTTTATTCCGTAATCACGGTGATGTCAATACTCTTTACGATGTACCATGAACCGTCAGAGACGGAGCTGTCAAAGCCGAAGAAGTAGTGTCCTACTGCGTCAGGCTCGGTTTCATAAACAGACTTGGTGGTCATAGACTTCCTGCTGGTACCATTGTAGAAGAACTCAAGCCTGATCTGACCATTGTCGGGAGCGAAGTCCATACGGTACTCTGTCATAGCCTTCAATTCATCCTCAGTGATGCTGAATGAAGAAGACTTGTAGTCGGTACCGCCGCCGTTTGAACGGAGACGCTTGTTGCCGTCAAGGTTAATCTGGCACTGATACTCAGTATTGCCAGTTGATCCGGCATCATGGGTGCAAAGGTGCATACGGCACTTCGCACCGATGTTCTTTTCACCGAGCTTGGCTACGAAGCTTGCGTAACGATAACCGTCCTTTGTGGTAATCTTACACTTGCTGTCGCCATAAGCCTTGACAGAACCGTCCTCAAGTACCTCATAGTGTCCGGTGATATCGAAGTTGATAGGCTGTGAAAGCTCTACTTCTGACTTGATGTCACCGTACTTGGTGGATACAGGGAGCAGGGTGATTGTGGTTGTCTTGGGAGCAAATGCATTGTTCCAAGGAGCTGTAACCTTAATCTTACCATCATCGGTCTTTTCTGCGGTGAACCAGTCATTGCTGGACTCAACCTTCCAGTCGATGGAAGCGTCTACCTCTATAAGGAGCTCGCCACCCTTACGGTCGATAACAGGCTCTGCTACAGGGAGGATATCAAGTGAAACACCCTTCTGGGTAACCTCGAAGGTCTCTGTGTCCTCTCCTGCGGTAACGGTAACGATAGCCTTTCTTACGATTGACTCGTTCTCGTCGGCAGTTGCCTGGAGTGTGAATACTGAGCCGTCACCGACACCTGAGTTCTCGCTAAGGGTGAGCCACTGCTCGTTGGAGCGGGCCTCCCATGCAACGTTGGTCTCGATGGTGAAAGGAAGTGAACCACCAGCAGAAGCGAAAGCTGTGGTTACAGGCTGTACATACAGTTTACCAAGCTTGTGCTGGGTAATTGTTACAGTATATGTTTTCTCTACATTCTCTGCACTGATGGTGAGGGTAACACTACGATCTTCGTAAGTAGTATTCTCTACGGCAGTAACAGTAATGTCCTGGTTGAGACTTGATACAGAGCTTGAAGCAGGGCTAACTGCAAGCCACTCTGCATTGTCTGAACGGGAAATGGTCCAAGGTGTGTTAGAAGCCACCTTGAAAGAAATAGGCTGGGGATTCGTAGCCGAAATGGTGTATGCATCCAACGCGTCTGATTCCAGACGGAGGGAAGCGGCTTCCTTTTCGGGAGTCATCTGCGTGTCAACCTTGAATTCCTGGCAGGCAGCGAAGCTGAGCAGGAATGACATGCATGCTACGGTTTTGAATATCGTTTTCATATAGCTTTTTGTTTTTTTCAGGATTAAGACTTCTACCATCCGGTATTTTGAGGATTAAGATTCGTGTTGACGTAAAGCTCTGACTGAGGGATAGGATAAAGGTTCATCTTCTCTGCCCATGTCCTGCGCTCCACCATTACGCGGCTGTATTCGAGCCTGCTGCCAACCTTGGCAATGTGGGCACCGTCAATCTGGGTCTGGGTGCTACCGCCGATCTTCCAACGGCGAACATCCCAGAAGCGATGGTCTTCGAATGCGAACTCTACTCTCCACTCACGCCTTACGGCATCCTGGAAGCTTGAGTAATCCGTTGCCTTTACATCAGGCATGCCAGCGTTGGCTCTTACCTGGTTGATGGCAGCGGCGGCTGTCAGTTTAAGGGTACCGTCGGACTGGCCAGGGTTGCCAAAGTACTCATTGGCTGCCTCTGCGTAAGCAAGAAGGGCCTCTGCGTAACGGAATACAACCCAATGGTGTTTATTCTTAACGGTAGCCTCTGATACGAAGCTGGTTGTTTCCTCGATATACTTGCGGAGATAGTATCCGGTAGGAGTACCAAGGTCTGCGCGGGTCGGAGAGTAATCTGCTCCACCCTCGAAGGTCTCGATCTTGGCGCCCTTGAATGTCATACCGTTAGCAAGCACTGTCTTTTCGAAACGAGGATCACGTCCCTTGTAAGGCTCGGAGATATCGAAGTCAGGATCGGCAGTAGACCAACCGCTTGCGGTAAGGGTGATGTCGTATCCGTTTTCGGTCTCGAATGCATCTACAAGGTTCTGGGTAGGATAGGTTCCTGAAATGTAAGTACGTTTTCCTTCAGTGAAGCGGATCGGGAAGTTGTACAGCTCGAAGCTGGAGCTTTCTGAACGCATGATGATGAAAATGTTCTCAGGAGACTCTACGTTGTTGACCTTCTGGCCCGGATCCAAGGTATAAAGACCGGAGTCGATGATGTCCTGTGCTGCTACTGCAGCTGCAAGCCATTTGCTCTTGTCGTTGCCAGGATTGTGCAGAGGGCTGGCTGCGTAAAGGAGAGCCTTGGCCTTGAGAGCCATTGCAAAGCCCTTGGTTGCGCGGCCGTACTCGTTGTCAAGCAAACCTACGTAAGTGGTAGGAAGATGAGCGATACAGTCGTTGCACTCTGAAACGATGAAGGCGATAACCTCGTCAAAAGGAGTTTTCTCTATGCTGTTAGCCTCGTCGATGGTGAGCATCTTGAGCGGCATAGGAATATCTCCGTAGCGGCGGGCAAGGTCAAAGAGGAAGTATGCGCGGAGTACGCGGGCCTGGTAAGGGAAGTACTGCATGTGCTCCTGCCAGAGCTCGTATTTTCCGTCATACTGATACAGGCTGATGTCCACCTTCTCAAAGGACTCAAGGAACTCGTTTGCACTGCGGATTCCCTTGTACAGGTTCCACTTGGTGTCCAGAGTAGAAAGAGCGGACCAGTTGCCGTTGTTGAAGTACTGTACGCTGGCATCGGGATCGCCGAACTCTGCGTCATCGCTGCCGCATTCGCGCATTGCCTCGCCGATGTCTACGATATCCTTATTGGGCATGTAACCATAAATATTGGTAAGCATGCTCTTGATGTTGCTGAAAGTAGCATACATGTCTTCCCGGTTGTAGAGTCCGGAGGTCTCGTCGAAGTCCAGGAAGTTACATCCTGACAGAAGCAGGACGGTCGATAAAATGTAAAATAACTTTTTCATATCGTTTCCCGGTTTAGAAATTGAACTTGACACCGGCCCAGAAGACACGGGTTGTAGGATAATAAGCTCCCAACTGCTCAGGATCGGCGAACTTGATGTTGTCAAGGCTGAATACGTTGGTTGCGCTGAGTGTTACTGTAGCGTCGCAAAGCTTGAGCATCTGCTTGGGGAAGGTGTAAGAAACACCTACGTTACGAAGCTTGAGGTAAGAGCCGTCACGATACCACAGGGAGTTTGCACGGTAGTTATTGCTGTTCTCCAGAGTTGTCAGACGAGGCATGGTAGCCTTGTCGGCATTCTCAGGGGTCCAGGGAATTTCACGTGAAAGGAAGGTGTAAGAAATGGTGCCATTGCTTACGAGAGGCTGGTACAGAGGAGAATCCAGCAAGCTAACGGTAACGCCCGTTGCGCCCTGGAAGTCTGCGAATACCTTCCAGCCCTTCCAACCTACGTTGAAACCAAAGCCGAAGTTGAACAGAGGAAGGGTAGAACCGAACATCTTAACAACGTCCTGCTTGTCGATAACACCGTCACCGTTCTGGTCACGATACTTAAGGTCACCGGGCCTTACATCGCTGAAGGTCTGTTTGGGGCTATTGTTGATTTCCAGCTGATTCTGGAAAATGCCGATAACCTCAAGACCGTAGCGCTGTCCTACGCGGTTGCCCTTATGATAGAGATAGTCGAAAGGCTGATATGCCTGACCGTCGTTGATTACCTCGCTGGTAAGCCAGCCGCCGTTTGCATAAACGCCGTAGGTAATATCACCAATCTTGTCGTTCCAAGACATGCTGACATCAAGGCCCTTGTAGCTTTCTTCACCAAGGCTCTGCTCGCTCACACCAATACCGATGACCTCGGAAATATTGGAAGGATCGATCAGGATGTTTTCCCTCTTCTCGTAGAAGGCCTCGGCGTTAACTGCCAGGCGGTTCTTGAAGAACTTGGTATCTACGCCCAGGTTAACCTTCTTGGAAAGCTCAGGAGCAAGGGTGAGGGCTGCCATGTCGCCTTCTGCCTTACCTGATGATGAAGAACCATCGACAAAGTAGAAGCTGTGACCGTTGCTGCTGCCGTAACCCTGACGGAAGAGCTCGTGCTCCATGTCAAAGTCTGCACCTGAAAGGCCGGCTGAACCGTAAACCTTTACGTAAGGCTCGCGGGTGATGATAGCGGCAAGATTGATAGCGGGATAGAATTTGAAGCGGTCGCCCTTAGGAAGGTAAGCGGTACCTGAGTAGTTCAGGACGAGGTCTGCGAAGAAGCGGTTCTCGTAGTTCCAGCTTACTGAACCAAGGATTTCCTGGGTCTTCTGGGAAGCGTTACGCTCGTTTTCAATCCATGAACGCTGGCGGTATGCGAGGTGAGCCTCAACATGGTGCTTGTCAAACTTGCGCTCCCAGTTCACGCGGCCCTGAACCTCGAATTTCATGAGGAGGCTGTTGAACCAGTGGTCGAAGCTTACGTTCTTGGAGTTGTTTCCGTAGTACTTCTGCTCTGTGCGGATCATGGTGTCGTTGCCGTTCATGTAAACGCGGCCTACGAGCTCTGAGTACTGATACTCTTTCTCTGCAACCTCGGTCATCTTACCAAGATAGTCAAAGGCTACGTTGGCGTCGAGTGAGAGGCCGGGAGTAAGGCTGCTCAGATCCTGGCGCAGAACCATATCGGCAAGAACCTTGGTCTGTGAATACTGGTGGCTACCGGTTTCATTCATGATGGCAACAGGGTTGTTTGCGCCATAGATGGATGAGCCGCCGTAGGTGCCGTCTTCCTGTTTGATAGGGAATGCAGCTGCAGGCAGGTTGTAAAGTATCTTTTCAATCCTGGTGTCCCAGTTAGGAGTGTTGAACTCTGACAGGCGGGCCATTACACCAAGCTTCATAGAAGTGGTCTCTGTAAGGTTCACGTCTACGTTGGCACGCAGGCCAAGGCGGTTGTCGTAAACCTTTGCGTTGTAACGGTCATCTGCGGTAGGTTTAACATAGAGAGCGTCATCCTTGTAGTAATCTACAGCGGCGAAGTAACGGAAGTTCCTGTTACCACCGGTGAAGGTGAACTGTGCGCGATGGTTGTCACCGTGGTTGCGGTAAACCTGATCCCACCAGTTTACATTAGGATAAGCGTAAGGATAACCTCCGGTGTACAGGGCGTAAAGCTCGTTCTGGGTGTACTTGGCGGCAAGACCGTCAAGCTCACGGGCCTGATTAACAAAGTAACCGTAGGTGTATGCATCTGCAAACTCAGGTTCGCGGAACATGGTTGCGAAACCATACTGGTATTTAGCGGTAACCTTAAGAGGGGTAACCTTACCACGTTTGGTTGTAATCATTATAACTCCGTTACCACCGCGTACGCCGTAAATAGCAGCAGATGCAGCGTCCTTCAGAACGGTAATCGACTCAATCTCTACACCTGTAAGGTCGTTGAGCTCACGCGGATAACCGTCTACAAGGATCAGCGGGCTGTGGCCGTGGAGCCTGAGCTTGGACTGATTCTCTTCGCTTCTGCCGGTTCCCTGTTTAACAAGGAGGCCGGAGAACTGTCCGTAAAGGGCCTTGGCTACATCGATTTCCGGGCTCTTGTCAAAGATTGCCGAGCATTTGTCGGCGTTCGCGACAGCCTGAATCCGGAATGGATTGCCAATCACTATGGAGTCCATCTGCGTAGGGGTCACTACTACATCCTGTGCGGAAGCGCAGAAACCTGCCAGCATCAGAGGAACAATAATATATGCGTATATTCTTTTCATCTTCGGGTACAATTTTTAGTTTACCAACCCGGATTCTGAGTCATTCCGTAACCCTTGTTGATCTCTACAGTGGGGATAGGTGAAAGATACCACTTGGTATCCCAGTTAGTCCACCAGCTGCGGGCAGGGAAGGAAGCTCTGACCTTGAATGTGAACACTGTTGCTTCGCTGTCCTTGTTTCCAATTGAAGAAAGGGCGGAAAGCGGAGTAGTGAAAGCCTCGGTAAGGCCCCAGCGGACCATATCGAACCAACGTACCTCCTCGAAGCCGAACTCACAGTCGCGCTCACGAATGAGAGCCTTGCGGAACTCTTCTTTGCTGAGACCGTCGGGGAGAGGGCTAAGACCTACGCGGGCACGTACTGCGTTAACCCAGCCGTATGCTTTCTCTGAAGGAGCACCGTCGCACTCGTTGTATGCCTCTGCCGCATTGAGGAGAACCTCAGGGAGACGCATCATACACCAGTGAGGAGGAGTGTTACGGTCCGTACCCTGCTGAAGAACGTACTTCATCTGCAGGAAGCCAGGGCAGTTTGCCTGACGATAACGGTGGTTGTCGTATGCACGACCAACGGTACCATCTCTCCAGATATCACCAGGAACGGCTACGTTCTCGTAAAGACGAGGGTCGCGGGTCTCTGTGAAAGTCTTTCCGTCAACCTTAAGGGTTCCTGCGGGATCCATCTTGAAGAAAGGCTCACGATCAGGATTCTCCCAGTTGAAGTCCTCCGGGAAGTCTGAACCATCGGCCCAACCGAACTTGTTCACATAATCAAGAGTACAGCCGTTACCATAGTTACCGGCATCTTTGATCATACCGTCATGATAGCTGGTGCTGTTGCTCTTGCGGATAGAGATTATACACTCTGTTGTACCACGGTTGAAGTAACCCTTGCGATATGCAAGACGATACTGACGGGGAGTAATTACACCGGTAGCATCGGGGGTAGCCTGGATCATCTGGTAGTAGCCGTTGTTGATAAGCTGGGTCATGAACTCGTCGGCTGCATCCTTGGCTCTCTTCCAACGGTTGGCATCATAATTCATGTAGCAATGATACTCGTTGGCGTCGGACCTCCAGGGAGTGTTGGAGTTGAAGGTAGGGCTGGCTGCGAAGCAAAGCACACGCAGTTTGAGGCCCAGGGCGGCGGCGCGGGTAAAGCGACCGTCATCGGTAGAGCTTGTGTACCAGGGCAGGTCCGCAGCGGCCTCGTCGCACATCTTGACGATGAAGTCTACGGTCTCTGCAAAGGTTGCACGGGGATATTCCATTGTTTCGTCGGCACGAACCGCATGGTCGATGATCGGAACGCCGCCAACGTAACGGAGCATATTTGCATAAGCAACTGCGATACACATCTTGGCCTCTGCCTTCTTGCATGCTACAGCAGCTGCTGAAGCGTTGGGAATGCGGTCTGCGTTCTCAAGGAAGAGCCAGCCGTAACGTATTGCGTAATAGTCGCGGTCGTCTGAAGTACCTCCGAAGTTGTAGGCCATGTACTTGCGCATGCTTGTACTTGCGCTGAGCGCGCCATTGTAATAAAGGAGGTTAGGACCGTCACTATCGGTAACCTTGTTGCTGATATAGTGGTCTGTGAGGGCTTCCAACTTATCGTTTCCCATCCTGTTGTCGAAGTCTGAATAAATTCCGTAAGGAAGGAACCAATAGGCCTGGGCAAGAACTTTGTCCGCATCTTTAAGGGTTGCAAACAGAGTATCTATGGTTGCGCCGGATGTCTCCGGGGCTTTACTCAGACCCTCGTCACCAAGTTTCAAGCTCTCGCAAGCGATCAGTGCACCTGCACCCAGCAGGACTGACATAAATCTGATAATGTATTTTTTCATGGCTTGCCAGGTTTAGAAGTTGATATTAACGGACATGTTGTAAGTCTTAACAAGAGGATACTCACCATTTGAGCTGCTTGACTTAGCCTCAGGATCCTGGAGCTTCATCTTAGAGAAGGTGAGCAGGTTGTAACCGGTGAACATGATACCAAGGCTGCTTACACCAAGTTTCTTGAGAAGTTTGCCATTGGTGAATGTGTAACCGAAGCTTGCGCTCTTGAGTCGGATGTAAGAAGCGTCAACCGTCCACAGAGTAGAGTCTTTTGCGGCTCACCTGCAAACTTCCGTGGGGGGGCTATCCGAAGAGCCTGCATAGTCTGA
>CAMVFZ010000015.1 GCA_947166905.1 uncultured Prevotellaceae bacterium | reverse complement strand
GGACTTTGATATCAGAAGTCAAGAAAATCTGTAAACAAAAATCAGGACGAGTCAAACACCAACAATGATAAGTGCAGGTGCGGTAGCTGCGCTGGGGATAGCCAGGAAGAGCGGGCTAAGAAGCAGTGCTACGGCAAAGAGAATAGCGGTTGTAAGGGCAGTGAGGCCGGTACGTCCGCCTTCGCCTACACCTGATGCGCTCTCTACGTATGTAGTGGTAGTAGAGGTACCAAAGCATGCGCCTGCTACGGTTGCGATAGAATCGGCAAAGAACATCTTCTCTACACCGGGGATCTCATCTCCACCCTTCTTGATAAGGCCTGCACCCTGGTGAACACCGATGATGGTGCCCATGGTGTCGAACATATCGACAAAGAGGAAGGTGAATACAACTGCAAGCATATCCCAGCTCAGGATCTGGCTCCACTCGAATTTGCAGAAGATGGGGGAGATGCTGTCGGGGAGGGAAATAAGCTTGAGCGAACCGCCCTCGGTGTGTGCGAACTGGGTGATAGCCTGTCCGGTAGTGGAATCCTTGATGAAGAGGCCGATAATGGTGGTAATAAGGATACCCCAGAGGATGCCTCCGCGAACCTTAGCCATTACAAGACCGGCGGTGATGAAAAGGCCAATCAGGGCAAGGAGAGCGGTACCCTCGGTGATATTGCCAAGGCCTACAAGGGTAGCGTCGTTATTGGCGATGATGCCGGCGTTCTGGAAGCCGATGAAGGCGATGAAAAGACCGATACCTGCGCCGATAGCTTTCTTAAGTGTGCCAGGGATGGCGTTGATGAGCCAGCTGCGGACCTTGGTAACTGTGAGTATGATGAAGATGAGACCCTCAAGGAACACAGCGGTCAGAGCGAACTGCCAGCTGTGTCCCATTCCAAGGCATACAGTGAATACAAAGAAGGCATTAAGACCCATGCCCGGAGCCAGTGCGAAAGGCTTTTTGGCATAAAGGGCCATTACAAGAGTACCGACGATGGCGGCAAGTGCGGTAGCGGTGAATACTGCTCCGCCGGGCATATCAAGGGCGCTGAAGATACCGGGGTTGACGGCCAGGATGTAGGCCATCGTAAGGAAGGTGGTAATTCCGGCCAGAATCTCTGTACGGATGCTATGCTGTGAGGCATCGAAGCCCAGAGCCTTCGCTAAGAAGTTTGCCATAAATGACGTCTCCTATCTTAGAATACCCATTTTGTACCGATGCAAGGACGAACCTTGAAACCATCTACACCTGCGAAGTTGTAAGAGAACTCGACCTCTGAACCGATGTGAAGGTTGTCAACACCGATGCATTTGCCGATGTTATACCAAAGCTGAGGCTCTGAAATAGCTACGAACTTGCCAACATTGGTGGTCTCACCCCAGATATCGGCAAAGCCGCTGAAACGGAGGCCATCTACGCCAAAGATATCCTGGAAGCCCCAAACAAGGGTGAACTGGAGGGGAAGCTTGCTCTTGATACCTGCATTGAAGGTCTTGTAAAGCAGTTTGAAGTTGACGGTGTTCTTGAAATCGGCGCTGTGTACGAAGTAATCTACACCGAAGAGGAAGTTATGGTTGCCGAAGCCAACGCCACCGTTGTATTCTACCTGAAGGCTCAAAGGAGCAAGATTGGAGTCCTGCCAGAAGTTGAGGCAACGTGCAATCTCCATGTAACTGCCGCTTACAGTGTGATTGTTCTTGCCTACGTAATCCTTACCATTGAAGTCGTAATCAATGAAGAAGAAGGTGTTACCCCACTTGTCCCCGTAGAAACCCTCGAGGGTAGTGGTAAAGTGCTCACGACTAAGGTCGTAGAAGGTCTGGAAGTTTGTCTGGGCCTTGGCGGTAAGTGCAAGGGCCAAAGTTGCAAAAGCTACTGTTGCAAATTTTTTAAAGTTCATATTAAATGAGTTTTTAAATAGGTTTTCTTTCATTAAGGTCAAGTAAGGATGTTACTTCTACTTCGTTAGGGATTTCCTGGGTGCGCGGAATATCCGTGATATCGATGATGAAGTTGGCATACACGGCCTTGGGATTGAATTTTTTCACAAGCCTTACGGCGGCAGCTGCAGTGCCTCCGGTAGCCAGGATGTCATCGTGGATCAGGACAATATCGTCCGGTTCGATGGCATCGGTGTGTATCGCTATGGTGTCAGTACCGTATTCTTTGTTGTAGGATTCAGATACTGTATCTGCAGGCAGTTTACCGGGTTTGCGGGCCGGTACGAAGGATGCTCCAAGGCGGGCCGCTACTGCTGCTCCGGCAATGAAGCCGCGGGACTCGATACCAACAACTTTGGTTATGCCCTTATCCTTGTACAGATAGCAAATCCGGTTGACGATTTCTTCAAATGCATCGACATCCTTGAAAAGGGTGGTAATGTCATAGAACTGGATGCCCTTGACAGGGTAGTCCGGTACCACGCGGATCTTGCTGACAAGCTCCCTGCGGATGGAATCCTTGAACTCGTAATCCTTGCCCGGAAGTATTGCGTTAAGGACGATTCCGACAATGGCTGCAATGGCAAGGCCGGAAAGGGATGTGAATCCAATTGAAATGGCATCACCTGCTCCGTATTTTACACCGATAGCCAAAACAATTACAGCAGCTGCTATAATCACGTTCCTGGCCTTCTTGAAATCTACATTATTCTCTATTAGGGTACGCATACCGACGGCTGAAATCATACCGTAAAGGATGAGCGAAACGCCTCCTATCACGGCTGCCGGCATGGAACTGATGATGGCAGAGAACTTTGGGCAGAAAGACAGCAAGATTGCAAACCCTGCGGCGATGCGGATAACGCGGGGGTCAAATACCTTCGTAATATTAAGCACGCCGGTATTCTCTCCGTAGGTGGTGTTTGCCGGGGCGCCGAAGAGGGAAGCCAGGGAGGTTGCAAGACCGTCGCCTACCAGTGTGCGGTGCAGACCCGGATCCTCCAGATAGTTAATGCCCGTTGTGGATGAAATTGCACATATATCGCCGATATGCTCTATCATCGTGGCAAGTGAAATAGGCACTATTGCGATGATGGCCGTAACGACAAGGCTCCAGTCCGGGTTCTTAAGAACGGCGAAGGCAGTATTGTCCCAGCTTACGGGGAGGCCCACCCAGGCTGCGTCATGAACGGCGGAGAAGTCGCAGAGATCGAAGCATGCGGCTGCGATATATGCGCCAAGTACACCCATCAGGATAGGAATTATCTTGATAAGGCCTTTGCCCAAAATGCTGCATATTATGATAATTGCGATGGCCAGAATGGCTATTCCCCAGTTTTCCATACAGTTGCCGATGGCCGAGCCTGCCAGGGTAAGGCCGATGGCAATGATGATAGGTCCGGTAACAACAGGGGGGAAGAACCTCATTACCTTGCTAACGCCGAAGGCGGCGATAAGTCCGGCAAGAATGAAGTAAACCAGACCTGCGAAGAATACGCCGATGCAGGCGTAGGGGAGCGCCTGGGCTTGGGTGAGCCCGTTAGCCATGCCAAGCTGAACGACGGTTGCATAACCGCCCAGGAAGGCGAAGGATGAACCCAGGAAAGCCGGAACCTTAAGCTTTGTACATAAGTGAAAAATAAGGGTACCCAAACCTGCGAAGAGCAGTGTGGCGGACATTGAAAGACCGGTGATTACAGGTACCAGGACGGTGGCGCCAAACATCGCGAAAAGATGCTGCGCACCAAGAGTGACCATCTTACCGGTACCCAGTTTCTGGGCATCGTAGATGGCTTGTGCGTTGACTTTCATAGGTTTATGATTTTAGTATATATGAGTCGGTCGTTTTCGCGGAACAAAGTTATGAAATAATCATTAAATTTGCCAAATGAAAATCGGTCAAAAATACTCCCTGGTCGTTACAGGAGCGGTGCTGCTGGTTGTACTGCTGGCGGTACTGGAACTGATGGTCGGGGGTGTTAGCATCAGCCTTGGGCAGATGCTTGATTCCGATAATTCTGTGGCGCACAGGATACTTACTCAAATCCGGCTTCCCAGGATGATCTGCGCCATCCTGGCCGGTGGCGGTCTGGCCCTTGCCGGCTGCCTGATGCAGGCAATCTTCCGCAACCCACTTGCAGACCCCCACATACTGGGAATTAGCTCCGGCGCCGCTTTGGGTGCCGCCCTTATGGTTTCCGGAACAGTGGCTGCCGCCGGTATCGCTTCCGGAGCCCTGCTTGGAGCCGTTCTGGCCGGGATCGGTATTGTTGCAGTGTCCAGCCGCTTCAAGGGAGTAGCTACACTTCTTATATTTGGCGTGCTTCTTGGCTTTGTATGCAGCGCAATCACTACTTTGTGCCAGTATTTTTCTGCCGAAGAAAGCCTGAAACTCTATCATAGCTGGGTGGCCGGCAGTTTTGCCTCCGCCGGATGGAACGGCATTGCTATTATTGCCGCAGCCACTGTCGTGGGCATTATTTTGGCCTTCAGCAACCGCAGGGGCTTGGATTTGATTCTCTTTGGGGATGAGTTCGCTGCGGCCTCAGGCGCCAACGTGCGCGCAATCCGTTTCAAAGCCCTGCTCTCCTGCTGCCTGATTGCGGCGGCTGTCACCGCCTTCTGCGGCCCGATAGGCTTTGTAGGCATCATTGCCCCGCATATAACCAAAGCCCTTTGCGGCACTGCGGTGCATGGCCGTCTTCTTGGCCCGGTAATGCTTGTGGGTGCCGCCATCGCGTTGCTGGCAGACGTACTTTCCCAGTGCTTTACCGTGCCCATCCCGGTGGGCGCCACCATTGCGCTTGCCGGCATTCCTGTAATTATGTGGCTATTATTGGGGAAACGCCTATGGTAATGATAGTCAAAGATTTAGTTGTTGGCTACAAAGCCAATGCCCCCGTTGCCGGCCCCATCAACCTTACTGTGGCCGATGGCGAAATGGTCCTTCTCAAAGGCCCCAACGGCAGCGGCAAGACCACTTTCCTGAAGACCGTCGCCGGCCTTCTCAAGCCCTTAAGCGGCTCCATCGACGCCCCCGACGCCGTCCTCATCCCCACCCGCATACCCAAGGTCAAAGGCTTTACCGTAACCGAGTTTATCAAGACATTCCTGGGCTTTCCGGATAGCGAAATCCTTGTAAAACTCAATATTGCGGAACTGGCCGACATGGATATTTCTACCCTGAGTGACGGACAGTTTCAGAAGGTGTGTCTGTGCCCGGCTGTGGCAAGCGGAAAAAAGCTCATTTTACTGGACGAACCAACGGCATTTTTAGACGCAGATTCAAGGCTCAATTTCATGCAATTTTTGCAGAGCCTCCCCGTTGCTGTAGTGTTCTCAACCCACGATTTAGCCGTATGCGAGCCGTTTTGCACCCAAGTCATTAATTTCCAATAATTACGGTAAAGTTGTCAAAAACGCAAAAACGTTAAAAAAATTTTATCGTTTAATTGAAAAAGTCCACTAAAATATTGTTTTTTTCGTTTCTTGAATATACATTTGCATATACAATAAACATAAACAGGCCCATTCTTCGACGGTTTTTGTCGCGGAAAGGACGTTTAGTTTATGATGGTTATGCAGCGTATGAATTTGAAGAAAAAACTATTTGTTGGACTATTTTTGGTGGTGTTCGGGATTCCGTGTTTTTCACAGGGAATTGCAGTGCGTAACAACCTGATTTGGGATGCAACCGGAACAGCCAACATCGGCATAGAAATACCCGTTTCCAATAATTGGACAATCGGTACTAACGTGGCCATTAAGACATGGCCCCGTTTCTTCATGTGGGATACCGGTACCAAGGAAGACCCCAGGCAGTGGAAGTACTTCCTTGTGGCCCCTGAAGTCCGTTACTGGCCGGAGAAGGTTTACGAAGGCTGGTTCTTTGGCGGAGACCTTATATATTCCCATTACAATGCGGCTAAGATTAACCCGCTGGGGCTTTTCAAGGACATTAAGGACCAAAGGCACCAGGGCGATTTCTATGGTGGCGGCATCTTCGCCGGCCACAGCTGGTGGCTCAGCGACCACTTCCGCATAGAGGCCGAGGCCGGCATCGGCGCCGGATACAAGAATGCCAAGACATTCGAATGTCAGCACTGCGGAGAGCCTATAGGCACTTCAAAGGGCCTGCAGATTGTTCCCAAGCTGGGCGTAAACATTGCCTGGAACATAGAGTCCCGCCGTAAGGCAAAGAAAGAAGTCCTGGATATCATAGGTCAGATAGAAGATGTTCCGGAGCCTCCGAAAGAGCGCGTAAGAACCCCGGAAATTGTGGTTCAGAAGCCGGTTGAAAGGCAGCTTACTGCTGTTGAGGAACTGGCAAAGACCCATCCCATCCTGCATCCCAGCACAGAGTACAAGCCTTATACCAAGGGTACCGTCGTGCGCAAGATGCCCGGCGCCCTTTACGTATTCTACGAGCTTGGCAAGGCAGAGGTCAAGAGGAGCATTACAACCCTTTCCGGCCCGCGTGACAACGGGCCCGTGTTAGACGAGATTCTCTCTCTTACAGAGAAGATTCTGGCCGACAGCTCCAGCAGCATCGCCAAGATTCAGATCGTTGGTCTGTCTTCATTCGAGGGCACTCGCTCGCGTAATATCGCCCTGTCACTGGAGCGTGCTCACGCACTCAAGAACTTTGTACAGCAGCACTTTAACATTCCCAACGACAAGTTCGAGGTTGTTGGTGGCGGTGAGGCCTGGACAGACCTTCGCGACCAGCTGAATGACCTTCTGCTTGCCGGTGGCGGCGCAGGACTTACGGCTGATGAACTTAAGACGGCAATTGAGATTATCGATACCGAAAAAGACATTGCAGAAAGAGAAAAGAAATTCAGGGCGGCTGCAAATGGCAGCATCTACGACAAGGTGCGCCGCGGCATCTTCGCCGACCAGCGAAGCGCCGGCTACCTGAGAATTTACTACGATATAACGGAAAAATAAAAAACTGTTAAAGATATGAAAGCTAGTTTAAGATTATGCTTCCTTGGAGCTTTGGCTCTGGCAGGGCTTGTGGCTTGCCAGAAAGAAGTCAGGGAGAACAATCCAAATTACAACCCGGAGACCAACGAGGTTAACACCAAGTTCGTGTTCAATCTGTCTTCTCTTGCCAAGACAAAGCAGACAGGAACAAATGTGCAGGCCGGAGGAAGCAACTTTAGGGGCGTTTCCAAAGCATCTCTGATGACTTTGGCTTCCAGCAATGCATCCGGCTTTGTAAAGAATGGTGTTTTGGTTAAGGATCACGCAATGGACCGTCTGTATGACCTTTCTTCGGTGATGACAACTTCTGCCGGAACCAGAGTTCTTGAGATGTCTTTGCCGCTTAGGACAGATGTGATGGTTTTCTACGGAAAGTCTCCGGCAGTAGCATATTCGTACGATGCTACAAATAAGATTGGAACGTACGATCAGTTTGGCCATCTTGATGTATTCGATATCAAAAATGAGGCAAATAAGTCCAATATCCAGCTTGGAAAGCGTCTTTCCGAAGATACAACTCAGGACTGGAATAAGGCCAATTTCCGCGGCGCAGAAAAACTGCTGGGCGGTATTCTTACGCTTGTTATGAATTCCACATTGTCTGATGCTTATGCGTCTCACGGTAATATTGTTGCAGATGAAACGGCCGGCGATAATCCATACGGTTTTTCCCTTAATGGATCGAAATCAACTCTTGCAGAAGGCGGTTATCCCGTTATTGCATGGGCAGATTATAATTTGCCAGGCGGAAAGTCTCCGGTAGACGGAACTGACCTTCACCCTATGGAGCAGAAGCTCCAGTATCTGTACAAGCAGATGACAACCATCCGTGCCAACGAGCTCCGTGCTGCTTCCGGAGAAGCCATAATCAAAATTGTACAGGACTTGTGGTCTGTAATCAATTCTGTGCGCTGTGCGGCACCTACCTGTGAGGCAGAGGCTGTGGCTAAGTATTTTGCATCGCATGTGGATGCCCGTCTTTCAAAGTATTTCAGTGTTACGTCAGTTCCTTCTGATGGTTCTGCTGTCAGCGGTGTTGGCTTTAAAAGTATTGAAACCATCGTGACTGCATTCGAAAACGAGACCACAAATCACAGTAGCCCTTCTGTTATAAATAGCTTGTGGCCGGATAATGATAAGGCCAATGCAGAAAAGCCTTCATCTGACGAGCTTAATGCCTTGAAAGCAATTACTTCCGGCAAGCCTCTTTCAGACTTCCCCTTCGCATTCCATATCCCCAGAGGTGCTGCATATATGGCATACGATACTGAAGGTAAATGTTTCTATTATCCTCAGTCGTTCAATGTAAGCGGCATGGGTGGTAATGAAGACAATACTACGTATAATGCAGATAATTATTATTATCCAGCAGAGCTGGTTTATTTCGGAAACAGCCCTATCCGTGTTTCTGACTTGGAGCACAAAGGCGACTATCCTACTACTGGCTGGGAATTAGATTCTTCCTGGCCTACCAAGAAAACAGTCGACAGCAAAGAAGTGGACGATTGGAAGACAGACGGAAACAAGGTTTTGTCTACCACTCGCAGCGTAGCTATGAAGTACAACATCAACTATGGTGTTTCTATGCTTAAGGCTATGGTCAAATATGGTGCTTCAACAATTTTCGACAATAGGGATGCCGTTCTTAAGTTGGATGATGCGAACAGTAATGAAGGTAATCAGGCCATTGTCGTAGATAATAATTCCTTTAAACTTACAGGTGTTATAATCGGCGGTCAGCCGCAAAACATCGGTTGGGATTGTCTGCCAATTAAAGACCCTAATGGTACCAAAGAAACTGTGACATACGGTTTTATATATGACAGGGACGTAGCAAGTACAGAGATCCCTGCTCATCCTACCGCATCTTCTCCTAATTATACGGTAGTTTTTGATAATTACAGGAGCGGAAAGGCAAATGGTCAGCAGGATATTGTATATGTTGCACTGGAGTTCCAGAACAATACCCAGAAAGATATTTACGGTAACGCCAATATTATTAAGAACGGCGGTTATTTCTATTTGATTGGAGCTCTGAATCCTAATCTGGATCCTGCCGTGGAAGCCAATCACATGACAGCCGTTACCTGGCCTACAACAGGATCTTTTGTACCTCCATTTAACGAAGACGGCTCAAGGTCCAATATCACCAGGGTATTCATCCAGGACTTTGTGACAACTGCCACTTTCACCTTTGGCACAGAGTCACTTAAGGCAGCTTACCTTACTGTTCCAGACCTTAGGGCAAGTTCACTTACCCTTGGTCTTTCCGTGAATCTTGAATGGCAGCAAGGCCTTGTTTACAACGATGTTCCGCTTGGCGGCGGAAGCCAGTAACATCATCGGACAGAAATTACTATTGAATAAAAAAATAAAATATATGACCATGAAACGAATAATGTTGATTTTTGCAGCCTCGGCAATGTTTGCCGTAGTAGGTTGCCAGAGTGAGAAGGAGCTTGCCCCTAAGGCAGAAGATAATCCTACTTACGACCCTGAAACCAACACGGTAAGAACCGAGTTTGTAATGAGTATATCCACCGGGACCGGAAAGGATACAAAATCATCTGCAGACTATGCACAGGTAAACGGCACTTTCCTTGGAATGGAGGCTGCCCATCTTCTTGCATACGAGCTCCCTTACACCAGTACAGACAAAGGCCCCTTCTTCTACAAGCCTATTAATGGCGGGGAGGCTGTTGCCTGCAAGAGAGACTTCAACCTAGGAACCCTGCTCAAGAGCGGCGATATTAAATCAGATCAGCAATCCCGTACAATAGAGCTCGCGCTTCCTTTGGGTACAAACTGTATTTCACTTTATGCAAAAGCAATAAAGACTGCATCTAATGACGAGCAGGGATGCACCATTCTTAGCGGAGACCCCAACGATCTTTCTTCCCTTAAGTTTTCCCTTAAGCAGCGTCTTTCAAGCCAGGCGGCATTCGATGCAGGAGCCTTCGTATTTTCCAGAACCATAAATTACTTCCTTTGTGCCGGTCTTGTAAATGAGAATACTTTCTGGAACAATCCTACCGGAACTCTAGACAAATCTTACAAATTCTGGTTCCCTATTCCATCTTCAGCAGTTGCTGCAAGCCTGCCGACAAATCCTGAAGACGGAGAAACTGCTATAGGAAGTGATTCTGTCGAGTATACATATTATACCGGAGAGCTTTCCTGGAAGCAGCTCGGAAGAATTTATGATTATGCATATGATGATATGGATTCTACCGACCCCGAGAAAGTTGTTTATACGGCAGATAATAAAAACCATTTTACCCTGAGCCCTTTGGGCGAGGTTATCGGCGAAGCTTACTCCCGTCTGACAACCATCAAGGCCAGCGACGACGGAAAGTATAAGGAACTTCGTGCGGGAAGTGCTCCTGATGTGCTCCATACAATGAAAGACCTGTATAATATCGTTGTAAAGGCTACTGAAGCAACTCCTACTTCATGGGAGGAATATGCAGTACATCTTCTTGCCGAAGAGATTGTTACAAGAATGAAAAAATTCTTTACCGTAAATTCTGCGGGAGAAGCCGATTATCTGAGACTATCTAACGGTGCTATTGATATAGCAACGATGAAGGCAAACCTTATTGCATCCTGCTCGCCTACTGACTGGAGTGCATACGCAGACAGGGTAAACAACAACTTTGACGTATCTTATTTCTACGATACTCCGAATGGATATTATGGTTTCCCGGTGAATGTGGATCTGCCTTATGGCGCTGCTGTTTTGGTTTGTGACAAAAAAGCAGACATAAAGGCAACCGACACCTTCAGTTATACCACCGATATTCCGGCTTATGGCTTAGGAGATGCTTATTTCCCTATCGCCAATTATCGCTACGAGCCTGAGCTTATGTACTGGGGTAATTCTCCTATCAGGGTAAGCGACCAGGCAATGAAAGCATCGCAGTATCCTCCTACCCTCAGCACCTGGAATACAGACAGCTGGTGGGCCGGCTGGGAAAAGAGGTCAACCGTAAAGTCTTCTACCCGTAGCGTTGCAATGGAGAACAATATCAATTACGGTACTGCCCTTCTTGCATCTACAGTCAAGTTCGCCGACGGTATCAGTGCCCTTAACGACAACAATGCCGCCCTCCATAAAGGTGAGGATGACAACGTAATTCCTTTGGGTGATGTCAAGTTCCTTGTTACCGGTATTATCATCGGCGGGCAGCCTGATGTCGTGGGCTGGGACTATACCCGTTACCCTGATTACGGCGCATACGCAGGCATGACATTCGATTCTTCTACCGGTCACTTCAATGTTACGGAGAAGACAAATTATTCCACCAATCCTTTCGACAAGATGATTTATGCCAGGGTGATGTCTCCTATCAGTCTTGGCTCCAGGAGCAATGTGGCATACACCCTTTGCTGGGATAACTATGATGCCACCAAGGGCCCCGATGACCAGAACGATGTTTACGTCGGCCTTGAGATCCTGAATCAGGGAGAGGAGTTCTGGGGAGAGATGAACCTTGTCCGTAAGAACGGTGTGTTCTATCTTCTTGGAAAACTTGATATTTCAACTGCAATTGAGACCGCAAGGGCTAGCAATCCAGAGGCTTTCACTAATCTGAATCGTGACTTCTATTGCTATCCTCCGTTCGATCCCGCAAATGGTAACACCATCAACGTTCCCCGCGTATTTATGCAGGACTATATGACAACGGCAGACCTTGTGATTGGCGCAGACGCTCTCAAGCACGCTTATGTAACTGTTCCGGATCTCCGTTCAGGTCAGGTATCCTTGGGTATGTCTGTAGATGTTAAATGGACTCCCGGTCTTGCATTTACTGTTAATATGGGTGAAACAGATTAAGTGAAGAATAATCATTTGACAAGTGACATCTTTGATTAAATATTTAGGCCTTCTGTGCTTCGGGGCTGCAATGGTTTCTTCCTGCAGCCTCGTAGACGAGGACCTGTCTGATTGCGAGGCTGATTTCAACGTAGACTACGAATTGCGCCTGGTAACCAATATGACCACCGAACTGCAGACGCAGCTTTCGCTTGATACGGACATATCGGTTTCCAATGCGCTGCGCAGTTATCTGAGCGGTGTGTTCACGGACTATGCCCACGATGTGGACCTGAGTTTCTATGATGTAGAGGCAGATTCGCTGCGCCTGCACCATGAGTCCCATATCATGGACGCAACCCAGTCCAGCTACACCCTGCACATTCCGGTAAGGCAGTACATGCACCTTGCGTTGGCCAATTTGTCAAAGAACAACCTGCTCTCTTTACAGCAGGATGATTATTGTCACAAGTCAATCATAGCCCAGGATAAGAGCGACACAATTTCTACCCATAAAGTAGGCTTGTTCTCTGCCCGCCTGCCGATGAATATTGAGGCAGGTAAAGACCAGAGGTTCGATGTGCGCCTGTTCATTGTTAACTGCGCTTCTTCACTGGTGATAGACACCGTCGGCAGTGGAATCAAGGATATGAAGCTGTACATGAAGGGCTTTGCGACAGACTTCAGCGTATGCGACAGTCTGTACCGCTTTAATTACCGCAACGGTAAGGAGCAGGTGGTGGTTGCAGACCGCGTCAAGATAGACGAGCCCGGCCGTATGTGCTTCGCATCCGTGAATTTCCCTACAAAGGGAGCCGATACCAGGGTTATCATCGACCAACCCTTCATTACCGATGATGCCACAGAAGCTTTGTGGCAGATGGTGGCTTACGTCAAGCTTAAGGACGGCACTGTAACAGAGAATATAATAGGTATCAGAAAGCCCCTTCTCCCCGGTCAGTTCATGGTCCTGACGGGAAAGGTGGTGGATAATGGTACTTTTGTTCCCAATGACTCTTCGGTGGCAGTGTCAGTTACTTTGGACTGGACTCCGGGTATACACGGACATGTAGAATTTTAGTGGATGGTTTTTAAGAGAATCATAGGAATAGGGCTTGCGGCCCTTGCTCTGGCGGCTTGTACAAAGGCTGGCAGCAGCGAGTCCGGCGGCACATCCGGAGAGATTGAGAGGGTTCCTGTAAACTTCTCCTTGTCACTGGGTGGTAATGCTTCAGGCACCAAGGCCGATGTAAGCAAGCTCTTGGAGCTTGCCAAAACACCTGGCTTCCGCGGTCTCTCTTCCGTAAGGGTTATTCCTTTTGGCGCGGCCATATCCGGCAGCTCGGAATCCCTTGACTGGATACACAATATGCCCGCTATTACCGATGATGAGGATACGTATGCATCCCAGGATGGCTACACCTATCATCATGGCCTGATAAAGGGTAATCACGCCCATCTGTATTCAGGAGCCGATGCCAACCTGCCTTTGGGCACAACGCACGTTTTGGTGTATGCCCGTCCTGAAAACGCAACCCCGTCATCTGCTTATTCAGAACAGGAGTTCAGGCATCTGAACGGCTGTGTGGCTGAAAATGGATTGACATCAAAGACATTAATCAATACGTCTGCTGTTACTTTCGCGCCCCAGCCTATTTATGATGGCACTGTTCCAACTGCGGCGCAGGAGATTGCAGATGCTTTGAATACAATAGCATCTGCAGCATCCTTCAATCAGTCGTACTATTATAAGAAGAACGAGGTATGGTATCAGTCCAGTGTCGCCGTTAACTGGAGCACCATCGGCAGTTTGGAACTCAACGATTTGTTCAAGTCATTCACAAACTCCGGAGAACTGACAACAGGAGCCGGTGAGAATGTAAAATACCTTATATCCAATCTGTATACAAAGCTTAATGCGTATCAAAGTGAGAATACCAATCCGTACAAGCACATTGCCGGAACTGAAGAGTACGATGCAATGCTCGAAGAGAACGGAACGGAACCGCTTACATACGCTATCATGTATAACAGGTTGAGGGATATGCTTCTTGCCAGAATCCAGAGCCTTGTTACGGATAATACCATCAATATTTCGTCTTCTGATGTCGTGACATTCAACGATTCGGGTCTGGATACCTATCCTGAATCACTTGGCCTGCCTGCAGGTTCTGCCGTGCTGCGTTGGAATGGAACTAAATTCGTGGTGGTAACTGAAGCACTGGACGGCGTTGCTCCTATTGACAGGTTCTGTTATATGCCGTCGATGTACTTCTATTGTAATTCTGCCATAAGCACTTCAAATAACAAGGAAGTATACCATCTTTATGATTACAAGGACGACAATACCAACTGGTCATCTGTGCTGTCGCAGTACCGTTCCGGACCAAAAATAACCAAGAGAACGGCCTCTGTGGCAATTGACGAGCCTTTACAGTATGCTTTTGGAATGCTTGTGGTCACCATAAAGGCAGGAAAGCAGATGCTTCCGGACAACGATGGCAGTGAACTTACCTACTGCACGGCAGAGGGTGAGAATTTCCCTGTTACCGGAATAATCGTCGGCGGCCAGTACAGACAAAAATACGACTTTACCCCAGATCCTTCTACAAAGGAGTATTTTATGTATGACAACCAGATGCCGATGGACAGCTACCAGAAGCCGACAGTATTTCTTACAGCAGAACAATCGGGTGAGATAAGAACCTTGGTTTTCCCTACGATAGTAGATTCAGATGTCTATTTCTTCCTGGAGTTCAGAAACGACAGCGGAAAGCCTTTTTACGGCGCCGAAGGTATCATTATGCCGGGCAGCCACTTCTACCTTGCAGGCAAACTTGAGAAACCATCGGATGAAGATAAAGACAAGGGCTTGACAAGCGTTGTCATGCCTGATCACTATACTACGGTAAACTGTGTTGTGAGCACTATGGAAAACGCCCACATCTCTGTTCCGGAGCTGGGTAATCCCCAGCTTGCGCTTGGCTTGCAGACAGAAACCAGCTGGATTAATTCGGCGGCTTCATATATTGTTTTGGATTAGGAATGAATTTAAAAAGATTCATATTTACTATAGTTGCCGGAGTGATGCTTCTCTCCTGCAATAAACGCTCATCGGATATCGAGCCTAATGAGCCTACGATAGGCATATCTGTAGAATTCCCTGCACTTGTCCAGTCTAAAGCAACGGCAGGTACTCTGCCGGCATCGGACCAGGAAAACGCTATTTACAGCCTTTCTGTTTGGGTTTATGAGAGTGACAGTCATACTCTTGTGGCATCCAAGGCCATTCCGGCATCGGATTTCCCTCCTGCAGGCGGAGTGCGCAAATATTCATTGCCGGTATCTACTTCTTTTGCCGAGTCTCATCCCCACGTAGACATTTTTGCCCTTGCGAATGCATCATCCATAGGCTGCGAAGGTTTGAATGCCGATTCTGAAGACGGGGAAGTCTCAACTTGGGATGAACTGAACGATGCGTATTTCGGACATGATGCCACTAATGACTATTTTGGCATAACGGGATCTGACAAACTCGTTAAAACCATAGACCCCACCAAGGGCTTGCCTATGAGTGGCCTGGCCAAGAATCTTACTGTCGAGGGCCAGTCTCCGGTTTTGAAGATAGAGACTCTCAAGATTAAGAGGGCTGTTTCCAGAATGCGTTTTGTCTTCTGCAAGACAAAGAAAGAAGGCAACAACGATGTTGTCACAATAGAACGCGTAAAACTGGCAGGTAACCAGTTCCCTGTAAATGAATATGTATTTACCGATAAGGCTTCAGGAATTGTCGTCGACGAAGATGTTTCAGATGGAGATAATACTTATGAAATAGAACCGTTCGATGTATTGGCTCCTGCCAATCACCTTACAGATATAGCAGAGAACGAGTCTCCGGAAGACTATATCTATGTTAATCAGGATCCTCTGGCATACGAGAATCTTATCAATGACGCGATAACCGCCAACCCTCCGCTGCTTACCCCTTTGGATTACATTTACTTCCGGGAAAGCGACAAAAGGCTTATCGGATGGATAACATACACGGTGAACGGTTCTGAAAAGACCAGGGAGTTTACAATGGGCTCAGTCGGCGATTTCGCCCGTAATCACACTTGGACTCTCCTTGGCTTCTTCGTAAGCGGAAGCAACCTTCAGCTGGCCGTGAGCGTTGTGCCGTGGGACTATAATTTCAATACGGTCAATTTTACGGATCAAGCTGTTTCCGTTTCATCAAAATTCACTGTTGACGAGGAAGAGAATAAGGAGTCCGCTACAATTACAGAGACGTCTAAAGACCATTTCGACGTTAAAATCATGAGCGGACAAACGGCAAAGGGTCATTTATATATTACTACTCCGGTAGGAGGAAACCTTATGATAAAGCCCGAGGGTGATGCGTCGTTCTTTACGATTACCCCGGATATGGCCAAAATTTCGCCCGAAAAGAATGGTGGCAGAATAGATATCTCGGTGCGTAAAAACCCTAACGTTTCCACCGGTTTTGCCGGGAAATCCATTACTCTGTCGTTCTCTGTAGAGATTGGTGAACGTACAATCGAGGCTAATTCAGAGGCTGTTGATAAAGTATTCAGGTTTGTACTATGATGCGAAGGCTTTCATATATATTGCTTCTTGTTTTATTTGCTGCTTCTTGTGCCAAGGAGGGCAGGATGGAGCCGTGGGATGGCCCCGTCATAGAGCTGACGCTTGTAAGCGACGATCTTCTTACTTCCAAGAACGGCGCTGACGGCACGCAGGACGGAGTGGACGATTATAACGAGAACATTATCAGTCACGTAGACTTCTTCTTCTACCCCGACGGAAGGACGGACCAGCCTGCGGTATACCATGTCTTGAAAACATCCGGGAAGAGACGCAGTGACGTTTTCCGCCTTGAACTTGGTTGGGATATCATAAACACGGTATTATTCCCGCATGACGAAGACATCCGCTCCTGCACCGTCATTGCCTATGCCAACTATCCGCTTGATAAAAATAAGAAAAGTGGTATTGTCCACGATGGTACCGACCTTTCCGGAACTACCATACAGCATTTGAATACTCTTCCGATAGAAACGGATTTTGTAAAAACAGCGGGTTCAAGTCATGCCCAGACCGATTTTATAATGAGCGGTGCGGTGGCTCTCTCCCTCAGGGGAAGAAATCAGGTTATTGCGGCTGCCGGAACAATCCAGCTTCAGCGCTACGCGGCCAAACTGACTGTTGGCGTAAACGTGGCAACACAGGTGAGCGTAGGCAAAGAGGTCTGGAAGCCGATGCTGAGCGGTATGGAGGTTTACCTGGTGAACGGTGTTAAAAATGCTACTCTTGGCGGAGAGACATCGGAACCTAAGTATTTCTCTTACAGGAATAATCCGATGAAATTCGCTTATGAAGACAGCGGAACCTTGCGTTATTACTTCGAGAAAGACGGAGACTTCTACAATACCTTCCCCATGTACATGTATCCACAGCATTGGGAATATGGTTCTACGGAGAGCCCTCGTATAGAGCCATACTTGAAGCTTGTGGTTCCGTGGGTGCGCCAGGCCGATCCCGACGCGGGAATTACCAGTACCCAGAAACAGTTCTACTACAAGATTGTGATTCCGGATGACAGCAGGGCGGAGTATCGCCGTTCGTTCGTCAGGAACAACTGGTATCATATTAATGTGGTAGTGGGTATTCTTGGTTCGGAGACAGACGAGGCCGTAGTGGATGTAAGCGGATGGTGCTATGTCTTTGACTGGCAGGATAAGGACATGGTAATCAAGCACGCACAGATTGGCAACGCCCGTTATCTTTCTACCGACAGGAATGAATATAAACTGTATAACATATCTTCCGAGGTCGATCTCTCCTATGTAAGTTCACATCCGATAGAGATAGCCGACATACGCGCTACGCGTCCTTACTACGGCACAGTGGAAGCAAATAAAAATAAGGTAGATCTTGGCGGTACAGTAAAAGCAGCCGGAGACAATGACTCCCACGGCTATAAAAAAGGAATGAAGTATCTGGAATATAGCCTTGCACAGCGTAAAACCATTATGAAGAATCTGACGGGTAAGGAAGTGGACTGGCTTCAGGTTTCCGAAACGTCATCGGTGATAGAATTCTACCATCCGCTGATTAACGACTATACGGATCCTCTATTTGACTATTCTCCTTATACCATCACGTATACTATCTATCACGCCGACCATAAGGATGATGCAACATATGTAAGAGATCAGAAATTAGTCCAAACCTCCGGTATCTACATTGAGTCTACTCCCAATCCGGATACAAAGACGAATGGCCTCCCGGATCACTGGGGCTACGTATATGTAGATAATGACCAGCTTACAAGGGCCAGGTTCGAGGCGGATAATGCAAACTGGAAGACCGACAATGCTTATAGACTGGAAAATATCTGGCGCGTTGTCCATTATTCCAGCGGCGGTACCGACATGTACAAGGTTAACGTTACCGTGCTGCCGGAAAGTGATGGTTTTGTGATTGGAGACCCCCGTCAGGACGACGAAGATAATCTCAGAAGTTTCAGAGATGCTCCTTATGTTACTGTTGACAGTGATGGAAATTATGTGGATCATCCTGACGATACAAGAACCTTGCAGCATTATTATCCTACAGAGGCCTCCGACCGAACAAAGGATATGGTGGCACCGTCTTTCCGTATCTCTACAAAGTACAGTGGTACCGAGTACGATGGAACCCCGTTGGAACAGGCAAAATACCGCTGTGCTTCTTTCCAGGAAAACGGCTATCCGGCAGGACGCTGGAGGCTTCCCACCATGGGCGAAATCCGCTTTGTCTCACAGCTTTCGGCAAACAATGTATTTGAATGGCAGTTCAGCGGAAACTATTGGTCGGCCAACGGCGCGGTTTTCGTGGATAAAACCAATAAAACGGTGACTCCGGCAACCAGGGACTTTGCTCTTATACGTTGCGTATATGATACCTGGTATTGGGGAGATGAACAGATACCGACTCCCGGTAGGCCTGGATCTACGAATATCAACGAGTATAATGAATTCAGATGGGCGGATGCAAAGCGATGAAAAGGTGGATATTTGTAATATGGATGCTGGTTGTGGCCGTTGCTTCCTGTGTGAAGGAACGGACAGAGGAAGTGTATGCCCACGATCCTGACTTTCCGGAAGGCAAGCCCGTTACTATTACGTTCTCCATCCCCGGTGTTACGCCCTCTACAAAGGGCCTTGACAACGGCGGAGACCTGGATAATCTGTATCTTGCCGTCTTCGGTAGTTCAGGATATCTCAAAGAGTATGTAAAGGCGACTCCTGTTTCTGCCGGAACTTATACATACCCGACAACAGATAAAGATAATAAGCCTATTTCTGTAACGGTTCCCAAGTATACGTTTACAGCAACCCTTGCAATGACAGAAAGTGAGCGCAGTATCCATTTTATAGGCAACGGCCCGTCAACGCTGGACTTCGGTTATGATACGGCTGTCCTTCCTGTTCTGATGTCTACTGCGGGCGAAAAGGCGTACTGGCAGATGATTACGCTGGAACATGGAATCAGGGCAAAGAAGGAAAAGAAGACGATTGATGGAAAGATAGTAGAAGTTTATGTGGATGCTGATGGTAATGCTCTCCCTGAAGGTGCAACTACCGGGTATGTGCCCACGGACGAGACTGCTGGTGCTTTCCAGGAAATAGCTCTGGTCAGGAACTGGGCCAAGGTCGAAGTCGATGCTCTTCACTCCAGTGATCCTGAACAGGAAAGTAACTTCTGGCCTATTTCAATGGCCGTGGTAAACAAACCGTCCAAAGGTACAATTGTGCCGTACAGCAAGGAAACCGGAGGTTTTGTGAAAGATTATCAGTTAAGATCCTTCACTAATCTATCCGAAACTTACAAATATCCCGGCAATTTGCCTTCAAGCACACAGTTTGACAATACTATACCTCCGGCCGATGCCTTTGAACCTGATGGCGATGGTAAATTCGGAGAAGGTGTAGCCCCCGTATCTGCAAACAGTGCTGTTTTCCTTTATGAGCGTCCCGCTCCATCGTCAAGTATCCAGCCTACGTATGTAATTATATACGGAACATTCAAGGATCCCGATCAGGTTGCAGCCAATCCTTCATACGAAGGTGTGAAGTGCTATTATAAGGTAGATTTGGTAGATACCAAGAAAGATCAGGACACCGGAATCTGGTCAACTAATTATTTCCCTGTATACCGTAATTTTAAATATAAGATTACAATAAACAAGATTCTGTCCGAAGGCCAGACTACTCCTGCTCTGGCGGCACTTTCTGCCGGTAGCGCAGATGTATCGGCCGATGTAAATACATCCAATGTTTCGGAGATTTCTGATGGATCCGCCAGGCTGCACGTATCGCCCTGGGTGGCCAACACCATTACTTCAGAGCACAATGCAGATAACCCTTTAAGGGTGCTTAGCGTTTATTTCTCTAAAGCGATAGGCGATAATCCGACAGGAACGGTATCGGCCGGAATCCTTGAAATGGAAGACGGCAGCGAGGATATTCTGTACAATGTGAAACTGGCAGATGAACCGGATGAAAATGGTTTCAGAGCCCTGTCTTTCTGTAACAAAAAGCCGGACAAGCTAATTCGCACCCAGAAAATCCGTGTTACCGGTACTTATGAAGAGAACGGAACAGTTAACCGTCTGTACAGGGATATAGTTATTACCGTCCAGGGAGAACAACCTCTTAAAGTACGCTGCCTGAATCCTTATCTTGCAAAATCCAAAGGTGCAGAGCAAACGGTTCAGTTCAGGATTCCGGACGGTCTTATGCAGTCTATGTTCCCTCTTTACTTCACTATAGAGGCCGAGGATATGACCCTTACTCCGGATAATTCAAAGCCGAATAACAACCTGCCTGTAATTTCCGGAAAATCCATTTCCGAGCACGATGGTTATAAGGGCAAGACTGCCTTCCAGTTCAGGCGTACCATTACCTGGGACGATTATGTCAACCTTACTCCTTACGTAGACTCTGAAGAGAGCAGCTGGCGTGTGGTTAACTGCTACTTCAAGACCAACAGGGCAATAAGTGCCACTACGGTATGGGTTTATAACGAATTTTTTGCCAAGGATTCGGACTTCTTCCAGAACTATGGCCAGAAGACTTTCTCCGGCCTTACCTTCAACTCCCCGATACCTCTCGCATCAGACGAAGAGATTTCTATTTCATTTACTATGGAAAAGGATGCCGGCCGAACATACCCCGACGATTTTCCTCAGATTCTGATTTCCACTGAAGGCCTTTTGTGCAAGGAAGCCGGCGTTTCCCCCGGTCCCTATGCAGGAACATATTATTACACGCCTACAAGCGAGGATGGTAAAGTGACGCTGAATTTCATCACGACTGATGACAGTGGTGATATTTCCATTGAGCTTTCTGCCGACGAGTACAGTGATGCCCGTCTTGTGCCCTGCCATTTCACTCACGTGGGTTTTGTGGATGGCTTGGCTGTACTTGGCAGTTATTCCAACTGTATTTTAGGACATGTAAACGGTAATGTTAATCCTCACACTGAAAAACCTAATGCCAGCAAGGCTCTTCTTTTTGCATACCGCGATGACCCTTTGAGCCCCTTCGTCCCGGTTACTTTACGTATAGGCTATGTTGGCCCGAATGACGAGTTTGAAGGAGAGACTACTTATAAGGATAAAACTACTCCCACCTTCCCTTGGGCGCCGGTAGAGAACAGGTCGGTTGGAGACCTTTTGTATCACGAGATTCCGTTAAGGACAGGAAGTGCCGTTACTCCCAGTCCGGCTCATTATAGATTGTCTGCCAACGGCTATGTAACCGTTGAGGGTTATGCTGGCCGATTCAAGGCGGAAAATAATCCTACGGAGATTAATGATATGAAGTCAGTGATTAAACGCGGAACCACTTCTGCTACACTTACAGGTAAGTGGGGTTCGAAGTATAATTATAAGTGTACAATCTCTATCCCGACTGTTTCTGGCAATAACGGTGGAACTCAACTTGACGCAGGCGCAACGCATGAAATAACGTTGACAACCAATGATGCTTACGAGCCTGCTTTGTACATGGTGAGTATGACGTTCGCGGCCAAAAACAATAAAATACTTGCTCCGGCTGCATTCCTGAATGAGGATGGTACTCCGGCGGATGTAGAGAAGTATATGATGACTGACAATACGTATATCTGGCATATCCAGCGTACCCCGGGTGAAAAACTGACCACGGCAACTATTAAACTTGTTGCACCCGATAACGACGAAATCTGTATAGCCTCCATGGTTATTTTCGACTATAGACGAGGTACGTTCTATCCGGTCAACTAATTTCGCTTTTCCAAAAGTGTTTCCTATATTTGTTATCACTTTTCGAAAAGTGTGTTAAATGGATAAACTCTATATAATCGACGGCCATGCCCTGATCTTCAGGATGTATTATGCCTTTGCGCGGCATCCTATGATCAATTCCAAGGGCGCCGATATGTCTATACTCTTCGGCTTTACCAAGTATCTTCTGGAGCTCATAGCCCGGGAGAAGCCCACGCATCTTGCGGTGGCCTTCGACCCCCCGGGAGGCACCTTCCGCAACACTCTTTACCCCGAGTACAAGGCCAACCGCGGTGAGACCCCGCAGCTGGTAATCGATGCCCTGGAGCCCCTGAAGGAGCTTTGCGGGGCAATGAACATACCCGTGCTGATGGAGATGGGCTACGAGGCCGATGACGTAGTGGGCACCGTTGCCAAGAAGTTTGCAAGCGACAGCCTTCAGGTTTACATGGTCACCCCGGACAAGGACTACGGCCAGCTGATAGAGAAGAATATCCTTCAGCTTAAGCCCGGAAAGGGCGGGGGAGAAGACGAGGTCTTCGGCCCGGCGGAGGTATGCGCCAAATACGGCATCAGCGAGCCGTCGCAGGTTATAGAGATGCTCACCCTTTGCGGCGATTCGTCCGACAACGTGCCAGGAGTAAAGGGCGTCGGAGAGGTAGGAGCCGCCAAGTTCATTGCCAAGTACGGCACCGTAGAGAATATTTACGCTCATCTCGACGAACTCTCCGCCCGCCAGCAGGAGATGTTCCGCGAGGCGCAGGGCCATATTGCCCTTAGCCATCAGCTTGTTACCATCAAGACCGATGTCCCCGTAAACATCGGCCTGAAAGAATTGGAGCGCAGCGGAGTATATACTCCTGAAGTGGCAGATCTTTTTGAAAAATATGAGTTCGGCTCCTTAAAGAAACATATTTCGGGGGCTATTGCCACAGGGGACAGGATACGGCCAGAGGCCGTAGGGGTTTGGGGGAGAGTCTCCCCCAGTATTGAATATAATCTTCTGGAAGTCAAGGACTTCCAGAAGATGGCCAAGGCCAGCAGTATGCTGGCTCTTGGCTGGTCCGATGCCGAGGGCCTGCTGCTTCGCGCGGCAACGGCAAAGGACGGCGCAATATCCGTCTGCGACGGCGAGGTCCCGGCCCAGCTGCTCTCCGACGCCGGCATAGCCAAGTACGGCTACGGCCTCAAGAAGCTGCGCAATGAACTGATTGCCGGCGGAAAGGCCCTGGAAGGCCGTCTGTACGACATCGAGCTTATGCACTACCTGGTGAACCCGGAGCAGGATCACAGCGCGGAGGTTCTGGCTGCAAGCCTTCTTGGTATCAATATGAACGAAGAGCCGGTGGGCGAGGGCGGCCTCTTTGCCGACATCAGCAAAGAGGAAGACGAGGCCGCGCAGCGTACTGCGGCGCTGTGCTCGATTCTTGGCCCGGCTGTAGCTAAACTCCTCAGAGAAAGTTCTTTAGACTTTTTGTATGCCGATATGGAAGAGCCCCTTGCCCTTGTCCTTGGCAAGATGGAACGCGAGGGTGTGAAGGTAGACGTGGCATCCCTGGAAGAGTTTGCAGAGGGGCTGCGGGGCGAAATCGCCCTGCACGAAGGCCGCGTACGCGAGCTTGCGGGCGAGCCCACCCTTAACATATCATCCCCCAAACAGGTTGGCGACGTACTCTTTGATAAACTTAAGCTTGACCCCAAGGCCAAGAAGAGCGCCCGCGGCAGCTATTCCACAGATGAAACTACTCTGCAGGAGCTGTACGACCGCCATCCAATCATCGGCGAAATCCTTGAATACAGGGCGGCTAAAAAGCTGCTGTCCACTTATATAGATCCCCTTCCGGGATACATATCCCCTAAGGACGGTCGCATCCACACAACCTTCAACCAGGCGCTCACCGCAACCGGCAGGTTGTCTTCTTCAAATCCCAACCTGCAAAACATCCCCATCCGCACTGAGCGTGGTATGCAGATCCGCAAGGCCTTCGTGCCCGGGACGCCGGATGGCGTAATACTATCGGCCGATTATTCCCAGATAGAGCTGCGTATAATGGCCCATCTGAGCGGCGATCCCCACATGATGGAGGCCTTCCGCCAGGGACAGGATATACATGCGGCCACGGCGGCCAAAATCTATGGCGTGCCGGTAGAAGAGGTGACATCGGACCAGAGACGGGTGGCCAAAACGGCAAACTTCGGAATTATATACGGCATATCGTCCTTTGGACTGGCGCAGCGGCTGCATATCTCCCGCACAGAGGCCAAAGGCATAATCGACGACTACTTTGCCGCCTTCCCCAAGGTTTCTGAATTCATAGAGGCCTGCAAGGAAGGGGCGCGCAAGGACGGTTTTGTAAAGACCATGTTCGGCCGCAGACGCTATCTGCCGCTGATTAACTCTGCCAACAAGACCATGCGCGAGCTGGCGGAGCGCAACGCGGTGAACGCCCCCATCCAGGGCACGGCCGCCGATATCATCAAGCTGGCCATGATAAGCGTAGACCGCCGTATGCAGAAGGAAGGTCTGGCCAGCCGCATGGTGCTGCAGATCCATGACGAACTTTTGTTCGACACCCTGGCCGCCGAGAAAGAAATTCTTCAGGCTCTTGTGAAGGAAGAAATGGAAAATGTTATATCTTTGTCTGTTCCGCTGACGGTAGAATGTAATTATGGTAAAAACTGGCTCGAAGCTCACTGATTGGGAGGAGGCCGATCTTATCAAGGCAGCTCTTGGTAACGATTCTGCAATGTCCCAGGCTGCGTTTTACACCCTTTATACAAGGTATAACAAGGGTGTGCGCTCCCATGTGGCCAGATACATTAAGGACGAGGTAGAGATAGAAGACATCTGCATGGAAAGTTTTGCAAAAGCCTTCAAGCAGCTGTCTACGTATAAAGACGACAACCACTTTTCTACATGGCTGTTCCGCATTGCCCGCAACACTGCCTTCGACCATCTCTCCCATGAAAAGGCGCGTACCCACAAGTCTGTGCGCCTGACCATCGATTATTCTGCCTTGGAACATGTGGATATTGCATCGGACGATGACAGTCCGGAAGAAGAGGTCATCGGCAGTCAGGATCACGAGAGCTTCCTGGATTGCGTAGAGGCCTTGCCGGAGCTTTATCGGGAGGTGGCAAAATTTTGCTTCATAGACAATCTTGGCTACAAAGAGATTGCCGTCAAAACCCAACTTCCCATCAATACTGTAAAAACCCGTATAAAAAGAGCCAAAGCCTTGGTTATCAAGCGAATGGCAGAGGAGGACCAGGACTTATGACATATCAGGAATTTGAGAATATCGTTACCCGGCTGCTTGGGTCGATGGATAGCCTTGCCCGGGAGCGTTTCGCTGCAATGGATACCCTATACAGGGATTGGAATTCCAAGATAAATGTTATTTCCCGTAAGGATATGGATGGTTTGTATGAGCACCATGTCCTGCATTCACTTGCCATAGCAGTTTATCTGAAAGAGTCCCTGCCGCAGGAATATGAAGTCTGGCGTAACGGGGGAGTGACGGTGCTGGACGTTGGCACCGGTGGAGGCTTTCCGGGAATCCCGCTGGCCGTTTTCTTCCCTAAGGCTCAGTTTACCCTCTGCGATTCCGTGGGTAAAAAAACAATAGTTGCAGGTGCCGTTTCAAAGGCCTTGAACCTTGACAACGTGCAGATCGTGAACGCCCGCGCAGAGAGCCTGCCGCAGAAGTACGATTATGTGGTATCCCGCGCCGTAGCCTCCCTTACAGACTTTTATCCCTGGGTGAAAGACCTTTACACTGGCCGCATCCTTTATCTTCGTGGCGGAGACATAGCCACGGAAATAGGGGAGCTGGCAGCGCGATTCAAACTTAAGACTGCCGGCATTGGCGTATGGCCTGTCTTTGGCGCCCTTAGCGGCGAGTATTTTGACGAAAAGTGGCTGGTAGACATTAAGAAATAAGCCCTTTATAATGACACCTTTTCTCTATCAGGTAGCCCGGCATTATCTGCAGGAAGGAATATCGGACAGGTGTCTGGTATTCCCTAACAGGCGTTCCATAGTGTTCTTTACCAAGCACTTGCGTACGCTTGTGGCCGCCCGCGGCACTGCCCCCCTGATAGAACCCCAGATGCTAACCGTTGCCGATTTCTTCGGCCGTCTGTACGGCCGTCCGGTTGCGGACAAGGTGTCCCTGCTTCTGGAACTCTACGACGTATATAAAGGCCTCTATCCCACGGCGGAACCTCTTGATGACTTCATCTTCTGGGGCGATGTCATACTGTCCGATTTTTCCGATGTCGACAAGTATCTTGTAGATCCGCAGCAGCTTTTTACCAACGTTGCGGATTTCAAGTCCATCGAGGATACTTATGAGTATTTGTCGCCCGAGCAGCGTGAGGCGATAGAGCAGTTCCTGTCCCACTTCAGGGGGATGCCCGGGCATGACGTCATGGCTGGCAGTGACCGGCCATCTTACAAAGCCAAGTTCCTGGGCCTTTGGAATATACTGCTGCCGCTTTACAGGCAGTACAATGAGCTGCTGACAGCCAAGGGTATGGCCTACGACGGCATGATGTACCGCAGCGTGGCAGAAGCCTTCAAGGCCGGAAGTGCGCCAGACATCACTGCAGCGGCCTTCCCGCGCAGCAAGAGCTTCGTATTTGTTGGACTCAATGCACTGAACGAGTGCGAGCGCCTGGTAATGAAACGCTTGCGCGACGCCCGCATGGCCGAATTCTGCTGGGATTACTGCGGAGAAATGATCCGTGATAAGAGCAATCGCTCTTCTTTCTTCATGGAAGACAATGTGGCGGTTTTCCCTATGACCTGGAAACTTGAGCCACTGGATGGCGTACCGCAGGTAAATGTGGTAGCCGTACCGTCGGCCGCAGGCCAGGCAAAACTGCTGCCGGAAATGCTGGGCGCCCCGGAAGACACCGCCATAGTGATTCCGGACGAGAATATGCTTCTCCCGGTTCTGAATTCCATTCCGGATTCCGTCGGTGAGGTTAATGTAACAATGGGCCTACCCCTTCAGGGTAGCCGTATACATGCCCTGATGCACGAGGTTACCATGCTTCAGCTGCATCTGCGCCAGACCGGCGGAAAGTGGTACTTCTATCATAAATACGTCTGGAATATCTTATCCGGCGGGCTTGTGAAACTTGTGCTGACTGACCAGGAAAAAGAGGCGGTTCAAAAGCTTAAAAGCGCAGCCAATTACTATGTTCCGCAAGAGGATTTTGCCGATTGCGGCCCCATCCTCCAGCAAATCTTCCGCCCGGTTGTGAAAGACCCCAAGGCGGCATCGGCCAGTGGAATAAAGGACTTTGCAGATTATCTGGAAGGCGTTTTGCGTATTCTTGCTCCAAAGATGCTTGAAGACAAGGATCTTGCGGCGGAGGTAGAGTTCGCATGGCGCTGGCTCTCCTGCGTACTGCGCCTTAAAGGCAAGGACCTGGCCGTAATGCCGGCAACTTATGTGCGCCTTCTTGGGCAGCTTCTTGCCGTCCAGAGCGTTCCGCTTGAGGGTGAGCCTCTGGCCGGATTGCAGATAATGGGCCCGCTTGAGACCCGCGCGCTGGATTTTGGCACCGTCATACTGCTGTCTTGCAACGAGGGCGTCTTCCCGCGCCATAATGTCAGCGCTTCTTTTGTGCCGCCGCAGCTGCGCAAAGCCTTCGGCCTGCCTACCTACGAGTTCCAGGATGCCATTTGGGCTTATTATTTTTACAGGATGATTTGCCGTGCCGGCAAGGTATGGCTACTCTATGATACCCGCACTGAAGGCATCGTCACCGGAGAGGAAAGCCGGTATATCAAGCAACTCCGTTATCACTTCCGCCTGCCGATAAACACTTATACGGCATCGGCGGACCTGCATACAGTCCAGGAAGAGCAGACTATAGCCAAGCCGGACGATATGGAAGCTCGTCTCAAGGACCATCAGTTATCTGCCAGCGCCCTGCAAAAGTATCTTGCATGTCCAGCGCAGTTCTACTATGCCTATGTGCTGCGTCTTGAACCGGAAGAAGAGGTTGCGGAGAGTATGGATGCCGGAATGTTCGGAGACATTTACCATGGCATCATGCAGAAGCTGTATGAAGTCGCCCCGGGTAAAAGGCTTACTGTCAATTATTTGCAATCGGTCAAAAAGGACAAGGAGCGCATACGTGCAATAGCGGACGACCAGGTTAAGCAGAAGGTTCATACCATAGAGGTATCGGGCCGAAACCTTGTGTTGGAGGATATAATCCTGGAGTATGTAGACAAGACGTTGGAGATTGACCTTCAACTAGTTAAGGATAAGGGTGATATACAGTTGCTGGGCCTTGAGCTGCCAGAGACCTGGGAGTTTGACGGCTATAAGTTCTATGGCAGGATAGACAGGCTTGAGCGTCTGGCGGATGGTACGGTTCGTGTAGTGGACTACAAGACCGGCCATACCAATTCAGAGGACGTTAACATAACGGATGAAAATGCGGCCGCCGTGGCCGACAAACTTTTTGGCGACGACAACTCCAAGCGCCCCAAGATAGCCCTGCAGCTCTTCCTGTACGATATGCTGATATCCAGGCATATCCCCTCAGGGACCAGGGTTGTCAACTGCATCTATCCTACCCAGAAGCTCTTTACTTCCGGGATAGAGCAGGCACCGCTGAGCCAAGAGTTCTGCGATATAATGAAGGAGAGGCTGAGCGGCCTTTTGAAAGAGATTGCCGGGCCCGGTGTACCCTTCGTGCGCACGGAGGACAGGGAGCATACCTGCGCTTATTGTGATTTTAAAAACATCTGCGGCCGATGATAAAGCTACTACGCGCCAGTGCAGGTTCCGGTAAGACCTACAACCTTGCAAAGACATACATCAGGCTTTTGCTGCAGTCGGACGACAGGTACGCTTATCGTCATATACTTGCCGTGACCTTTACCAACAAGGCTACGGGAGAAATGAAAAACCGTATCCTAAAGGAGCTGGACCGCCTGGCTCATAATCCGGATAAGTCTCCTTATATTAAGGAGTTCGCCCCGGCCTTCGGCGGGGTGGAAAAGGTGCAGAAACGGGCTGCCGCGCTGCTTAAGGACATACTTCATGACTACTCGGCTTTTTCTGTAAGCACCATTGATAAGTTTTTCCAGCAGGCGCTGCGCGCTTTTGCGCGTGAGCTTGGACAGTTCTCTTCCTATCAGGTAGAACTTGACAAAGAGTCCCTGGTACGTGAGAGCGCAGACAGGATTCTGGAATCCATCGGCACTGGGGAAGTGCCTTCAGATGTCCGTAACTGGTTGAGGGAGAGCCTTATGGATCAGCTTGGCCAAAAGGGCAGGATGTCGCTGGACAAAGCGATGGATGGGGTAGTCAAGCAGCTTAAGTCTGACGAGATGCGCTCCGTTATGGAGCTTCATTCGTTGCGTCCGGAGGAAGTTTTTTCCCGTGATTATCTCAAGGCTGTGCGCCGCGAGTGCGCAGAGATCGTCAAATCTTTCCGTGGAAAAGTGTCCGATGCTGCCTCAAAGGTACTGGAGGGTATGCGCGCCGCCGGCCTTGATTACAGCGACTTTTCCGGCAACTTCAAACTTGCCAGTCTGGAAAAATCGGTGGCCGATGGCGCTGTTTTCCCTACTGAGGCCTTCCTTCGCAGAAGTGAGGAGCCTGAAAAGTGGTTCAATAAGGGTAAACTGAATCTGGTCCCTGCTGCCGAGGCCACTATGGCCGCGCCATTTGCGGAACTAAGGCAACTTTTTCAGGGAAAGGATTTTATTCAGTACAATACAGCCGGAATTCTGGCTTCGCAGGTCTTTACCCTTGGACTGGCTCTTGAACTGGAAAAAGAATACAAGGCGCTGGCAGACGAGAAGAATGTTATCTGCTTGGATGACAGTAATTTAACCCTGCGTGACATAATAGCCGGAAGCGACGCTCCTTTCATCTACGAGAAACTTGGAGTGCGCTTTCAGAACTTCCTTCTGGACGAGTTCCAGGATACATCCACCATCCAGTGGGAGAACTTCAGGCCCCTTCTGGCAGAGAGCGATGCTAACGGCGGATCCAACCTTCTGGTTGGTGACGTCAAGCAGAGTATTTACCGTTGGCGCGGTGGTGACTGGACGCTCCTTGACAGGGGAGTGAAGGCCCGTTTCCCCAATGCCGATGACACAGAAAAACTGCGTGAGAACTGGCGCAGCCTGCCGGAGATTGTAGATTTTAACAACAAGCTTTTTGACTTCGCAGCCCGGGTACTTGACGGAGAGATGGGTGGCAACCTTGTACAGGGCATTTATGCCGGATCGGGACAAGTCCCTTGTACCCCGGAAGATGCTCCCGGCTATGTGAAATGCACTTTCTGCGAGTCCCAGGACGAGGAACTCCCCCAGGTGCTAGAGTCAATAGAGGCCGCCCGCGAGGCCGGAGCAAGCTACGGCCAGATAGCTGTTTTGGTAAGGAAGAATGACCAGGGTTCAGAGGTCGCCGCCTTCCTGGCAGATAACGGCATACCCGTAATCTCTGACGATTCCATGGATGTCAAGTCTTCCGTTACTGTTCGCCGGCTGGTATCCTTGATGTCATGCATGGACAACGAGGCCGATGCTGTTAACCGCTACCTTGCAGAGAATCTGGAGATTAAACTCCCTGCTGCATACGATTCCCTGTACTCCCTGGCAGAGGAATTGCTGCGTGAGCTAAGGTCTGTCAATGAAGAGCTGTTCGACAGCGAAGTACTTTATATCCAGTCGTTTATGGATGTGCTCCTGACCTGGAGCTCTTCAAATGGAAACTCCCTTTCCGGTTTCCTTAAGTACTGGGATGGAGAGAAGCCCAAGATTGCATCTCCGGACGGAATTGATGCCGTTCGCATTATGACTATACATAAGGCCAAGGGCCTGGAATTCCCTTACTTGATTTATCCTTTTGCCGGTGAAGAAAATCTATTCAAGGCAACCGGCAGGTGGTGCGTTCCGGATCAGGAGGCCGGGGCGTCAAAGCTTGTTTCAAAGGGTATCTTCAATGTGAATCTAAGCTCCAAATCCGCCGATACGGTGTTTGCGGGCCAGTTTAAGACGGAAGAGCAGCTCCAGTTCGTGGATGCTATCAACACTTTCTATGTGGCTATGACCCGTGCCGTCAAGGTGCTTCATACAATAGCTGTTAAGCCTGCCAAACCGGATGCTGTCAAGTGTTTTGCAGATATTCTGTACGCTTTTACCCGTGATTTTGGCTCCGAGCACGGCCGGATGTACAGTTTTGCGCCCATGCCGGACCAGGCCGGGAAGCTGCTTCCCATTACCTTCCGTAGCTGGTCTCTTCGTGGCCGTATGCGCAGTACCGGTACCGGAACGGAGGTCTTCTCTTCAGAGGAGGTGGCGCGTCTCAAGGGTATTGTGATGCACAAGATTCTGGCCGATGTCACTGTGGCATCGGACCTGCCTTCGGCCGTAGATCGTGCGGTAGCCACCGGGCTGGTAGAACCCGCCCAGGCGCCGGCCTACCTTTCCATGCTTCAGTCCAAACTTGCCGAAGTCTCTGACTACCACTGGTTTGATGAGATTTCTCCACTCGCCCCGCTCGGTCGAAATGACAAGGATGTTGCCACAGGGGATAAGATACGGCCAGAGGCCGTAGGGGTTTGGGGGAGTGTCTCCCCCAGTATAGACAATTCTGACAGTCGTCAGACTGTGCTGAACGAAGTCGGAATCATTGATTCCGACGGAGGTCTGCATAGGCCGGACCGAGTAGTCATCGGCCCGGATGGTGATGTTACCGTCGTTGACTATAAATTTGGTTCTGACCATCCTGGATATGCCGCCCAGGTTCGTCGCTATTGTGCACTTTACCGTTCCCTGGGTTATGCTTCTGTAAAGGGTTATCTTTGGTTTGTGGCATCTTCTATTGTTACTCCCGTGGAGTAACCGGAATTGTATCTCTGGCCTGAAAAATTTAATTTAGTAATTAACTAGATTTTTGCTATTTTTGTAGGTTGAGAGAAATATAGAGTTTATGGAAGAGAAAATAGTAGAATTCAGCCAGGTCAGAAAACTGGATTACAATACAGAGAGGGAGAAAATGAGCATGCCGGAATATGGCCGCAACGTGCTCAAGATGGTGGACAGCCTAAGGGAAATAGAGGATAAACAAAAACGTACGGAACAGGCACGTTCCATTGTTCGCGTTATGGAAATCCTTAATCCTCAGGTACATACGGTAGAGGATTGGGAGCACAAGCTCTGGGATCATCTGTTTGCTATCGCAGGCTACGACCTTGATGTGGACTCTCCTTTCCCCATCCCCGCAAAAGAAGACCGTCAGGTTCCTCCCATGCGCATTCCCCTGCGTACAAAACCTATCAAGGCAACCCATTACGGCCGTAACATAGAGAGCATTATTGACCTTATCGCTTCTGAACCGGAAGGCGAGCAGAAGAATACCATGCTTCGCCGCCTGGCCTTCTACATGAGGCAGCAGTATCTTATCTGGAACAAAGACAGCGTAGAAGATGCAACAATCTTCCACGATATCGAGCTGCTCTCCGACCATAGGATCAAGGTTCCGGAAGGCCTCAGCATCAGCCGCTTGCCTCAGGATGGCAACTACAACCGTCCCGGTATGAATCTGGGAGAGTTCGGTCCCAGGAAGCAGTTTGGCAAACGCCAGAACTTCCACAAGAATAAAAAACGCTAGAAACAAGATAAACATATACCACTATGAAGCTAAAAGTCTTCTCCTTCTGGAAAGATATGCCGCGCGAACGGCAAAGGAAAATAGAAGTCATTGCCGGCTTGGTAATGGGCGCTTTCGCCTTCTTCACCCTGCTTGCAATAGTTTCCTATCTGTTTACCTGGAAGGCAGACCAGAGCCTTGACGGCTATGCCCGTGCCATGGATCAGGATGTGGCCGTATCAAATATGGCCGGAAAGCTGGGTTTCAAGTGGTCTTATCTTCTGGTTTGCAAGTGGTTCGGCCTTGGCTCCCTAGCCCTGGTCGTTATACTTGGCGTAATATCAATCCGCCTGCTTTTTGGCAAGCGCTCCTACTCGATTATCAGGGTGCTTCTGCTCTCTATCACCGGAGCCCTTGTAGCATCCTTCGTTTTTGCATTCATCTCCAAGCTCGCCGGAATGGACACCACCTTTGGCGGTGGCCTTGGTGGCGGATGCGGCGATGTCATGGTATCCTTCCTGGATAACCTTGTAGGCAGCCTTCTCACATTCTGCACGCTTGCAATTCTGGTTGTTCTCTGGCTGCTCTTTGCCAGCCGCAGATTCTCCGATGTCCTGGCATCAGACCCTGACAAGCCTGCAAAAAAGAAGAAGGAGCCTAAGGAGAAGAATGTATCCGGTACTTTCACTTGGCTGAAGAAGGCCGTTAAGGATGAGATGGAGGCCGCTGCAGGCTCAGAGGAAGAAGTTGTAGAACCGGCCGATGTTGACGTGGATGTAGATGATTTCCTGTCTTCTGAACCTAGCGAAGCTAGTGTAGAGAGCCCTACCGCAGAACCCACATCAACAGAACCTGCATCTGCAGAGCCTACTTCGGCAGAGAACCTGGATATCGTAGAGGGTACTCCGCTGTCTACTGACGTCAACGAGGAACTGCCCCGTATTGATGTCCGCTCAGACCTTGAAAAATACGAGTTCCCTTCACTGGATATCCTTGGCGACTATGAGAATAAGCGCCAGAGCGTATCCCAGGAAGAGCTTATGCGCAACAACTACAAGATTCGTGCAACCCTTAAGAACTACAAGATAGAGGTAGAAAACGTAAAGGCAGTAGTAGGCCCTACGGTTACTCTGTACAAGGTGTTCCCGGCTCCCGGCGTCAAGATTGCGGCCATCCGCGGCCGTCAGGAAGACATCGGTATGGCACTTAAGGCCAAGGGTGTGCGTGTTGTAACTCTTGAGGATTCAGTGGGTATAGAGGTCGCCAATGATAATCCGTCAATGGTGCCGCTTAAGGCCATGCTCAACGACGACGCCTTCCGCAATACAAAGGCAGAGCTCCCTGTTGCCATCGGCTATACAATTACTCAGGAAGTTAAGGTATTCGACCTTGCAGAGGCTCCGCACCTTCTGGTTGCCGGTGCTACAAAGCAGGGTAAATCCGTGGGCTTGAACGTGCTCATCACCTCTTTGCTTTACAGCAAGCATCCTTCAGAGCTCAAGTTTGTGTTCATAGATCCTAAGATGGTTGAGTTCTCTGCTTACGCAGGCCTGCTGCATCACTATCTTGCAGTTCTGCCCAATGCTGCCAGCGAGCAGCAGGAGCGTGACAATGCCATCTGCAAGAATCCCAAGCAGGCAGAAGCCGTACTGCGTTCACTTACCCAGGAAATGGACGAGCGCTACGAGCTAATGAACAAGGCCCTTGTAAACAAGGTTACCCTTTATAACGAGAAATATCAGGACCGTCATCTGCTTCCGACAGAAGGCCACCGCTACATGCCTTACATCGTAGTTGTTGTGGATGAGTACGCAGACCTTACAATGACCGTAGGCGCTTCAGGAGATTCCAAGGTCATCGCCCGCAGCATTTCCACATCAATCGTGCGTCTGGCCCAGAAGGGTCGTGCCGCCGGTATCCATGTTGTGCTGGCAACCCAGAGGCCTTCAGTAGACGTTATTACCGGTCTTATCAAGGCCAACTTCCCTACACGAATCGCCTTTAGAGTATTCTCAGGCATCGATTCCAAGACCATCCTTGACGCTCCGGGAGCAGAGAAGCTCATCGGTAACGGAGATATGATTTACCTTTCCGGCGCAGATACCGAGCGTGTTCAGTGCGCCTTTGTAAGCGGCAAGGAAATCAATTCAATTTGTAAGTTCATAAGTGAGCAGCAGGGCTACAAGATGAGCTACAATACTCCTTACTATCTGCCCGAGCCCGCATCCGAGGACGGTGGCAGCGAAGGCGGCGGAATGATAGATATGAACAATCTTGACCCCCGCTTCGAGGAGGCCGCACGAATGGTCGTTTCTTCACAGAGGGGCTCCACTTCAGATATCCAGCGCCGTCTTGGCATGGGTTATGCACGTTCAGGTAAAGTGATGGATCAGCTTCAGGCTGCCGGCATCGTAGGCCCTCAGGAGGGCTCTAAACCCAGACAGGTTCTGGTAAGCGATCTGGACGAGCTTGATGAAATCATCCAGGCTTACAAGAACGCAAACGAGTAAAGCAATGAAAAGACGCATTTTAGCATCGGCCTGTCTGCTTCTCTGTATGGCGGGCCTTGCAGTGGCGCAGGATGCCCTAAAGACGCTTTCCGCCAGACTGGCAGAAAGCTCAGCGGAATTTGAATATTCATTTACCACCTCCGGTAGCGATACCCCTTTCGCCGGCAGCGGCAAAGCCATTGTGGCCGGCCCCTGCTACCGTATAGAAGGCAATGGCCTGGACATTAGATGCGATGGCAAGATTCGTTATACTGCCGATCCTGCCGCTGGTGAGCTGGTGATTGAATCCGCCGATGGCGAGGCCCTGGACTTCCTGTCCAATCCCGCGCTTCTGCTTAGCGACATCGGCAATAATTTCACTGTCCGCAAGTCTTCAAAGGCTGCCGGCAAGGATGTGTACGAGCTTGTTCCGGTCAATGAACCGTCGGTAGAGAGCCTTTCCCTTACCCTGGTAAAGGGCCAGCCCACGGAGGCGGCTTTAAAGATGAAGGACGGTTCCCAGGCAAACTTCATTGTGTCTGCCTTCCGCTTCACTGACGAGCCCGGTCTCTGGACTTTCAGTGAAAAAGAAAAGGCCGGCTATGCGAACATAACCGACCTTCGTTAAATTTCTGACTGTTAGTAACTTACTTTGAATCCCGGCGTGCTCCATGTGCGGAACTCGCCGTTTTCGTCGTAAATAAGAAGGCCCTCAAGTCCTTTTTCTACCAGGAACTTTTTGGATTCTTCCAGGCCCAGTACCATGCAGGCGGTGGAAATTGCGTCTGCGGTGCAGGAATCATCGGCAATCACGGTAGCGCTAAGGAGATTGTGCTGTACGGGATAGCCTGTCCTGGGGTCTATGGTATGGGAGTATTTTTTGCCTCCGTCAATGAAGAAGTGACGATAGTTGCCGGATGTTACAATGCCGTGGGCCTTGCCGTCGGAGTGCCAGTAGCCCTGAACGTATTTACCGGGCTCGTTGTTGCCGTCGATGGGGGAGTCAATGGCAATCTTCCAGTCCTTCCCGGAAGGATTTTTGCCGTCGACGTATATTTCGCCGATGTCTACCAGCATGTCCGTTGCGCCGATGCTGTATAGGAAGCCTGCGATAAGGTCGCAGGAATAACCCTGGGCGATGGCGTTGAAGTTGAGTTTCTGGCCCGGAGTTGCCTGGGAAAGGTTTCCGCTGAAGTTATTCAGGCCGCAAACGGTCATCAGTTCGCTGACTTCTTCATCTCTAGGCGCTACCTTTGTTTCTCCGGTAAAACCGAAGCCCCACAGGTCAAACAGCGGGGCTGATGCCACATCTACGGTGTAGTCTGTATATACGTACATCTCTTTTGCGCGGCTGTAAATATCCTTGAGAAGCCAGTTGGGCTCGATTTTCTCTCCGCGGTTATAGCGGCTAATCAATGAGCCCGGATTGAAACCGGAAAGGGTAGTATCAATGCATTTTAGAATGGAATCTACGCAATGAACTGCTTTTTCTGGTGAAATTTTGAGTGCTTTGGTATTGAATTTGACGTTAAAATCAACGCCCTGAGTGAAGCCGGAGATGTTTACGTACTTGTCTCCTGAGTCGCAAGCAGTAGCCAGTGACAGCATCACGGCAGTGAGAAACAAGGATAAATAACGCATAGTGGGAAAGATTTGTTACAAATTTACTGAAAATTACTTAAAAAGTACGATATTTGTACGAATTTATCATATGGAAAAAATGAATATTTTTAAAAATATGGCTTTGATGGCATGCAGCGCAGTAGTCGCTGTTTTTGCTGTATCCTGCCATAAGAGTGATGATGATGACGAGTACGAGTACATGGATGGCACACTCTCCTTTGAACTGCCGGGCTTCCTTGAATCCGGCTCAGAGGTAGAAATAACCCCTACCGGAGTTACCTATGGCTCGGAAAGCAAGCTCCCGGGTTTCTATTGGTACACATCGGAGAATACTGTCAGGGATACCACCCGTTACCAGAACGATCCTTCAAGCATTGTTGGAAAGTATCTGCTTCAGATTCCCAGTGATTTCACGGGTACCCTCACCGTCACCTGTTCCGCCTATGCAGAAGGCTATTACCTTCGTACTCAGTCTTCTTCCGTTGTTGTAGTAAATCAGGAGACTTCCCTTGATGTTCCCGGAGTATCAGATACGGATCCCGTTTTCACAGACCCCAGGGACGAGAAAAAGTACAGATACGTAAGCATCAACGGTATAGATTGGTTTGCACGCAACCTTTCTTACACCGGAGGTTTCCCTACACTTGGCACTGAGATTCTGCGTAACATCTTCGGTACCTTCTACACTTGGGAAGAGGCCAAGGATGCCTGCCCCGACGGCTGGCGCCTTCCTAATTCTGAGGATTGGAAGGGTCTTGCCACTGCTCTTGGTGCAACTCCTGCCGATGGTTTCTCTTCTTTCAAGGGAATCGCCGGCAAACTCATGGTGGATGCCAGCTTCAACGGAGACAAACTCTGGGAGTTCAATAAAGGTGTCAAGGTTACAGGAGAAAGCGGCTTTGCCGCCCTGCCTGTCGGCTATGCCAACATAGACGGTACCGATTCACAGTTCAGTGACTTCTACAACTACGCTGTGTTCTGGACTGCGGACGAGCTCAACCAGGAGCAGGCATACTATCGTTACATGTATGTAACATCTCCCGATGTCAACGTTTCTACCGGCCACAAGCAGGCTTTTGCTGCTCCGGTGCGTTGCGTAAGGGAATCAATCTAACGTAGAATCAATAATTGTAATTCAGATAATTATGAAAAAGCTAGGAACTACTACTATTGTACTCATTGTTGTTGCTGTTGTTTTGTTCTTCTGGGGCAAATCCACCTACAACGGTCTTGTTAGCAAAGAAGAGAGCGTTTCTGCAGCTTGGTCTCAGGTAGAGAACGTATACCAGCGCAGGGCAGACCTCATCCCCAACCTTGTAGCTACCGTTAAGGGCTATGCAGAGCACGAGCGTGAGACTCTCCAGGCTGTTACCGACGCCCGCACAAACGCTACCAGCATCAAAGTAGAGAATCTCTCAGAGGCAGAGATCGCTAAGTTCCAGAACGCCCAGGATCAGCTCAGCCAGGCACTCGGCCGTCTCCTTGCTGTTCGCGAGGCTTATCCGGACCTTAAGGCCAGCCAGAACTTCAGTGAGCTTCAGGCTCAGCTGGAGGGCACAGAGAACCGCATTGCCGTAGAGCGCAACAAGTTCAACGAGGCTGCTCGCGAGTACAATACCGCAATCAGGCAGTTCCCCAAGAATATCTTCGCTTCTATCTTCGGCTTCGAGAAGAAGGGTTACTTCAAGGCTGTTGAGGGTGCAGACGTAGCACCTAAGGTGGAATTCTAATGAAGGCTCGCCGTTTCCTTAGTAAAAAAGAGGAAAAGGAGGTCGTAGCTGCCATAATGGAGGCAGAGAAAGCGACTTCCGGAGAGATTCGTGTACATATAGAGAATACCTGCGAGGTAGATCCCAAAAGCCGTGCGCTGCTTACCTTCGGCAAGTTGGGCATGGATAAAACAGCCGCCCGCAACGGTGTGCTTGTATATGTGGCCTGCGAGTCCAGAAAGTTCGCCGTCATCGGCGATGAAGGCATCAATAGCGTAGTGCCTGAAGGCTTCTGGGAGGATGTAGTGGCCCACATGGGAGAATGCTTCAGCCGTGGTGAATTTGCAACCGGGCTTACCAGGGGCATAATCATGATAGGGGAGAAGCTCAAGAAGTACTTCCCTTACCAGACAGACGATGTAAACGAGCTCTCAGACGATATTTCTTACGGAGATGCAGAATAAATCCTTTACCATCCGCATTGTGTTAGCAATCGCCGCCATCTTCATGGCGGTATCGGCTTTTGCAGGCATACCGCAGAGGCCCAGTCCGCAGCGCCTGGTAAATGATTTCGCCGAATGCTTTACCCCGGAGCAGAGAGAGCTGCTGGAGGCCAAGCTGGTTGCGTTTGACGATACTACTTCCAACCAGATTACGGTTGTTACCGTGGCAGATCTGGAGGGTTATGACGTAGCCCAGTATGCTGCCGAGCTTGGAATCAAATGGGGCGTTGGCAAGAAGGAATTCAATAACGGTATAATCATACTTGTAAAGCCCAAGAACGAGAACGGTGGCGGAAAGGTCACCATCCAGGTGGGTTATGGCCTTGAGGGCGCAATTCCCGATGCGTACTGTAAGCGTATCATAGATAACGTAATGATTCCCCGCTTCAAGGAGAACAAGTACTTCGGTGCCGTCAATACTGCCTGTGACAAGCTTATGGGTCTGGCCAGCGGAGAGATTTCCGTCAAGCGTGAGATGGAAGAAGATGACGGAGAGCCCAAGCTCATTCATTACATACTTTCTATTATCTTCCTGTACTTTGTGTACAAGTGGTCCATGCGCGGTGGAGGCAGCGGCAGCGGCGGCAGTTATTCCGGCGGTGGCGGACACATTTTCATCGGCCCCATCGGTGGCGGCTATAGTGGCGGACACAGCCACGGAGGCGGCCACAGCGGCGGTTTCGGAGGCTTCGGCGGAGGCTCCTTCGGCGGAGGCGGCGCCTCCGGAAGTTGGTAAAAAATAAAGAGTTCATTTCATGTCGAAATGAACTCTTTTTTATAGTAGGTTCAGGTTTACTTCACGAACATAACAGCCTCTGCGATAGAGTTGAGCTTGGTATCAGCGCTATCAGCACGGCTTGCAAGAATACAAGGAGCTGTAGTACCTACAAGCATACCGGCCTGCTTAACACCATTGCAAAGCTTGGAATTAGACTTCCAGAAAACATTTGCAGACTCAATATTAGGGAATACAAGGCAATCTGCATCACCAGCAACAGGGCTTTCAAGCTTCTTGATCTCAACAGCCTCTTTATCGATAGCAACATCAAGTGCAAGAGGACCGTCACCGATAACACCCTTGATCTGACCACGATCGCACATCTTAGCAAGCATAGCAGCTTCCATGCAAGCAGGCATGCTGTCAAGCATCTGCTCAGAAGCAGCGATGAAAGCAACCTTGGGCTTAGCAATACCGAAGGACTTAGCAACACCGGTAACGAAACCTGCAATCTTAACCTTCTGACGGAAGTCAGGCTGAGGGATTACTGCCATATCGGCAAGGAACATAAGCTTGTGGTAGTTGGGGTTCTCGATGATACCAACATGGCTCAGGAGGCCCTTAGGAGGCAGAAGTCCGCACTCTTTGTTAAGGATGGCACGAAGGAACTTGTCAGTTGAGCAAAGACCCTTCATAAGGATATCGCCCTCTCCGTCGTGAACCATCTGAACAGCCTTTGCAACAGCCTTCAGCTCTACAGGCTCATTGACGATGGTGAATTTAGCAACGTCGATATTGTTCTTTGCGCAAACGTCCTTGATAAGAGCCTCGTCACCTACCAATGTAGCGGAAACAATGCCCAGATCAACTGCGTTGCTTGCAGCCTCTATAGTGTGCTCGTCAACAGCCCAAGCTGCGACCATTCTTTTGCAAATGCCTTTCTCTTTAAGCTCTGCAAAAACGTCTGAAAATTTGGTTATCATATCAATAAATTTTTAGTCTTCCAGGGAATTTACAATATGCATGGTATCGCGGGCGATAACAAGCTCCTCGTCTGTAGCGATGAGGCAAACCTTCACCTTTGAATCCGGCAGGGAAATAAGGGCGTCCTCACCCCAAGCCTCTGCATTTGCATCATAATCGAATTTGAGACCGATGTAAGAGAAGTTCTCGCATACACGGCGACGCAGGCGGTTGTTATGCTCGCCGATACCTCCGGTGAAGACGATAAGGTCTACACCGTTCATCTCTGCGGCATACATACCGATATTCTTGATAAGGTCAAAGCTGAGCTTCTTGAGAACCAGTTTGGCCTTGTGGTCTCCTGCAACTGCAAGAGCGTCCATCTCACGGGCATCGGAAGTCTTGCCACTAAGACCAAGGAAACCACTCTTCTTGTTGAGGATTTCTGTCATCTGGTCAGGGGTAAGATTCTCTTTCTTCATGATGTAAGGGATGACGTTGGCATCTACGTTACCAACGCGGGTACCCATGATCATGCCCTCAAGGGGAGTGAAGCCCATGGATGTATCTATTACCTTGCCGTTAACGATGGCGCTTACAGAAGAACCATTGCCGATGTGGCAGGTGATAATCTTGGAATTGTTGATGTCAAGGCCACAGAACTTTGCGCCCTTGTTTGCAACATACTGGTGGCTTGTTCCATGTGCACCGTAACGGCGAACGCGATACTTCTCATAATACTCATAGGGGAGTGCGTACATATAGGCGTACTCCGGCATGGTCTGATGGTATGCGGTATCGAAGGTAACAACCTGAGGCACTGTGGGAAGTACGTGCTGTACGGCCCTGATGCCAAGGAGGTGTGCAGGGTTGTGAAGGGGAGCGAAGTCACAGCAGATTTCAATCTTCTTGAGTACGTCTTCGTCAACAAGTGCGCTGCCGGAGAAGAACTCGCCGCCATGCACGATGCGGTGGCCTACTGCCTCTATGTCTTCAATTGAAGAAAGTACGCCGTGATCCTTGTCTGTAAGTGCGCTAAGTACAAGCTGCATACCTACTTTGTGATCCGGGATAGGGAACTCCTGTACGATTTTCTCTCCATTGGCGGGAGCGTACTGGAAGATACCCATGGGCAGGCCAATTTTCTCTACGATACCTTTGGCAATAAGGGTGTAAACGTCGTCGCCCTTCATATCCAGAAGCTGGTATTTGATGGACGAACTGCCACAGTTGATTACGAGAATTATCATTATTGTATGTGTTTAAATTTTTCTTCTATTCAGCCCCCAAAGTTACGGAAAAATAGCTAATTTAGCAAGCAAATAGAGATGCCGATGAAGGAGGAGAGAGATATAGTGGTTTTGTCGTTGCCATTCACGGCAGCTGTGGCGGCAGGTACTCTGCTTCCGCCATCGTACGGTGCGGCCATGGCAGCATCGGCACTACTTTTCCTAACGCTGGCATATTATATAGAAAGGAAGCCCCGTCACGTGGCCGCCTATGCCTTTTTGATGTTCGCCTGCGGCTTGTTCTGCGCCTTTTCCGGCGGGCTTACATCCCTTTCTTCCAATGCCGATGGGGCTGGTTTTGCGGCTTCCCTGCGGGCAAGTCTGGCGGCCTCTGTAGATACCCTGCCCTTTGATTCGGAGACGACTCCGGCCCTTGTAAAGGCCCTGGCTCTGGGAGACCGTTCCGGCATAAGTCAGGACCTTGCCGCCGCCTTCCGCGCCAGCGGAGCTGCGCATATTCTGGCGCTGTCCGGCCTTCACCTTGGTATCTTTTATCTGTGCCTTTCCTATCTCCTTGCCCCGCTGGGCCGCAGCCCTCGGGTCAAAAAGATAAAGTGCGCTGTGATTATTCTGCTGTCCGTGGCTTACGTTATTGTTGCGGGGGCATCAGCATCCCTGGTCAGGGCGCTGATATTCATTATCTTGCGCGAAAGCGCGCAACTGCTGCACAGGAAGGTCTCCCTGCTTAGGATTCTTCTTGCCGCGCTAATGATTCAATTGATAATAAGCCCTGGAGAGATAAGCTCCGCAGGCTTTCAGCTGTCTTATCTGGCAGTGGGTGGTATTGCGATACTGTTCCCATGGCTGGAAGGACTATATCCTGCCGGCGGGCGATTTGATTTTGTGCGCAAAGTTTGGCAACTGTCGGCCTTGAGTATTAGTTGTCAGCTCTTTACCGCGCCAGTTGCGTGGCTACGATTCCGCTCTTTTCCTAAGTATTTCTTATTGGCAAACCTGCTGGCCATGCCAGTAGCTACGTTACTGACGGCATCGGCAATTATGATTGTGATCCTTGCTCCGTTAAAGCTTTGCCCTGCTTTCCTTCTTTCCGTTGCCGACTTTGCCTCCAATCTCCTTACAAGCATCCTGTCTACAATCTCCACCATGTAGCCCGCTTTAGACAGGGGCTATTGGATCTCTTTCTGGGGAGTATCGTGGAACAAATCCTGGGCGGGGAGCTTCTCGCTGAAAGAGCGACGCAGCTCTGCAATTAGCGCAGAAGTATACTTGGCCAGGCTGGGACCCTTCCAGGTACTGGTGTTGGAAAGGAAAATCCAGCACTCGCCGTCAGGGTAATACTTAATCATAGCATTGGTGCCGGAAAGAGTACCGGTACGCACCCAGGCGTTGTCCGGGTCGGTATCATTCCAACCAAGGCTGTAAGTCTCCTTGTCAATATAACGCGTCATCTCCTTCACGCTCTCCTTGCTGATGATATCCGGAATCTCTTCCTTTCCGTCAATTGATGCCACCAGCAGCGCAAGCTCCGGAGCCGATGCCACCCAGGCACCCGCGCCCTGAAGCGCAGTAATGTTATTGCCACCGTAACAGCGCACGACAGAATCTCCGCTGTTATTGAATTCAGGCACAAGAGGCTCGTTGGAAGGCACGTAGTAACGCACCTCTCCACGATGACGGTCCTTGTAATAATTTCCTGCAATATGGAAGTCCCTGCAGCCGGCCTTTTCCAGAACCTCGCGGCGTATGAAATTCTCGTACGGCTCTCCCGTAACCTCCTCAATAACAAGGGAAAGAATCATATATCCCACATTGCTGTAGTACTGTGAGGTGCCGGGAACAAAGCTAAGCCTGCGGCGCAGAATCAGACGCAGCAGCTGCTTGTTGTCCGGAGCAATGGAAAGGTGGTTGTTCTTCATTATGGAAGCCGTAGAAAACAACGGGTCACCGCCCCTTGTAGTAAAGCCGCCCTTGTGGCGCAGCAGGTCTTCCACAGTAATCTTGTAGTAATTCTTATCCTTTATACTGTTGCAATAAAGTGTGTCACGAAGTATGCCCCTGGGACCGAATACAGTATCTCTCAGATGAAGACGGCCCTGGTCCTGAAGCACCATGATACCTGTTGCCGTAACAAGCTTGGACACCGATGCCACCCTCATTATATTACCGGGCCTCATCTCCTCGTTCTCTTCTTTGTTGGCCCAGCCAAAGCCCTTGGCGTACATCAGGGAGTCGTTACGCATTATTACAAGCTGTGCGCCCTGCAAGCGCCACAGACTCATGTAATTGCGGATTTTCTTCTCCATCGGCTTAAGGATGGAGGAGTCCGACATCTCGTTTGTCAGTACATTATTGAGCTCTATGGTAGAGGGCAGGGTGTCCTCTGACGGACCGCTGTAGCAGGCCGCCGCGACGGAACAGATAAATATCGGCAGGATAAGCCTCATGACTACTCTCATTTGGCCAGTTTCTCCTTAAAATCAATGATGAATCGGGCGGTGCCTTCGATTCCAAGCTTGGATGAATCTATGCATAGGTCATAGTTGGAAGCCATGCCCCAGTCCCCGAATGTGAAATAATCGTAATATGTTTTGCGTGTCCTGTCTTTGCGGATGATCAGGTCCTCTGCGTCTTCGCGCGAAATCATTTCCCTCTCGCTGATACGGGAAATCCTTTCTTCCATCGGAGCGCAGATGAATACATCCAGGGTGTCGTTGCGGTCCCTGAGGATGTAGTCTGAACAACGGCCGATGAAGACGCAGGGGCTCTCTTCTGCCAGTTTGCGTATCACGTTGCCCTGAATCTTGAATAATTCATTGTCGCTCAGGTAGTTGTCTGACATGCTGTAGCGGCCTGAAGAGAAGAAGGAAGAAATGGAAAAGAGACTCCGCTTCTCATCCTTGCCAGCGAAGAGCTGCTTGCTGAAGCCGCTTTCTTCCGCTGCTTTGGTGATAAGCTCGTTGTCGTAGACGGGTATGCCCAGAAGGCGCCCGAGTTCTGCCGCGACAGCGCGGCCGCCGCTACCAAACTCGCGGCCGATATTGATGATTCTAATTTCTTTGCTCATGGCTTTTACTTGATTTTACTACCGAGGATTACAGGGTCGTCGCCATCCTTGAGCGTAGCTAACTTGCGCATCAGGGAGACTAGGAAAATAATTGTCAGAATGCTTGCCAGGAAGTCTGACAGAGGGAAACCGTACCACACGCCGTCCACGTCGTATGCAAGCGGAAGCAGGAAGACGGCGGGCACCAGGAACAAAAGTTGGCGCGAAAGGGACAGTATTATTGATTTGTGCACCATACCAAGGCACTGGAAGAGGTTGGTTGCAACCATCTGGAAGCCTATGATAGGGAATAGTATATTCATGGTTCTAAGACCGTGTGCTGCAAGATCCTTGAGCTGCGGTTCCTCGGTAAAGGCGGCCACGGCGATGTCCGGGAAGAACACGGACAGTAGAAAGCCAATGAAAACGACACCTGTGGCCCATTTTGACGTAAGGAAAAAGACTTCTTTAACCCTTGAGTACTGCCTTGCACCGAAGTTGTATCCGGCAATAGGCTGCATACCCTGGTTGAAGCCCATAACTATCATTACAAATAGGAAGCTGATACGGTTCACAATGCCGTAGGCACCGATGGAGAGGTCTCCGCCGTAACGCTTCATCTGCTGGTTGATGAACAGTGCAACTATGCAACTGGCCGCATTCATAAGGAAGGGCCCCATGCCGATAGCCAGCGAATCCTTGGCTATCCTCCAGTCCAGGCCGAAGATTTTCTTTGGCAGGTGAAGGAACTTCTTCTGGTCCATGAAATAGGTCATGGAGTAGCCCAGGGCCATCATCTGGCAAAGTATGGTAGCCAATGCGGCGCCCTGGATGCCCATGTCAAGGACAAAGATGAATATCGGGTCCAGTATACTGTTGGATATTACCGTGAACAGGGTCAGGCCCATGGCCAGTTTGGGATTGCCGGAGGACCGGATTACCGCGTTCAGGCCAAAATACAGGTGGGTGAAAACGTTGCCTGCCAATATGATGGTCATATATCCCGATGCGAACGGAAGGGTATCGTCGCTGGCGCCAAAGAAGCGCAGGATAGGGGATAGGAACAGCAGGGTCAGGGCTGTGAAGGCCACGCCAAGAATTACGTTAAGAGTAACCTCGTTGGTAAGCACCTTGCTTGCAGCCTTGTAGTTTTTCTGACCAAGCAGGACCGATATCATAGTGGCAGCACCCACGCCCACCAGGGTTCCCAGTGCGGCGGACAGGTTCATCAGAGGGAAGGTAACCGCCAGTCCGGATATTGCCAGGTGACCAAAATCCTTGATATGGCCGATGTAAATGCTGTCGACCATATTATATAGCGAAGATGCAGTCATCGCAATAATTGCGGGGACTGCATATTTCGCCAGCAAGGAACTGATTTTCCTGGTTCCGAGGTCTGTCGGTATTCCTGAGTCTGTCATGCTGTCTTTTAAGGCTCGTCAACTATCTCTACTTCAAAGCATAACGGAGAATACTGAGGTATTGCACTTCCGCTGCCACTGGAGGTGTATCCAAGCTTGGAAATGAAGTAACCTACGCCTTTCTCGTGCTTATGCATGTTCCACAGGGTTTTGTAGAAGCCGGCGATTACAGAAGATGAACCAAGGGTTATGCTCTCTGCGTTGCTGGCCCATGCAACTTTCTGGGGACCATACTCTTTTGAAGTACTGTAGATATTGTGAACAATTGCAGTGTCTTTGATGGTGGTGTCGAACACCTGGCCGTTAAGAAGACGGCCGATGTAGTTGATGTAGATGGTGGTATCGCTGGCGAACTCCTCCTCGTCGTCGGGCTCGGCCAACCTGTAGTAGTACAGACCGTAAGAAAGGGAATCCGGTTTCTGGTTGTACTTCTTAACAAGGAAGGTTTCCAGTGAATCAATCTCCCACTGCTCCTCGTCGTTGGTGAAGTCCTTGAGCGTTATGGTATACATTACGCTGGAGGTGGTTGAGTTGGCCTTCTTATAGTACTCTTCCTGGGTGTCGTACCTGCTGTAAGTATTGAACCAGAAGGGAACGATAACCTTCCTGGTACCGCCTTTCTTCATGCCTTTGAGGGTGTAGTATATTCCGGCGCTGGCGTTGTCTCCTCCGGGATACATCTTAGGACCGTAATAGTAGGTCTCATTGTAAGTGCCCAGCTGCTGGGAGAGCTTCATGTTGTCGGTAGAGGAAATATTGCCTTCAAGATCGGCGATGGTTACTTCCATATAGGCGTAATCATGGTCGTTGTAAAGGGCTCCGTTGCCTTCCTTCTCTTCAAGGATGTAGATACCGTTGCTGTTGGGGGTGACGCCGGGGTGGGTGTAAGCCATCCATTCCTGCAGGAACTCCCTGAGTTCTGCTTTCTCGTCATCAGATACTGTTTTGGCGCAACTGGCCAGAACTGCAGCAAACGCTGCTGCAATAACTAAATATATGTAATGTCTTTTCATA
>CAMVFZ010000014.1 GCA_947166905.1 uncultured Prevotellaceae bacterium | reverse complement strand
CAGCCCCGTTTTCAGTAGAAAAGCTTTGCCCGGTGTGATAGAATCATATCGACAATCCAAATCGTTTAAAGAGGAAACATATTATGCGTAAAAGAAATAAAGCATATCTCATTCTAATAATGTTCGTCATTATTGTCACAACAATGATGGGATGCGTACAACACTCAAAGTATGAAAAAGGTTTTTCATACACATTTGCTCCTGATTCGATTATGCTTGGCGTACGATCTGACACAAATTCTTTCAAAAAAGACAGTGTGATAATTAATATTAGTTACAGTATGCATGATATTGGTTATGAAAAAAAACACAATGCAGATTTTCGTTCAGATTATATGATAACCGGGTACGACAAGATCGTTTTCGGACTGTATATATGTGATTATGAACATAGATTTGATGTTCTTAACAGCTTTGAGGTTGCTGACTACAAGAATATCGATAACCATTATTTCATTAAAGAAATTTCTGAGGAAGATGCATTTTCCGATGAATACGGACGTACAATGAGTTATTGGAGCGGTATAACCTACAACCACAGTGAAGAATTAATTATTCCTGCCGATTTTTTTACAAAAGAAGATGGTATCGTTGTTGTTAAACTTGCTGCTTTTAACGAGCCGCTTGAACCCGGTGGAAATTATATTACGTCATCCGCATCTCATATCGAATTGCGTTACCGTATGCTTGAGGCCCGGTCAAGGTCGTCTATCAGCTTTTGGTCGTCTTCGGTCAGGCTTTCACCGTTCCTTAGCTTTTCGTTTATCTTGTAGGCCTCAGATGATATGTATTGGTTGACGGCCCGCTGTTCATCTTCCGTCAGCGGTATTGTACCATTTTCCTCAATATCTTTCAATGCCTCTTCCACGCGGTTTGTATCTTTATCCTGCGGCGGCAACTTATCCTTGCCGTCGGTCTTTTTTACTTCCCAGGAGAACACTTTCTTCAAGTGGCACATACAGTTTGGGTGGGCCGGGAGCTTGGGAACGTCAGCCTTGGGGTAAATGCCTTTGCCGTAGCCAATATCCAGGTCAGCGTACATGTGGCAATCACAATCTTTTGCCTTATGGACGTGGGCTGACGACAGGCGCCATTGGAAGCCGAACACATCATCGTCCTTTTCCGCTTCCGCGAGCTGGCCCTCATAGTAGGCCCTGGCCGATTCCGTCCGGGCAATCCGCTCCGCATAGTAACGTGTCTTTTCCTTGGCCGCTACGTCCAAAGCTTTTTCCAATGCCTTTTCCCGCTCCGCAGCGAGCATCTTGTCAATTTCCTCTTGGCTCGCTCCCAGCTTGGTCATCTTCCTGGCTTTGCGTTCCGCGCCCTTGCTGTTGCCTGTGGCCGCTTCCACAACATCGTTATAGGCGGCCCGCATTCCGGGTGTCTTCAGTTTGTTTAGATCGTGGACGGCGGCCTTGTAAATATCAGATTGCTTTGCCGCTTCCACATCTCCTGAGTACAGCTTTATGGCGAGGCTTTTGACTTTCTCAAGATATTTCGGAAGTCTGGCCTCGTCAAGGACGTCCTCCGGGTTGCCGTAGCCGTCATACAAGGCTTTGGCCGTCTGCTGTATCGTCTTGTAGGCGTTGAGGGAACGCTGGACGGTGTCCTTTATGTTGTTCCGAAGCACATTATCCACGCCATGAAGCCGGGTTGACAGTTTCATGCCGTCTTTGTGCCAGGCCACTTCCATAAGGCTGTGCCGGAGTGCGGTTTCGCCTTCAACGCCAGCGAACACCTCCGGCGCGGTAATGCCGTAGCCTTTCAGCGCGGCCTCATATACAGCGTCCTCAACAGCGGAGGCATTGAGCTTTCCAAATGGAATCTCCTTTATGGCCTTTTTGTAGGCCCGCGCCACGCTGTCCCCGGCCTGCATATATTCAAAAATCTTCCGGGTAAGCTTTCCGGCAATCTCGCTGTACTCTGTGCCGTATGAGCCCAAAATGCCCTTGAGGCTTTTGGTGAACTCGTCCTGTCTCACTATTCCTCACCCTCTGAGTAGTCCATGTCCTCAGCGCGTTTGTCAATGTCGTCAATGATTTCCTTGATGTCCTCGTCATCTCGGTCTTTCATCACCAGCCGCGCCACATCTTTCTTGGCCTCGGTATCAAACTTGCCGCCGATATTGAGTTCCAACGCGGCTGTAATCTTGTCCAATTCAGCCTTGGTGTCAGTGATGCCGAAGTCCTTGGCATAGACAACGTTCACGTCCAGGTCTTTTTGGATATACAGGCCGAAGATATCGGCTATGGTCTGCTCGGCCTGCTGGCAAACTTTGGAGAACGCTGATATAGATTGCATACGAGTGAAGTTGTCCCACTCCTTGGCAATCCCGCTTGTCTGTGTCTGTACGCCGGTCACGCTGGCCCGCTCAGCCATGCGGTAGATGCCCTCGACAATCATCTGAATCTCATTTTTCAGCATATCGGAAGGGGCCTGGTCAGGCGTTATCCATGACGGCGGCGTGCCGCCTTTGTACAGCAGCGCATTGTCATGGCCGGAGATGATTTCCTTGTAATTCTTGGGGTTGTCATCGTCCGGCACCGGGTAGGTAAGCATAGAAAAAGCCTGCGATCTATTGCGCTGCCGCAACTCACTGCAGGCGTTATACACAGCCCGGTTGGCTTTCGCAATCTGCACAAAGTCTGACATGGGCCGCAAGGGGTCGGAAGTGGTCTTGTCTACCACGGCCCCCACAAGGGGAACAACAGGGATTACTCCAATGTTGTTTGGGCCTGTAAACTCCACGCCTTCCCGGATTACTTTCCACTCCTGTTCTGTCCATTTCCACTTTTCAGAGATTCTCTTGGCGTGGCCGTCCTCAACAGTGTCATATTTGATAATGTACTCTATCAGGATAAGGCGTCCGCGCCTGTCCCTGACATAGTTGGTCACATCGCTGCCGCTGAGTGTGTACAGGTAGGGGAACTCCCGGTTGGCAATAGATTCCTCCAGGTTGGTAGCTGTGCTTTCTGTCGCGTTGTCCACCATTATGAATATGCTGCCGTCAAGCTTGGCCTCCAGCGCGGCCTCTGCCATGAATTTATCAATGGGAGTGCCTTTTCCGTCAACGTCGAGCAGGAACTGATTCCAGCGTTCGTCATCGTGTTCCGCAACCCGTGTGGGATATTCCCGGAACACAGGGTCGACAGCCCCTTCCACAATCGGCTTGGTGTAATTGAAGTAATAGGCCAGGTCCCTGCGGGTGTTATAGTTGGCTTCCGTCTCGCGTTCGTAACGGCACAGATATTTGCCGTCATTGAAGCCGCCGCTGCCGTAAAAGGCGTTCCTGACAAGCCTCTTGTTTTTGTCATCAATGCTTATTGCTTTTTCCAGCTCGTTCATTTTCGTACCACCTCAGATATTGATAGTTGTCGAGTAGCTGCTCGCCTCATAATGCTGCCTTATTTCGTCGTTCATGCCATACCGCACAGCGTCAATGGAATGGTTGTTTTTATCAGGGTATGCGCTGATAAACTCGCCCTGTTTATTCATCTCGTATTCATAAGAAACAAACTCCCGGTAGGTATTGGGGCAGCGTTTCTTATCAATGTAAATATGCGCCCTGTCCTGAAGCCATTTAATGCCAAATTCGACACTGTCAGGCCCCTTTGTGGCTCCGTATATGTTCAGGCCGTAACTCCTGATTTCGCTGATAGATTTCGGCTCGGCGCTGTCAGCTATGATTCGCCGTTCCCCGGCCCGCTTTTGAAGCATGGCCGCAGCCTTCTTGTTTGACACCTTCTGCTTATAAAATTCATCAAAGATGTACAAATCTTCATGCTTAGCGTCGTAGTGCATACCCACATAGGCCAATGGGTCAATGGCGAAGCCAAAGTCCAGGCCGTGGTGGAGGCGGTCAAACTCGCCGACCATTTCGTCAGGCATGCGAAAATCCTCAGCGTTCTCAAATACAGTTCCCCCGGTTCCTGTGACCTCTCCAAGATATTCATTCTTGTAGGCCATCTCGTTTTTCGCTTTGGTTTTCTCGGCCTCTATCAGGAACTGTGTACCTAACCAGCTCGGCGGCACTTCCAAATAATTTGAGGAATGTACGAGCCTGTCCTCGTCATCAAAAAGGACTTCCTTGTTCACCCAATTGTCGCGGCTCTTCGGAGGGTTGAAGGTGCATATTTCCCAAAACCTGTCCCCGCCACGCAGGAGCGATTGGTTCAGGTTCCGTATCTCTTCCATGCCGGAGAATTGGTCAAGCTCCTCGAACCACACTATCCCGGTGTACCCAAAAGGCACCTTGATAGATTTGATTTTCATGGGGTCGTCACAGCCGAAGAACATTATCTTCTGCCCGGTAGGCCGGTAGACGATTTCCATGGGGCTTTTGCCGAACACGAACTTGCTTGAGGCTCCCAGCTTGTCTATGGCCCAGCAGATTTGGTTATATACAGAGCCTCGCAACGTGTTGGCCACTTTCCGCAACACAACGGCATGGCTCTTGGGATTCTTCAGAAGCAGCCTGACGACTTCCGTACCGGCAAACGAGGACTTGGTAGTGCCGCGCCCGCCTTTCAGCCAATAATGTGTATAGTCGTGCCGCTTCATTGCGTTGTGGACTTTATAGAACGCCGGGGCAATCAGTTCCGTCAATCTTACATCTGCCATATCAAGCGTCCTCCGGGATATCGTCAATGATTGTGATTCCGGCTTCGTCTTCCTGCCCGGCCCTGATTTCGGCCCTGAGCTTCTCACCCTCGGCCTTGAGCTTTTCATTCTCCAATTCCAGCCTGCGGATTCTCAGTTCTGTGTCGGCGGCCTGCTGTTCAATAGCCACGCCGATCCTGAGAGCGGCCACAATATCCTTGAGGTAGACGACTTTTTTGTCCTTCTTCTTGAACTCCTTAAGGGCCTCGAGTGCGGTGCCCTGTAAGGCGTGTCCAATAGCCTTGTGGTTTTTTATCATCTTCTGTCGTTCTTTGATAAGGTCGAGACGCTCCTGTTCGAGTGTGGTTTTGTCCCATTCGTCACAGCGTTGCTGCCATTTCCACCTCTGTTTCCAGCCGTCCAATAATTGTCTACTTTTCGCCAACAATTTAGCAAGCTCTGACAGGTTTCTGAATCCACCGTCCCTGTTCATTCTCAGGTAAGCGAGAAAAGCGGCGTATGCGGGGTTGCTTTCGCCCGGTTGTCTATCCCACGGCTTCAAGTCATTTCGCATCGTCCTCCCCTCATTTCTTTGTGTCCTTTCGCGCCAAAGGATTGTATTTGTAAATCACGTCGCCATTCTCGTCCAATCCGGCAGGCAATAAAACTCCGCCATAGCCTTTGGCCGGGGAAGTGGCTTTTTTAACAGAATTCCAATTATTATGCACAAATTCTTCCATGGTTGTTTCATACTGCAAGGCCCGGTTGCGATTATTCCCGGTGTTGAAATTCGCCGCGCTTACCCATGGGAAGTTCATGTATTTAGGCAGGTCCTTGTAAACGTCGCTGTATTTCACAACACCCTTTTCCCTGGCAACGATAATGGCCTGTCCAATGTTCCCTGTCTGGCTCACTCCCCATTCCGGCGGGACGCCGCAGCAATTACAGGCGTCGTTGCACTCGCGGCAGAACGCGTCCGATACATGGAACCGCATGCCTAAGCTGTGGGCATAGTCCCTCATCTTGTGAATGATTGGAGCTTTCAGGCCCCGGTTCAATCTCTTGTACCCGCTCTGCCTGCTGTTCTTCATGTAAAATCCGTAAAGGTCAAAGCCGCATATCTTGCTCATGGCGGCATAACGTTTCTTGAGCTTCTCGTCAGCGCGGGACTCCATGCAGAAGAACTCCGTTGTAACGCTGTCGGCCCCGGCGTCGTGAGCCTTTTTAATCAGCTCCCGCCAGCCTTCGGAAACTCCAATTATGAAAGGCCTCAGCCGCAGGGTTACATGAATGCCAATATCGGCCAGCCTTTTGATAGCGGCCAGCCGTTCCGTTGAAGAAGGCACGCCCATTTCCATTTTCTTTGCCTTGGCATCGTCAGGGGTTATGATGCTTATTTTCACGTGCCAATTGTGAGTGTGCTTCCTGAACAGGCTCATATAACGCTCATCTTGTGTCCACCAGGCCGCCTTTGTACTGAATGATAAAGGATAGTCAATCTTATCAAAGTATTTCAGCAGCTCGAGTGTGATTCCGAATCTGCGCTCCCATTCGTCGAACTCGTCCGCAAGGCCGCCCCATTGCATTATCTTCCGGGCCTGTATGTACGGATAGAATTGCTGGTTGTTCTTGCTGGCGGTTCGGTCATTCTTGAACGCGCCCTCAAAGAGTGCTATTACCTTTGCCGGATCCACACTCCGAATGGAGATAGGGCCTTTTCCCGCAGAGTAGCCTTTTACGTTGTGGTCTTTTTGGAAGAACGCAAAACAGTATAGGCAGTTATAGGCACATTTGCTGTAGGTGTCAAAGCTCATGGGCATTGAGCAGTCCAGCAGCTCGTTTGTCCAGCGCGGGCTTGAGTAGTCCTTTTTTAGAATCGTATTTTCATTACCCAATCTGTGTCTTTCCTCCCGGTAAACTTTGCGCCCGCCGCCAGCCAAAAACGGACGCCCTGTTCTTTTTGGGACGTCCGTAGTGTCAGTTCGTGTATTCCGGCGGCACTCGCCTTTTTCATCTCATAGTGGAGCATTCTCCTGCCGAATCCTTTTCTCTGCCCTTCCGTCATGGCGGCTATGGCAATTACCCTTACATGGGTTGCGTTGCGTATTCCGCAAAAGAATCCGGCCTCGTCAAAAATATCACATATGAACTTGGAGCCGCTGTAATATTGCGCAGCCCTGATGTAAGGGTACGTGTTTTTGACGCTGTCGCTCCCGCAGCCATAACATATATCGTGCAGGAGCTGCCAATCTTCCTTTGTCCCGGCGAATTTCCTTACTTTCATTGGTAGTCAACCGACGGCATCGGCTCCTCCGTGTATTGCCCGGTGTTCAGGAAGTAATTCATCTGCTCTTTCCTGATTCCTTTGTAGCCCATAACCTCACCTAAGGCCTTGGGGTTGAAATGCTCTTTGCGGAACTTCCACAGGAGACTCCAATCCGCGCCCTTTGGGGCCAGCTTCTGCATCTTCTCAATCTCCGTCATCTGCCGGTCAATGTAATACCCGGCGTAGCGTGTCGGTTTGAAAAGCTTGTAGTAGGCACATAAGGACGTCTCCAAATTCCAATAGGTGGTGGGGACCTCAGGGTGTTCCCTTTTCAATTCCGTGTACAGCCGTTTCAGGTGGTATTGGAGATATTTGTATTGGTCAGCATTCAGCCGGACGGCTTCCTTTTCCTTCCGGGCCCAATGGTCTTTACCCAGGGCGAAGCACACTCCGTTCCGGCTCGTCCGGGCCTGCCGTAAATTCAGCCCGGTAGCCATCATCGGAAAGTGTGTCAGGTTGTAAATGGTTTCCAGGTACATAAAGATGCTGTATCTGCCAAAGAAGTAGAGTTTCTTTTCCACGTCTTTGTAGATCGCCTCATAGGTTGCGCCCGGATTCCCTTTTTTCTGCCTTGCGAAAGCCTTGTACTCGCCAATGGCGGTGTACTTTCGGTAGCTCTCGAACATTTTCGGAAATTCGTCCATGTTCTTCACATAACGCCTGTCGCTCTCAAACACCATTTGATGTTTATGGGCCTTCCACCATACATTCATCTCCACCGGGTCCAGCGTCCGGGACGAGGGCAGGTGTGTAATCATATAAAATGCCGTGGGAGCCGAATAACAGGTTGAGTACAGCCACGCGAGCCAAAACCGCTGGTCAACTGTCAGCTTTAAATGGCGCGCTATGTATTTCAGCATAGGGCAGGCCGGGTCGACCTCGTCCATCTTCATTCCGGCAATGTGGTAGGCCTTGCAGCCCTCCCAGCGTTCTTTCCTGTAATCAATTTTCTCCATCGGTAACGACAACCTCCCCATTGAAGCGTTTGCTCCATTTGGCATAATTGTTATGGGACTTTGTCCGGGTTGTTTTCAGGAACGGCTCCGTGATTTTGCTTCCGGCAGAGCGCAGCCGTTTTATGGACGTTTCGAGGCCGCACGTCACGAGATACATCTTCACAGGAACTTTCAGCATGGAAATGTAAGCAAGGGTCGCCCGGTTGTTTATCCTGTCGCCTTCCATGACGATATCCTTGCCCTCTTTCACGAGCTTTTGCACGAGATTGCGAATCTTTTCCTGTGCTGAGTAACTGAGTGTATCGGTTCCCTCCGTGCGTCTCCCAACAAAATACTTGCCAATAACGCAGTATTTTCCATTTGTGGTATATGGCACGATGTCGTCAACGATTTCGCACTCTCCTTGCAGGAAGTTGTTTTTCACAAAGGTAGTCTTGCCGGCCCCGGACTGACCGATTACCACGATAATCATTCTTTGGCCTCCACGCGGATAACAGTAGTTGTGGTTCCAGGCTTCAGGTTCATTTCAATCTGTTCCTTTTCTGCCCAGGCCCTCGCAGCGTCGGCATCTTCAAAATGCAGCGTTATCACATAGCTCATGCCGTACTGCCCGGCCTCCTCGTTGAGTTCTTCAGAGGCTTCCAGCGTGTCGGTCAGCACATCTTCAAAACCGCCGTCATCTTCCAAAATCAGCGCGATTTCGTCCATGTTGAAGCCCGTCACGTTTATATCTTCCACGTCCAGGCCTTCCAGCACTTCCTTGAGTTTTTCTTCGTCCCAATCACCGCTAACCTTGTTCAGGGCCACATTCAGGACCTTTTCTTCTTCTTCTGGAATGTCGACTACAGAAACGAGCGCTTTCTTGACGCCCATAGCCTTGAGTACGTTGTATCTCTGATGGCCGCCGACAATATTCCCGGTCTGTTTGTTCCATACGATAGGTTCCACTTCGCCAAATTCTTCAAGGCTCGACTTCAGGGCCTTGTATTCCGGCATATCTTCCGTCAGGGTGATGCGCGGGTTGTACGGCGCAGGATTCATTTTGCTTAACTCAATCTCCGTCAACATCGTATTCACCACCCTTTACGTTGATGTTAATGTTATTTGTGGCGCCGAATGTCTTTTTGATTTTATGCGCCTCTAACCATGCGAGAGCGTCCTCTTTTTTCTCAAAGGAGAGATACACAAGCACGCCTTCTTCCGTTGCTTCTCGGTCTTTCTCGGTGCCTTCCTGTGCGTCTTTTTCTTCATCTTCCGGCGCGGTTTCGCCGATAACGTCCTCAAGGGCCTCCTCATATTCTTCCGTGAGGGCCTCGATTTCCTCTGCCGAAAAGCCGGTGAACGATAGCTGCTCGTCGTCAAATTCATGCAGCAGCTCGGACAGCTTTGTCATGTCCCACTGTCCACGGATCTTGTTCAAGGCAAGGTTAAGCAGCTTTTCTTTTTCTTCGTCCAGCTCGACAATGATTACTTCTGTTTCCGTCACGCCCTGGGCCTTCAGGATTTTGTACCGCTGGTGGCCGCTGATGATTCGCATGCCGTTCCTGTTTACGATGATGGGAACGACAAGCCCAAATTTGTCCACGCTCTTTTTGATGCTCTCGTACCGGGAGTCTCCCGGCTGCAGGTCTTGCCGCGGATTGTAGTCGGCAATTTTCAGCCTGCTAAGTTTTACGGTCTTGGTCTCCACAAACATTCCTCCTTGTGTTTTCTCTGCAAAACAAAACGACGCCAGCTTTTAACTGACGCCGTCTTGTTTAGGCAGGATTTGAAATGAAAGCTCATCACACTTCCACGGTCTTATCATAATCCCGGAACGCAACACCATTCAATACACACTTCTGCTCAAATCTGTTAACTTTTGTTGCGTTTCTGCTCAAATCTGCTAAATTTTGTTCAATTTTGTCACAGTGTTCGCAAGGAGTAGAGGGTTGCTGCACAGCTCGCCCTGCTGGCCCTTGTAAAATATCATACGCAGATTAAGTGGGGTGGCGTGCGGGCCGAACATCATTCCGGCCAATTTGACAAAAATCTTCTTACTCCTGTTCCTGCAGTAGCCGGTGCTGGCGTGTATCAGCTCGGCCGTCTTTTCCCACGAAGTGCCTTCAATCCAATGCTCCCGCATGAGTTTCCTGTCATTATCACCGAGCCTGTTAATGGCGAAGTCCAGCCTGTCCAGCACTGTCTGCGTCTCGTTCACTTCCTGTTGCATACGCTCAATCTCAGAGCGCATAAACTCCCGGCGCATACAGTAGCTTTCCTGAATGCTTCCGGGCCGGTTGCTGCCGCCGGGGGCCTTGCTATATACCTGTGTCTTGGCAGCGGGGCCTTCCTTTGCCAGCCGTTCCTCGTACTCGGCTATCTGGTCTTCCAGCGTCTTCACATAGGCCTTGAACTCCTCATACTTTTGGAGATACATCTTGACGGCCTCCACATAATCGTTGTACTGATATTTCATTTCCGTTACCTCAATACCGCACAAATCCCGGTTCTTCTGCAAAGGAACAGTGGTTCCTCATGTCAGCGATCTCAATAGATTCAATCTCAATTTCCAGCCGGGGACTTACCCGGTCAACGTACACCCGGCTGCCGTCATGGCCCGCGATGATGTTCGCGTTGTCGTCCGCAACGACTTCATATTTCACCAGGACGTCGTCAATGGCTTCCAAAAGGTTGGTAAGGTCAACTTTCCGCTTGGATTCCATGAAGAAGCGCACCCTGACGTTAACAGGCTCGGCAATTTTAAGTCGGTATGCCTGTTTTACCCACCAGCCGCACTGTCTTTCAAAGGCCAGGGCCTCTTTTGACGGCCCAATCCAGCGTTTATTGCCCGCTTTCAGTATCTGCTGGGAGTTTTTCTTCGTCCGGGGTTTCACCGGGATAATCAGCTTCATCAATAGTGGCTTCATTGTGGCTCACCTCATTTCTTTTAATGGCTCTTTCCAGCTTCTCGCTGGCCCTTTGGTTGATTTCCCAATCAGAGATGTCAAACATCATCTTGCATTGCTCTATCATAACCACCACGTCGGCCAATTCTTCCCGGAAGTTTTCTGTACATACGGGCTTGTCCCCGGTCTGCCGCATAATCTTGCAGGTCGCCTTGGCAAGCTCTGCCATTTCCTCCAGCAACATCATAAGCTGGCCCCAATGGCTCCATTGCCTGAGGATATAATCACACAGCTGCTTGTTCTTAAAATTCAGCATTCCGCACCTCCTATAATCTGCACTCCGGGTGTTCTGCGCCCTCAATCTTCGCGGCAATCTTTTCCGGCATGTCTGTCACATACAACACCGGCCTCTCGTTGCTTAACACCACTACTGTTGTGTCTTTCTCCGGCTCCCTGTAAAAGCATGTGATTTGTGATGTGTTGACATAAACTTTTTGTCCGTCAAGGCACTCTCTAATGTCTTTCGCTCCCATTGTCAGTTTAATCAGCGCCATTTGCCAATTCACCTGCCCTTTTCCTGGCCCTCTCACAGATCTCGTTGAATTTCTCCGAATACATCAGCCCGGCAATCATTCCGCACCCATAGGCGGCCTCGTCAGCGTCTCCCTGGCTCGGTTTAAAGGCACAGCTCTCACAAAGGTCTTTTGCGTGGTTCCGGCAATATTCGTCCAAAACTTTGAACGCGTCCAGCGCGTCATCATGTTCGTTCTTTTTCCTCACTGTTCTCTTTTGGCTCATTCCTCTACCTCCTGTTGTAGCCAGCCTAAGGCAAATCTCTCAGCGTGTTTATGGTAATCTCCGTCAGGTGCTTCCAGCTCCTCCGCGTTCTCCACGAGATATTCAGCCAACTGTTCGTCCGTCATGGCCCGCATCTTGGCCCTCCGGCTCATTCTCGTTCTCGTGAAGCTCTCTCCGTTGGATAAATCAATGCCGTCAAAGTCTGCCGGGGACAAACTTCTGTCAAATATCACGCCGCGCCCTTCGCACACAGGGCAGCGCATTTGCGCCCCGGTAATTGCCCGGACAACGCCTGTGCCCTCGCAATTCCTACACTCTACCATGGTCGTTTACCCTCCTGTTCCAGGCCTCAACGCATTCCTCAGCGGTTTTCCTTTTCAACGTTGAGGCCCCACATTTTTCGCACTGTACCAGCCACCAGCCTGTGTAATCTTCATATACTCCTGCCCGGCCACCGCAGTGAGGGCAGGGGAGCAGGCCTTTCCTCCGCACTCTCGTGTTTCTCATTTCTTCCTCCTGAACTCATCAGGGTGCGTGCAGGTCCCCCAATGAGGGATATAGCCCCAGCCTGTTGCCTCGTCAGGGTTTCCGTCAAAGCTGCAACGGACAACTTCGCCGTTGGGAGTTACAACGCGGCCCTTGCCGTTGCTGTCTTTCCAATAGGTTACAGCCGCCGGGTCGCATGGCATATTCTTTCCGGCAGGCGTCTTTATCCAAAGAACGGCTGCTCCACATCTTTTACATCTTCCTATGCTCATTTTTCCAGCTCCTTTATAAGTCTGTCCAAATACCATTGGGCCTTGCGTAAATCTTCCACGCCTCCCTTTATCTCATACCGCCACAGGTATTTCATGGCGTTGCCCTTGAGGAATCCTTTGAACTTTTCGGCCCCCATGCTGGCCTTGATGGCGTCAATGCACTCAATGCCGCCCTGGGTGTAGTGGGCCGGGTGGTTCACGTTGTCATTCGGCACATTCGACGTTGGCATTCGCTTCCTCCTTTTCCAGCTTCTTCAACAGTTCGCTGTCCCAATACATCGGTATCGCCATCATTTCCTCGCTCCATTCCTTGTCGTAGTCACAATGTACGATTTTCTTAATCTTGCAATCTCCGCAAGAAACACAGCCGCAGTATTCCGTAAGTGTTTTCAAGGCCTTTAATGCCTCGCCGTCCGTTGGCGTTTTCTTCGGCCCTAAATCCATTTTGGCCCCGCAGTGCGGACAGTATTGTAACGAACACGGCCTTTTGGTCGCCCAATGCTTATCTCCGCAAATCGGCGTGTCATAAGCCACTTTTCCGCAGGCAGAACACACGAACTTGTATGATTTCGTCCGCGTGTTTTCTTCAATCCACCTCGCTGTTGTTTCGCTCACGTTCAGCCCTCCCATTCCCTTTTAAGCTGGGCAATAAGCCGGATTGCCTGTTGCCGCGTCATCTTGTCGAAATCGTAATCGTCCCTGTCGTAGCCAAGCTTATCAATCAGGTCATAGGCGTATTTAATCTGCGCCGCTGTCGGTTTCTTCTCGTCTGCCATTACCAGAAGCCTCCTTTCGCCAGCGTATAGGCAATTATCAGCGTCAATACCGCATGGCTGAAAATATTACCCTGCCAATTCCTTCTGTCCCTGATTGCGCGTTCCGCAATCTCTTCGTCAGCTTTAATGGCTAAGTCAACATTTCTGCAGATGCTCTGTAATTCGCCCACTATTAGGAAGAACAGTATCACCCACTGAGGCGCGCCCCAATTACTCATGTTTTTTCACCTCAACTTTCCTGTATTCTTTGACACCCTCGTCATCTACCAGCGTTATGTCACCGCCCATAGTGCCATTCGTAAGCACAGACCGCACAATCATATCAACATTTGCTTTCTTGCCGTTCAGCCTTTTTGCAGCTTCCAAAGCCCCTTCCCGGTCAGAACACCAGGCCAGGGCCGATACAGAGCATATCAGGTATCCGCTAACGTCTCCGCTCATTTCTCGTACCTCCGCAGCTCTTTCACGCCTTTGTAATCTACCCGGAACAGGTAAAGCTCTATCACGTCCGGCTGTTTCTTCCAGCGTTCGAAGTCTTCTTCTGCGGCCACAAGGCACTCGGCCCGCATCTCATAAGCTACCGACATTGAGAATTTCGTGCCGTTCTTCCTCTCCTTTGTGATGAGAAGCTTGTAATATTCGCTCATTGTTTCCCTCCGTTCAGCAAATCCGTGATTTCCTCAATATAATCGTCAACGCAGCTCAGGTAGTTCCGGCCTATCAGCTTCATAAATTCCTGCCGGGAATGTGTTTCTTCAAACTTGGCCTGGCATTGGCGCTTCAACATTAGATCCAACTTTCTGTTAAAATGCACAGCCCGGTCTCCCATGTTGTGATGCTTATTGCACAGCGGAATCTTAAATCCCATGCGCTCGCTGGTGTTCCGAAGCGGCCCGCCGTAAATGTGGTGGAAGCACTCCCTCCGGGTGAACTTCTTTTCAAGCCTGCAGAGATAACAGCTATCGTTGTCATTAGTCAGGATAGAATCCATCACTCGTCCTCCGTCACATCTAAGGCCTCTTCACCGCGTTCCAATTCCAGCACTTCGGCCTCCGCTTCGGCTCCGATTTGTTGTAACGCTTCCTCCACGGCCTCAACAGCGTTGTCCCCGGCATCATCTCCGCTGTGTCCTGTCACTTTAATCTCAACAGAGACGTTCAGCTTCACAGTATATTCATGGCCTAAACTTCTAATCACAATTCATCACTCCTTTGATTGGTACAGCCCACCTGTAAAATACAGGCGGGCTTGGTATTACAGCAGGTCGTTGTTGTTGTACTGTTCCTTAATCAGGACGCGCAGCTTTCCGTCAACTTCCTGCCTGGCCATAATGGCGTATTGTCTTTTCCTCTCCTTCAGGAATTTGATGTGCTTCTCAAAATCTTCCTGGGTGTCGAACAACAGCAGCTTATTCACACTCGCGGCCAATACTTTCTTCATTTGCTCACCTCCGCAGGCTCGTAATCAACACAGTTCTCAGCTTCTTTTTCCTCGTCCACGATGAAGCAGGCAAGGCCGCTCCCCGCATCACATACAGGCATTTTCACGCCTTTTGGTTCAACAATCCTGCAATATACGCAGTTTAAACAAGATTTTTTATTCATTTTGTGTACCTCGCAATAACCTCGCAACAACCTCGCAACTACTTCGCACTCAAAATTTACTCGTCACTTAAATTACCACCATGTAACAGCTTGATGATTACTTGGAATCCGTGTTTTATGGCACGAAACATATATATTACCACTACTACATAAACCTGCACGATAATCACATAAATAATTAGCAATAATACGCTTGCCATAATTCCAAGTATTGTATTTGCCATGCTAATCACCTACTCGTTACTTACTCGTTAGCTACTCGAAATGTGTTATTTCCGTTGCCTTGCCGTCCCAGCGTCCAATCTCGGCCCGGCCCTGTAAAAGTTTCTGTATTTCCTTGGCGGCGTACCAAATGGCCATTTCTTCCTGGGCGTATTCGCCGTCCGTTCCGACATTCATGGTCGCCTCAATGGTAATTGTGACTTTGTATTTTCTCTGCCTCATATCAGCACCTCATAACGGCGGCGGTGGCGGCACATATCTGCGGTTCCAGGCCTCTATTGCTTCGGCAATACTTCCTCTGTACCCGCTGCTGGCGCCGCAGCCATCTTCATTGAAGTCACATAGGACACATACGTTTCCTTTCTCTACGCTAATACACAAGTGGTCGTTGCCACAGAATGGGCAATTCCTCAGTTCGGCGTCTGCACCTTGCACTTTAACCATTTCCTCTCATCATCTCCCTTGAAAAATCTTGAAAGTTACTCGAAACCATTTTCCTGGCCTCGCGAAATTGGCGTGTATTTCTCCTTTAACCACTCTTTAAAATCCTCTTCTTGGTAGGGGTTCCCTGCTATACAGTCAATTTCTGCCGCTTTCTCACAGAAAAATTTAACAAGTTCTTCTGTAGAGGCCCGGTGGATATATTCTTCGTTGGTCAGCGGTTCTACAAAGCCTTTTCCATAACAATGTGTGCAAGGTTGATTGTAACCATACTTGCTTTTCCCTGTACCATTACAGTCAGAACATTTCATTCTGCCACCTCCCAACCTCTCCACGCTAAACCTTTTCCTACTATCCATTTCTCTCCATAAGGGCATTTGTTTTGCCTTGGAAAGTTTTCGATTTCATACTCAAGTTCGCTTAATAATTGCCCGTTATATACTCCGTTTTGCGGAAGATGGCATTTATGGTGCTTACAATCCTTGTGAGGACATCTTCCTGCCTTGCACACAATTTCTTTCCAAATCATTCTGCCACCTCACCAACACGCTTGTTCCATGCTTCGATTGCTTCTTGCTCGTTTGGCTTCATTTGTATTTGTGCATCGCAACCTCTGCAATATATTACTGCTCTATCCGTAACATCAGATACAAAAACTTCTGCTTCTCCCCCACAGAATGGACAAGGTTTCAACTTTGGTTCTGTCATTCCGGCACCTCCGTTATCTAAATCAGCATTTTCCTTGTGTAATGTAATTGGTTTCATCCAATCCCTGGCCTTTTCCTTATCAACAACGCCTCGGCCATTGCATAGTTCGCATCTAAACCAATAATCAAAAAACAGCGCTTTTCTTTTGCCGCGGCCCTTGCAGGCAGGGCAAGTACAGGTTTTGAATTCTCCCAACACTTCGTTCAGAATCATCCGGCACCTCCACTTTACAGGTCAAATACTGTCGGCCCCAATCCCAGCAGGCCTTTTCTGTGTCCATAAACAGATCTAAATGGTCTTTCCAGCCCGCTCCGAACCTGTCCTGTACTACCCACACGGAGCCGTCCGGCAATGTTATCCTGCTCCCAAAGGGCAGGTGGTCTGCAGCGCAGGTCACGCCCGCCACAGGCCACACCCCGGAAGCTGTCCTGTTCCCGGTATGACAGTAGGCCGAGATGTTCAGCGTCTGCCAAAACACGGCGAACAGGATAATCAGCTTTTTCATCATTTTTGTTTCTCCAATTTCCAATAGGCCGGGTTTTGGTGGTTATAAAGCATACACAGGTTTTCGAGTGCTTTTTCCCCGGCGTGATAAAACGCGCAACCGCAACAATACTCATGTTTCTTACAGTATCTCTTGATTGCTTTCATGGCCTTTATTGCCTTTTTGTCTCTCACGTATCGTCCTCCCTTAAACAATCAATCCCGGCCTCTACCAGCTCGTTTTGCAGCTCCTCTACACGCTTTTTGCCACGCCACATATCATCTAACAGGCTGGCCTGCATATCAAAAGCCCGCTCAATTCTCTGGTTGCCGAAGCCGTACTGTTTCCGCAGAGCATAGAACAGGGCAATCGAAGCGGCCTTGATTCCCTTCTCGAAGCCCTTCTTGGCCAGCCTGCGGCTGAAAGCATTGATTTCCTCCCGGTTCATGTGCTTTATCTGCTTGTAGGTTCTGTGGTCTATCATCTCAACGTTTTCCATGCTTCCTCCCTAAAACAACGCCAGCTCGTCTGCCGGAATCGGCGGCGGCCTGAACGTAAAGTTGTTCGCGCTGGTTCCTATCGTCCTCATGCGCCGCTCCCTGTATTCGCCACCCTTCGCCATGTAGGTGTTCTCAACCTCAGGCGGCGTTGGCGTGGCGAAGTATTCGTCCGGCAACAGCAGGCCTTTTTCCTCGCAGAGCCTGGCTATATTGGCTTTGTCATACAGGATATGGTTCCGGGTAAGGTTCATGTTGGCGCCGTCCGTCCAAAAAGGGTCGCGGCAGCCGTTCTCCCTGATGTGCAGCCAATTGGAATATTCCCGCTTCATGTCCTCAACCAGGCTGTCAATCATGTCCTCGACAGCAATTTTCTTTTTCACCATGGCAATCACCCAAAATATCCAATCCCGTGCTGTTTGTACCATTCCCGAATAAGCCTTGACACTGTACTCAGGCCGCAGCCCAGCCTTCCGGCAATCTCCTTCTGTGATAACTGTGGCTCGTGTTCCATTAGATCGCTGAGCCTGAAGAAATAGTCCTTCTTCTTCACAATTCCCTTGTCGGTCAGGGCCAGCCACACATATCTTTTGTCTGTATGAAACATATCTGCCAGCTCCTGGTAGTCCGTCACGCCCCGCAGGTAGGCCTTGCGGATTTCGGCCCGCTTGTTGGTTTTCCGCTGCGGCTTGAATTCCTCGCTGACATCTTTTCCCAATATGATTTTTGCAATGGCCTCCTCGACTGACATATCACTCAGCAAACAGGCCGCCAGCGCGTAGTAGCCTGGGTTGAACGTGATTCCCGCCGGGTTGTAGCTTCCCCACACCCGCAATACTTTGAATTTCATGGCCTTGTCTCCTTTTTTCAGATTTTGTACACCGTGTATATGACAGCAATCGTCATAACGAACACGCAAGCGCACGCCATACACATGGCGAACTTGATAAAATCAACGAATAAATCCATGCTTCCCTCCGTCAGAACGGCACTTCCTCGTCAAACGGAACCTCCTGCCCCATGTTTGCCATTGGGCTGTCCTGCTGGCGGGCCTGATTGCCTCCTGCGGAGTCCGACTTCCGTTCTATATAATCGAAGCCGGACGCCACCACCTCTGTGACATAATGCCGGGTTCCGTTCTCGTCATCATAGGTTCGCGTCTGAATACGGCCCTCAACACATAACCTTTGGCCCTTGGAGCAGCTGTTCCCGGCCATTTCCGCAGGCTTGCCCCACAACACTACCGGGATAAAATCAGCTTCGCGCTTGCCGTCCTGATTCACAAAAGGCCTATCAACGGCCAGGGTGAACGTACATACAACCTTCTGATTCTGTGTGTAACGCACATCAGGATCTTTTGTCAGGCGGCCCAGCAACACCACTCTGTTCATGCCTCGGCCTCCTTCGCCTCTGCGTCAACCGGCTCGTTGCTGAAAAGATTGTCTTCCAACGCCCTCAGCTCGTACTCGCCGTGGCTGTTCTTGAACAGATAGGTCTGCGGTATTCCAAACGCGCCCTTGTTCTCAATCTTTTCCTTGTAGTTGCCGGTGACAACGTGCTTGAAGCTGGGAATTACAACGTTATGCCCCAGCACATTTTGGTTTTCCAGCGAGATGGTCAGCTTCAGGTTCACTTCCCCTTCGTCCACTTCCCGGCTCGTCACCTTTTCCAGCAGGGCCTGCAGCGTGGAATTGAATGCGTCCCTCAGGCCGGAGAACAAATCCGCTTCGATTGTCAGTTCCAATGCTTCCGGCTCCCGCTGTTCGGTTTCCTGTTTCACTTCCCTGGCCTCGGTGAACTCAGCCTCGGTTGCTTCCGCGTTTTCCGTGACTTCCTGTACTTCGCCAACCTCAGCGTTGACTACCGCCAATTCCTTGCTGGTTTCCGTGTTTTCGTTTTTCTTTCTTCTGCCCATGGTTTTCTCTCCTTTTCATAAATCAATTCTTTGGTGCCTCTCGCACTCATATACCAATTTTCACCCCGCACTTGATAATTTATACAGGTTGTATATAAAACTTGCAAGGCGGGGCAAAATTGGTTGATTAACGCACAAATTAGATTTCAACTTTGAACGATTTTTTCTCCGTCCGGGAGATGAAGTCCAAAACCTCACCGTCCGGGGTTACGGCAACGCCCTTTGGCGTCCAGGTGAGTTGTTTCTTGAAGTCGCCCCATTTCACAGATTCCTCAACCTCGATGTATTCCGGGCATGTGTCCTTGACGTAGGCCATGAGCTTTTCATCGTCCTTGGTCACGTCATAGTTGGTGCGGAACTGTAAGTTGCCGCCGGGGAGCCGGAATGATTTCTTCTTGGTTCCCTCAATCTGTGCTTCGGCAAAAGGCTGAAGCTTCGCCGTCAGGAAATTGATGTGGTCGTCATATTCCGAGTCCATGCGGGCCTGATACTCTTTCAGGCGGGCAATCTCTTCCTTGACATAATCATCAATCTGCTTTTTCAGCTCCATGTAGCGGACAACTTTCCGGCAGGCCCAATCCGCCGCTTTCATATCTTCCACAACGAAGCCCTGGTACACCGTCTCCATTGATTCCGGCTGGGCCTGTTCTGCCGGGAGAACGACCGGGGCCTGACAAGGCATCATAAAACTCGGTTCGGCCTTCATTCTTGTCAACATTGCCATTTCCTCATCTGTTACTGTTCCAACCGCAATAGCTTCCATTTCCAAATCCTCCTTACGCCGCAAAATCCAAATATAGCTTCCAGCACTCGTCCTTGGGGATAAGTGCATAATACCTGATGTTGTTAACCACCACGGCAGCTTCCCACGGGTAATCATCTCCCTTTCTCGGTGTGTAACTGATTTCCCCGGCAGGAAGCCCTTCCGGCGTATCCGTGCTAACCATAAACACCTCCGTGCGGTAATGCCTTTTTTCTCCTTCGTCTGTGTAGCCATAGCCGCCAACACTTACTGTTCCTGCAACCTTTCCTTCCTCCTGAAGTTTGTGTATTACTTCAACTGCTCTCGTCAGCATCACGCTGTCTTCAAATGTCATTTTTTGTTCCTCCGTTCCAAATAATTCAGTATACTGATTCGCTTTACAGGGTTTCCCTCAATGGTCAGGTTGTCCACTTCGGTTCCTCTACATGCTTTTCAACTTTCATTTTCATTCCGGCCTTTTCCGCAATATAGCAGAACGCCTTTTCCACAACATACTGTCTAATTCCGTCAGGGAGCATTGCGATCTCAGCCCCCAAAGCAACCAGCGGGAATGTGATTCTGTGTTCATCGGTACAGTTTCCTCCGGCCTCAAGCTTCTTGCTCTTTTTGTTGGCCACTAAGCAGGTAAACTCGCAATCCTCTGGGAACGTCACTTCCACGCCTGTATCACTGATAGAAAGTTTATCCATTGTCCTGCCTCCCTTTGTATTTCATCACTTCCATAAAGGCGTCAATTGGGAAGTCTTTAATTTCTTTGGGAATGTCAAAATCCCCGGCCTTGGAAATTTCAAGAATACATTTCATTGCTGACATCTTCCTGATAGGCTGTGGAAGTTTCGCAATCCCTTCAACCAAAGCATTCAGAGGCATGGTAAAGCGGATTCCTGAGCCCTTTCTATTGGCAATCTCGCAGCATTCAAGCTTTCCGTTCTTTTCGTCTTCAACCATAATAAAAATCTCGGTTCCTTCCGGGTAAGTGATTTCTACAGCCGTCTTTGGCATATAAACTTTGTCTCTCATTTCAAATCCTCCTATTCCTGGCCCAAGTAGTCTAAAAGCTGTCGGTCAACTTCTTCCTTGGGGGCCTCTTGTCTCATTTCCCGGTACTTCCTCATAAGGTTGAGCTTCTTCCCGGTTGCAATTTTAATTCCGTCGGTAAGCTGCAAAAACTCTTGTGTGAGTTTTGCAGCTTCGTCCTTAATTGATATTGATTTATCAATATCAATATCAATATCGGCATGTTTGGCATCGTTGGCATGCGGTGGCATATTTGGCATGCCATTGTATGCGGTGGTATGCGATGGCATATTTTTCTTGCCCTTCCAACGTTTCTCGGCGTTCTTCCTTTGCTGCTCGCACCGCTGTTTATAGGCCTCCGCATTCGCATCTGACTTTTGACGGATAACTGTGTCAAATATCATCTTCAGAAGCGGGTCGCCAAACTCCGGCAGCTCTTTGCGCTTCTCGTAGTCGAACACCGCCTTGATGAGCCGTCCGGCCTGCTCGTCCGTAAAGCTGTCGAACACGGCCTCCAGCTCATAGCTCATTAAAAAATCGTGCTTTGGCACTTACATCACCCATTCTGTTTAACAATGTCCTGAATCTCCGTGCAGATTTGGTTGTAATCATGCCTCGTGACGTCCCCGGAAGAAACATAGCCGTGGTTCATCAACACCTGTTTCACAATCTCCTCGTTGCCTCTCCCGGCAATTGCAAACATTCTCTTCTGCTGCGGCTGGGTAATCAACAACTCGCCGTGTTCATTCCGGCGTTCCGTTGTGTTCTGCTGGGCCGCTGGCTGTTGCTGTTTGGGAGCCGGGCCTATTTCCCGCCGCTCTGAGTAATCTTCCTTGGCATATTTGGAACCGTCGTAGTTTCCCTTGTTCTCCTTGTTGTTGTCGTTCTTGCCATCAAACAGGCCCATGTAAACGTCTGAACCAACGCCCAAACATTTCATAGCGTTGCCGAGGGCATCGGTAAGGGCCATTTTGTAGGCCTCATCGTTGGCCACCAGGCCGTTCTTGTTCTTCTCTATGATAAAATCACCGCCCCAGCCGTAAATGGGCTCAGACCACTGTCCGCTTTCCGGATCCACCACATACAGTGCTACTTCCACAAAGAGTAAAATCTGCCCGGCGGGACAGGTGTATGTCTTTTCCTCGGTCAGCTCGAACCGCCAGCCGATGCCGCAGGGGCCGTACACTTCCGTCATTACCTGAATACGCCATTGGGGGTTTATCTCCGTCTTGCCTGCCAGAGGGCCGCCTTTAATAGGTTTCCAAGCTCCGTCCGGCGGCGTCTTTACTTTGTTGTATAATTCAATTCCTGCCATTTTGAATCTCCTTTCACATCACCCACACGGCCCACTGCAGCAATCTCATCACCATAAAGAACAGGGCCGCAATCATCAGGCCGTCAACCACATATCCCAGGAAGCTGTCCTCAAGGGCCGCTTCAACCTTTTCCATAACGTAGCCGGTCAGCACTATCAGGATCCCGGCTGTTACGACCAACAGATTAGTCACCAATTTCATTGATTTCATTTCCTTTCTGTGTTATAATCATCTCGAAAACTACAAAACATGGCCTTGTTTCATAGTTTTCAATTGCTCGGTCCCCACCTGTCCTCGCGGGTGGGGGCTTTTTCATTTTCTGCCCGCCACAATCTGGGCAACCACCGGGTTCATAATCACCTCCCCCACTCTGTCCCTGGCCAATTGGTGGACGTACTCGGCCAGCAGTTGTTTATCAACAAGCGTCTTGGTTCCAATTTTGAAGCTGGGGAACCGCTTGTCACTTTCCTGAAGCCACTCAAGCTGGTGACGGCCTATTCCTGTGTAGGCTGCGGCCTCAGCCAGCGTCATGGTCAGGCAATCGTCACTCCGAGCCATGTTTCCTCCTTTCATTTTCTCTATTAGAGAAATTTCAGGGCAAAATAATATCCTGCGGCTTGACTTTGTAGATACGGCAAAGCTCCAAAAACGACTCTGCGTCAATCCTGGTTCTGCCTGTCTCCCAATTGCTCAGCGTCTGCTTGCCCTTGCGCATCTGCTTCGCAGCGTCGACTTGTGACAGCCCTGCGTTTACGCGGGCCGCTTTCAGAGTAATCTGTTTCATTTTTTCACCTCCTTTTTTTCACCATCAGAGAAATTATATATTATCTGTTGGAGAAAAGCAAGCCCTTTTTATAAAATTTTTTATATTTTGGGCTTGCATCTTTATATTTTCTTGATAGAATGAGAGTGAAATTATTGGAAAGGCTGGTGGTTCTCGTGCTTAACTCGATGCAGATTCTTCAACGAAATTTGTTAAAACTGTTGTCCGAGAGTAACAGAAGAAGGTCAGAGCTTGCGAGATATTGCGGCATAGCACCTTCTGCGGTAACGGCATGGCTGAAGTGCGAAAAGTTCCCTTCCCCGGAAAGCCTTGACAAAACAGCAGCCTTCTTCCAAGTCGAAGTGTCTCAACTGTTCGAGACAAAGCCTCTATCAGCAAAGGAACGCGAACTCCTGTCAAAATTCCACCGACTTAATGATAAAGGCAAGGATTCTGCCCTCGGCATGCTGGACGTTCTGCTCAGCAATGCCGATTTTGCGGAAGAATCTGCGTAGTGTTGCGGGACGGAAAGCCTGTGTTGTGGTGATAAGTCATGCCTAAGCAAAAAGTAAAGCGGCGCGCCGATGGCCGCGTACAAATCCAGCGCACTTATAAAGGAATCGGCAACAAATGGTTTTACGGCAAGAACCTTGCCGAGTGCGAGCGGAAGCGCAAGGCCTTTGAGAATCTCATGTTCACCCCGGCCAACATGGTTTCCCCGGCCATAACCTTTGGTGAATACGTCAACGTATGGAAGGCCGCAAAGAAAAGCACTGTTGCCGAGGACACGTTCGAAACGTATGAATGCTACATACGAAACCACCTCTCTGTGTATTCCGATATGCCCATAGCCTCTATCAGCGGAACCCAGGTCATGGCCCAGCTCCAAAAGAAATTGGAATCAGGCCTGTCAACGCGCACCATAGAACACATCTATGTCCTGATAAAGGCCATTTTCCAATCAGCCGTTGTGGACGGCCTCCTGAGCCGCAATCCGCTGCTGGGAGAGAAAAAACCAAAGGCCCACAGGAGCCGCCCAATCACCATACTGAACAAAAAGCAGGCCAAAGATTTCCTTTCCGGCATTGAGGACGTGAACCACCGGGCCATTTTGGAGCTTACCCTTGTGTCAGGTATGCGCCGTTCGGAAGTGCTGGGCCTTACATGGGAGAACGTTGATTTTGAAAAAGGCCTCATCACGATCTCACAGGCCGTCATCAAGGTCAGGAACAAGCTCCGTATCAATCCGTTCACAAAGACGTCTTCCTCTTACCGCACAATAGCCATTGCCCCGGACACCATGGAACGGCTGCGGACTATTTATAGAATTGATATTGCCAAACGAGAGGCCGGGGACATACGTTATATAAACAACGGCCTTGTGTTCCCGGGAAGGTTCGGCGGTCCCTTGTACCCGGACTATGTGACGAAGCTGGCCAAGAAATACGGTAAGCTCTGCGGCCTCCCGGAAGGATTCACGCTTCACTCCCTCAGGCACACCCATGCCACAATCCTGTTGTCGGACGGCAAGAATTACAAAGTGGTACAGCACCGCCTGGGCCATTCCACCGCCCAGCAGACATTGGACACTTATTCCCACGTCACACCGGACATGGACGAGGGAGCCTCCCGGTCATTCGACAGTGTAATCAAATAAAAAAAGAGTGGCTGTTTCCGTTTTGGAAATAACCACTCTTTATGTTTTTATTTTCAGTATCCTGTCAAAATCCTGTCAAAAGGCGTTAGTGTAAAATCCTGTCAACCGCTGGAAGTGGCGGAGAGGGTGGGATTCGAACCCACGGAGGCTTTTGACCTCGCTGGTTTTCAAGACTAATTTGGGCCCTTTTGGAGCCTTTTTGCGGCGCGGCTTTCCGTTTACACCCGGATTCCAACGTTATCACAAATTGGCATAAGTTTCCGGGGCCTCTCGCTGTTTCATAAAATATCCTGTCAAAATCCTGTCAAATCTCCTGAATTTAAAAGCCTGATAAAGACACCATTATAAAGTCATATTTTGCCGCCTCGCAACGATAAACTATCCGCACAATAGATTTATCACACAAAACATAGAATTGCTCTCGCGCAAAATAAAGCGCCTTATCGGCCCAAAAACAAAAAGACACCGCAGGCTTTTATCCGGCCTGCGGTTTTTTAGTGTCATTCGCCCTGTTGTCTTTTCGCCCTGGTCTTCCGCAGCTTGGCTATGAATGCGCGTATGGCCCGCTCCTCTGCGTCCGTCACCCGGATTGAGAATGGGTGCTTCGGCCCCTTTTTCCTGCCTGAGCCTTCCCGGCGGCCACCCCAATTTGGGGAATCCGTTTCCCTGCGCATATCAATCTGCTTCCTTTCGCAGTTTTTCATAGCTTGTCACATCTTTCTTCCATTATAATTGTGGCTCCGGCAAAAGTCAAGTTTACAGTTCGCCGTGTTCCCGGAAGCTGTAATGCCTGCCGTCGCCAATAATCAGGTGGTCAATCAGCGGGATTCCAATAATCTCCCCGGCCTGCTTCAGCGTTTCCGTCAGGTGCCTGTCCTCGCTGCTTGGGTAAGGGTCGCCTGAGGGGTGGTTGTGGACGGCTATGATTGAGGCCGCGTGCGCCACGATAGCGTGCGCGAGCACCTCTCTTGGGTGGACAACGGAGCTGGTCAGGGAACCTTCCGAAACCTGCCTCACGCCCATAAGCCTGTTCTTGGCGTTCAGGAGCATTACACAGAATTTCTCGTGTGTCTCGTGCCGCAGCACAGACATCATGTACATGGCCGCGTCACCGGGGCTTGTTATCTTGGGCCACATATCCCCGGCCACATAGCCGTTCAATCTCTTACCCAGCTCCACCGCAGACAGGAGTGCCAGCTCCTGCCGTTCTGTCATCTTCTCGTCAGCAAGATAATTCAGCTCGCCCACGTTGCTGGCCCGCGCCACGTTGGTATAAAGGCCGTCTTTTTCTGTGAGTTCCTCAGCGATCTTGAATTGGTCATGGTTCCGCTTGCCGCTGCCGAGTATCAGGCCAATCAGCTCTGTATTGGACAAGGACGCGATTCCTCGCGCCCTTGCATTCGTCACAATCTCGTTATATAAGCTCATGGTGTCCTCCTTATAATGCCCGGCTGGAGATGCTGCGGACGATGAAATCAATGCCGCCGTCCAAAAGCTGCCCGCCGTACTTTTCAAACTCAGTGGCCCGGTTGTAGTCGTCAATGTCCTGGGAAGTCCGGGTGACGGCGTTAACCAATCCGTAGTGGGTAAAATCATGGCCCGCGATATAATGGGCCCCTACCTGCATCTGCTCGGCCTCCGTGAATTTATAGGAATCGGCCAGCAGCTTCACCGTCTCCACCGGGTCTGCATCAATCCGGCGCATCTTGGCCTGTCTCATGCGGTCAACCGCACTCTCGAACAGTTCCTTGTTCAGGGCCCCACGGAGAATGTCCTCAATCTTCATAAAGTAGGCCTTTTGGTCAGTTTTAATGGTTTCCTCCCGGAACAGCTCCGTTCCGAAGTCGGTTTCCACGCACCGCTGGCCTACATGGTAACGCTGGTGTACCCTGTCCTGTACAATCAGGCCGTTCTTGCATACCAGCCTGTACACCAGCGGCTCAATCTTCACGGAGCCAAGGCCCACTTCAGAATTGCTCACCACGAAGCCGGCCTGAACCACATCGCCGGGAACAACTTCCGTCTTGAGCTTGTCGGAGACAACCTTTACATACAGCCGGGTGTCTGTCACTTCACAGCTCCCAACGGCCCAGCTCTGATTCTCGCCCATGACCTTTACAATGCGGAAGGCCAATTCCAGGTTGTCAATACGCTGGTAGCGGTCACTCAGGAAGGCCCGGACGTTGCCGAACAGTGTACGAATCATTCTGTTTTCCGGCTTGTTATACAGCCAGGTGTTGACGTTGGTGTCCAACAGCTCCGGCTGGCTCGTTCTCATAAGGTCATAGTATTTATAGGGAATGTGGAGCCTGTCGGCCATTTGCCTGTGGGCCAGCTCCGACACTCCGAACCGGGTGAAGGTGTCCGGCTGTTCTTCCATGAGCAGAGTGCTTTTGCCCTCTGCGGTCTCAAACTTCAGCTTCTTGGTGTTCGCTACATAATCTTTCATGCCCGCGCGCTCTTCCTGCAGTTTCTTCCATAATGCTTCAAAATTTTCCTGGCCCTGTTTCATTTCAATTCCTCCTTATTATCACTGATTTCTTTCAACGCCTTAATGGCTTCCTCGCACCCATAGCTCGTTATAGCCAACCGGGTAAGCATCTCAATGTACGTCCTCATGTGGCGCAGCTCGTGAGTGTATTCTCCGATGCTTTCGCCGCGTTCCAGCCCTACCTCAAGGGCCTGAATGTCTGCCGCAATCCAGCTAATCAGCCGCCGCGCCTTGTCAGTGTCCTCGTGCGCCGCCTCCTTCAGCCTGGCTACGGCCTTTGTAATTTCCACAATCTCGCCTCCTTATAACCCATTCGCCATTGCGATCTCATTGATTTCGGCCTCATACCTGTTCAGGATTTCCCCGGCCTCCCGGCGGGTGAAGAAGTCCAGCATGGTCTGAATGCCAACTTTGCGCTCCCTGATGTACTCCTTGGCGCCCATGAACGTTGTCAGGCTTTCCAACAGGGACTTGCTTTCTTCTGTGGTCAGGTTGTTGCCCTCGGTCTCGCCCCAAACATATTCTTCCTTAGTGGAGAACATATAAGCGGTGTTGCCGCTGATTGTCCCGGCCTCATAAGCCCGCAGCCGTTTTTCCTCGAATGTCATCTCAATCCCTCCCATCACCGTGGAATATGAAGTTCACATAATCGCTCTTGTGGTCTTGAATGAAGCAAACCAGCTCAAAGAAGCCCATTCTGTTCGCTATCACCTGTACCATGCGGGTGTCCAGCATATTGGTTTCGCCGGAGTCCCTCACCGCTAAGATTTGCTCGCGCACTTTCTCGTCCATGTTCACACCCCCTTTCATTCGCAGGCCGCGTCAATGCTGTCCGCGACTTCGCCCGCTTCGTCATACATGCTTTCCAGCGCGGTATAAGCTTCTTCCAGGTTGCTGACGGCTTCCTCGGCCTTTTCCATGCGCTCGGAGCCTTGCAGGTTCTCCGGCATGTTGTCAACATATTCCTGTTCTTCATCTCTCAGGCTGCACAGCGTTTCCTGAATGTAGGATATCTCGCTCTGCAGTTCCTCAATCCTGGCCCTAAGGTTCATCAGTTCCTTGCGTCTTGCCTTGTTCATGTTGTTACCTCCTTTGTATCTTCCGGGGACGGCCTTATTTGGCCGCCCCATTTACCTCGTTCATCACCGCGTAGTGGATTTCCGGCAGCAGCGTCCTGGCGTCCTTCATGCTCAGGCACCGCTCAATCGCGGCCATGATTCCGTTCAGCTCGCTGCGCCTGTGTGCGTTCGCCACCGATTCGCCGAAGCCCAGCTCATTGTTCCGGGCCTCGCAATCCAGCCTATACCATTCCGTGTAGGCAACCTTGTACTCGTGCAGGAGCTTCTGTTTCAGTGTCATTTCCGTTCCCTCCTATAATTTGATGTAGGTCATCTGCGGGCAGATGGACTTGCCGGTTCTGTAATTCCCCCTGGCCGCCGGGATAATGTACTTGGCCAGCTCGCTGCCGTCCACCGTGAGGACATCGTCCTCAATCATCTTCCTAAGGCACTCAATGCCTTTCTCTGTTAGGTTGAGCGCGTTCACATACACGCGCTCGCCCTTCTTCATTCCTGCCACAACCTTCTTCAGGTCCCTTACTGTACCTCTTGCCATTTCCGTTTCCTCCTCTCAGGCTTCCCTGTTGATTGCGAAGTGTTCAGTTACGCATTTGCGGCTGATTTCAAACATGAGGCCGGCAATCATTTCGTCCTCGCTAACGCCGTAGGTGTCGAGGTCAATTCCGCTGTGCTTATAAATGTCTTCAGCCACCCGGAAGATGTTATCTTTGGTGGGTTTGTGGTTCTGAACGAACTGAAGCATTTTGCCGTATTCCTCGTTGGTTCCGCAGGTGTAATAGCCGCCGTTGATGCACAGATTTCTAACATCATGAGAATCCCACACTCTTTCAACTTCAATCTTTGTCTTTGCCATTTTCTTTGTCTCCTTTCAGGTTTTCAGTTTTTTAAATAATCCGGGCCACCATAAAAATTATATCCGTTATTTTTTGAAAAGTAAATACGTTTTAAACCTTGTCGATAACAGCAAAAGAAAAGATGCTGTGCGGAATGCATGCCTCCGCCAACAACTTGAAATGCGCCCAAAAATAAAAAATTTTTAAGAAATTTTCAGACCATAATATTTATAATAGTAGGAAAACGTAAAATGCTGGTTATGTCAGGCTTTTCGCGTTCCCTTCTATTATATTGTTAGCGTTTTCGTAACCATGTGAAAAATGGCAATTTTTTCAAAATTTAAAAGGCAACAACGACCACACTTTAAGACACCCATTTTGGCGAGGTTCAACGAACTTTAATCAACTTGATAAATATATTGTGCAAGGGTTATTTTGCGCGAGAGACAAAATAAGGGCAGCTAACGGCCATATTTGTTTTTGTCAAAAACGCAAATTTTGATGTTTTTTACGCCTGTTTTTCCCCGGATTCCGTTTTTCACGTTACCGGGTCCGAAATCAAAATTTTAAAACGCAATAGTCGCCACAGTTAGATCCACCCAAATTTGCGAGACGGCGTTCTCTTTTATCATCTTGATAAATTCCTTGCGCAAAGGTTATTTTTGTTCTACGCGCAAAATTGGTCAACTAACGTCCATGGACTTTTTACCAAAAACGCAGATTTCGCCTAAAACACGAAAATAAAAAAAGCCGTGTCACTTTTCAGTAACACGGCAAAATTTTATGGCGGACAGTGTGAGATTCGAACTCACGCACGCCTCGCGACGCCTCTCGGTTTTCAAGACCGGCCCCTTCAACCGCTTGGGTAACTGTCCTTAAATCACAGCCTGAGATTACAACAATCATCAGGGTTGTGGTTAAAATGCTCTTTCCAATATTTATATGCTGTTGTCTCGTCCTCGCACACTGTCATTTCCTTGAAGCCGGTGATTTTCTTAATCAGGGCCTTCTTTACGGACAGCGGTAAGTGCTTATATCCATTCTCATACACCGTCCACGCTGAGTAGTCCAGCCGGAACCACTTTTCGATCCATGCGTTCACCCTCAGGAACTCTATCAGGATTTTGTCGCACTTTACGTTGTTGAGAATATCATAGTCTATGTATTTCGGTATGAACGGAGACAGCCGGAGCTGTACATCGTACCCCAGGGCCTGGAGCTTCTCAATGGCCTTTATCCGCTCGCTGGGGACGCTGGCTTTTTCGTATGTCTTGCTCAGCTCATCGTCCGTAGTGGTCACAGTAATCTGTATGTGGGCCAGGTCCCTGTCCAAAATGGCAATATATTCATCATCGGCAACCATGGCCGACTTGGTCACTATGAGATATGGTATTCTCATGGCGTTCAGGCCCTGTATAATCTGATATGTGATTCGCTTGTCCTTTTCTATGGGCTGGAAGCAATCTGTCATTCCTCCCAGGCGTAACACGCCAATCTGCTTTGGGTTCATAAACGCCAGCTCGCGCAGCACCTTCCGGGGATTGGCCACCGCCGGGTGTTCCGGGTGCCATAAATTCCTGAACTTCAGCAGGGACTTGGCGTAACAGTATTTACAATCATGGGCGCAGCCGCAGCCGTATGAATCCAGCCTTGACGGATAGTGGCATTTGTTGCCCTCGTTGCCGCCTACTGTCTTTAAAAAGCTTTGAAACTCCTTCATTGTTCCTCCCAACACAAAAAGGCCGCCTTTGCTGGCGGCCCTGTATTATCTGCTCGCGGCAACGCCGATTCCGGCCCCTATCAGCAGGCACCAAAACCTATTTTGCCAAAGCTGGCGTCGCTGTACTTTCCGCTCTTTCTCGATTTGCTCTTTCAATTTCTTCAGTGAGGTTCGCAAGTCTGCCGCCTCGCTGGACGCAAGCGTCAATTCGTTTTTCGAGGCTGTCAATTCCTCCTGCAATAACTTCAGCATTTTCTCGGCCTGCTGTAACTGTTGTACTAATTCCGCTGACGGCCTCCTGAGCCTTGTCAATTCTTGCTGACACTGAATCAAGTCGCTGTTCAAGGCCGTCAATTCGCTCTTCCATTCGTACCATTGTGCTATCGGTATCTGAATGTATTGGCTCGTTTCGGAAGTAGTCATGGCAAAACCACGCGCCGAGAAGGCAAACAACAGTAATAACAGCAAAAGCAATGCAAGAATCTTTGTTTTGCCGTATGAAATCATGTATTTCCACAATCTTAGTCGCCCCCCTTGTAGTTTTGTTCGTACCATATAGCCTTGCCGCGAATGGTCTGTAATATCTTATACAGATTTTCGCCGGGGCAGGCCGTAGGCATTAGATCGCGGTGGCCTACAACGTGGTACCTGTCCGGGACAAGGTCATATTTGTCGCACAGCCAGCCAATCAGGTAGGCCGCGCTTTCAATCTGCCGCTGTGTCGGTTCCACCAGCTCGAAGTTTCCGCAAAGGTGTACTCCCAGCGTCTCCCAATTCCAGCCGTAGGCGTGGGAGCCGATGCAATCCTCAGGACGGCCACGTTCTATGTCTCCGTTCTTGCGGATAACATAGTGGTAGCCGATGCCGGCCCAGCCCATGGCCCGGTGTATGCGGTGGATATCCTCGGCTGAAAGGTCATCGTCCTCCTCGTTCCCTGTGTGATGTACCACAATCTTTGACACCCGGATAAGCGGTGTGAGCGATGTAAAATCCAAATCAGTTTCCATTATTCTTGGCTCTATCATTTGATTGCGTCCTTTCTCTTTTTAACAACGTCCATAAGCTGCCTCGCGACGCTTACGCCGCACTCGTTCAGGTTTTCCAGGCAGGAAATCATCTCGGTACAGGCCAGGAGAGAAACCACCACAGTAAGCAGGAACGGCAGGCCGTGTGATATAGACATGGCAAAATCCCCTAACGCCGCAAAGATGATGATGATTGTGTACGTCCCAATCTTCGAGATGAACTTGTCCCGCATTTTCTCGCTTTGGAAATACCGCCACCTGTGGCTCTGCCTGAGGAATTTGAAATACTTCCAAAGGCTGCCCTCCGTCTGCGGGTAAAGGTCTTTCCATAAGGCCGCCGAGCAGGCAAGCCAGCGTGTCAGGACGTCCAGCATTGCCATGACGATGAATATCAGGACGAGCTGGGCGTGTGTCCCGGTTGCAAAAGATATAATCGTAAAACCAATCTTGGCAGGAAGGTGTTGGAACAGCTCCTGCAGTGTTCGTGCTGAAAAATAGTGACTCATTTCATGGCCTCCATGACGATACAACCGACTAAGCCGCCTGTCATGTGTAACTTTTTATCGTATTGCATCGATGCAAATCCCTTTCCATTTCCTTGATTTTCGAGAACTGCTTTTCTGCCTCTTCCACAGCCGTATGTTGGGCCAGGTCCCTGAACAAGTCAAGAATCAGCTTCTCCTGCAGCTGTATGATAACGCCCTGCTTCTCGATGACTTCCAGCGGCGTCATTCCGGCTTCTCCGGCCAAACGATGTTGATTGGGAACCCTTCCTGTTCCGGCACGTCCCGCAGGGCCTGTCTGTAAGCCATCCAGGCCTCAACGTTAACGCCGGGCCGGTCAGGAACCATCATATTGTCGCAGGCTTCCAATAGCGCGTTCCTGTAATCGCGGGCCGCGTCAGCAGCGTCCTCAGCGTTCTCCTCAGCTACTGCGGTATCATACCGTTTACGCAGCATTCCCACTGTGCGGCTTCTGGCATACTCGACAAAATTATCTCGTCTAACATCTTCAATCGTCTGAATTTTGCGTTCCATTCAGGTGGCCTCCTTTCAAATAGCCAAAAATAATACCGACGCATGCGGATAACCTGCATATAGCATTTCTGCTGTAAGATGTGGGCCTGCCAGCATTGAAAGCTTGTTTCAACGTCCTGAATGGTCATGCGCCCCTCGTCCAGCAGCTTTTTCTGTTTCCGCAGCTTGCGCCTCTCCCTGTTGATTTTGCTTCGTCGCTTGTGGATTGCGACCTTGCCTGTGATACCTATCACGACACGCCAATGAAGCATGATAACGCCGCGCCTAAGTGGATATAATTGTGTCTTTTCGTTCAGGGTAAGCTTTATCGTGCTCAGGAACTCCGCAATCTTGCCTTTACAGTACCGCAGATATTCCTTATTCTCATGCACCATGACGGCGTCGTCCATGTAACGGACATATACAGGCAGCTTTAATTCTTCAACTATGTAATGGTCTAAGCCATTTAGAAGTGTTATCTGCGTGGTCTGCGTGACCTGGGAGCCGAGGCCGACGCCACGGAAGTCTCCTTTCTTAATGCGTTCCGTTACGGCCTCGACCTGTTCCGGTGACAGGCCCTTGATAACACTGTACCATTTGCCTCCGTAAACCATGAATGATGAAATCTTGTGCCCGGCCTTGTGGGCCGTCTTTTTGTCCATGCCATGCTTCATCAGGATTTTGGCGAACTCAATCTCAACGAAACTGCTGATAACATCAGAACAGGCCTTGGCCGTCTTTTCATCAACATATTGCCGGAGACAGTTACTGACAACTTCGTGTGATGTACTTGGAAAAAATTTCTTGATGTCGAGCTGAAGCACATAGCCCTCGTAGCCGTGTACTCTTGCATAGGCCCGGAGCTGCTTCACCAATAGATCCACGCAGAACTGTGTTCCTTTGCCCTTTTGGCAGGCGCAGTTTCCTTCGATGAACTCCTTTGAAACAGCCGGATATACAACATTATCAACCAAAGCGTGCTGGAGCTGGCGGTCTTTGATAAATGACGCAAATATCTCCCTTTCCTTTGGCTCCGTGATGACGAACCAAAGGTAGGTGGATATCCTGTAATACCCCAGCAAAAGCTCCCGGCGCAGAATGTATGTATTCTTCAGCCTGTTGTGCCAATACTTGGCTGTACTCTCCTTCCAAAGAGTACCTTTGATGCAACGTTTTAATGCTTTTAACAGGTTGTGAAACTCAATAGCCTCATCATATTCCATATCTTAGTCCGTCCTCAACGAACGGCTCGCGTTTGGCTCTTACGCCTGGGCCGCAACACTCCTTGCATGAATAATCTGCGCTGCTTTCGTTTCCTACTCGGTCTGGCATTCCATGTAATCGGGACACTCAGCGTTGCCGTTGTTCGCATTGTTGTTGTTCAAGGCCCCCGTGTTGTTCACGTTCCGAACATTGTTGGCGTTGCCCACGTTCGGCGAACGCAAGAACTGATTCCGAGCTGACTGTCAGTGTTACGCCCAACGCAGCCATTTACGGCTGCGATTTCAAACTTTCCGCGCTCTTGAGCCTTTCCTCTCGCAGGGCGCGTTTCTTTTCCTTGAGGGCCTGCTTGCGCCTTTCGTCCGATTTTATCCAGCTCCGCAGGAGCTTGTCCACTTTCACCACAAGGCCTGTCCAAAACTCTATTTGCGGAATATGCTTTTCCTCGTTGAACAGCGTCAGGTATGTGAACATATCATCAGTGGTAAGGATAGCTTTCAGAACAAGCTTCTGCCGTTTCTTGAAATTCCATACTTTTGTTGGGTAAATCAGGTTGGCCTTTTTGCAGAGGCGGTAGATTTTTCTTGCCGTCTTCAGCAGCGGCACCCGCTTTGTGAACGTTTCCGATTTTGAGAAATACTCCCGGCCCGCTTTTCCGTTCAGCTTCTGCATCGTGTGTTTCAGGAGCTTCTCGGCTGCGGTCGTGGCATCTTCATATCCCTCTTTGTTGCCATTTTCATGCGTGTCGCGTCTCCATGCTGGTACTGTCATCGCAAGCCCTTCTTCTTAACTGAGCATGGGCGGACTTCGCCGCCCCATGCTATGGTTGGTTAAAATCAATTGTCTAATACAGATTCTGAGATTTCGCAAGCGGGACACTCAGCGAGGCCGTAGTACGCATTGTGGTTGTACAAGGCCCCCGCGCCGTACACGATCCGAACATAGTAGGCGGTGCCCACGTTCGGCGAACGCAAGAACTGATACCGAGCTGTGCCACCGTTGTCACGCATTATGCGGTCTGCGTCCGTAGCTCCTTTGTAGTAGTCCCACTGTGTCTCGCTGAAGTTGCCGCTCTCAACCGAGCCAAATACCTGATACCTGCTGGGCAGCCAGAATTTGTCTTTGGTCTGATAGCTGCTGCTCTTGGTATAGTCAACCTCAAAGACATTATTGGTATCGGTTGTGACAGTGACGGCGTTCACAATGTCAATGAAGCCCTGCGGAAGCTTGGTCATGAAGCCAGGAGTGGTAGCGTTCCAGCTCGGCGCCATATCAAACTTATTGCTGGAAGACCAAACAGAGCCAGCAGCCGCAGATTTGTTGAAGTATTGCCGGATACTGCTCTGCGCCCAATTGTTTGAGCCGAAGCAGGCCCGCTGGATAGAGTTCATGTTGGCTTCGTCAGGGTCGCCTCCGGCCTGTAACAAGCCGAGTTTCGTTCCGTTGTTGCCGCTTGAGATTGTGACCGTCTGAGAAGCTGTTGTGCTGTTCGCGCTGTCGTAAACTGTAACTCCTCTGCTAACAGGTGAATAGGAATAGGGGTTGAAGTTGAACGACAACCTGCCTCCGGCAGGAACCGCTGTTCCCAGGGTAAATTGGTAATCGCCAGCGGCGCACTGCCCATAAGCTGTTGGAACATTAAAGTAATATGTCCCGGCAGCCAGCCCGCTCTCCGCATAGAAGAACGCCTCTGCGTTGTCGAACATGATTTGGTCAATGGCCTTGATAACTCTGAGGTGCATATAATGCCTGCCGTCAGAGTGTTTCCCATGGTGCATTACAGCCCACGGATAGGTGTAGGAATCCTTTACTGTGTAAATAATGGAGCCGACAGGGAACGCGGACGGCCCGCCGCCGTTCACAACAATCCGTTTGATAGTTTCCCAATCGTCAGCCGCCACATCTTTTACCAAAGCCGCGTGTATGCCAGCCAAAAGGCTGTTCCTTCTTTCGGCCTGCTCGTAAGTTGCCATTCGGTCATACGTTGTCATTTATCATACCTCCCTGTTGTAATAAAAGTTCAAATGCCCATTTTCGTCATATCCGAAGTATGGGGCACTCAGCAAGGCTTGGAACGTCTGCGTGATACTTGCCGAAGTCTGCTCAGCCGCCTGTGAAGCTGCGGCTGTCGCCGCGTCAGAAGCTGCCGTAGCCGCTGCGCTCTGCGCCGTCTGCGCCGATTGTGCCGCCGCCTGAGCGGAACGCGCCGCTGCGTCTTTGGAATCAGCCGCGTTTGTCTCGCTCTGTCCGGCGTTCGTTGCGGATTGTGCCGCCGCCCCTGCGTAGTGCTTGGCCGAATACTTGCCCTCTTCAACGGCCTCATCAGCTTCTGCCCACGCCTGGGCCTTGTCAACCTTCTCCTGCGCCTCCGTCACCTTCCCGGTGATTTCGTACAGGACGCCGCCCTCAAGCCCGGCAACACTCTCGTCAAACGTCTCTCCGTTCTTCAGGCCTGATTTCTTGATTTTCAGCGTGATGACGGAAGATGTTATAACCAAATTATCGGCGTTCTCCCGGTTGTTGCCGAACACGCTTATATCAAACTTGCCCTCTCCAGCCAATACCTGATACGGAACAGTAACAATGTTGTTCTCGTCCAGCATGGCGCGAACGTTGGTTTCACCCCTGGAAAACAGCGCGATCTTAACTGTCTCGTCCCAATCGCTGGTGAATTTGAACCGCGCTTTCAGGTAGTCCTGGGAATCTGCAACTATCACGGCATTGGGAGTTATCAGTGTTAATTGTTGGTTTTTAACGGCAAACTCAAGCATATTACACCTCCCGGCCATAATAGAACAGCAGATGCCCGCTGGAATCATAGGCAAAGTGCGGGGCATTCTCTAATGCCAGCACCCTTGCCGCGAGGCCGTCCGGGGTAGTTATCCCGGCGGCCTGCCCGGCGGCTGTCTGCGCGTCCGTTTTCGCCTGCAACGCAGCGTCTTTCGCGTCAATTGCGGCCTGTTTTGCCTCTGTGATTTCCGTCTTCATGGCCGCAATCTCGTTCGTCTTAGCAACGGCCAATTCGGCCTGTGTTGTCGCTGTGCTTGCGGATTGTGCCGCGCCGCCAACGCCGTTCTGCAGGTGTTCCATGTTGTTGACTAAATAGTCATAAATGCCGGTTCCTTTTCCGTCATAGAACGGAGTGTTGGGCCCAAAGGCCCCTGGCCGGATAAGGTCGCCGTTTCCGTCGTAAATCTCCGGCATCTGATAGGTTGTAAACTCCATTCTTTAACTCCTTTTTACTCCATATCTTCACACTTGGTAATGCGCGTCTCACAGGAATCTGAGTTCTGATAGAACATGTAGTCGGCCTGCTTCTGCACTTCCTTGGCTACTTCCTCGTCGGTTTCCCCGGCGAAAATGCCATGCCGCTTGATGATTACTTCATACTCAACCTTTTTCCTTGTTTCTGCCATTTTTTGTTCCTCCTAACTTTGATTTTATTTAATTACAGGCCGTTGACATCAAACAGAAGCCACGACCTTGCATCCACCGCAACGCTTGTGTATTTGTAGTTTGAATAATACACAGAGGACTCGCCTTCTCCGGCGACGAAAGGCTGTTTATGAATCATCTCCGGGTTGGATTGCCCGGAAATGCCGTTTCCAACCTGCTGTGTCTTTATGCTGCCTCCGAGCAGCTTGAAATTGTCCTCGCGCCACATGTAATACACAGTTCTGTACGTTACCCAATAGGTAATCCAGCCGCTCTCAAGTTCGTAGTGTCCGTATGAGACTACACCCCACTCCCTTACAGTGACATACTCGTATGTTGTGTAGGCTTCCTTGACAATCCCATATTCATAGCTGCCGGGGACCCAAACGTTCTCCCAATAGCCGCTGGTATATTCATATTGCCCTGTCTGCCAATTGTACTGATAGCTTCCGGCGTGGTACTGTTGCTGGTAATATCCAGCCGTCCAATAGTTGCCATACTCTGCCGGGTGGTCAACAGCCTGGAGCTTCTGTTTTTCAACCCAGCCGTACTCTGTGTCGTGCCACACCTGGTATTGTTCATAGAATTGCTGAATCTGTATAGAGATTTGGTCGGCCGTGTAGTCTATGTGCCGGTTGACACATACCGAGACAGCAGGCTTCGTGGCAGCGTAGGCCGGTGTTCCGTCTGAGTTTCCAAAGGCCATGACAACCGGGTGCTTATTATTGCTGTCATAGACAATATTCTCGTTCTCGTCAAACACTTGAAGCCCAACGCCGTGTGCAGCCGCCGTGACCTTGGTTCCGAACACAAAGACGCACATTCCTGATTTAAAGCTGTTTACTACGCAAGTCCAGCCTTTCGGAGTGTTTATGCAGATAGCGTCAACTGTTTGGGAAGTCGTACCACCAACAGCAGCAAGCACCTCTCCGTCAGCAAACGTGCCGCTGGAGCTTCCGGCCCCGGTCAGCTCAATCTTCCGGGACAGGTACAAATTCTTGTACGCTCCGTCAATCTGTATTTTGTTGTTGTCGTTGTAAACTGTTAAACCGGCAGCCATTTAATACACCCCATAAACCATTGTGCAGGACAGCCTTCTTCCGCTTGGGAACGTCCATTTGAGATAGCCGTTTCCCTTTTCAATCACCGGGTATTCATACGTCGTAACCTCTCCATAGGCCGCCGAAAAGCTTGTTGTGGCGTTCATCAGGAACCACCAAATATCAGTGCTTGCGTTGATATATGAGTTGTAAATGATGCCTGTGTTTTGGGAGGCCGGTATGTTCACCATGCCTAAATAACGAGGAAGCCTGTTCGTGATGTCCACGTCCAGGCTCCCGTCCGCATTAAAAACTTGTAAACCTTGTGCCATTTTAATCACCACACGCCCATGCGTACGCGCAATTTGTTGTTCGCGTCATACACTCTAATCAGGTTGTCCTTGATTTCCATTCTCGCGCCGGAAGAGGCCGTCTTCAGCTCGCCTATAACAGCCGTAATGGCAGACAGGCTCGACACGCTGATTTTTCCGGCGGTTACGGCGTTCGATTGAATCATGTTCTCCGTGATGATGTTGTTGCCAATCCTTGTGGTGCCGTCAATATCTATCAGGCTGCCCTTGATATAAAAGCCTGTATGATCCTGCTGGAGCCACGAGGAAACATCGTTTTGGCTTACCTTGCTGGCAATACCTGTTTGTAGCATCTGAATAGCTGCATAATTCTGTGCCGCATCAGTGGGGCTGTTCAGATTGCTTACGATAGCTGCTATCGAATTTGAGTTTTGCTGTATTGACGAGAAGGCGGCCTGGTTGACGTCGCCCTGAACTACCAACTGCGCCACTGTCGTTTCTATGCTGTCAGCTCTAATCTCAACGGCGGCAATATCAGCTTCCGTGTCCGTGGTTCTTGTGGCCAGCGCGGTAATGTTATCGGCGTTGGTTTGAATGGCGGTTGTGTTGCCGCCAACAGTTAAGGCCAGGGCCGCCAGGTCAAGCACTGTCTGCGCCGCAGTATCAACAGAGTTTTGAAGCGCGGTTGAAAGCTTTTCCTTTGTGACGGCCTGCGCTTCCAAAAGCGAGCTATCAATCGTTGCCTTTATGGTGATTGTGCTCGCGTTGGAATGCTCGCCTTCGCCAAACAAATCTGTGTAGGCAATGGTTACATCGTATATCCCGGCGTCGCAGGCGTGGGTATAAACATTGTTCTGCGTGTGTACTTCCACCAGCGTTGCGCCGTCAATATAGATGTTCATGCCATCGCATGCGGCGGGAATGGCTCCGGCCAGCAGCGCAAATCCCCCCAGCTTCCCGGTCAGGGTTGGCGGGTTCGGCTTCGGCGGGGCCGCCTTTGCGTATTCCAGCGAGGCCGGGGCTGAGTATTTCCCGCTCGCAGAGTAGGCATAGAGATACAACGTCCCGGCCCTTTCCGTCAGTGGCAAGGTGGCTTTCAGGCCTGTCACCCGCGCCAGGAGATTTACATTCTCCATGCCCGGTGACATATCCTTGCGCACCTCGTAAAAGGCAATGTCGCTGTTGACGACTTCACTCCATGATGCAACCGCACCCTCGTCAAAACTGATTGTGAAATTGTCAGGAGTGTTGGGAGTTTCCGTTTTAAGGGCCACTTTGATAGTGGTCTGAGGGGAAGCATCAGGCGAAGTCTCTGTGCCCCATATATCCGCAGTAGTCACCGCGATTTTGTACTCGTCGCCAACAATGGCCTGCGGTATGGTCACTTTATCCTTGCCGCTGCCGCCGTAGATCCACTCGCCGGAAAAGCCAAGCTCGTTGGCGTTTACGCCTACTTCAAAGCGGAGATATTTGGCCTGGGCAGCGTTCGTCTTGTACCACACCCGGCCCTCCAGGTAAGATTGAAGGTCAGGCGGCGTCCAATCAACCACAATGTCGTAGCGGTTGACACCGTCCTTTAGCTGGCGGTATCTGTTCCGGGCCGTCAGGTTCCTGATAGGTGGCACATAATACGCCATTATGGTGTATTCGTATGGCTCTACATCAGCGAGGGATTGTTCCATGGCGCCGAAGATGTTGTAGGAACAGAATTTCAGGTAAATCTTTTTGCCGATATCTTCCTTGCGGAACGTCTCCCTGAGAAGCGTGTTGTCGAGCCGAGCGAACTGTTCCCCGGCGTTGTGGGCGACAGCAGCGGTGTTGTACTGTCCACGTTTCAGGCCGGACAGCTTATAATTCCCGCTCTGCAGTAATGTGGCCGTGGTGTATGAGAAGCACTCACCGCCAATCCAGCAGAGGGTGTTGCCCCGGTTGGCGTCCTGTTCCGTCCCGGAAAGCAGAACGTCGTTACAGCTAACGACACACTCCGTTGCGTTATAGGTAATGCTGCTTATCAGGTTCCCCAGCCTTGCGCTGTTGTTTATCTGTCCGACAGTTCTGTAATTGATATTGTCGTCAGAAATATATACAGTGCAGCCGCCCCAATTCTCGCCACTTCCTTTTGCGCCTAACCAAATTTCAAGGCCGTCTACAGTAATATCTGCAGGCGGCTGGATAATCAGCGGAGCGGCAACGTTAGGTGGCGTAACGTTGAAGTTCACATACGGCCTGTCTACCGCATGTACGTCATACTGCGCCACGCCGGAGACGTTGTCTACCGCAACAGCCGTACAGGTAATGGTGCTCTTTGTGTCCTCGACAACAGAGGATATCCTTACAGGCAAGTGGTCAATGCCAATCGTTGCGTCCGTCAGCGTTACGATATCCCCCGGCTCGAGCCTACAAAAAGCCCAATCCAACTTGAACGTATAGGTGTTGCGCTCCAATTTGGCCTTGCGGGCCAGCATCTCCGCAACCTTGACGGCCCTTTCCTTTGTGTAAATGTAGTGGGCCGAAGTCGTCGGTGCCTGCCGCACGCCGTAGTTCGCAATATCTTCCGAAAGCTGGTAGTTGATAGTTTCTTTTTCGTAGCTGTTGGCCCGGTTGATAAATTCCACCGGGAAAGAGTTATAAACCTCAGAGCTGTCTTTCCGGCTGTATGTCACCATCGCGCCGTTGCTCTGAGGCTGGAAATCATCACTAGTCAGGTCGTACAGAATGGTCGTGTCAGAGTCCCAGCTTCCAACGTTCCTCGTTTCCAGCGGAACAATCTTGAACCTGTCGTTGCTCCAGAAGAAATAGGCGTTCGTCAGTGCTGCAATCTCGTTCACGATAGCCTGAGCCTGTTTAGGGCTGCCGTCCGGTGGGGAGCTGATTAACAGGTCCGCGTTTGAACAGAATGAGCGGTAATGGTCGAGGCCGTCAATCGGAACATTACTTAGGCCGACTTTATTCAGAACATACCTGATATAGTCAGCCGGGTTTACGTCAATTCCGTCGCCCGTGGATAACAGCTGTCCTCTGATTTCAAAATTGAACTGCGGAAGCGTGGCCCGGTCACCCATATCAATCACGCCAGCCATATAGGCCAGGCCGGGATAGGACAGGGCCTTTTCCGGGTGTTTGCCTGTCACATAGGCCCAGGGCTGCTGGTTCTGCGTCCCTGAGAATAAGGTCAGCTCAATATTGCTGTCAGGGTAGTTGTAAACCTCCTTGTCACGCCATACTTTACCGATGCTGTGGATTGGTCCCTCGCAAAGGCTCAGAATGACAGCAACACTGTATGTGTACCAAATGTTGGTCTGCTTGGAGCCGCCGCCCTTGCCTGATTTATGTGTTTCGCTATGCTCATGCGCCGTGAAATCGTCATAGTAAATCACATTCCCGCCAATGCGGGTGGTGCCCAAAACCTCCGGGACAGCGGAGCCGTATTCTGCTGTGTTAACAGTGAAATCACTGATTTTGTCAGCTCGCGTTACAATATTCTGCCGTCTAAATAAGCCCATCTTATTTGCCCCTGTATCTGTATATCCCTCTCAGCCTGCTGTTCCCTTTGGCGTCGTAAAACATGGTTTCATTCATGTTTGACATAACCACACCGCGATTCACTATCGCATGTACTACTGTGTTATTCCCAACGTACACCGCGCCGTGTGAAATGCAGCGTCCGTATTGGTAAAGCAGGAAGTCGCCAACCTGAAGGTCGTCAACTTTTTCACAAAACTGTTCAACATAGTTTCTGAACCATTCCTCGTCCCGGTGTAAATGCCACTCGTTGCTGTATGGTTTTACTTTGACACTGTCTTTTTCAATCACCCCGGCGTCCTCGGCCGAAGCAATCAGAAGCATACCGCAATCAACGCCAATTCCCTTGACCTTGGCGTTGTTGATGTGTGGCGTACCCAGCCATTCCATGGCCGCTTTTGCGATTGCGTTTCCGTTGGCGCTCACATCAACACCTCCTTCAATGGTACGAATGGCGCGATCAGACAGGTCTCCGAATCGTCGGTGCTGGAAGTAACAGTGTTTCCGACTTTTGAATACACGCCCTGGGGATAATACTTCCTGACAGGAAATTCCATGTTCAGGCCCTGCGTCTTGGCTTTTACAGTAAGCTGCAAAGAAAGGCCGCCGCACTGTTGTATCTCCACAAGCCCGGAAAACAATTGAACAGCCCCCAATACGGAGCTGCCGGAAAAGAAGCACCGGGCCAAACTCAACGTAGCCCTGTCCAAAAGGCCGTCATGCGCCGCCTTGTTTACGGACACACTTTCAATCGTGTCCCGGTCGTCAGAAAAAATTTGTATTGTCATGGAGTCCACAACGGCCTGTGACTTGATGTTTATCTGCTGGCGCTTTGGCATACCCACCAAAGAATGAAGGTATGTGTAGCCGCCATAGGTAACATCGGTGTCAAAGTCAGCGAACCTGTAAACATTGCCGTTCTTTAAGGTCAGCGTATAGATGTCACAGGAAGTCATGTTTTTCTGTGTGTTAAGGAACTCTGCCAATGCGTTCGTTGTAGCTTTCATCGTACTGTCACCAGCTTAAATCTTTCTGATTTGTTGATATTGTCAAAGATGTGGTCAACGCCCATGCCGTCATCATCGAACCTGACCTTCCAATAGTAGTCGTAGTCAGCGGTAACGACAGCGTTCGCAGCCGGGGCCGTGCCAAATATTATGTAGCCGTTGGAAACTGTGTAAGCGTTTGAGGCCTGCTTCGTGCCGTTCACATACACGGACACGTTCTCAATGTATTCAACAGGCTCAACGTAGTTGCCCATTTTCATCACGGCCTGGTACTTGCCAGCGGAAACAGCCGCGAGCTGTATTCCCTGTTCGTGATAATCTTCTGCGTCTTTCCACAAAAAAGGCTCGTGGCTGCCCTTGCAGACAGCCACGAAGCCATGTAAGACACGAGCTTCCACGTCACTGAGCGGTTGTAACAGCACGCTGATTTTCCACTTTGGGTAAAGCTGGTTGCTCAGAGAGCGGGAACGTCCGCTTGCGGATTCGTGTATCTCGGTATTCCATTTTTGAGATTTTGTGCTGTTATAAGCACATTTCCCCTGCAGAGCAGGCGGGAATTTAGCAATAGTCATGGTCAGCCTCCCATTGAGAAAGCGAAGCGGCGTTCCGCTTCAACGAGCGCACGCTGTATGCTGTCGCCACCACCTCTGAGATTGAGGAAATTGTCGAAGTCTGAGGCGTCCAAAGTCTGCACAACGAGTGTTGGGCTTACCACGTTCCCGGAAGGAACCATTTTGTTTCCTCCAACATAGCCGCCGTCAGCAAAACGATATTGTCCGTTGTTCAGCGCGTTGAGCATTGGCACGCCCAGCCGTCTCACCGCAGAAGCCTGTATCACGTATTCGCCATTGGACAGCATAGCAGGAATACTGTCAGAAGTGGAAGTCCCGGAACCGCTGATGTAGCCGCCACGAGCCTTTCTCAAGCTTACCTTTGCGTCATACGCGCCGAATACAGCTGCGCTGGCGTTGCGGGCCGCAAGTGAAGGGTCGCCAACGATAGAAAAGATTGCGAACAGGGACAGCCAGCGGGTCAGCAACTGCGCCGCGCTTTTCAGCACGCTGCTGATAAAATCAGCCAATGCTTCCTTGCCGCTTTTTGCACCTGTTATCCAATCCATCATTGCGTTACTCATGGCGTCGCCAACCATTGTGGCGTAGCGTATGGTAAGGTCAGACCAGCTCTTGGCTGCGTTCTCGCTGTCAATCAAGGCCTTGGCTCCCTCAGCCATTATTTCCTTATTTCGCTCAATGAACTCTGTAATTGTTTCATTTTTGGCAGCCAGCTCTTCCTCGAGGGCCTCAGGCGTCATGTGTAAAATCTTGGCTATCAGGTCCATATCCTCTGTGGAATAATCGCCCTGGGTATTGGAGGCCTTGGCATAGTCAGCCGTCTCAAACACCCTTGCGATGCCGTCCTGAATTGCCTTGATTTTCCGTTCATGCTCGTCCTGTGTACCGAACACCCTGTCAAGAACACTCCTGCTTTCCTTTTTGCTCTCTTTCAGGGAAGCTTCAAAGTTGGCAACCTTGACTTTGGCCTGATACAACTTTTCTTCTGCGGCGGCCTGCGCCTTGATTTCGCTGATAACGTTGTTCCTTGTGGTTTCGTCAGCGATCTTCGAGGCCAGGTCAAGTTCCTTCTTGTAGCCCTCAGCCATGACGGTGTGGGCCTCTGTCAGAGCCTCAATCTTAATGCGCCGTTCTTCCTGAATCTTGGCCTCGCCATGGAGCATAGCAATATTTGCCTTTGCCAGCTCTATTGCTTCCTGTGCGCGGGTATGGCGGGCTTTGTCAGCGTCGTTGTACTTCTTAATCAAGGCCTCGATTGCCCGCTGTTCTTCTGTAATAGCTGCCTTTGCCGCCCGGCTGCCTGCGCTCCTGCCTTTCGCCTTTTCCGCTTTGCCTTCCTTCTTGACCTGCCGGAAGTGATTTCCGCCAGAGGCCAAATCCCAATCATCGGAGTTGCCTTTGGAAGTCCAATTCGAGGCGTTCCAGGCGTTGTCTACCACTGCGGAGACCTGCTGGCCCAATGAAGTCAACAGACTCTTCACAAGGTTCCAAATCTTGGACAGAGGAGACAGAATAGGTTCCAGCGCGCTGGCAATCCTTGAGCCGATAGATTTGAACGCGGCATACATCTTCTGAGCGCCAATGATAACAGCCTTGATTGCGGTTACCACGACTTTCAGGCCCGTATTTACAGCCTCGAGGCAGATTTCAGCAATTTCCTTGAAGTCCTGGAACGCGCCGCTGCCGTCACTCCGTACCAAATCAACCAGGTCCTGCGTGAAGTCTATCAGTGTTTGGATAATCTCGCTCTGATTAAAAGCATCAAAAATGCTTGCGCCTATCTCAGCGCAAGCCGTCTCAATGTTCCCCTTGACGTCGCCCCATTGGTCAGAGATGTTCTGCTTGCTCTGCGCCATGGAGCCGTCAAACTCGTGCATATAATCGGTCAGGGCCTGAACAGCCTTCTGCGCGTCAAGCGTGCCGTCGTCCATGGCTTTCATGGCCTGTTCGGCTGTCATTCCCACGGAAGAGAAGGCCTTGTCCAAATCCATGCCGTTCATCTGAAGTGCTATCAGCTGGCGGCTGCTCATCTCCCCGGTGGATTGAATCCGGGAGATTGTTTCCACCAACTGCTGTGCCCCGGCCTGCCCCTGACCTAAGCCAGCGGCTGTGTCGGCGCACAACTGAATAAGGTCGGCCGCATTCTTGGCTGAGTACCCCATGTTAACGAGCTGTATGCCCATTTCCTGAACGGCGCCCAGGTCATAGTTTGTGTTCCGGCCAACATCGTTGAAGTATTGCCACGCCTCTGTGGCGTCGCCGACAAGATTCTTCATGGCCCCGAGCTTCGCCATGTTCTTTTGTGCTTCGGCACCTAAATCAATGATTTGCGATACCAATTGGCCAATGGCCTCGGCAAAAGCCTTGACTACATCAGCGGCAAGCTGCCCGGTAAACGCGCCAACGGCAACAGAGGCTGCGTCCGTAGCGGAGCCCAGCTCCGTTGCTGCGGAAGCTGATTGCTTTGTTGCGCTGGCAAAAGAATTGAGCTTGTTCATTGCGTCGCCAACAACCGCCTTGATTTCAACAGTTATATTCTTAACGTCTGACACGGCTCACCCTCCTTCCTTTGCCTTGTTCAATATATTGCGCCACCTGTCGAGCTCACCTTCCGTAAGGTTCTGGTCTGTTAGATCGTCACCAACTATGTCCTCAAGCTTCACGCCGCGTTTGGTTCTGTTGAAGCCCGCGTTCATAATCGGTACTGTCAGGAAAGACGCATAGAATATGCGCTTTTGCCTTTGCCGTTCCAGGTAGCCGTCAATCCGTTTGTCTATTTCCCACGGCGTACTGTCGTATATTTCTTCCGCTGTCATATTCAGCACTCCGAAACATATCGGCAACACCCACGAGAGATAATCGTCAAATGTGTTCATTTCCGGCGCGTCATCGCCGCTCACACGTTTTTTTCTTCTTCCTCAGCTTTCTTGTCTTCCAGCTCGTCAGGATTTTCCCAGCCGAGCTCAACCAAAATCAGGCGAGAGGCAACCGGGCCGAAGTAGTTTGTGACAGCCAGCAGGCCATAAAAGATATTCTCGGCCTCCGGCACTCCGTACTCCGTCACAAACTGTTCAAACACCTGAACAGCGGCATTGCCCCGGACACGTTCTCCGTCCTTATATAAGCCAATACAGAATGCTTTTTTCAGCAATTCATACCTCGGCGGCCTTTTCTCTTTCAGCATTTTGGAAAGGCTGTCGTTGCCGGGTATTGCAGATTCAACTTCGCCAATCATGCCAAGAGTAAGGCGCAGCGTGTAAGCTGCGCCAATAATCTCGACACTGAGGCTCCGTTTTATACGGTCATATAGCATGTTTATCCCCCTGTTATGCTGTAATAGTCACAGTGTACTCAAAGTTCCCTCTGCCGCCTGTTACCTGTATCTCGAACTCGGCCTCGCCAGCAGACAGCGAAGCCAGGTAGCTGCTACCGATAACAATGCTCTTGCCTCCAGCCGCGATGCTGTAATTGCTGGAGCTAACAGATGAGCCGCCCTTTTTCAGCCCTGTGATAGTGCCGCTCTCAATGGTAACAACAACGTCAGCGGCGGCTGCCTTGGAGATTGTTACGCGGCTCTGACTATTTGACGAAATCAACCCCGTGACATCGTTGATAGAAGTCAGGCCGGAGTATTCCTTGGGCTTGCCAACACCTGCCAGCTTCATGGTGTAAGTAACCATGTCGTCGTGCGGGGTAGCGTCGGACAAATCGGTAATGTGATACCAATTCCGTACAGCCGTGCCGTCCGCAGCATAGCGGCAGATATCCACGGCCTCTCCCTTGTTAAATGCGTCTTTCAGCACTTCGTAGCCTTCGTCGTTTTTGCCCTGAATGCACTCCACGGACAGCTCCGTGTTCCTGATTCCGGGGTAAGTTTCGCCCCAGCCGCCTGAGGACTTGTTGGAAGCGTCAATGCTGTCAGCCGTCCGGGACATATCAGCATTGCGCTGGCCGCCCAGCAACAACCAAACAGGGACGGCCTCGGTTGCGCTTTCGCCATAGTTTAAATAGGCCAGCACGTCCTTGCCGCGCAGCTTATCTTCTGTCGCGGAGCGGGTCGGTCTTACTTTGCTCATGTTTTCACATCTCCTTTACTCAACATAATATTGAACCTGATAAACCATTAGCACCGAACCAGCTTCCGCTTTGTTTGGCGCCGCACCATAATAAATGCTTTTCACGTCCCCAACGGTGATAACGCCGTCAAGGTCGTCATTGTCGAGCAGGTCGAACACATCATCGGCAATGTCGTCCACAGTATCCGTGTTGTCCGGGTCGGCCAATATGATACTGTACACAGCGGTTGCCTTTAATTTGTCTTTGCTGTCTCGTTCAAAGTCCGTTTTGAAGTTGACGAGGGAGCCGGAGACTCCTTTTTCACGCTGGAAGCCTTTGAACATTTTCTTCCACGAAACCTGGGAAAGATTCGTTTCAAGTATGCCCAAAATGGCAGCTTCAACTTCTTTTCTTCTGTCCTTGACACCCATTATCCCCTCCGTACCGGGACACACACACCGCTCCCAAAGCTGCTTCCACCGCCCTGAGTTTTCTCAAAGTCGGCGGCGGTCAGTTCTTTCACGAGGCTGTCGATCTCGGCCTTGAAGAACCTGGCTTTCTGAGCGTAAATGTCATTCCGGGTGCTTTCCGTATCAAGTGATACCAAATTGTCCTTACCGATGCTACGGACACAGCAGATATACAGCGCATAGGCAATTCCCAGCCTCTCTACCGTGTAAACAGGCGGCGTCCTGAGCCTCGCTACATCGGCCCCCAGCCTCCTTGCTAAATTCAGCAGATACCTGTTGGCCTGTGCTATATCGTTCACGTTGCATTCCACAATTTCGTCAGCAACATCGTCCAATGTGATAAATTCCACGATTACAGCCCTTTCGTTATTTCGTCAATGGCAGCCTCAACACGATTCTCAAACACTTTATATACGTCCTCCCGCTTCGTTTCCAAAGCGTCAAACAGGAATGGGTCGCCCTTGGTTGCCGGGATTTGCACCCGCTTGGCGAATACAAACTCGTTGCCCTCTACCCAGCGCAAGGCAAGCTTGTTCCGGGGCACGAGAGTAAACGCCCTGTGGCCCTGGTGGACGTATGTCCCATAAGGGGCCTTGGTTCGGTCAATCGTCACCCAACCTTTCAGGCCGTCGCTCGAGAGCATGGCGTTGATTGAGCGTTCCAGGTTCCCTGTGCGAGAAGTGAATCCGTGTTTCGTTCTTGCCTGTTCCGCGACGTCCTCAGACGCGCTTTTCACGGCCTGCCGGAGATATTTGTTAAAAATCTGTTCTGCGTCCATATTTCACCAAAGAAAAACCGCCCCTGTAAAAGAGGCGGTTAATTCTGAATGTTGGTTACGCCACAGTCGCGATGAACACCTTGTCGGCCGCTTCAAAGGACGGCAGGGAGATTTCGGAAACCTTGGTATTCACATTGACCGGGTCGGTGGTTTCGTAAGTGGTAACAGCTACGCCTGTGTCAACGATCTCAACGTTGGCATTCCGGCTGGCCATGAGGTCAGCTTCCTCAGGCGTGGTGCCGAACCACTGATTGCCCAGCGCGCCAGCGGGAATCAGGGTAAACACGTTGTCCGGGAAGAACTTCGCGCCTGCGCCGCCGACTTCGTTTGCGTACATCTTGTTGTACACAGCCAACTGAATGCGGAACTTGTCTCCGAACCAATCAATCAGGGTGTCGGTACGGATAGGAGCTACCTGCGCCGCCGCCAGCGGTTTGATTTCCGCAAGGATTTCCTTGTTCTGCTTCAGGTAGTTCAGGGTGACGCCGGTGAGGATAGCACGAGACGGACGTTCGCCCGTGTCATTCTCAATGGTTTCAATCCAGCTCTCAATCTGAGAGTTGATGGGTGCGTCATCGTCGGACCACTTATTGGTGCTGGTCAGGGTGGTCTTATGCGTGCCTTTGAACTGATAATCATATTTGATGATGCCGCCTTTGCGGTCAACCAGCTCGATTTTGCCGGAGGACAGCAGCTGCATACGCATACGTTCGTTAACAACGTTAGCGCCAGCAATCAGGTTTGCGGCATCTCCGTACAGCTTGGACAGTACAGAGTTCAGGTAGGCGTCGCCCAATTCCAGGGCCTTCAGCAGTTCCTGGCGGTCAGCTTCGCGAATGGAGATGCCTTCACGGAAGAACGGCATCTGAGTTTCCGTCACGTCGAAGCCTTCCCGCGCACGAATCACGGTCTTGGAATCGAAGTCAGAGGCAACGAGGGACACAGGCAGGCCGGAGTGGGAGCGAATCCAGCGCAGGCCCAGGCCCATTTTCTTCTTTGCGGGGAACAGGGCTTCGCCCAGGTAGGGAACTCTGTTGGAGCCCGCTTCGGTGTAGTATGCAGCGATGACTTTCGCGGCAAATAATTCAGCAAGAGTAGCCATATTCTTATACCTCCATGTTTAATTGATGATTAAGAGTAGGTGCCAACGAACACAATGCCGGGCAGAGTGCCGCGCTGATAAGCGTTAACGGCAGCTCCCAGCTCGGAAGCGTCAACAACGCCGCGAACCAGCAGGACACCGTCAGCCTTGCCGTCAGTAACGTCAACGTCGTACAGCAGAATGCCTTCTGCCGGGGTAGGATTGTTGCTGTTGTCGGTAGCAGCGGTAGAGGCCGCAACCGCGCCGTTGTCATTGGCCAGGGCAGCGCCAAGCACAGTGCCAGCAGACACAATCTTTTTGCCCGCAGCATTGGCTTCCACACCTGTTGCGCTGACCTTGATGGGTACAGTGGTGTAGTCACCTTTGCTCAGCAGGAAATCAATTCCTGCCACGCTATCGGAAGCTTCGCCGCCGAAGAACACAATCTGTTTCAACTGTGCTTTCTGGGCTTCGGTAGGAGCCGCCGGGAGCTTGGCGGTGTCAACGATACCGCGAACAATCATGGTGCCGACAGAGTCGCCGGAAGTCACGTCGACATCATGGTAGAGGATACCTTCAGCGGCAACCTCTGCGCCGTCAGCGGCCACAGCCTGGCTGTTCTTGGGGTCGGCCAGGACGCCGCCGATAATCGTGCCAGCCTTCACAATCTTCCTGCCGTCAGAGCCAGCTACAACGCCGGTAGCAGAGACGCTGACAGTGATTGCGGAGTAGTCGTCCATGGTCAGGAGAATGTCCTTCCCGGGTTCAACAGATTTTACGTCAAAGTTCATGTTTTTTACCTCCGTTTTTTATTTAAAATACAATGCAGCCGGGTCCGTCTTGGGAGCCGCCGCAGCCTTGCCCATATTCTTTGCGGCCTCGAGTACGGAATCAGTGGCGCCGCCACCACCGCCTCCATTACCGCCGGCACCGCCAACCTGTTTGTTGGAGACGAATGCCGGGTGAGCCTTGAGCCATTCAGAGACGCCGTCTTTGACGGACTTGTCGCCGAAGGTCAGGCTGTCATCTTCGCCAACCTTAATGTTGTTCCGGAACATATCAACCAAAGTCTTGGGATCGACAGCATTCTGAGAAGTCAGCTCTGCCAGCAGCGCGCTCCGAATCATGGAATCGTGCCGCTTGGTGCGTTCCGCATTGAGCTGGTCTGTCAGGCTGTTCTTAGTGTCGTTGAGCTGCTTCGTCAGCCGCTGGACTTTGCGCTCTAAGGCCGGGTCTCCATTGACACCCTTGTTCTTGAGGGCTGCTTCAATGTCCTCGTCCAGCTTTTCTGAATCTTCGCTCACGCCTAAGGCGTCCGCAAACTTTTCAACCTTGCTGTTGGCATTATCCAGCTTAGTTTTGTTCTCTTTCGCCTCGTCCTGAAGCTTCTTGATGGTATCCTTGTCAGCCTTAGAAGCCGTGGCGAGAGAGTTTAAATGAGCATTCAGAGCATCTAAATAGGTCTGCCCATTCTGCTGCTTTTTAATCCATTCGAGAATTTCTTTAATGTCCATGTAAATTGTCCTTTCTTAAATTTTTATTGGCAACGGCTGTCCTCTACAGCCCACAGTAACACAACATTACCACCCGCTTTCGCACAAAAGAAAAACACCTTTATCAAATAAAGGTGTCTCTGACATAGGTTTAAAATTGTTGAAAATTTAAAGGTTAGCTCTTCGGCTCAAAACGAATGCCGTTGTCGCCGGGGAACGGAGTGTCGTGTTCTCCTCGCAACATCAGCTTCTTTGGAATCCCTTGCGGGTATGCCTTGCACGTTACAGTGTTGCCGTTCCTGTGCTTACAGTGATTACAAGGAATATAGATTGAATCCATGGCCGAAAAGAACCTTTTTGGCCACTCGTGTTTTTCCGTCATAATTCCTCCATGTAAATTGTGTCTCCGTCACGTTTCGTCACGCGGAACAGCGTGTTTCTCCTGAACAGGATTTCCTGTTCGCTTTGGTTATACTCTGTAAAGTCCACACCGCTCTTGCTTTCAATGACCATTTGGTATTTGAAGGATTCGTCATAGACTTCCTTCCCGGTGCTGGTATAAGCCTTGTAGGAAACAATGTTTCCGGGCGAGTGCTGCTCGTTGAAGGCGTCCTCGTCCTTCATGAAATAATCATTGATTGAGCGGTAGACAGTTCCTTCATATTTCGGCATCTTGTCCATGGCCCGGTCAAGGTCGTCTATCAGCTTTTGGTCGTCTTCGGTCAGGCTTTCACCG
>CAMVFZ010000013.1 GCA_947166905.1 uncultured Prevotellaceae bacterium | reverse complement strand
AGCACGGCCCTTACGTCCGGGGCGACACACGTGTTACAATGGTGACTACAGAGGGAAGCCACCCTGCGAAGGGGAGCGAATCTCGAAAAGTCATCTCAGTTCGGATCGGAGTCTGCAACCCGACTCCGTGAAGCTGGATTCGCTAGTAATCGCGCATCAGCCATGGCGCGGTGAATACGTTCCCGGGCCTTGTACACACCGCCCGTCAAGCCATGAAAGCCGGGGGTGCCTGAAGTCCGTGACCGAAAGGAGCGGCCTAGGGCAAAACTGGTAATTGGGGCTAAGTCGTAACAAGGTAGCCGTACCGGAAGGTGTGGCTGGAACACCTCCTTTTTGGAGCCGAGTTCGATAGGTGAGTTGATGTTCAAGGTCGTGAGGCACCTGCCTCTGTACTTATCTTTCATTATTATATAGGCTCTTAGCTCAGTTGGTTAGAGCGCTACACTGATAATGTAGAGGTCGGCAGTTCAACTCTGCCAGGGCCTACCTATTAAACCAGCAATCGGGGGTATAGCTCAGCTGGTAGAGCACTTGCTTTGCAAGCAAGGGGTCGCCGGTTCGAATCCGACTACCTCCACAAAAAGGACAATCGCTTAACGCGGTTGTCTTTTTTTTGTGTCTTTATGTATGGATTATTGTTAGAATTAGCTAAATTAGTAGTCCATGAAGAAGAGTCTAGTATATATCGGCATTCTGGCCGCTTTGGCGGTTGCTTGTTCCAAGGGAGCAAAACAGCCAGCTTATGTAGTGCAACCTTCGGACTCTGTATATACTGCTCAGAACGCATTGAGCGTTTATGCCAAGGATCCTGCCAGGGCGCTGGTCATAATTGATTCCGCCCTTATCGTTGGCAACACCAGTCAATTCGAGGCCGATTATGTCAAGGCCACGATTTATGGCCGCTCTCCGATAGACCCTCAGAAAGACAAGGCTCTCCGGCTGTGCCTGGAATTGCTGCAAAGTGATTCTACCCAGGCAGTAGATGCCACCAGAGCCAAACACAGGATGGATGTCCTGGATATAATGGCAGGTATCTACCGCGTGAACAACGACGACGAAAACGGCCTTAAATATGCCATAGAACTGGTAGATTTGTATCGGGCCTGGGGCTACGAGGCAAATGCCCTCAGGGCAGAAGCGGAGATGGGCGTTATGCTTACCAGTATAGGCCGGGAAGAAGAGGGCCTGAAAAAGATTGACACGGCTCTGGAAGGCCTTTCCAAGGATGCCCTAAGCATGGATTGCCTTGACGGATGGATAGTGTCCGCAAAACGCAAGATAAAGGTTCTGTTTGACTTGCACCGCCAGGAGGAGGTCCTGCCTCTGGCTCAGCAGATTATAGATAAGCTTGACCATTTCCAGTCACACTACGAGGACTATGAGCAGGACTGCACCCGTTTGCGTTCTGATTATGGGATTCATATGCGGTGGAGCCAGTTCTATCAATCGCAGGCGCACGGCTTTTTGGGCGCCGCCTATGCTATGATGGGAAAGCTCAAGGAAGCGCGTAAGGAAATGGCCATTTATGAGGATTCAGACCTTGGCCGCTCCTTCAGCGGAAGAAGAACCATTTCGCCTACCTGGAAACTGCTTGGAGAGTGGGATAAACTTTTGGACATCGACGCCCAAATGGAAAGCCGTATGGGGGCCGATACCATCAATGCGGATTACGCGGTAGTCCTTCGCGACCGCTCCGACGCCGCAAACGCCCATGGCCGCTATCAGGAAGCCCTTGCATGGCTGGGCCGATACGTTAGCCTTCAGGAAAAACTGGTGCTGCAGCAGCAGAAAGGCCAGGCTCATGACTATGCGGCCAAGTACCATGCTAAGGAGCAGGAAATGGATATTCAGATGGCCAGGGAAGAGGCCAGAATGAAGAATAAGATTATCATTGCCATTTTTGTTCTCTTTGTGCTTACAGCGGTGGCCCTGGTTTACTTCGCCTGGCAAAGAAAGATTATCAGCAAGAAAAACAAGGCCCTGGTACGGCTCATTAACGACAAGACACACGTATCAAGGGAGGCACCCCAGACCCAGCCATCAGATCAGATGAGGGAACTGTTCCAGGCCATAGATTCTGCAATACGCTCAGAAAAGCTTTACGCCAATGCCAGCTTGCAGCGTCAGGACATTCTGGACAGGTTCAACCTGCGCCGTCAGGCCCTTAACGAGGTCATTGCCGCCTTCACCGATGAAGACTCCTTCCCCTCCTATATCAACAATATCAGATTGGATGAAGCGGTCCGATTGCTAAGGGAAGAGCGCAATCTTACCATCACCGCCATCGCCGATGCGGTGGGCTTCAGCCCCGCAAATTTCAGAATCGCATTCAAGCAGAGATTCGCCATTACACCTGCCGAATACAGGAATAACGCGTAGTAAATCAGCCTAAAATTTGGTCCGCTGGACCAATTTTTAAGTACGCACGCGCGTTAATAATACTCTTTGTGGGTTAACTTTGCTTTATGCAAAGAAAGCTGAACCACATACACCAGACAGATCAGGAAATCTTTCGCCAGATAGATGATGCTATCCGGGGCGAGCGCTTGTTCGTGAATCCCAACCTCCATCGGAAGGATATCATGAATCGCTTTGGCCTAAGGCGTCAGCATTTGAACGACATCCTGACAGCTTATTCATACCGACAGTCATTCCCGGCCTACGTGAACAGCATCCGTATGCAAGAAGCAGAGCGCATGATTAAGGAAAAGCCGAACATGACCATTTCTGCCATGGCCCAGTCCATAGGTTTGAGCATGGCCAATTTCCGCGGTATTATCAAGCGGACTTACGGCGTAACTCCATCCAAACTGAAAAAGATATTGTAACGGCCCGATACAAGCACCAGAAACCACATTATGAACGCTAAGAACACCATAAAGAGTCTTATCCCAAGACGACTATTTGAACTTGTTCCATCCTCCATTCGCAACAAATGGGCCGATCGCATAGCGGATAAAGTTCAGGCGCAAAACCCTGTACTTTATGCCGCTATCGGCGAATGGAACTCTATTTCAGAGGAGGATCAGGCCGTTGTGTTAATAGAGACAATCAAGGCCGCAGAAGAAGTCCTTAATGAGACTCCTGCAGCAGACGATACAGATCGTTAATCTGTTCCTGTGTGGTGCACCAACTGGTGGCAAAACGCGTTACATAGCGCCCGTCGGGCAGAGGTTCCCAAACTTCAAACAAAACCTTCCCTTCCAGAGCGGCCATCTGCTCCCCGGTTAGTATCGGGAATTGCTGGTTGGTGGGAGAATCAATAAACATCGGCACGCCCTTTTCTGTAAACATGGCCTTTATCTGCATGGCCTTATCTATGGCGTTGCGGCTGATTCGGAAATACAGCTCGTCTGTGAAAAGTACATCGAACTGGATGCCAAGTAGCCTTCCTTTGGCCAGCAGTGCGCCGTGCTGCTTGACGGTGGTAAAGAAGTGGCCGGGGGCGTTTCCTTCCGGGAAAACTACGGCCTCGCCACAAAGGGCGCCAACCTTGGTCCCACCAAAATAAAAAGCGTCGCAAAGTCCCGCAAATTCTTTGATTGTAATGTCGCAGGCCGGGCTCATAAGGCCGTATCCAAGCCTTGCTCCGTCTATGAACAGGGGTATTTTATGGGACTTGCAAATACTGTGAATCTTTGTGAGTTCCTCTTTGGAATAGATGGTTCCGTACTCCGTAGGGAATGAGATATAAACCATGCCGGGCCAGACCATGTGCGGCCAGGTAGGATCATCGTGGAAGGCCTTAAGATAGGACTCCAGCTCATCCGGACAGATCTTTCCCTGATGCTGAGGAAGCGTCAGTACCTTATGCCCGCTGAATTCCACCGCGCCGGATTCATGTACGGCGATGTGTCCTGTCTGGGCGGCGACAACGCCTTCGTAGCCGCGTAGCATGGCGTCTATTACGGTAGAGTTGGTCTGCGTTCCGCCTACAAGGAAGAAGACATCGGCCTGCGGACGGCCTATGGTCTGGCGGATCTTCTCTTTTGCGTTCTCGCAGAAAGAGTCTTCTCCGTATCCGGGTTGCTGAATCATGTTTGTACTTGCAAGACGCTCCAAAATCAGCGGATGTGCGCCTTCGTTGTAGTCACAGGTAAAAGATATCATAATCCGTTAGTCTAATCCTTACAAATATAATAAAATAATGACCCCGATTCACATCGAGGCCATTACGATACAAGAAAAAACGATCTTAATACTATTTATATTGTGCTATGAAATCGGTTACAAGTTTGAATACCGGAGCGTAGCTTGTAAAGACTGCTGTCTCGAAGGTATCGTAGATTGTATGATAGTCCTTGAAAGCGTCGCCCTCCTGATTCTCCAGGAAAATGCAGGGCACACCGCGCTTTGCAAAAGGATAATGGTCGCTGTTGGCGGCAAGGTCGCCACGGTTCAGGCCCTGGAAATACTGCTTGTCGGCGTTGATCTGCTCAAAAAGTGAGTATCCACGCATACCGGAATCGCTGACCTCGCAGTACTGGACGGGATTGTTGTCGCCGATCATATCTATGTTGAACAGGTATTTGATCTGCTCCAGAGGAACAATCGGGTGCTGGGCAAAGAACTCAGATCCGCGAAGGTTTGCATCCTCGCCAGAGAAGGACAGGAAGTACATATCGTACTGCGGACGGTTCTTTGCGTAATACTCTGCCAGAGTAACGATGGCTGCGGTGCCGGAGGCGTTGTCGTTGGCGCCTGCATAGTAGATATCCTTGCCAAGGTTGCCAAGATGGTCGTAGTGGGCGGTAAATACGTAGCAGCTGTCGTGGCGCGCTCCTTCTACCTTTGCTATCACGTTAAAGAGCTCATAGTCCTTGAAGAACTTGTTGTCTACATCCAGTTTAACCTTCTTTACTCCCTGGATGGCCTCCGGGGTAACCCAGACGATGGGTTTGTCTGCTACGCGGTGGCCGTAGGCCTTGTAGAACTTTATGGGCGATGTCCAGGTGTAGATAACTCCTGCGTTGGTGCACTCGCCGGCCTTTGTAAGGCGGGAGAAGTCCTTGCCATGCTTGTAGGTGAACCAGAATTCGCAGACAACCATGCAGTTGGCATTCTCTGGCTTGGCAAGATCTGCAAACATCTTGTTGGCGTCGAAGTTAAGTGTATCTACAAAGTATACCGGGAATTCTCCGTGTACTCCGGGGGAGTATTCGCGCATTGAAAAGTCAACTCCGGCGCGGAGCTTTTTACCATCGGCCACCATTTCCATTTTGCCGGGGAATGTATTTATGTCGATGGTGAAGGGTTGGAGTATGACCTCGTCTACTCCGGCTTCCTTATACTCTTTCTTAAGGTATTTGCCGGCTTTGTTGGCGCCGCCTTTGGCGTAGCCCCTGCCCTGGTATTTGGCTGAACTGAGTTCTTTGATAATCTTGGTGTAGTGGGTCTCGTTCTGGGCACCCATCTGCACGGCTGTGAATATCAGCAATAGGACTAAAAACTTTTTCATTTTGTGTTATTTAATTCTATCCAAAGTTACTTACTACTCTTAAGACGTACAAACATTCGTTTTGTAACAGAATAATTCTGCTTTTTTGCAAAAAATAACTCCCGGAACAAAAACCGGGAGTTATTCTACTTGATATAGCTTCTCAGGGCGTTGACGTAGGCGGCGAAGGCGTCGCGGCCTTTATCAGTAATCTGGCACAAGGTCTGGGGCATCTTGCCCTTGAATCCCTTGGATACTTCTATATATCCGGCCTGCTGCAGTTTGTCGATCTGAACGCTCAGATTGCCCGATGTAGCTCCGGTTTGCGCCTTAAGGTAGACGAAATCGGCCTCAGGGACATCCAGCAGGATGGACATCACCGCGAGCCGCAGCTCTGAATGGAGCAGCGGGTCAAGCGGTATAAAATTCATGTCGTTCATATCGGCTAGCGGGATTTCTTCTGTAAAAGGATTCCGGGGATGATGAGGATGAAGATACCGAGGATTGCGAATACCAGAACCTGGGCGGGGGAGTCCTCGGGGATCACGGAAATGTAAATAAGGCAAATAGCTGTGGAAATAACAGAAGAAGCAATAACGGCTTTCATTTTCATTACTACGCCGGAGATGGTGCCGCAAAGGCCGAGCAATACCATGATAATGGGACCACTGTTGATGTGTATATGAGCGGGAATATCAAAAGCTGTGCAGACAACAGCTACAATTAAAACCAAAAGAATCATACCGATGCTGAAGATTCCGAACCAAAGCCAGATTCTGCCAAGTATGCGGCTTACCTCTGTCTCGGGTACTTTTTCATTATTACGAACCATAAAATATGTGCCGATGCCGCCGATGACGGTCATAGCAAACCAGAGAAGATTCCACTGGGGACTGCCGGTGCAGGACCAGAGGGCCCAGATGATAATAGCTGTAATGGTGTCCAGGCAGCCCCACAGGATTAGCGGCTTGCCGCTGTTCTTTGCGATTGACTTGCGGCTGCGTTCGATTGTTTCTGCGATAAGGCGCAGGCTGTTTTCTGCTGATAAGTTTTCCATTGTTTAAAATGAATCTTAGTTATACAATCGTAAGGCGTCCCTTACCGGACCCGTTTGCAAGCACGTGCGCATCGGCTTGTTATCAAATCCACTGCAAATATAAACCAGTTTATTTTATAAACCAAATATTTTTTCACTTTTTTTTGAGGGGGAGGGGCTTTTATACTTCGTATAAAAAAATTCGCTTGGATTGCGCAGAAAAACGCCCAAATAATTGCGTTATCCCTTAAAATTGAGGGGGATTACGCAGATTTTATAGCCAAAACTTGCGCAATGCCACCCTAAAAACAAGGATTGCGCAGAAAACTAGCTGATTTTCTGCGCAATCCCTTATAGTATTTAATACTTCTTAGAAGTTTTTAAATGCGTTCCAGTCTGATTTGTTCTCGCACAGAGCCTGAAGTTCGGGAGGTAGATTTGCGAAGAAATCGAAGCCGGTCCATTCTTCTATCTGATCTACAGTTGTAGCGTAACTCTCGTAAGCATTATTAGCTGTACTGTAATCATCTCCTTGTTCAAGCCAGAATCCCACAGCACAAGCACCGTTAATGCTGGTGCCATTCCTCTTAACTTTGAGAAGTACCTTCCAATAATAATTAGGAACAGGAATATCTACCGTATAGGCACCGGTATAATAAGCATTATGAGGATTGATTATACTGATATCCTCCGAACCTCCTTTCTTTCGGAAAGCGGCGCCAGTGACTACATATAAAGTATCTCCGGCAGGGATGGCACTGCGAACGCCTTTTTCCAGATTCATCCAAATTCCTCCATTAAACCTGTACTGCAATTGAGGGGTTATATTTGTTGGATAATATGTTTGCGTCTGCATCGCTTCCACACCTTTTCTGTCAGCGTCCGGAATCTGGTGCCCACGAGCATAGTAATTGCTGCTGCCTCCGTCAACACCATAACCCTTTATAAGGTTAACTTGTTTGCCGGCTGGTATTTTGGGGTCAAAGATGCCCCATTCTTCACCCCTTTCGGCAGACGAATCCAAGTGATCCTGGCACAAAGGATATGCTACCCAGTAAGAAGCATACATCTCAGGATCGTAAAGAATGGTATAGTTGCGCTGCTCTGTGCCGCCCATCGTGGCCTTGTGGGTAACGCAGTAGAGGTCACTGAGCGAAGACGTTGTTGTCCCTGACATACCACCTGTGGTATAGGCGGGCATTTCCAGCCAGCCGGCAGCGCTGTAATCCCTTGTGGTTGTCTGGAAAGACTTGATCTCGCCAAGGAATTCCTGATAGGTGTTGGTTTCTGTGTTCAGCCACAGAACATATGCCCTATAATAGTAATATGTAAGCTCATTTAGGCTGTTCAGCTCGCAAGAGAAACTTCCGCTGGTGTTGTTAGTTCCGTCGGTTGTAACAAACTGTGTGGGATGAGCATTTGCAGCAAGAGCCTCAGCCGTTGTATCCCAGTAGAAACCGGCTTCGTATATGCCGCCTGCTGCGTTTGTAAAGGAGCCGTTTAGTGTGGCGCTGTAATACTGAATATCTGACGCTTCATTTGTCGTCACTTCGGGAATAGGTTTTCCTTCCCAGGCTATACTAATTTCAGGGATATTGACGGCTCCTCCGGTAGCTTTAATTCCGACATAAGAATAATCGGTGTCAAAAACTACGGTCTCTGTTACATCTTGAACACTGGAAGCATTAACTGATCCAATAAGTGTCCCCCTTGTTTCACTGTTCCAAACGTCTTCGGGATTACTATATGCGGTGTTTTTAGCATATACTTCAAGGCTTCGGGGATCTTTGTGTTGCCGTATTGTAATAGTTACTGATTTAACTTTACCTCCAGATGTCGTAGTGACGATTCCTTCATTGCTATTTTGGGTTCTGAGACCAAAATCGCCATTAGTTCTTGTTGCCGTTCTTCCTTTATAATATGCTCCTGTTTTGGTTCCTTGTTTGGCCCCCCATAAAGTAAATACATTTTCCGTTACTCCTGTAAACGCGGAATTGATCACATCCGTCCTGATATTATCCAGGCCCGTTACTCCGGAGGCGTCGGTCATGTCTATTCCAAAGCGGACAAGCTTGCTGTTGCGGAACTCAAGCGTGCGGCTGAGCTTGGAAAGATACATGGTCTTGGTGTAGGTCTTCTTGTCGGTGGTTACGCTTACGGTAAAGTTGTCGGTAAGCGTAATCTCTGCCAGGCGGAACCAGACTACAACATCTCCGCTAAAGGCGGTAGCCGATGCCGGCGTAAGGGTGATTGAATTGGTGCCACCCTCTGTAATACCGTCCGACAGCTCTCCGTTTGCAGGATTCAGTTCGTAAGAGCCGGCAAGGCTCACGCTCTCGGTGGTAGAGAAAACTATCTTTTGAACGGTCTCTGTCGTTGTCGGCGCCTTGATTACCATTCTGGCGGTACCGCCAAGGCGGGCAAACCGGGCACTGACGGATGCAGGCCTGGTGGCCGACTGTGTATGTTGCGACACCAAAACATCGGCAGCGGGGTCAAAGCTGTTGGCCGCAAATGTCTGGGATGCCGGAAGCGACACCAGATACTGTCCGGCCGGTTTGGTCAGGGCCGATGACGGATATACAAAAGTATGCTCGTAGCTTGCATTTTCGGGGCCGGAAAGGCTGAAGCTGAACTGGGCGGTAGCGCCTCCGCTGGCCAGAGGAGACGATTCTACCAGAGACAGGGCGCCATTGAGCTTTTGTACGGCTCCAAGTTTGTCGCCGGCCTGCCAGAGGATATTGTAGTTCTCTCCAGCTTCGTCGATAACAGTCTTTGTGGTAGGGTCTCCGGCCGATACCTTCATCTGGAAGGACTCACTTACGGGACGTGTGTTCTCCGGGGCGTTTACTTCTTCACGCGAGCAGGCGAGGGGTGCCAGTACGGCAAAGCCAAGCCCTATTATTCTGTAAAGATACTTCTTCATAAGGCTTGGGGTTAGAAAAGGTTTTCTATTTCGAAATCAGGGATATCGGTGATGTTGTCACCACCAAAGCCACCGCCGGCCTGGCCGGAATCGCCGTAATCGCTTAAAACCAGAAGGTTTTGTCCGGGTTGAAGCATAATGACCTCAACTTCCGGTGCCGTGTATGTAGAAAATTGCATATCTATTGTGTTTTCCACTTGTAAATTAAGTGATTTCACAATAAATATGCAAGTTTTTTTACATACGGCTCCTGCTGTCCGAACCTGCGCCGGTGCCGCGATACTTGCTGCGGCTTGCGTTGAAGTTGTATCGGATAGAGAATCGGATATTCTGGTTGTCCATCTGGTTGGTCTGTGATATGGTATGGTTGCCAAAATCCGTAGCTACATCGTAGCGTGCCTTTCTTGCAAGGTCGTAGCCTTCAAGGCGAAGGACCAGGGAACCATCGGCCAGAAGAGTCTTCTGGATAGCGGCGGTAAGGTTGAAGTATACGTTACGCAAGTATATGTTCTCTGTATAACCCTTGCTGTTTACAACTCCGCCAAGTTCAAACTGCCATCCGCCCTTAAGGGTGAAGGTGTTGAACATCTGTGCAAAGAAGATGGGCTTGCCGTTGAATCTGGTCTCGCGGTATCCGCTTGCCTCACGGCCGTCCTGAACCTTGATCTTGAGCCACTGGGGAACAATTCCTACGGTATAGTTGATGGTCCAGATGCCGATGGTAGGAGTAATGTTAACGTAGGCTGCAAGCTTGCGGTAGGGAGAGTCGATGTTGCGCGGCTGAACCAGGACAACACCATCTTCGTTGTAAGGAGCGGACCAAACCATGATCTGGTCGTCCACGCGGGAGTAGTCAACCGCGAAGGTGAAATACTTCCATACTGCCGATGCGCTGATATTGTTTGAAGTCTGCGGCTGAAGGAGGGCGTTTCCGCTCTGCCAGGTGTATTTGTTGTTATAGCGGATGGCGCTGGAAAGGTTGCCGTAGCTGGGCCTCTTGGTCTTCTTGCTGTAGTTGAGCATTACCTGTACATTACCCAATGACCCTGCATAAGAGAAGGTGGGGAACCAGTTGCCGTAGGTCTTCTCCAAATTGTTGTCCGGTGCGAGGGCATCCTCATAGGAATACTTCACGTGCTCGTAGCGTATGCCTGCGTTGAACTGTCCAACCTTGTTTACAAAGAAGCCGTAGGAAGCGAAGCCTGCAATGTTGTCCTCGTTGATTTTTGCTGATGAAGGCTTGATGGCGGCGCCGGTTATGCCGTAGCTGTCGGTGCGGCGTGAGAAGGCTTCTTCCGTTCCTGCGGTAAGCTGGCCCTGCCATACGGGGTAGGTGAGTACGGCCTTGGCTGCGTAAAGCTTTCCGTCGTTCTCGCTGGTGCTCAGGATAAGGGCATCATCAGCCATTTTACTGGTCTCTGTAGACCTGGAATCCAGATGGTTGTAGTTGCCATAATAGTCAAGGTTGATATCGATGCCAAGTTTTCCGCCCACGAGGCCGTTGTAGTAAGCGTTGGCGCCGAAGTTATGGGGATGCTTGTCGTGGATATTGTCTTCGGTGTCGGTCTTGATGATATCGGTCAACAGGTTGTCTTCGTAGACGCTGTCATCGATGGTCATTACGTTCTTGAGCCTGAAGTTGGTACCCCACTCCATTTTTGCGCCAAGGAAGTGGTTGTCAGCCAGCTGCCAGTTTATACCGGCGTTGCCATAAAGTGACTGGCCAATGTATTTATTGTCGAGGTAGCCCTTCTCCTGGAAAACCACCTTTCCGTAGGTGTTCTTTTCCATACTACTCTGCTGGCGGGAAGTGCTGCGGTCATAGTTGACTCCGGCAAAAACGTCTACTCCGCCGGTGCGGTAGTTTGCGTTGAAGGATGCGTGGCGGTCGTTGCCGTTTGACCAGTGAAAAGACTGCAAGTCAGATGCGTAGAAGTTGAAGCCGAAGCCTTCGCCCTGGCGGCGGACGGTGCGGATGCGTACTACGCTGCGGACGGTGGCGTCGTACTGTGCTCCGGGGTTGGTTATAACCTCTATGCTCTGGATCTCGTTGCTCTGCAGACGCTCGAGCTCGCTGGCATCGTTCACCTTATGGCCATTAATATATATAACCGGTGCACCTTTGCCGATGACTTCCAGGGAACCGTCGGTTCCTTTAATCATGCCCGGGGTCTTGGACAGTACATCCTTTGCCGTACCTACATTTTCCAGAACCGAGCCGCGTACGCTGGTCTGAAGGCCTTCGCCGGTAAGCTTGGTCTTGGGCATTACTGCCACGGCCACTGCGCTCTCAAGCATTGTGGTGTCGTCCGGAAGGGTAATGACCTGGCCGTCTACGGGAGTGATGTAAACGGTCTTGTAGCCGATCATGGCTACCATCATGATGCCGTCATTCTCTTTTGTTACAATATCGAAGGTGCCGTCTTCTCCGGTGACGGCTCCGCATACTACGGTAGAATCTGCCTTTGATAGTACTGCTACGTTTGCGTAAGCCAGAGGCTCACCGTTCTGGTCTACAACCTTGCCCTTCCAGTCTTTCTTTGCATAAGCGAATACTGCTGTGAAGAGCATTAATGTTATTACGATAATCTTTTTCATATTTCCTTTAATTTTTCTGTCGCAAAAATGTTGCTTTTAATGAAGCTTCCTAAATACGGACGTGAGCGACGGAATAATGTTAAAAGAAATATTAAAAAAAATATCGCTCCGATTCGGAACGATATTTTTACGGTGTTCTTATTGTCAGCAGTATTTTACCACCAGCAGGTCATAAATCTTGCGTCTGTGTCAGTATAATACCAATCTGCGTAGTCTTTTCCTTTTGAATCAATCCACTCAAGGTAGTGAGGATAAGCAGCAATGAATGGTAATTTGTTCCACATATGTCTTGTCAATGTAGGACACTTGAATGCCCAGACAAGACCATCCTTACTCTTATAAGGGGTTGTTGAATCAAGTTTGCTTGAATTAGCACTTACAACCTCATTGTACTTGTTGACATATCCGTCGTAAGGCTCATAACCGGGCAAACCAACAGGAGTTCCATCTTTAAGTACAATATAGAAGTTCTGGTTGTAAGTATTATAAACAGCATCAATCATATTGTCCAACATCTCTTTCTTCTCGGCTGCAGTCTTCCCTGAACGGTTCTTCATATGATAGATTACAGTATATGTATAGAGACCGCCACTTACATTGACATAACCGGGAACAACATTATAATAACCAGTCTTCTGTGTTTTTTCCAATGTTGTATAGTTGTATTTCTTATAGAGATCTGCCAAATCTGAAGAGTACTGTTCTGTCTTAGGCGTTTTCCAATAGTTGTTTACATTGGGATTCAACACGGTTGTGAATGTTGAACCATTGTCATTAACTCTTACGTATTCCTCATTACCGGCACCGATCTTTTCTTTCATGCTGTAGATACTGCCGACCTCAACGATAGGCCTCAAGGCAACAGTTTCATTGTGTACGGATTTTGCCTGGAGAGTATTAATTGTCCAGTCAGGTAATTCACCGTGAGGGTTCTGCCAGCTGTCAAAAGTACGATGATCAGTGATATAATCAACAAATTCAGCAGTGTTGAAACCTTCCAGGATAACACCAGCCTTAGCAGTCTCAGAACCACTTGTTCCTCTTAAATGGAGAACAACTTTAATCTGCTCTCTCCATCCTTCTGATGCAAGGAGCTCTTCAGGTACAACGACAGCTTCTACATCATAATCAAGGATAAGGTCATTGAAGTCAGTATCATACTTACCGTCGTGGGTGCGGGTAGACCTGGGCCAGATGTCCTCAAAGAAAACGGCACCGCTTGAATGATAGCAGGTATAGCCAAGGTCACTGGTCTTATACTCCTTGGGCTCTGTAAGCTGGGCGGTACTTGCGGTTACAGCCTTCGTTGCAGCTTTTTCGCAGACGGTGATGTTGTCAAGAAGGGCAACCTTCTTGTCATTTATCATATAGTAAACATCGGCTACGGTCTGAACATCAGATGTAACTGTAAGGTTAACTTTTCCGAAAGGATCTACGTCCTTTGCTCCGTCAGGGGTGACAAGCTCAGGAGTAACAGCAACGGTAGTTGTTTGCTTCTCGCCGTTGGCATCTGTATATTCTACATACAGAGTCTTGGTTCCCTGAGGAACGGTTACTTCTGCGCTGAATGAATAACCGGTTGCGTCGTTTACGGGGCCGCCGCTAAGCTTGTCTTTTGAGCAGGAACAAACCATAGCAATAGCCATTGAGGCTAGTGCAAGGGCACGTAATGTATAAGAGAAAAATTTCATAAGTCTATAATTCGCTTAACAAATAGTGGTGCAAAGGTAAATATTAGTAGTATAATTTCCAAACATTTACATAAATGATATTCATAAATCTATGCAATATGAATATTCATAAAATATTGGATTTTGCATTTCCGGTTTTTATTCGTTACATTAGCATCCACGAAAGAAGGAAAAACCTAAAATTACAGCGATATGTCAGTTAAATTTTACCGGTCAGAGAACCAGGTGCCTCTGGAAATGCACAAGGTACGTGTTGTGCAGAAATTGAATCTTCTCCCAGTTGAAGAGCGTTTAAAGAGAATTCAGGAAGCAGGTAACAACACCTTCCTCCTTCAGAATAAGGATATTTATATGGATATGCTCACCGATTCCGGTGTAAACGGAATGTCCGACGAGCAGGTTGCCGCAATGAGCATTGCGGACGATTCTTATGCAGGATCGGAAACCTTCAACCGTGTCAAGGCTGCCGTTAAGGAGGTCTTCGGTACGGAGAACGTCCTCCCTGCACATCAGGGCCGCGCTGCAGAGAATATCCTGGCCGAGGCTTACGTAAAGCCCGGAATGTATGCGCTTATGAACTTCCATTTCACAACCACCAAGGCCCATATCACCCGTCTTGGCGGAGAAGTCATAGAGCTCATAGACAAGAAAGGCCTTATTCCTGCAAGCGACAATCCGTTCAAGGGCAACTTCAACCTTGACAACCTTCGCAAGAAGATCAAGGAGGTAGGCCCGGAGAAGGTGGCTTTCGTACGCGTAGAAGCCGGCACCAACCTTATCGGTGGCCAGCCTGTATCCTTTGAGAATATGCTTGCCGTAACGGATATCTGCCACGACTTCGGGGTTAAGAGTGTATTGGACGCATCCCTGCTGCAGGACAACGTATACTTTATGAAGACCCGCGAACCCCGTTGCAAGTATATGACTACCAAAGAGATATATCATGCTCTTGCCGATAGGTTCGATATCATCTACTTCAGCGCCCGCAAGCTTGGTTTCTCCCGTGGCGGTATCATCACTTCCCACGACAAGAAATTCACGGAAGAGATGATGGAGTTCGTTCCCCTTTACGAAGGCTTCCTTACCTACGGAGGTATGGAGGTCCGCTCCATGGAGGCGATGGCAGTAGGTTTGTACGAGTCCCTGGATATGGAATACATCAGCCATGGCCCGGAATTTATAGCATACCTTGTAAAGGAATTGGACGACTACGGAGTTCCTGTGGTTAAGCCTGCCGGCGGTCTGGGAGCCCACTTGAACTGTTCAGAGATTGTTCCGGATCTTCCTCATGACCAGTATCCTGCAGCTGCCGTAGGTGCAGCGCTCTACATTGCCGGCGGTATCCGTGGCATGGAACGTGGTACTGTTAGTGAGCAGCGCAAACCGGACGGCACGGAGTGCTTCGCAGAGCTGGAGCTCCAGCGTCTTGCAGTACCCCGCCGCGTATTCACCCTGTCGCAGATCAAATACTGCGCAGACCGCGTGAAGTGGGTTTGGGACAACAGAAAACTTATCGGCGGACTCCGTTGGGTTTCAGAGCCTAAGGTGCTCAGATTCTTCTTCGGCCGCATGGAAGAAATCGGCTATTGGCAGGAAGATCTTGTCAAGAAGTTCCGTGAAGACTTTGGAGATTCACTGTAATGAATGAAACCTGTCATATCGACTTTGGTGAAGTCCTGGAAAAACTCCCGGCCATAACGCTTGGGGAGATGGATTCCATCAAGCTTATGAACAGGATAGATTCCAAGTATCTTACAGACGAGGCCACCCTGCTGCGTATCCTTGAGGACGCAGCAGCGGCGGGCTATCGTGCGTTATCCATAGAGGGGCTTAAACAAAGCCGATACAACTCTGTATATTACGACACCGTCGGCCTGCGGATGTACTACGACCACAGGGATAAGCATCTTGTGCGCCAGAAGGTACGCGCCCGCGAGTATTTAGAGTCCGGCCAGGCCTTTCTGGAGATTAAGCGCAAGAATAATCACGGACGTACCAAGAAAAAACGCATGGAACTGCCGGCGGAGCAGCTAATGGATTTCTCTGTGAACCCGGAGGCCTGTGAATATTTGGCCGGTCATTCCTGGTTCAAGGCCTCGGAGCTTTCTCCGGTGCTGTCTACGGCCTTCAGGCGCATTACCCTGGTTAATCCTGCTATGACTGAAAGGCTTACCATAGATACGGACTTGACTTTCAAGAACTTCCGCACCGGACACAGCACTACCTTGCAGGAGGCTGTGATAATTGAGCTAAAGCAGGACGGGCGCGCCGCCAGTCAGATGAAGGGGATACTACTGGATCACAGGGTCAAGCCTACGCGAATAAGCAAATACTGCGTGGCCCTGACGCTCACTGATCCAACCGCGCGGCCCGCGCGCTTTAAAATGAAGGTTCACAGAATAGAAAAAACAATCGGACATAAATTAGATACGCGATGATAAACTTCTTATCCAAATTCGTCCAGGACGACCTTGCCGCCTTCGGCAATATGGAGATAAACGACGACCTTCCCATCGACGTTCAGACCATTACCGATGCCATGATGACTACCGCACAGAAGGTAGGGGAGCTTGGCATACGCTTCGCCCTCAACCTTTTGGTGTGCTGGATCCTGGTACACTTCTTCTATTATAGAAAGAGCCGTCGCCGTGATTACTACTTCACCTTCATGGTGTTCTCATCGGCAATGCTCACCCTATTGTATATTATGGGTAATGTAGAGGTTGGTGTGGGCCTTACCCTTGGCCTCTTTGCCATCTTCGGGGTTATCCGATACAGGACGGAGACGGTGCCCATCAGGGAGATGACCTATCTTTTCGTAATCATCGCCCTGGCCGCCGCAAATGGCCTTGCCCCCATCTATCAAGCCGTTGACCTGAGCACTGCGCCCCACTATGCACTGGCCTGGGGCAACGTGGGTGTGATGGCCCTTGTGAACCTGCTGATTGTACTCCTTATCTGGATTCTGGAAAGCGAGAAGCTGGTTAAGCATACCACCACCAAACTGGTGCTGTACGACCGCATAGAGCTCATCGTTCCGGAGAGGCGTGAAGAGCTTATCGCCGACCTTGAAAAACGCATCGGCGTTAAGGTTACCAATGTTGAAATTGGTCATGTAGACTTCCTGAAGGATGCCGCATTCATAAAAGTTTACTACAATCTGCCTAAGGGCGAATCCAACACTGTCAATACTGTACGCCGGGCAAAAGACTACGTGGGGTAACATCGGCACGGGATATGCATTCATACCTTGAAAAATGATTCTGATATGAAAAAGTTGATAGCAATAGTGGCCGTATTCCTTTTTGCTGTGCCGGTTCTGGCCCTTGCCCAGGAGGCCAGGAAAATAGATAAGAAAAACCTTGTGATCAAGGAATGGAATACCAATGCAAAGGGGACCAGCAGCATTTTGGACCATGAGACAATTTTTAATGCCGATGGTAAAAAGATAGAAGAGAAGGAGTTTGACAACGACGGCAAGATGAAGTGGCGCAAGCGCTACGAGTACGATGCCGCCGGCAAGGTGTCAAAGGAACTGGTATACGATGGCAAGAACCATCTGAAGAACTACAAGACCTTTGAATTCAATGAGTTTGGCCGCAAAAAGGTACAATACACATACAATCCCAAAGGCAAGTTGATAGCAATCAAGAAGTTTGAATATATAGCCCAGGAGGCGGACTGAGTCCTATTCAAACTCGTTAACGTCAATCAGATTGTTAAGCAGAGCATACACAGTGAGGCCGGCAACAGTTTTGATGCCGGTCTTTCTTGTTATGTTCTTGCGGTGGGTAATTACCGTATATATAGAGATGTTGTACTGGTCTGCAATCTCCTTATTAAGCATACCCTTGGCCACGGCCACCAGGATTTCCTTCTCCCTGGCGCTAAGTTCTTCTCCTTCTGTTGTCTTGGGAGAGAAATGGCTTTCCAGTTTGTTCACTGCGGGAACCAGGATGTTGTCCTCTATAGAGGTGTGGTTCTCCAGATCTTTCTGAAGGGTGAAGAGAATGTTCAATACATTGTAGATGAGCATGTTGTCACCATCGGCAGGCATGTACTTCATTACAATGTTCTGAAGGTCTCCCAGTTTCTCGTCTATATTGGTGTGATTCTCCTCAAACTGCTCGATAGAGAAGTTTTTGTCGTCCTTATGCTGCAGTAGGGACATTACGTAGGGGAAGACCGTGTTTTCCTCGTACTGGAAATGCTTGAACATCTCTCCCTTGTAAGCCATGAAGAAGCCCTCTATAATCTTCTTGCGCGCGGTGTCGCAGGGCTCTATCATTTTCTCTATGGCAGCTTCCAACTCTCCCAGAATCTCTCCTGTGTAATATGAGTGACTCTGGTGCAGGTAGTTCACTATGTCTTTGATATCCACCTTTTTAAGGGTCTCGTTGGAAGGCATGTAACCCTCTGTGGTGTACACGTTGCAAACCAGCAAGAAGGTATCTGTGCTAACGCCCCAGTGCTTGCATACTTCCTCTACGCTTTCTTCCCCGAATCCGAAGCCAAGGCCCATGCGCAGCATAACCCCCATAAGCAGGGGATTGCTCTCAAGCAGTTCTGCCATTTTCATCTTGGCAGAGAACGGATAGTTAACTTCTTTTTTCATGGTTTACTCCTTTGAATAGCTGTAAGGTTTGTCTTCCGGGGCTGTTCCGCGGTCCTTCGCGGGTTCTGCCGCCATATTGAATTCTATATCGGCGCCGCCAATCAAGTCTTTGTGATTCAGATAGTTGTGGCTCCAGTTCTTACCGCCGACCTTGGCGCTTTTAATGTAGAAATTCTCCGGGCCGTTGCCGTTTGCGGTAATTGTAAACTGGCCGTCAGGGCGGGTAACGGTAACTTTGTCAAACAGCGGAGTGCCGATCGCATACTGTTCCGATGCCGGACAAACCGGATAGAAGCCCATTGCGCCAAATACATACCAGGCCGATGTCTGCCCGTTGTCCTCGTCACCGCAGTAGGCGTCGAAGTTGGAGTTGTAGAACTTCTCCATTACCTCTCTTACGCGGGCCTGGGTCTTCCAAGGCTGGCCGCTCCAGTCATAGAGGTAAAGCATGTGCTGGATAGGCTGGTTTCCGTGGGCGTAGTTGCCCATATTCATTACCTGCATCTCCCGGATCTCGTGGATAGGGAAGCCATAGTAACTGTCGTCAAAGGCCGGAGGCATCACGAATACGGTATCCATCATCGCATTGAAGCCTTCGTCTCCTCCCATCAGGCCGATGAGGCCCTGGATGTCATGGAAAACGGACCATGTGTAGTGCAGCGAGTTGCCTTCTGTGAAGTCGCCTCCCCATTTGAGGGGGCTGAAGGGGCGGGAGAAGGTGCCATCGGCCTTCTTGCCGTTCATAAGCTTATACTCGGCATCGTAGAGGTTGCGATAGTTGAGGGCTGCCTTTTTGTAGGGTGCGAGCTCTTCTTCGCTCTTGCCAAGTGCCTGGCCGAATTGCCAGATGCACCAGTCGTCGTAGCAATATTCAAGGGTGCGGGCTGCATTTTCGCGAATGCCGATGTCGCAGGGAACGTAGCCAAGGCTGTCGTACCACTCCCAGCCAAGGCGGCCTGTAGAGCTGATTTGCGGATGTACCTTGTGGGCACCGCTGGTAACTGCGTTCCAGAGCTCATCGGCATCGTAGCCGCGTATGCCCTTGATGTAGGCGTCGGCCACTACGGATGCGGAGTTGTTTCCTACCATGCAGCCACGATGTCCGGGGGATGCCCATTCCGGCAGGAAGCCGCTTTCTTTCCAGGTGTTCACAAGACCTTCCTGCATCTTGGCGGCCTGGTCTGGATAAACCAGGTTGAGTAGCGGGAAGAGGCTGCGGAAGGTGTCCCAGAAGCCGGTGTCGCCAAAGAGATATCCGCTGTGGATCTGGCCGTCGAAGGGGCTGTAGTGCACGCGGTTGCCGTTTTCGTCATTCTCTGAAAGGTCTCTGGGGAAGAGGAGGCTGCGGTACAGGCAGGAGTAGAAGGTGCGCAGATGGTCTATGTTGGCGTCTTCTACGGCGATGCGGCCAAGTGTGGCGTTCCAGATGTCTTTAGCTTCCTTGCAAGTTGCGTCAAAGTCTTTGAGTTCCTTGAGGTTGGTGCGGGCCTGGTCGGGGCTTATGAATGAGGATGCTATCTGAAGGTTGACTTTCTGGCCTTTTGCGGTTTTAAAACCGACTCTGGCCAGCTGGCCCTCTGATGCGGATGTCTCAAACTGGGTGTCGGAAACTATGATGAACCAGTTTTTGAAGTCTTCTGTGACTCCGCCGTGGTTCATGGTGGAGTAACCTGTGATGGTGTTGCCGTCTATGCTTACGATGGCTCCGCCTTTATATGCGTCTACTACAAGGTAGGACTGCTCTTTTTCAGGATAGGTGAGGCGTACTGCGGCGGCGTGGGATGTGGGAGTGAGCTCCGCTACAACGTCGTGTTCTGCCAGGTATACGCTGTAGTAATAGGGCTTGGCGGTTTCTGCCTTGTGGGAGAACCAGCTTTGGCGCTCTTCCTCTTCCCATACGGGACCGGTGGTGACGGGCATGATGCTGAATGCGCCATAGTCGTTGATCCAGGGGCTGGGTTGGTGAGTCTGCTTAAGGCCGCGAATGCGGGTGGCGTCGTAGCGGTAGGTCCAGCCGTCGCCGTTCCGGCCGGTTTGGGGTGTCCAGAAGTTCATGCCCCAGGGGACTGCCACTGCGGGGTAGGTGTTGCCTGTGGAGAGTTCGTAGGTAGAGGCTGTTCCGCCAAGGATGTTAACGTACTCTACGGGGTCTGATACCGGGCCTTTGGCCTCTTTGCAGCAGGCTGCAAGTATTACGGCCGATGCCGCCAGGATTGCTATCTTTTTCATATAATCAAATTTTTATAGTCCGTATCTCTTCTAAAACCCTCGCTTCGCTCGTCCCTCCCAACCAGATGGTTGGGCCCCTCCCATTCATGTGGCCATGGGCGGCCACAGGTTTTAGAAGAGACACAGACTATTTTAGTTTACTAAATTCGCAGCCGCAAAAGGTCTGGTTGTAGAAATTCTGTTCTTTAATGATCTCGCTGCGGCGTTGTTGGAGGCCGCCTTTTCGCCAGTTGTTGCCCCACCACCTTACTCCGGGGAACAGTCCGCAGGCAAAGCCGCCTGCTGCGTCCACCTGCTCCAGGTCCTTCCATCTGGAAGATGCAAGGCTGGTGGTCAGGGTGTCAAGGCCGTGCTGCGCGGCATATTTTGCCGCCCGCTCCAGACGATAGCGGAAGCAGCGCAGGCAGCGCTCGCCCCGCTCCGGCTCATGCTCGAAGCCCTTCACGGCCTCACGCCATGCGGCGTGGTCATAGTCGTCCTCTACGACCGTGATGCCGAATTTGCTACAATACCGCTTGCATTCTGCCAGACGCAGGTCGTATTCTTCCCTGGGAACAATGTTGGAGTTGGAGAAAAACACCACCGGTTTTACTCCCTCCTTGTCCAGAGCTTCTATTATCGCCCCGCTGCACGGCGCACAGCATACATGTAGCAGCAATTTTGCCATAGACTACAAATATAGATATTTTTTTTGATAGAGAAGAATCCCTTACTTTGACACAGGTATTGAATATCAGTAAGTTACGCATTTTAACTCCAGATTTTTCGAGGAGTTAAAATGCGTAACTGCTTAATAATCAATGTGAGGACTATTTCCCTCTGTTCGCCTCGGAAATCATTTCGGACAGCTTAATGGTAAAGCCGCGGTCTGCAATGAGGTCCTCAAGGTTTATGTGCATGCGGTAGCGCCAGTAGAAGCGCGGGATAGCAGGCACGTTGATTCGCTCGTCGGCCGGGTCTCCGGGATAACGTACATAGTCGTCAATGGCCAGGTAATCCTGCAGAGGCAGTATGCAAAGCATTGCGGGTGATGCCAGATGAGCCTTTACAATCATCTCTGCAACCCAAGGCTCGCAGAACCATGGCATATCGTCGCCGCGATGCAGCATATTGTGCCAGTAGCGAGCGGTAACCTCGCGGTCCTCTTCCCACCATGCGCGGATGTTTGAAGTATCGTGTGTACCGGTTGCGCAGACGCAGCGGTAAGGATAGTATGCCGGGTTAGCGAACTCTTCTGTAACACTCTTAGGCATACGCTGGATTTCCAGTGACAGTATACCAAGCTCGTTCATAACGCTTGGGACACAGTCAGGAATCATACCAAGGTCTTCTCCGCAGGTAAGCATGCCGGTAGAAGAGAGGATTGAAGGCAGCTTGAACATTGCTGAATCACGCCAGAAATCATTGTGACGGCGATAATAGAAATCGTCGTGCAACTGGACGAAGGCGGCTTTCTGGCCATCGTTCAGGCAACGGTAAGCATAGGTGCTTGCACCGGAGATTCTGGGATGCCAGTAACCCTTCTTGCGCGGGTCCTCAACAAACAGAACATCATCCAAAAGTGCCAGCAGGCCGTTCTGCAGTGCCTCATCCTTTACATGGTCAACAACCTTGCGCTGGGTATCGACCTCCGGGATAAGCTTGCCGTCTTTGATGTATTTCTGACGGACTTCATCGGCGCGTGCGCCAAAGATTTCATTCAGTATCCAGTCGGCCAGCATCGGCTTGGTATAGTTGCCGTCGGCCAGGTTGAATCCGCGGCCGGCAAGCTCATCGGCGGAATATGGCAAGGCCGGATTGAAATGGCCAAGAAGGCCGTGGACTGCATCCATGGGGATTTCCCAAATGCGGAAGAAACCAAGGATGTGGTCGATGCGGAAGGCGTCAAAATACTCGCTCATCTTGCGCATGCGGGCCTTCCACCAGGCGAAGCCGTCCTCTGCCATCTTCTCCCAGTTGTAGGTGGGGAAGCCCCAGTTCTGGCCAAGGGTAGAGAAGGCATCCGGCGGCGCACCGGCCTGGGAATCAAGATGATACAGTTCAGGGTAAACCCATGCGTCTACGCTGGTGCGGCTGATGCCGATGGGCAGGTCTCCCTTAAGGGCGACACCCTTTGAATGGGCGTATGCCACTACTTCCTTGAGCTGTTTGTCCAAATGGAACTGCACGAAGCAATGGAAGTTAACGTCTGCCTGATGTTCTGCGGCCCATTTTGCCACTGCCTTGGGATTGTATTTGGCCATCTTGCCCCACTTGGAGAAGTCGGGGGTCTTGTGCTCGTCCCTGAGACAGCAGAAAACTGCATAGGGCTCCAGCCAGGACTCGTTGGCCTTGAAGAACTTCTTATATGCGGCACTTTCCAGCACCTTTTTGCCTGCAGCGGACTCGTATACCTTGCGCAGCAGGCGTATCTTGTTGTCGTTAACTTTTTCGTAGTCTATCTTGGGCAGGGCGTTCAGTTCTTCCTGCAGGGCCTTGTATGCCTTGTCTTCCTTGACTCCGGCAGCCGGCAGATGGATAAACTGCGGATGCAGGGCAAAGGTGGTATTGGCATTGTAAGGGTAGGAATCCGTCCATGAATGAGTCATGGTGGTATCGTTGATAGGCAGCAGCTGAATAACGTTCTGTCCGGTGGCTGCAGCCCAGTCTACCATCAACTTAAGATCGTTGAACTCACCTACGCCAAAGCCGTCTTTGCTACGCAGTGAGAACACAGGAACGGCTACGCCGGCGCCACGCCAACCGGGGCGCTTGAACACGGGCTCGGAATCATTGATGAGTACATGCGCCTTAGCATCGGCATCGGCATGGAATATCCTGTTGGTACCATGTTCCCATAGCACGGGAAGATAAGGATCATCGTTGATAATCAGGTATTTATATTCAAAGTAAGCCTCTGCTTTGATGTCGATAGACCAGAAAGGGAATTCCGATGAGTCCATTAGCAGCGGGCTACCCCAACCTGAGAAGTCACCGCTTACGGCAAGCCTTTCCCCGGGGCGGAGCGTAGGCGCACAAACTCTGAGCGTCAGATTGCCGCTACCGGGGCGTTTGTCGCCATCTTCCCTTTTGAAAATTACATCCTTGAAGAAGGCTGTCTTGAACGGGGCGTCCGGGGAAACGTCGTTCCACTTGTCTTTGATAATCAATTCCTTAACACCCTTTGGCGCAGTATAGGAATGGGGGCCGGCCTCGCATCTTAGCTGCTTTCCGGCCTCGTCGCACAGGATAAAGCCGTACTCTGCCTGGGAAGGCATATTATCCAAGGATATGGTCCAATGACCGCCATCGTGGCCGTCCATCTTATACTGCTTGTCCCCTATCAGGAGCACAATTTGCTGCCCCCACTGGGCCTTGTAGTTTAGTGTAATCTTTATGCGCATATTATGTAAGTTTTTATTATTCAATTACTTTCTTATGCAGACGCCTCCATGCCGCAACCGGTAGCAGGAATGAAAGCAGGCAAGCGCCAATCCAGAAATAAGCGGTTGCCGTAAAGTCGTATTCGCCGCCGCGGCTGCCTTCCTGAATAAGGAAGCCGCTCACAACGCTCTGTATGCCGGCAGCCACATAGCTGAAGATTCCAACTATGCCAAGGGCCGTTCCGGTAGCCTTGCGCGGCACAATATCAAGAGCCATCAGACCGGCTACGATGCAGAATACAATTCCAATTGCCAGGCTGAACAGCGATACGTAGACTATATTCATCAGGTAGCTTCCCCCAGTGAAAAGGAAGAGCGACAGCGCCACCAGACACAGCATTCCAGAAAGGATAACCGGAATAATCCTGCCACCCTTGAACAAGCGGTCCGATATCCATCCTGCCAGCAACGTGCCCGCTATGCCGAAGGCCTCGGAGAAAGATATGATCTGCGGAGCCTGGATGTCAGAGAAGCCCTTACCCTCTTCCAAATACAGTATGCCCCAATCGCTTATGGCGTACTGGGTTATATATACGAAGGCGCTGGACAGGGCAATCACCCAGATGCCCGGGTTCTTGAAAACATATTTCTGGAGCTCCTTGGTGGGCATTTTGTCTGCCTTTGACAGTTTGTCCCCGGTAATCTCCTGAATTGACGGAAGGCCCTGGCTTTCCGGGTTATCCTTTACAAAAAGGAGTATTACGACAAAGCCAGCAAGGCCTGCAAGGCCAGCGAAGATAAAGCCGCTCTGCCATCCCAGCCAGCTTACGATAAAGCCGAGCAGGATGAACGAAACAGTCTTTCCAAGATATGGCGTGGAGCTCAGAATGCTGTAATATGTACCCCTTTGCTTAAGCGAAAACCATCGGGAGAGGCTGATCACCGCCGGCGGCGCACCCATCGACTGAGCCCAACCGTTAAGGCCCCAGACTATGGAGAAAACCACGAACAGCAGTACTCCGCCAAACACGGATACCATCGGCGAAACAAGGCCCAGCACGCCCATCAATAGATTCAGAATTGCCGATACACCTAGGCCTGCGGCCATAAACCGCTTGATATTGCAATAGTCGCAGATGACTCCGTTGACAAACTTGCCGGCGGCATATACCAAAAGGAAGGCAGAGCCGATGATGCCCAGTTCCCCGGCAGAGAAGATACCGTCGTCTATAAGCGGTTTTTTAACCACGCTCATTGCCAGACGGCAGACGTAGAAGATGCTATAGGCGAAAGTTACGCCCCAGAAGGTGCTGTTCCTCAAGCGTTTATACGTGCTAACCACGGAATCCTGCGGTACCTTTTGGGGTGCCGGCTTTGAAATTCTGAAGTAACTGTATAAACTCATCTTCTTAAACTTGTTCCTACAAATTTAAGAAAATAGTTTTGAAAAGGTCAAACCTTTTTGTTGGTCGTCCTGCCTTTAAAGAATAATATGGACAGGCAGGTTATTACAAAAAGCGCCATCGGGTAGAACAGATATTGTATAATGGAAAGCGCTCCCACGCCAGCCAGTCCGGCGGCCATAAGAAGCTGCGCTCCATAAGGCAGAATTCCCTGGACTATACAAGAGAAAGTATCCAGCAAACTGGCCGTACGACGCGGTTTGAGGCCGTATTGGCTGGTAATGTTCTTTGCAATTTCTCCGGTAGAGATAATTGCGATTGTGTTGTTCGCCGTACAAAGATTGGCCAGACTTACAAGGGCTGCAATACAGAACTCCGCACCCCTGCGGCCCTTGATACGGGCCGTAAGACGGGCCACGGCAAAGTCGATGCCGCCGTTATAACGGATGATTTCCATCACGCCGCCAGCCAGCATCGTCACAATAATCAAATCTCCCATTCCTGCAATTCCATTGCCGATGGATTCAAGCCAACCCACCCAACCGAAATCTCCGCAGACAAAGCCGATGATGCCGTTTATCACTATTCCCAGCGACAGCACAACCATCACATTTACTCCGCTGACTGCCAATACTATAACTGCCAGATAGGGAAGGACTTTTATGTAATTAATATCCGCCGAGGCCTCAATGGAAGCTGCTCCGGAGCCCAGGAAAACATATATGGCGCAGACAATTATCGCTGCCGGAAGCGCAAGCTCCAGGTTCGCTTTGAATTTCTCTGACATTTTACAACCTTGGGTACGGGTTGCTGCGATGGTAGTATCGGAAATGAATGACAGGTTGTCGCCAAAGAAGGCTCCGCCGGTTATTGCTGCGGCAACAAGGGCTATGTCAAAGCCCGCGGGGCCGGCCACACCGGCAGCTATCGGCATTAATGCCGCAATGGTTCCCACACTGGTGCCTACGGCCATCGAAACCAGACAGGCGGCCACAAACATTCCAGCCAAAAGCAGGTTCCCAGGCAGCAGGGAGGTGGTTAAAGCCACCGTCGCATCTACAGCGCCAATGACCTTGGCAGTATTGGCAAAGGCTCCGGCAAGGACAAAAATCCATATCATCAGCAGGACATTCTTGCCGCCTGCGCCCTCGGAAAAAATGGCAATGCGACGGTCCAAATCTCCGCCGCGGCAGATGAAGATGCCGTAAACCGCTGCAACCAGAAAAGCGGAGACGATAGGAACTTTATAAAAGTCCCCGGCCACGATTGACGATACTAGGTAAACTATAAGGAATACCGCCAGCGGGCTCAGCGCCATCCAGTTGTTGTGGGGCCTGAGGCTTAGCGGCCGGTGCTGGGTCAGAGTCTTTCCCAACTCCCGCAAATATCTGTAAGGAGTAACTGCCATTTGAAAATTTTGTTATTTCGCCATCCAGGCAAGGAAGGCGTCGGTGCGGGAGCGTGAGACTTCCGGCGAGATTTTACTTTTTTGAGCAAGCTCTATTCGTAGGCGGCCGCCAAGCAGTTTGGTAAGGCTGCCTACGGCTTTTCTTGCGATAACGCAGCTGCGTGAAATCTTGAAGAACTGCTCCGGATCCAGTTTGGCGGCGATACTGTCAAGGGTTTCGTCTATCATGTACTGAGTGCCGGTTGTGGTCACTATGTGATTTGACTTGTCTTCTGAATATATAAAGGAGATGTCGGCGCAGCGGAGCGGGATAAGGTGGTCTCCGAACTGTACAAGGATTGTCTCCTTGAATGCGGGCTTGGGCGTCTGAAGAGCTGCCATAAGCTTCTCCAGATCGGCGTTCTGGGCCCCGCCGGCCCTGCTCTTGCAGCGTTCTACGGCCCGCTGCAGGGCCGCAGGCTCTATCGGCTTTAGGAGATAGTCCAGGGAATTGACCTCGAAAGCTTTTACGGCGTAGGTGTCATATGCCGTTGTCATGATAACGGGGGCCGCTACCTCTGTCTGGCGGAAAATCTCGAAGCATTTGCCGTCGGAGAGTTCAACGTCCATGAAGATAATGTCCGGCTTGTTGGAGGGATCGGACAGCCAGGCCACGGCTTCCTTTACGCTTTTGGCCGTTCCGGCGATTGAAATGTCCGGGAAAAGTTCCAAAAGAGATGCGGCAAGGGTCGCCTGCGCCATTATTTCGTCTTCTATGATAAAAGCTTTCATATTTTACAAAAGTGGGAGTGATACAGAGTAAACATCGGCCGTGTCTTTAATTTCTATGTCGCGGGCTCCGTGGTTTAGGTAGTTTTGCCTTATGTACTTGAGCCCCAGGCCAGTAGACTCTGTTTTACTGAGTTTTGGAATGCGGTTGTTTGTGACCGTTACCTTGGTGGTATCGGCCGTTATGCTGATTTTCAAAGGATTTTCGTCCGATATTGAATTGTGCTTGTACGCGTTTTCTACGAGCATCTGCACGGAGTACTTGACCACATATCGTTCAAGGGCTTCTGCCGCCGGCTCGACGGAAATCTCTATGCCGCTGGGGAAGCGCACCTGCAGCAGGTCTGTATACATATTAACGTAGTCCAGCTCCTCTGAAAGCGGCACCAGGGCCTCGTTGTCGCTGCTTAGCATGTAGCGGTACAGTTTGGCCAGCTTGCGTATGTAAGAGCGCGCTTTCTCTTTGCCTCCCTGGACAATGAGGGCGTCAAGAACGTTCAGGGAATTGAAAAGGAAGTGGGGGTTAACCTGCTGCTTCAGGTTGTGGTACTCCATTTTGGCCGCCAGGCTCTTGGCGCGCTCGGCTTCCATCCTGCGGCGCGTAGAGGCTACGTAGTAAACCAGATATATAATGGAATAAGCGGCCGCCTGGGCTATGAATGCAAGTATGAACAGCTCGACGCATAGAGGCAGGGTAAAGGTCTCTTCGTATTTAACCGGGATGTCCAGGGCCATCATCAGCACGCTGAGCGCAGGGCAGCCCAGGAACAGTGCAAAATGCCATATTACCGATGTCTTCCTGTTCTTGAAGCCTTCCCCCCTGTGGATGCGGTGCAGCAGGATGATGTTGGCGCAGATTAGCAGCAGCAGTCCGCCGGAGTTGGATGCCAGCATGGAAACGGCCTCCGACAGCGGAACGCTGGCAAACAGCTCTTGCGAAGACAACAGCCCCACCAGAATCCTGGCAAAGAGGACTCCCAGTATGGCCAGCCACAGCCAACTGTCCTTTATGTCGCCCTCTTTCCGGTTGCTGCCGGGAATCAGGAAAACAATGCTCCAGCCAAGGACTTCCGTTGTTATGAAGGTAGATGCCGCGTGGGTCAGGAAATCGATATCGGTCAGCAGGTCTATGCCGGCCGCACAGGCCATTCCAAGACCATATCCGATGATGTTGACAAGTACTACACTGATAGCCGTGAACTCTACGGAAAGCTGTTTTATGTTGCAGAGCATTACCGTCATTGCCATGGTCCAGACGGTAAGGAAGATGGAGTCGTCAATCTCTGCCGCGAAGCACAGCACGGTAGTGGCCGCGTGCAGGAGCGCGAACCCGTGAATCACCAGACTGTTGTCATATCTTACGGCCATATTATGTGGTGGTTTTGATTAGTAAATTCAAAGATAGGCAAAAATTTGGAAATAAATAATTACCGTTCATCCTGTATTTTCGACCGTTCGTCGGGATTGAACCGTTTTTTTAAAACGATATAGTTACTTTTGTTCGTTAAAACGTTTAATAAACCGATGAAACGTAAACCTCAACTATCATTCTGGCAGATATGGAACCTGAGCTTCGGGTTCCTGGGAGTCCAGATTGGCTATTCGCTACAGAACAGCAACACATCCGGCCTGCTCAAGTCTTTTGGCGCGGACCTCTCAAGCCTTAGTCTCTTCTGGCTTGCAGCCCCGCTGGCCGGCCTTGTGGTGCAACCCATCATAGGAATGTTCTCTGACGGCACTTGGACAAAGCTGGGCCGCCGTCGTCCGTACATACTGTTCGGCGCAGTTATTTCAACCCTGGCCCTGTTCCTGATGCCCAACTGCCCCAAGCTGCTGGCTTTTGCCCCGCTGCTTATGGGTGCTCTGGTTTTCCTGTTCATGGACCTGTCCTTCAACGTAACCATGCAGCCTTTCCGTGCCCTGGTTACGGATATGCTGGACGACAGCCAGAAAACCCAGGGCTTTGTTGTTCAGACCTTCCTCATTAACCTTGGTTCTATAATCGGCGCGTTGCTGCCGCTTATTATGACCCATGTCTTTGGCGCTTCAGACGCCGAGGTCCCTGGTCATGCCCCGCAGCATGTCGCATGGTCCTACTATGCCGGAGCAGCCATCCTGTTCCTGAGCGTACTGGTGACCGTATTCAAGGTTAAGGAGTATCCTCCCAAGGAGTTCGCAGAGTACAGCGCCGCAGAAGGGGATTCCCTTGCCGCAGAGCCTAAAAAGAGCTTCTGGACCCTGCTTAAGACCACTCCCAAGACCATGATCCAGCTTGGCGTAGTGCAGTTCTTCTCATGGGCGGCCCTTTTCCTTATGTGGAACTACCTTCAGCCGCTTGTAACCCGCGCCTTCATCAATGGCTCCGAGGTGCTCAACGGAGAGGCCCAGACCTGGACGGGAGTGCTCAACGCCGTTTATCCCGTATCGGCCTGCATCATCTCCCTCCTTATGACAAGGCTTGCCAACAAATATGGCAACAAGACTGTTTACGCACTTTGCCTTCTTTGCGGCGCCATCGGCTATGCAAGCCTGGCCTTCTGCACCGGCAAGGTGGCGATGATTTTCCCCATGATATTCATAGGTATCGCGTGGGCGGGCGTGCTCGCGATGCCTTATTCAATACTCTCTAGAGCTATCGACGCGCGCAGCAGCGGTGCCTATATGGGCATTTTCAACTTCACCGTCACCATTCCCCAGATTTGCATGGGTCTGCTTGGCGGCGTGATGGTAAGCTTGCTCCGTGGCGTGCTTGTACCCGGCGGAAAGGCTGTTTATGAGACTCTGGATACTGTTTCCAAGGCTCAGGCCGACAGCACCGTAGCCGTAGGAATGTTTATCATCGCCGCAATCTTCATGGCAATGGGCAGCATCGCCGTAAGATTCGTGAAAGAGAAATAACAAAACAACTAATACTAAACAATAAAACTACACTCCAAATGAAAAAGATTCTAACCGCAGTAGTTGTCCTGCTCACAAGCGTGGCTGCTACTACTATGTCCGCCCAGGGCGGATATCAGGTTAAGGGAGTAGTGGTCGACGCATTGGGCCCGGTTATCGGTGCAACCGTACTGGAGCAGGGTACCACCAACGGTACTTCTACCGGTTTGGACGGCGACTACGTACTCACCGTCTCTTCGGCGGACGCAACCGTAGTTTTCAGTTGCATTGGTTATTCTTCCCAGTCTTTCAAGGCATCGGAAGTTCCTGCAACTGTAACTCTCACTGAGGACGATAATTTCCTCAACGAGGTGGTTGTGATCGGTTACGGTACTGTCAAGAAAAACGACATGACAGGTTCCGTTACCGCCATCAAGACGGAAGAACTCAACAGAGGCGCAATCGTTTCTACCCAGGACATGCTCAAGGGTAAGGTTGCCGGTCTTCAGATCATCTCCGGTGATGGCCGCCCTGGTGCAGGTTCAACAATCCGTATCCGTGGTGCAGCTTCCCTTAACGCATCCAACAACCCTCTTATCGTTATCGACGGCGTTCCGCTGGCAGATAACGGTGGTGAAGGTATGACCAACCCTCTTGAGGCTGTCAACTCTGCCGATATCGAGAGCTTCACCGTCCTTAAGGACGCATCTTCCGCAGCAATCTACGGTTCACGTGCATCTAACGGTGTCATCATTATCACTACCAAGAAAGGTTCCGCAGGCGTAGAAGAGCCCAAGGTTTCCTATACCGGAAGCTTCAGCGTTTCACATAACGTGAACAGGCTTAAGATTATGGGCGCAGACGAGTTCCGCAACTTCGTTTATGAGACCTACCCTAAGGATACAGAAACCGGTCAGGCATTCATCGCCAAGCTTGGTCACTACAATACCAACTGGTATGACCAGATCTTCCGCACCGCCTTCTCTCAGGACCACAACGCCAGCGTTTACGGCACCCTGAAGGGCCTGCCTTACCGCTTCTCTGTAGGCTATATGAACCAGAAGGGTACCCTCAAGACCTCCGAGTACAACAAGGGAACCCTTGACCTTTCACTCAGCCCCAAGTTCTTCAAAGAGCACCTTTCTGTTAACATCAACGCAAAGGGCGTTTTCACACAGGAAGACAAGGCTGACGGCGGCGCAGTAGGTACTGCAGCTTTCTACAACCCTACTCTTCCGATTCATGCCTACAAGACAAACGGCAGCATCGACTATTCAACCACCAACGGTTGGTTCAACTATGGTAACGGTTCCGGTGATGCTTTCACCCCGGATAACCTTGCCGCCACCAACCCTATGGACATGCTTTATGGCAACCGTGACGTAGCCAAGGCTCTCCGTTTCATTGGTAACGCACAGTTTGACTACAAGGTTCATGGCTTCGAGGATCTTCGCTTCAACCTTAACCTTGGTCTGGATATGTCCCACACCAATGGTAAGGTTGGTTCACTTCCCGGTTCCTTCAATGCTTACAAGGATACAGAGAACCCCCGCATCGGCCAGTATACAGACTGGTTCCATCTCAGGAGCAACGCCCTGTTGGAGTTCTATGCAAACTATAACCATGAGTTTGGCAAACACCGCGTAGATGTAATGGCAGGTTACTCCTGGCAGCACTTCTATGGCAAGGACCGCGACGTTTCCAAGTTCAACCTTACCGACGAGGTCAAGCTGAATGATGGTGAAACCGCAGCAGAGCGTTATCCTTACTGGAAGACAGAGAACTATCTGGTATCTTTCTACGGACGTATCAATTACTCTTACGATTCCCGCTACCTCCTTACCTTCACACTCCGTGACGATGGTTCTTCACGCTTTGCAAAGGACAAGCGCTGGGGTCTCTTCCCTTCAGCAGCACTTGCATGGAACATCAAGCAGGAGCATTTCCTGAAGGATAATTCAGTTCTGTCCGCCCTCAAGCTCCGTGCTTCATGGGGCCAGACTGGTCAGCAGGAAATCGGTTCCAACTATCCTTATCTTGCAGCTTATGGACTGTCAACAGACGTTTACCGTAAGTACAACATGGGTGGTGGTAATTATAGCTTCTATCTTACTCCTAAAGCATACGATCCCAACATCAAGTGGGAGACCACCACTACTTACAATGCAGGTATCGACTGGGGCTTCGCCTCTGACCGCATCACCGGTAGCGTAGATGTTTATCGTCGTGATACCAAGGACCTCCTGAACTGGGTACTTACCCCGATGGGTGCAAACTTTGGTAACTCACTCCTTACCAACGTCGGTTCTATGCGTAACCAGGGTATCGAGTTCGCAGTTAACGTAATTCCTATCGAGACCAATGATATGTCCCTCTCTTTGGGCTTCAACGGTACTTTCCAGAAGGTTGAATTCACCAAGCTGAACAATACCGACGATGATGGCTATGCAATTGAGGTCAGCGGTATCAGTGGTGGTACAGGTAACACCATCGCCCGCCACATGGTAGGCTATGCACCTTATACCTTCTATCCTTACCAGCAGCTTTACGACCACAATGGTAAGCCTATCCAGAACGGTTTCGTAGACCGTGACGGTGACGGCGTCATTACCACCGCAGACCGCTATATGAGCGACAAGAGCCCTAATCCGGACTTCTTCTACGGTGTAAACCTCAAGTTCAACTACAAGAACTGGGACTTCGGCTTCAACGGCCACGGTTCAGTAGGCAACTGGGTATTCAACAATGTCAAGGGCGGAAACTCTTCTGCTAACTATGTAGCTGCAAATGTTTCCGTAGACAACTACCTCAGGTATGTTAAGGAGACCGGTTTCGTGGGTACCAACTCTATCGAGCAGTACACATCAGACCTCTTCCTTGAGAACGCATCCTTCTTCCGCGTAGACGATATCAACCTTGGTTACACCTTCCCTGAGTTCAAGTGCTGGAAGGGCTCCAAGCTTCGTCTTGCCCTCTCTGTCCAGAACGTATTCGTAATCACTGGTTACAGCGGCCTGGATCCTGAGATTCCGAGCGTAAACGGCGTAGATTCTTCTATCTGGCCTCGCCCGCGTACTTATTCACTCCGTGTAAATCTTAACTTCTAGGAGGACGTGATTATGAAAAAGATATACAATATTCTGGCAGCCATTGCAGTAACAGCCCTTCTCGCATCCTGCGTGAACGACCTTAACACACTGCCCTTGAATAAGACCGATACTACTTCTGAGACGGCATACACTTCTTCAGAAGATTCTTATCTGTCTGGCCTTGCCAAGATTTACTTCCAGTTCGTTTCCTGCGATGTTACCGACCTTAATGTCAGTGACCCCGGAGCCTCGGAACTAATTCGTGCGTTCTGGTCACTGAACGAGATTTCTTCCGATGCTGCAAAGTGCGCATGGAACGGTGACGCATGGGTTGCTGCCATCAACACCAATACCTGGTCAGATGCCAATAACGATGCTTCCTATGCAGTCTATGTTCGTACATTGCAGGGTGTTTCATACGTTAACGAGTTCCTCCGTCAGACTACTGACGGCAAGTTGAGCGACCGTGGCTGCAGCGATGCTGTTAAGCAAAAGGTTGCCCAGATGCGTGCAGAGGCCCGTTTCCTGCGTGCTTACCTCTACTGGATGGCAATGGATGTATTCGGTGCAGTTCCTTTCACTACAGAGGAATCACCCTTCGGTGCTGTCAATCCGGAGTATGCAAGCCGCGAGCAGGCTTATGAGTACATTGTAAGCGAGCTTGTTGACCTTACTTCCGATGGAACCGCCCTTCCTGCAGCACGCAACAACTATCCCCGTGCTGACATTGGTTCTGCACTTGGCCTTCTTGCCCGCGTTTACTTGAACGCTCCTGTTTATGCAGGCGTTGAAAAGTGGGCCGAGGCAAAGGCTGTTTGCGAGCGCATCTTTGGCATGGGTTATGGCCTTTGCAGCAACTACGCAGACCTCTTCCGCGGTGACAACGGCCAGAATCCTGATGCTCTTAAGGAAATCCTCTGGGGCGTTGATTACAATGCAGAGCAGACTCAGTCATGGGGTGGTACAACCCTCCTTACCTTTGCTGCCATCGCTTCCGCCGACGTTACCGACGATAGCCATCCCAATGGCGTAAACGGTGGCTGGGGCGGTATGCGCGTTCCTTATGAATATGTACAGAAATACTTCAATGTAACCGGTCAGGACTATACCACCGGCGATTATACAATCGCAGACAAGCGTGGTCAGTTGTTCTATATCACTCCGACCATTGAGACTAAAGATGATCCCGCCAAACCTAGGGAAGAGAGTATTTCCGACCTTTCCAAGTTCCTGCAGGGTTGGTCTTGCCTCAAGTACAATAACATTCCTCATGACCAGACCGCAGAACAGTTCAACGAGACTGCAAAGATCAAGGGCTACAGCGATGTAGACTTCCCTATGATCCGTCTGGGAGAAATCATTCTTATCTACGCCGAGGCCTGCATGCACCTGAATCAGGCGTCTGCAGCACTTCCTTACCTGAAGCAGCTTGCCGACAGGGCCGGAGTTGCAGCTCCCACTTCTATTACTCAGGACTTCCTGGTAGCAGAGCGTGCCCGTGAGCTCCTTTGGGAGGGTCACCGCAGAACAGACCTTATCCGTTACGGCCTCTTCACTTCCGACACATTCCTGTGGCCTTGGAAGGGTGGCGCTATGCTTGGTCAGGGCTTCTCTTCTCACATGACTATCTTTGCAATTCCTGCTTCCGAGCTGCTTTCCAACCCGAACATGAAGCAGAATCCCGGTTATGGTTCGCAGAACTAATAAAGAGTCCGCGCTATGAAAATTAAGAAATACATATTGATGTTGGCTGCGGGAATCCTTGGATTCACCGCCTGCAACGACGAACTGGATGAAGTACGCCTCCTGGATCCTTCAGAGGTTGTATCTCCTGTTCTTCACCAGCTCCCTGCAGAGATTGTCATTACAAAGGACAATTCCGCAGAGACTATCAACTTCGTATGGGATAAGGCTTACTTCGGTCAGAATGTAGAAATTGTTTATTCCATCTTCGGTTCTTCCGATGGCGGTACCAACAAAGTAAAGCTTTATACCGTATCAAAGGAAACTACATATTCCGTTAAATACAGCTCCCTCAACAGTGCTCTTGTTAAAGATAAGAGTGCAGGAGGCCTTGGCCTTGAGGGTGGCGTTCCCGCAAACGTTGTGTTCTGTGTAGGTGCTACCGTAGGTCAGAACTACCAGTACTACTATTCAGACAACATGGTTGTAAACATTACTCCTGTTGCCGCTGCAACCGGTAATCCTTGGGCTGACTTTACAGAAGACAGTGCCTGGAGCCTTATCGGTTCTATTGCCAGCGTAAACATGAACTGGGATGGTGACCTTGTTGCTAAGACAAACGGCACCCAGCATGTTGTCAAGAAGGTTACCCTTGTTACCACCGACCAGTTTAAGTTCCGCAAGGACAAGGATTGGGGCGTTAACCGTGGAGCAGAGGGCGACACAGAGCCTTACGTGATGACTGTAGGCGAGACCATCTCTTGCGTAAACAACGGTAAGAACCTTGCTGTAGCAGCCGACGGCGTATATGATATTATGTACGACGAGGAAGCAGAATCCATCACCATCGCAGCGGCATGGGAGGCTTATCCCGGCTTTGACGAGGTCAGCCCCTGGAGCGTAATAGGCCATATAGACAGCAGGGAAATGGATTGGAACAAGGATATCCAGATGACAACCGACGGAACATGGCATGTAGCAGAAGGTGTAACCCTTACTACTACAGACCAGTTCAAGTTCCGTAAGGATCAGGCCTGGGGTACCAACCTTGGCGCTACCGGTGACGACGAGCCGTTTGTAGTTGCTCTTGACACCGAGTACGAAGGCGCAGGTAACGGTAAGAACCTTGCAGTTCCTGCCGACGGCGTATACGACCTCCTTATGAATGCCGACGAGAACCTCTTCAAGGTTGTTGTATCCCTTGGCGGCTACAGCCCGATCATCGGTGAAGAAGGTGGCGGCGGCGAAGGCGGCGGTGATGACGAAGGCTACAAGGGCTGGGGTATCATCGGTGACTTCAACTCATGGGGCGGCGATGCTCCTATGACAGAGAAAGACAATGTCTGGACAGGTTACATCACTCTTGCCGAGGCTGGTACAATCAAACTCCGTAAGGATGCAGACTGGGCAGATAACTACGGCGGAACCCTTGTTTCCTTAGGTACAGCGTTCGATGCTGTTGCCGGTGGCGACAATATCGAAATCCCTGCCGCTGGTTTCTACCAGATTAAGCTCGACCTTAACAATTCTCCTACCATTACCGTATCCGAAGGCAACGTTTGGTCACTCATCGGTGATTTCAACAGCTGGGGCGGCGACTTAGATATGGATCTTGTCGACGGCAAGTGGGTAAGCCCTGTTGTCAAGCTCAGCGGCGGATTCAAGATTCGTCACAACCACGACTGGGCAGAAAACGTGGGTGGTATCATGGAGTCTACAGGCGTTCCTTTCGCTGCAATAGCTGGTGGCGACAACATCGCTGTTGAGGAAGGTACATACGTTGTAACTTACGATCCTGTAGCAGCTGATATTGTCGTAGATCCTCTTGGCTGGGGCCTTGTAGGTACCATCAACAGCTGGGGTGGCAGTTCCGATATTATGCTCAAGGAGGAAGGCAAGTTCTTTGTTGCTAAGAACATTACCCTTACCTCAGACGATGAAATCAAGATTCGTTACAATCAGTCCTGGGATGTTAACAGAGGCGGTAGGACTTCTGTAGGTAAGCCTGTACTCGCTGTTTCTGGCGGTGATAACATCAAGCCCGGTGCCGGTACATATGATATTTACTATCGTCCTGACTGTGAAATGATCATCGTTAATATTGCAGGCGCCGCTCCTGAATACTGGGGCGTAGTAGGTACCATCAACGGCTGGGGCGGAACCGCTGACCTGATTCTTTACGAGAATAGTGACGGTCTGCTGGAAAGCACTTCGTTCAATGTTACCGCAACCGATGAAATCAAGATTCGTAAGAATGAGGACTGGACTGACAACCGCGGTGGTACATTCGAGGCATTTGATACTCCGTTTGCTGCTGTAGCCGGAGGTGACAACATCGCACTTGGCCGTGATGCAACAATACAGGTATACTACAATGCTGCAGAAGAGACCATCACCCTCAAGGGTCAGTATACCGGCGATACTCCTGCATTCGCAGAGTATATTTACCTTCGTGGTGCCGATACCTCCTGGGGTGACGGCGAGGCTTACGCCCTTCACAGTGGCAAGGCCGGTGACGCTTTCAATGGTAAATACAAAGGTTTTGGCTACCTTAGCGGTGAGTTCAAGTTCATGCCCAGCAACACCAGCTGGGATGGCGACTGGGAGTGCACAGGCGAGGGTAAGATCGGCCAGGGCAGCGCCAACTGTCCTGCACCTACAACCGCTGGATATTATATGATCGATGTAGATCTTAACGAAATGACCTACAGCATCACCCTTATCTCCAGCATCAGCATCATCGGTACCGTAAACGGCAACTGGGATACTGACTCTGATCTTGCTTACAACGCTACCAACCGTACATGGGAGGGCAGCATCGCACTTAGTGCAGGTGAGATGAAGTTCCGTTCCAACCATGGTTGGGATCCTAATCCCAACTGGGGTGGCACCCTTGACGCCCTTGTACAGGGCGGTGCCAATATAGCCATATCAGAGGCTGGTACATACAACATTGTACTCTATGCCCTTTGCGATGGCAAGGCTCACGCAACGGTTACTAAACAGTAAACCTATTTTTCGGGTCGGAGCCCCTGACCGGGCTCCGACTTGCCAATTAAAAGCCAAAGATTATGAAACGACTACTGTTACTTGCCGTTTTGTTTGCTGCCTTCGCTTGCGGTGGAAGCAATAATAATGAACCTGTAGTACCGTCCACGGTACCTTCCATAAGTCTTTCTACGACCCTGGTTACCATGGATGCAGCCGGTACGGCCCAGAGTGTCACGCTTTCTTCCAATGTGCCCTGGAGCGCTACCGTATCTGAATCCTGGCTGTCGGTTTCCCCGCTTTCCGGTTCAGGAAATGCTACATTGACTGTGTCGGCTCAGGCTAACGAGGGCCCTTCGCGCAGCGCGACGGTAACCGTAAAGGATAACGAGGGCAAGATCCCCCGTAGCTTCAACGTTACCCAGAACGAGGTCGGCCCCAAACCCGTAGTGCCCAATCCGCCTTCCTTCGACGGCAAAAAGCGCAGCGGCCTTACCTATCAGGTGCTGGTTTATTCTTTTGCGGACAGTGACGGCGACGGTTGGGGAGATATCAAAGGCGTAACGCAGCATCTGGATTACCTTGACGAGCTTGGTGTAACCGCACTTTGGCTCAGCCCCCTTCATCCTTCCGATTCTTATCACGGTTATGATGTCACAGATTATAACGCCATCAATCCAAAGCTTGGAACGGAGGCTGATTTCCAGGATCTTCTTGATAAGGCCCGTGCCAGGGGAATCCATATTTACATGGACTATGTGCTGAACCATTCCGGTAAGGGCCATCCCTGGTTCAAGGAGGCTCTGTCAGATCCCACAAGCCTGTACAGGAACTATTATTTCATCAGCTCCAACCCTGCATCGGATTATTCATCATTCCCCATGCTGGCAGGTTATTCCTACAACAGCGGAGAATGGAAACTTGCAACTTCCGGTGCGCCCAAGATTACAGTAACCGCTACTGACGAGGCCCTTACCAACGGCACTCTGGATTGGAATCTTTATTGGTGGACCTCTCAGGGAGCCAATGAAACCAGGTTTGCCGACAATGGCGATGGCACCTATTCCGTAGTAATGAATGTAAACGGCACCATTGGCCTTCTGGTAAGAAAGTACATGAACTGGGATACCGGTTCTAAATTCGGAGCCAAGTCCGGTGCTTCAACCATAACGTTGGGTACTCCGTTCGAGCTGGCTGCCTATGGTGGAGACATCTCCTTTACCGGTAACGGCCGATATAAATTTACACTTTCCGATGTCAATACGGTGAACGTATACTTTATGGCCGCCTTCGGCGAATGGATGCCGGATCTTAACTACGGCGCCGTTGCAAGTGCAGAGACCAACGACTGCTTCAAGGCTATCGCCGTTTCTGCTGATAAATGGATCCAGATGGGTGTAGACGGCTTCCGTCTAGATGCTGTAAAGCACATCTGCGGCGGTATGTATTCCTTCAACAATACTTCCAATCAGACCTTGCTGGACAAGTGGTATCAGCGTTGCAATTTAACTTATAAGCAAACCGGCCGCTCCGGAGACCTGTTCATGGTAGGCGAGGCCTGGCTGGACCACGATCAGGAGCGCTACTACTATAAGGGCATCCCTTCTTGCTTCGAGTTCGAGTACTGGGGCAAGCTTAAGAATGCTCTGGGCGGAAGCGCAAACTCTTACGCAAAGGATGTGGCCGGCTATATCAGCTCTCACAAGATGGTTCGCGATGACGCTCAAACCTCACTGTTTATGACCAACCACGACCAGGATCGCGCAGCAAGTGATTTGAACAAGAACGTAGCTAAAGAGAAGCAGGCTGCGGCTATTCTGCTGACCAGTGGCGGCAAGCCTTTCATCTATCAGGGAGAGGAACTTGGCTACTGGGGTACAAAAGCCGGCGGAGACGAGTATGTGCGCACACCTATGAAGTGGAACAAGAGCGGAGCTGTCGCTTCTTCTGCCCTTGGCGGTAAGGTGGATAATGCTATGCTTACAGAAAGCATTTCGGTTGAGGCGCAAACTGCCGATGCTTCCTCTTTGCTGAATGTTTACAAGACCTTTGCTAAGCTTCGCAATACTTATCCGGCTCTTGCAGAAGGCGAAATGAAGGAGCATGGCACTTACAACAGTACCAACGGCAGCTTTGGAAGCATCGCTTGCTGGTATATGCAGAAGGATGGTCAGAAGCTCCTTGTCGTTCACAACACCGCTACAAGCACCAAGTCACTTACATTCACTAACGATAACCTTAGCAAACCTGTCGCCCTCCTGGGCGAAGCTACCATCCAGGGAACCACATTGAACATTGGAGCTAATAGTTCCGTAGTATTTGAACAATAATCACTGTAGCTATACCCTTCCAAAAGCCGGAAATTATGCCCAATGGCTTTTGAAAAGGTATAGCAACAAAACCAAAGCAATAAACTATAGCTGATTATCAGCGAGTTATGCATTTTAACTCTGAAAGTATCCGGGAGTTAAATTAAGTAAGTAATTGAAAATCAAAGGGTATTTAGATATGAAAAAAATCATAGTAATCTTAGCCGTAGTCGCTGTTGCGTTTGCCTGCTGCAAGAAGCAGGAACAGAAACCCCTGCATCCGGAGTGGACTTACAACTCCGTAGTCTACGAGGTAAACATCCGCCAGTTCTCACCCGAGGGCACTTTCAAGGGGGTTGAGGCCCAGCTTCCCCGCCTTAAGGACCTTGGCGTAGATGTACTCTGGCTCATGCCCATGTACGAGATTGGTACTGTAGAGCGCAAGGGCACCCTTGGCTCCTACTATGCAATCTCTGATTATAAGAAGGTGAACCCTGAGTTCGGCACCATGGAAGACTTCCAGAGCCTGCTTGACGCCGCCCACGCCCAGGGCTTCAAGGTAATACTTGACTGGGTTGCCAACCAGACCGCCCCGGACCACGTTTGGATGACGGATAAGACGGCCGATTTCTATGAGCGCGATTCCCTTGGCAACGCCATCTGGGAGTATGACTGGACCGATACCCGCAGCCTGAACTACGACAATCAGGAGGTTTGGTGGGCACAGGACGACGCCATGCGCTTCTGGCTTGAGAAGGGCGTAGACGGCTTCCGCTGCGACGCTGCTGGCGAGGTCCCGGCAGACTTCTGGTACGGTATACTGCCTAAGATGAATGCCGATTATCCTGAGATTTACCTCCTTGCAGAGGCCGAGCGCGACACTCTGGCAGACCCTACCGTTACCTTCGACGCCAACTATGCCTGGGAACTCCATCACCTGCTTAATAGCATGGCCAAGGGAGAAAAGACCGTTCAGGACCTGCAGGACTATGTAGCTCGCGACTCAGAACGTTTCCCCAAGGAGGCCTTCCGCCTTACCTTCACTTCCAACCACGACGAGAACTCCTGGAGTGGCACAGAATTCGAGCGTGAGGGCGCTTACGCAAACGCCTGCGCAGTGCTTTGCTTCACCCTTCCTGGCAGCCAGCCGCTCATCTATACCGGCCAGGAAATTGGTCTAGACCGCCGTCTGGCCTTCTTTGAGAAGGATCCTATCACCGACTGGAGTGCCAATGAGTATACCACTTTCTGGAAGACTCTTGTAGACCTCAAACACAACAATCCGGCCCTTGCTGCCGGCGAGCGCGGCGGTGACATAGTATGGTGGGAAGCTCCGGAAGGCCTTGTAGCCTTCCACCGCGAGGTCGAGGGTAATAAAGTCATAGTACTTGCCAACTTTGATCAGTCAGAGCCTGTTACCAGAATTGTCAAACTTGACGGTGAATACAAGGACGTATTTAAGAACACTACAATGAGCGGAGACACTACAGTCACCCTTGCTCCAAGTGAATTCCTTGTTCTGACAAAGTAATTGAATATGAAATATTTAGCATTAATCAGCCTTTGGCTTGTGTGCGCTTGTACACAGCCGAAGGCTTTTGATTCCGCATCAGTTGCGGACGCTCCTGACGGGGCAATCCAACATGTAGAACCCCCTTGCTGGTGGACCGGCATGAAAACCGGGCTCCAACTTCTGGTGAACGGCCCGGAAATATCGGCATACGACAATGTGAGCTTCGAGGGTCTGGCCGGTATAAAGGTGGCAAAGGTGACCAAGGCCGACAGTCCAAACTATCTGTTCGTAGACGTTACCATCGGCTCCGGAGCAGAGGAAGGGGAGGGCTGGCTTGTCTTTAAAAATGAGGCTGGAGATCAGTTCAAATACCCTTATGCCATCGGCAAAAAGGCAAATGTCAGCCGCGAGAGTTTTACTACGGCCGATATGATTTACCTTATTTTCCCTGATCGTTTTGCCAACGGGGATCCGTCAAATGACGATTCTGCGCAGATGCAGGAGAAGGCGGACCGTAGCGTTAACCTGGGCCGCCACGGAGGCGATATAAAGGGCATAATCGACCATCTGGACTATGTGGCTGAGCTGGGCGCTACCGCTATTTGGTGCACTCCGCTGCTGGTGGACGACCAGAGCTTTGAATCCTATCACGGCTATGCCTGCGGGGACTATTACAAAATTGACCCGCGCATGGGCAGCAACGAGCTTTACCGGGAGTTTGTGGACAAGGCTCATGAGAAGGGCCTGAAGGTCATAATGGACATCGTTACAAACCATTGTGGCACTGATCATTGGTGGATGAAGGACCTGCCTTTCAAGGATTGGATACACGTTTTCCCGGAATTCACCGGCTCCAACATTGCCTTCTCTACCAATATGGATCCCAATGCGTCCAAGTATGACCTTAACCTTCAGGAGAGTGGTTGGTTTGTGCCGATGATGCCGGATATGAACCTTGATAATCCCTTCACCCTCAAGTATTTCCAGCAGTGGGCCGCATGGTGGATAGAATACGCCGGCTTGGATGGTCTTCGCGTGGATACCTATCCTTACAACGAGAAAGAGCCCATGAGCCAGTGGTGCGCTTCCGTGCGTGCGGAGTACCCGTGGATAAACATAGTGGGCGAGTGCTGGACTATGTCTTACCCTCAGTTGGCCTACTGGCAGGCCGATGCTGCTACGCCTGACGGCTTTAACAGCAACTTGCCGTCGATCATGGATTTCCCGCTTTGCGAGGCCATGACCGCTGCCATCTGCGAAGGTGGCGACAATCCTGGCTGGGGCCGCGGCATGACCCGCGTCTACGACTGCCTTAGCCATGATTTTGTGTACAAGGACCTGTCCCATATGATGACTTTCTTTGCGAACCATGACCATGGCCGTATGGGCGATACTTTTAATCACGATCCGGCTAAAATGAAGCTTGCGCTTACGCTGCTGGCTACGGTTCGCGGTATACCCCAGCTTTACAACGGAGATGAGCTCTTCTTCTCTCATGTTCCGGGAAATGACTGGAGCGATGGTGCAAAGAGAATCGACTTCCCGGGTGGCTGGGAAGGTGATCCGGTGAACTTCTTCACCCCGGAGGGCCGCGCCAAGGACACAGTTGCAGAAGATATCTACAACTACACTTCTACGCTATTCAACTGGCGTAAAGGCAAGGAGGTTCTGCACAGCGGCAAGACCCTCCACTTCCTTGGCCGTGACAACACCTACGCTTTCTTCCGCTACGATGATAACGATTCGGTGTTTGTGTTTGTGAACAACTCTGACTCAGACAAGGTTGTTCCCTGGGATCATTACGCAGAACTTGCTCCCGCCTCTATCCAGGCCCGCAACGTAGTTACCGGCGCCGCCATCACCCTGGACGCTAACCTCACCGTCCCCGCCAAGTCCGCCCTCGTGGCTGAATATTCCAAGTAGGTGTAGGAGTTCCCCGGGTGGGCTCTGCCTACACTGCGACCTTTGTCCTTCGGAGTAGAATGTGGAAATATTTTGATATGATAGGAGAATTGAGTATCTTTAAAAGCTAATTTTTAGATACTCAATTTTCTGTTTATATGATATTCAAAAGACTTATAGCAATAGTAGCGGCAGCAGCAGTTCTTTGGAGCTGCGGCGGCGCCGGCAGCCGAATTCAAACAATTGAAGGCGAAACCATTACAAGCCCCGACGGTCATCTTAAGCTAGTCTTTGCCCTGGCTCAGGACGGCACTCCCATGTACAGCCTTGACAAGGATTCCCTAATGGTAGTTCTTCCATCAAAGCTGGGCTTCGACCTTTTTGAAAAAGATTTGAACCTTCAGAACGGATTTTCTGTAAAAGAAGTTTCCCGCGACACCTTTGACGAGGTTTGGACCCCAGTCTGGGGAGAAGAAGCACAGATTCGTAACAACTACAACGAGCTTCTTGTAGCCCTTAGCCGCCAGGACGGCACAGCCATGAACATCCGTTTCCGCCTTTACGACGACGGCCTTGGCTTCCGCTACGAATTCCCCATGGAGAACAAGCTTACCTACTTCTCCATCAAGGAAGAGCTCACGGAGTTCGCGATGTCCGGCGACCACACTGCATGGTGGGTTCCCGGAGACTACGACACCCAGGAATACAATTTCACCGAAAGCCGCCTGTCAGAAATCCGCGGCCTCTATGAGAGCAAACGCATTCCCAATGCATCCGAGGAAGGTTTTTCACCTACCGGTGTGCAGACAGCCCTTCAGCTAAAGACCGATGACGGCCTGTATCTGAACATCCACGAGGCTGCAGTGGTCAATTATCCTACCACCAACCTTGAACTGGATGACAAGAACTTTGTCTTCCATACCTGGCTTACCCCGGACGCCGAGGGCGTGAAGGGCCGCATGCAGGCCCCCTGCAAAACTCCCTGGCGCACCGTCATGGTAGCAAATTCGGCCACCGAGGTTCTTGCAAGCCGCCTTATCCTGAATCTTAACGACCCTTGCGCAATAGAAGACGTAAGCTGGATTCACCCTGTAAAATACATGGGCGTATGGTGGGAGATGATTACCGGCAAGACCTCCTGGTCTTATACCGATGACTATCCTTCAGTACAGCTTGGCGTAACGGATTACAGCAAGGCAAAGCCTCACGGCCACCACGGCGCCAACAACGGGAACGTCCGCCGTTACATAGACTTCGCCGCCGAGAACGGCTTCGATGCCATCCTTGTCGAGGGTTGGAATGAAGGCTGGGAAGACTGGTTCGGCCACAAGAAAGACTATGTCTTTGACTTCGTCACTCCTTACCCGGACTTTGATCTTCCGGCCCTTAACGAGTACGCACACTCCAAGGGCATCCGCATAATAATGCACCACGAAACCTCTTCATCCACACTTAATTACGAGCGTTTCATAGAGCCTGCATACGACCTTATGAACAAGTATGGCTACAACGCCGTGAAGAGCGGTTATGTGGGTGATATCATCCCTTACGGCGAATATCATTACAGCCAGCCGCTTATCAACCACTATCTGCTTTGCATAAAGAAGGCTGCGCAGCATCATATCATGGTTAATGCCCACGAGGCAGTGCGTCCTACCGGCCTTTGCCGCACCTGGCCCAACCATATAGGCAATGAATCGGCAATGGGTACCGAATTCAGGACCACCATCAACCCCGGCCATACAACCATCCTGCCCTTCACCCGCCTGCAGGGCGGCCCTATGGACTATACCCCCGGTATCTTCGAGATGGATATGTCAAAGGCTGCTCCCGGCGGCAACGGCGTAATGAAGATGACCCTGGCCAACCAGCTTGGTATTTACGTTACCTTCTACTCACCTTTGCAGATGGCTGCCGATTACCCCGAGAATTACGCCCGCTTCATGGACGCCTTCCAGTTCATAAAGGACGTTGCAGTAGACTGGGACAAGAGCGTTTATCTTGACGCAGAGCCCGGGGCTTACATTGTTACCGCCCGTTATCCCAAGCTGGCTTCCCTTAACAAGGCCAAGGAAAGTGTGGCAACACTCAAGGACGGAAAGAAGAATGCGGTAAGCGGCGCTGCCAAGTTTGTATATGCCCTCCCGGACAATGCTACAGCGGCCGATCTTGCCCGCGCAAAGGCCCATGACGTATGGTACGTTGGCGGCGTGAACGACGAGAACGCCCGCGAGGTGTCCTTCGCGCTGGATTTCCTGAAGCCCGGAGTGCAGTATGAAGCAGTGCTTTACCTTGACGGCGACGATGCCGGCTTCGATACCAACCCTCAGTCTTACAAGATAGAGAAACGCACCCTCACGGCAGAGGATAAGCTTACGGTCAAGATGGCCCGTGGCGGTGGATTTGCAATCAGCCTCAGGGAAATATGGTAAACGTAAAGATTTTTACGGTAAACCCCTTCGGGGAGAACTGCGTACTCGTTTGGGACGAAACCGGTAACGGAGTCATCGCAGACCCCGGCTGCATGCGTGAGGCCGAGGTCCAGGAGCTCGCCGATTACATATCGGCCCATGGCGTTACCGTTAAAAAGATACTCCTCACCCATGGCCATTTCGACCATATCTACGGGGTGAAAGCCCTGGCAGAGATGTATGGGGCCACGGTTTTCATGCATCCGGCCGATAAGGACCTGGTGGCAACCGGCAACAGCCTGCTGACGCAGTACTACCGTATGCCGGACGCTCCCAAGGACTTTGTGTTCCAGCCCGTAAAAGAGGATGACGTTATCGACTTTGGCAACACAAAATTCACCGTGATAGAAACCCCCGGCCATACAATGGGCGGAGTGTGCTATTACAGCAAAGAGGAAAAGCTGCTGCTAAGCGGCGACACCCTCTTTGCCGGCGCCATCGGCCGTACAGATTCGCAGTGGGGAGATTACGATAAGCTAATTGTGGCCATAATGGAAAAGCTGATGGGCCTGGACGGCGACGTGGATGTTATTCCGGGCCATGGGCCAACCACCAATATCGGCTACGAGAGAACACATAATCCCTTCCTACAGCCTTTCAACGAGCCGGAGGGAGACATCGACAACGAGGACGGATTGTATATTCAAGGCGAATGAGCAAGGAATATCTGAGCATACGGGGTGCCTCGGCACACAACCTAAAGGGGGATAATCTGGACATTCCCCGTGGGGAGTTTGTGGTGATTACCGGCCTTAGCGGCAGCGGCAAGTCTTCACTTGCCTTCGATACCATTTATGCCGAGGGCCAGCGCCGTTACATGGATACCCTTAGCCCTTATGCCAAGCATTTCATGGGCATTTTGGAGCGCCCGGAGGTAGAAGAAATCAAGGGCCTAAGCCCGATTATCGCCATTGAGCAGAAGTCTACCGGCAATAATCCGCGCTCTACAGTGGGCACCATAACGGAGGTATATGACTTCCTGAGGCTGCTTTATGCCCGCGCCTCCAAAGCCTATTCCCCGGAGACCGGCCAGGAGATGGTCCGCTATACGGACGAGCAGATAGTGGAACTAATAGTCTCCGGCTACAAAGGCCGTAAATGCTATTTGCTTGCGCCGATAGTACGGGGCCGCAAGGGCCATTACAAAGAGCTCTTTGAGCAGATGCGCCGCCGCGGTTACACTCAGGCTCTGGTAGATGGGGAAATAGTTGAGATTCAAGAGGTTAATCAGCTTGACAGGTACAAGGCCCACTTCATAGATCTGGTTGTGGACCGCCTTAAACCGGACGGCGTGGACGACCTCAAGCGCATCCGCGAATCCGTGATGCGCGCCCTGTCATTTGGCAAGGGCTCGGCCGCCGTGATGGACCTTGAAACTGGCCAGATGCAGCACTTCTCCAAGCATCTGGTAGACCCTCAGAGCGGCCTGTCGCTGCAGGAGCCAGCTCCGCACAGCTTCTCCTTCAACTCACCGGAGGGCTATTGCCCGCATTGCAAGGGCCTTGGAATGATAGTGGACGTAAATCCGGATACCATCATCCCGGACCGCAACCTCTCCATTGCTGAAGGCGGCATCGTCCCGCTTGGCAAGGTCAGGGAAAACCGCAAGTACGATGCTGTGCGCGCCATGGCACGCAAGCATAATTTTTCTATTTACGATCCGATAGCTACCCTGCCCGATGAGATTGTGAGCCTGCTTATCTTTGGCTCGGATGAACTCTATCGAGTAGGCGACGGCCCCAATTCAGAGATGGTGGGCTATTCCGGCGTGGTGGACGATATAGAGGAAAAGGTAGTCTGCCCCGTTTGCCACGGCAGCCGACTGAATGCCAATGCGCAGTGCTTTAAGATAGACGGGAAAACCATCACGGAAGTATCGGCAATGGAAATCAGTGCCCTGCAGGAGTGGCTTCAGGGCCTTGACAAAGTGCTGGACAGCAAGCAGAACGCCATCGCAAGAGATATACTTAAAGAGCTCAGGGAAAGGGTTCAGTTCATGATTGACGTGGGCCTGGATTACCTGTCCCTTGATCGTTCTACGGCTACGCTTTCCGGCGGAGAGAGCCAGCGAATCCGCCTGGCTACCCAGATAGGCTCCAAGCTTGTGAATGTGCTGTACATCCTGGACGAGCCTTCCATTGGCTTGCATCAGAGGGATAACCGCAAGCTTATAGCGTCGCTTAAGAAACTCCGTGACGAGGGCAATTCAGTAATGGTCGTAGAGCACGATACTGAAACCATGTTAAGTTCTGACTGGCTTGTGGACGTAGGTCCCGGGGCAGGGGAGAACGGCGGCCAGATTTGCCTCAGCGGCCCTACAAAGGAGCTTTTGGCCGGCAAAGAGCCGGACAAAGATACGGCGGGGCACTGCATCATCGGTCCGTCACTTACACTTGATTACCTTCAGGGACGTAAAGAGATTGAGGTGCCGGCGCAAAGGCGCAAGGGTAACGGCAAGTTTATCGGCATTCGCGGAGCAAGGGGCAATAACCTTAAAAACGTGAATGTGGATATTCCGCTGGGGTGTTTCGTGGGTGTGGCAGGCCTTAGCGGCAGCGGCAAGTCATCCCTTATCGCAGAGACCCTGGTGCCCTGGATAAAGAATCACTTGTATCACAGCAAGGGCCAGGTGTTGGAATGCGACAGCATCATCGGAATAGAGAATATTGACAAGCTGATAGAGATAGACCAGAGCCCCATCGGCAAGACGCCCAGGAGTAATCCTGCGACTTTTACGGGGGTGTTCGGGGATATCAGGAATCTGTTTGCAGAAACGGTGGATGCGAAGGTGCGTGGCTTTGATGCCGGTCATTTCTCTTTCAATGTGCCGGGCGGGCGCTGCGAGGCGTGCAAGGGTGCGGGTATTAAAGTGATTGAAATGAACTTTTTGCCCTCTGTGAACGTTGTTTGCGACGAGTGCCGCGGCCATCGCTACAAGGACGATACCCTTGCGGTTAAATACAAAGGCAAGAATATCAACGATATACTTGAGATGCCGGTTGCAGAGGCGTACGAGTTCTTTAAGCCGGTGCCAAAGATTGCCCAGAAACTTGGGGCTATGGTGGATGTTGGCCTTGGCTACGTCCATCTGGGCCAGAGCGCGGTGACGCTGTCCGGAGGTGAAAGCCAGCGAATGAAACTGGCGGCGGAGCTCTTCCGCAAGTCTACCGGCAACACCCTGTATATTCTGGATGAGCCCACTACAGGCCTGCATCCGGAAGATATAAAAGTGCTGCTGGGAGTTTTGCAAAAACTTGTAGATCAGGGCAATACGGTAATTATTACAGAGCATAACCTGGACGTGCTCAAGTCTGTGGACTATCTTTTGGACCTTGGCCCCGAGGGCGGACGCGCCGGAGGTCAGATCGTAGCCCAGGGCACTCCGGAAGAATTGGCGGCCAACCCGGCCTCCGTAACAGGACCTTTTTTGAAAGAAGTTTTATAAGTATGAGAGATAAGATAAATATTTGGTGTGAGAATACCGGCGGAATCCTTACGGTAGAGGCCGGCAGCAGCCTTGTGGATGTGGCAAAGCAGTTTTGCCCGCAGGTAGAGGATCCCAAAACGCATAAAATGTATCCGGTTCTGGCGGCTTATGTAGACCATAAGCTTAAGGAGCTCACTTTCAAGGTGAACGATACCCACAGTGTCAAGTTCCTGGGGTATTTTGATGCCGATGGCCGTCGCTGCTACGTGCGTGGCCTGTGCTTCCTGTTGCAGAAGTCAGTAAGGGACTTATTCCCGTCGGCTACGCTGATTATAGACCATACCCTGCCCAGCGGAATGTACTGCGAGCTTCTGGACGGCCCTCATGGAAAGCCCAGCCCTCTTACGGAAGCGCAGATAGCCGCCCTTGAAGACCGTATGCACCAGTTGGCGGAGGCAGGCCTGCCCTTTGGTAAGGAAAGGGCCCTGGCAGAGGATGCCCGCAATATGTATATGGCTCAGGGACAGCCGGATAAGGCGAAGTTACTTGAAAGCCTGGGTAAATACACTTGCAACCTATATGAGCTTGACGGTTACAAGGATTCTTTCCACGGTCCGCTCGTGGCCAATACCAGGGAGCTTACAAAATTTGCCCTCACTCTCTTTGCAAATGGTTTCTGCCTTCAGCCGCCTATGCTTAACAACTTTAGCAAGCTTATGTATATGCAGCGCCAGAGCAAGATCGCTACGGCCCTGAAGGAATATTCGGTTTGGTGTAACATTATCGGCATCAATGGTTTGGGCCAGCTTAACACTGCCATACTTGAGGGCAAGGCCCGCAACGTCATCAATATTTCAGAGACCTTTGTGGACAGGAAGTATGCTCTCATTGCCGATGATATCCAAGCCCGCGGGGCGAAGATTGTCTTCATTGCCGGCCCGTCGTCCAGCGGTAAGACTTCGTCGTCGCTTCGCATTGCGCTGCAGTGCCGTGTGCTTGGCCTTAATCCTAAGGTGATAGAGTTGGACAACTACTTTGTGGATAGGGAACACACCCCTAAGGACGAGAATGGCGAGTACGACTTCGAGAGCCTCTATGCTATGGATCTTAAGCTGCTTAACGAGCAGCTGGTGGCCCTGCTTAACGGTGAGGAGGTAGAGATTCCTAAGTTTGACTTCAAGACCGGCAGCCGCGTTCCTGGCGGCGGCAAAAAGATGCGCCTGGAAAAGGACGACATCCTTATTGCGGAGGGCATCCACGCCCTTAATCCGGAGATGACGCCGTCCGTGCCTCAGGATAAGATTTACCGCGTGTATGCATCGGCTTTGACATCCCTGCATATCGACGAGAATAACAATATTTCAACGTCGGACAACCGACTGCTGCGCAGGATGATCAGGGATAACCGAGTGCGTGGCATCAGCCCGGAGCAGACCATCCTCCGTTGGCATAGCGTGCGTAGGGGAGAGAACCGCAATATTTTCCCTTTCCAGGAAAATGCGGATGCCATCTTCAATTCGGCCCTTATTTTTGAGTTGCCGATGCTTAAGTATTATGCTGTTCCGCTGCTTCAGAGGATTCATCCGGTTTCTGCGGCTTACCCGGAGGCTGTGCGTCTTCTTAAATTCCTTGGCTACATCGTGGCCTTGTCGCCGGAAGAGATTGCGGCTATCCCGCCTACTTCCATAATGAGAGAATTTATCGGCGGTCAATCGTTGACGGACTGATTTTTTTACTATATTTGTAGTTAGCACTGAAACAATCCGTCAAAATGCATATAGGAATCGCAGGAAATATCGGCAGCGGAAAGACCACCCTGACACGTAAACTTGCAGAATACTACGGCTGGACGCCAAAGTATGAGTCTGTTACGTATAATCCGTACCTTGAAGATTACTACAAGGATATCGCACGTTGGTCCTTCAATCTGGAGATTTATTTCCTGGAGCAGAGGTTTGCCGATATCATCGATATTGCCAAGAGTAAGAAGGTTATTATCCAGGATCGTACTATCTTCGAGGGTGTGTACATCTTCGTGGCTAATAACTACGAGATGGGCAATCTTTCCAAGAGGGATTTTGAGACCTATATGCGCCTCTTTGAGATGATGATGTCTACGGTTAAGTACCCGGACCTGATGATTTATCTTAAGTCCAGTGTTCCGCATCTTGTGGCTCAGATCCAGAAGCGTGGCCGTGACTATGAGCAGAGCATCGGCCTTGACTACCTCAAGGGCTTGAATGATAAATATGAGAAGTTTATCGGGGAGGATTACAAGGGCCATGTGCTTACGATTGATGCAGACAACTTGGACTTTGAGAATCGGCCGGAGGACTTTGCCTTTATAACGGATAAGATTGATGCAGAGCTCTTTGGCTTATTCGGGAAAGAGGGGCTTACGATAATGTAAATAAGTAAAAATCAATATATTATGCATATTGCGATAGCTGGAAACATCGGTAGTGGCAAGACTACCCTTACAAAGATGCTGGCGGCCCATTACGGCTGGACGCCCAGGTTTGAGTCGGTAGACTACAACCCTTATCTGGCAGATTTCTACGAGGATATGGAGCGTTGGTCTTTCAACCTTCAGATCTACTTCCTGAATAAGCGTTTCAAGGATGTTGTGGATATCTCAAAGACTAATGATGTTATCATCCAGGACCGTACTATTTATGAGGATGCGCGCATCTTTGCTCCGAATCTTCATGCTATGGGCCTTATGTCTACCCGTGATTTTGAGAATTATTCAGATCTTTTTGATTTGATGATGTCTCTGGTGAATCCGCCGGATCTGCTCATCTACCTGCGTAGCACTATTCCTAACCTTGTTTCTCAGATTCAGAAGCGTGGTCGTGAGTACGAGAAGAGTATCCGCATAGATTATCTTACGGGTCTTAACGAGCGTTATGAGAATTGGATTGCAGACTACAAGGCCAACCTTCTCATCGTTGATGCCGATAAGATTAAATTCGGCAACCGTCCGGAGGACTTCCAGCAGGTTACCGACATGATCGATGGCCAGATGTACGGTCTCTTCCCGCAGAAGTAATCAATAAACCCACAAATAACAGAGGTTGCATCATTTCTGGTGCGACCTCTTTTTTGTGCTCTGGGATTAAGGCCAGCGGGTGCTAATTGTGTACTTATTGTTTCGCTAGATTTTGAATCACTTGGATGTCTGCGGGCAGCCACTGTACGCTGTTCAGTTCATCTTTCGCTAGCCACTTTGCGGCTTCGTGCTCGTTAAGATGAAGGGCGTCGGTAGTCAGGGAGCAGAGGTAGCAATGCATCTTCAAATGGAAGGCGGGGTAATCGTACTCCACCGTACAAAGGAAATCGTCCACACTGATTTCGGTTGAAAGCTCTTCGCGGATTTCCCTAACGAGAGCTTCTTCCGGCGTCTCGCCGGCCTCCATCTTGCCGCCCGGGAAATAGATTCGTTTCCCTTTATCTTGAAAATCAAGCAGATAGCAGTTATACTCTTTCATTTTTGTCCCCGTAGTGTCCCCATAATGGGTTCGGGGACAATTTTTTGACGAGTGCATCAGTGAGCGGAAAAGGGTGTTTTCAAGCGAGGTTTTTTATCAGACCTCGCTATGCAAATATACGAATTTATTTGTAATGGGGTGAAACGATTCGGGCCTGCTTACAATTATGAAGGAGTGAAAATGGATGAAAGGGATGGCCATATATGATGGCGAATCCCTTTCCCGTCCCCGCGATTATTGCTATCTTTATAGTGCCGACCTGCAACCTAAACTCTGTGTCCTATGAAAATCTTAATCGACAATGGGCACGGCCGGGATACTGCAGGAAAGCGAAGCCCTGACGGCCGTCTCCTTGAATGGTCTTACACGCGTGAAATCGCTCGGCGTGTGGTGGCCGAACTCCAAGCTCAACATTACTATGCTTCCCTGCTGGTTCCGGAAGAGGAAGACATCCCGCTCGACGAACGCTGCAGGAGGGTGAACCGCGTTTGCTCCGAGCTGGGCCGCCGGAATGTCTGCCTGGTGAGCATCCACGTGAACGCTGCGGGACGCGGCGACAAATGGATGAATGCCAGCGGCTGGTGCTGCTACACTTCCCGGGGCCAGACGCTCTCTGACGATCTGGCGACGCGCCTGTGCGAAGCGGCCAAAGTCTGGCTGCCCCGACATCGCTTGCGCACGGATTATTCCGACGGTGATCAGGACTTTGAAGCGGGATTCTATATCCTCAACCACACGATGTGCCCGGCCGTCCTGACGGAAAACCTTTTCCAGGACTCGAAGGCCGACTGCGACTTCCTGCTGAGCGCAGAAGGGATAGAAGCCATCAAGCAGCTGCACGTTGAAGGAATTATCTCCTACATCCGGAGTCGCGAGCATGAAGAAAACTGATTCCTGACAAACCGCGACGTATGCGCTGGCGCGTTCCGGCCGCGTTCGCGGGACGTTCCCCCTACACAGTAAGACCCCTGAAACCCATAAGGTCTGCAGGGGCCTATTTCGTTCGATAAACAGGGAATTTATCTGGCTCACCCGCAAGGTTCCGTGGCAAGTCATCCAAAGATTTGGCATACTCTGTACATGTAGAACGGGAGGTCGGCCACTCCGCGTAGCTGTGCACGAAAGCCTTTCATATTGGAGTTGAGCGACTCGGCAGAAGCATTTGTGGACCGCTCAATGAAGTAGTTCAGTACCTTGTCCTCCCTGGATTTGATGGCGTCGCGGGCCGATTTGATTTCGCGGATGGTGCAGCGGTTGACGGCCTTGTACCAGCCATGTAACTTCACGCGGGCAGCCTCCCTGTCAAGAGATGTGCTCCGGAAGATGGCTCTGAGTTTATTCACAATGTCATAGGATTCCTTTATCTTGGGATACTTTGTAAAGAGCAGGTCCATCCGCTCCTTGGTCCGTTCGCTCCACTTGTCCGGCGTTTGTGTAAGTGCGCATCTGCAGCGGGTGAGCAGTTCCACCAGCGTATCGCCCGTGCTTAGCACCGTAGGCCTGAACTTCTCGTTCTTACGGGCCGGCTTGCGGCCTCTGGTCTTGCCTTTGTACTTCTTGGGATGCGTCTTGCGATACCATCGGCGATGGGCCGCATTGCGCTTCTGGCGCTTCCTGAACTCACTTTTCTCCTTGCGGACCTTGGCCTGGGCTTCGCGCTTGCAGCGGAGGCGCATCTCTTCGATGGCGTCATTGCAGCGCCTCATGATGTGGAAGCAGTCCAGGACAATGGTCGCATTCGGGAAAGCCTGCGTCACGATATCCGCCATGCTCTCGGACAGGTCCATAGTCACCTCCTTGACTTTCAGGCGCTGCTCTTCCGGTATCTTGAGCAGGACTTCCACAACGTCCTTGGCCTTGGTGCCGCGGACGGCGGCCACAATCGACCCCTTATTGCAGTGGCCCTCCTTGTTGGACAGGAAGGTGAACAGGTCATCCTGCAATGAGGTCTCGTCAATACTCAGGTGCTCACCGATGTTCTCCTCAATCAGAACCCAGTCGGAAGCGTGCTCCAGCTGATACCACTCCCGGAACCCGCTCAGCGAGTCCTTGTAGCAACGCTCTATGGTGTCTCCATCCGAGAAAAAGAACTTACCAAGGGAGCGTGCCGTCACCGGCGTCGTATCCAAGACTATCTTTTAAAAAAGCCGCGAACTCGGCGCAGTAGCGGGTGCCGGTGGCGGCCAGCGGATATACGTTCAACACCACGTTCTTTCCCTCCGGAGTCAGCCATCGGCGGCGACGCACATGGAGGACGGCCTTCCTGTCCCGGACCGGGAAGTCCGAGATGACCGTCTCCTCCGTGAAGCCGTTAGGACGCAATTCTTGCAGGTCATCGGGCCGATTGTCCCGTTCATCCAGGTAGATGTGAAGGGAAGAACTGTATAGGATGTCCTTCTTGCTCTCACGTGAGTCCAGGGACTGTGTCTCCATCCATACGGGTTCGAAGAAGTCCAGGATACCCTCCGGCATAAAGAAGCTAAGAAAGTGCTGATAGAGTTGAAGTTGTGATGTGTCTTTGTCCATGTTGATTGGCGCTTATGAACAGCAAAAGCGGCCCGAAGACCGCTTTTATTATAGTGAATGGAGGGCGGCTGCTGTGCGCTGTGGCGACGGGGCCGCCCTCCTTGGATTGCTTCACCCCACACGCGGGGTACAGAACCCGAGCGGGGAGTGTTCAGTTCTACGGCTCAATGGTGAATACAAACTTGATGCCATTGCCATCACCATAAATATCTCCGATGAACGATACGCTGG
>CAMVFZ010000012.1 GCA_947166905.1 uncultured Prevotellaceae bacterium | reverse complement strand
CAACTTTTGGGGTTCATGTCACAAGTATAGGGGGAGGGGCCCGCAAATGCAAGCGAAGCGCAGCAGTTGTGGGAGGGGCCGAGACGAGCGTCAGCGTTGTCGAGTCCCCCTGGGGGCTATACCGCATCCGGCAGCGCCTTTGGGAATATAAAGAAATAATGCTATATTTGCAGGATATATAAGAACACTTGGCAGGAAAGCAAAAGTGTAGTAAAAAAAGAAGCAAGATGAAAAAGATCGCAAAAACAATGATCCTAACATTTGGAATTTGCGCCGCAGCAACCGCATGCAGCAACAAACAAGACAAAAACGAAGACTTCAAATACACCGTAGACCAGTTCGCAGATCTCAAAGTAATGCGCTACCAGGTCCCCGGCTGGGACAGCCTCAGCCTGCAGCAAAAAGAATACGCATACTACCTCTCAGAAGCAGCCAAATACGGCCGCGACATCACCTGGGACCAGTACTGCGCCAAAAACCTGCCAATCCGCCACGTTATTGAAGACATCCTCAATAACTATCAGGGCGACCGCCAGTGCCAGGACTTCCAGGACTTCACAGTCTTCGCAAAAAGAGTCTTCTTCGCAAACGGCGTACACCACCACTACGCAGAAGACAAATTCATCCCCACCTGCGGCAAAGAATACTTCCGCAGCCTAATGGCAGCCGTCGGCGACGAAGACACCAAACTCCTTGACTTCATCTACAACGCCGACACCCTTGCACAGCGCCGCTCCACCTCCAAAACAGGAGACATCGTAGCACTCTCCGCAGTCAACTTCTACGAAGGCGTAACCCGCAAGGAAGTAGACGACTTCTACGGCAAAATGGCCGACCCCAAAGACACCCAGCCCATCTCCTACGGCCTCAACTCCAAGGTAGTAAAGAATGCCGATGGCACCCTTGCCGAGCTCAAATGGAAGTCCGGCGGCATCTACGGCCCCGCCATAGACAAGATCTGCGAAAACCTTGAAAAGGCCAAAGAAGTAGCAGAAAACGACATCCAGAAACGCGCCATCGGCCTGCTCATTGAGTATTACAAGACCGGCGACCTCCGCAAATGGGACGAATACAACATCGAATGGGTTAAAGACACCATCGGCACAGTAGACTTCATCAACGGATTCATTGAGGATTATGACGATCCCCTTGGACGCAAGGCAACCTGGGAAGGCGAAGTCCACATCAAAGACTTTGCAGCATCCGCACGTACAGAAACCCTCAGCGCCAACGCCCAGTGGTTCGAGGACCACTCCCCTGTTGACGACCGCTTCAAGAAGAAAAACTGCAAAGGCATATCCGCAAAAGTAGTCAACGCAGTCGCACTGTCCGGCGCAACCTATCCCTCAACCCCCATCGGCATCAACCTGCCCAACGCAGACTGGATCCGCAAAGAATACGGCTCCAAAAGCGTAACCATCGCGAACATCACCCACACCTACGACTTCGCAGCAGAAGAAATGCCTAAGAGCGTACTCAAAGAATTCGCATGGGACCAGGCAGAAATTGACGCCGACAAGAAATACGAAGCCTACGCCGACGAGGTCCACACAGACCTTCACGAATGCCTTGGCCACGGCTCCGGCCAGCTCCTCCCCGGCGTATCCGGAACAGCGCTCGGCGAGTACCAGTCCGCCCTTGAAGAAGCCAGGGCAGACCTCTTCGGCCTCTATTACATTGCCGATCCCAAGCTTGTGGAACTTGGCATTATCCCTGATATGGAGGCCTACAAGGCACATTATACCGGCTACATCCGCAACGGACTCTTCACCCAGTTTACACGCGTAGAGCTCGGCCGTCAGAACACAGAGGCCCACATGCAGAACCGCCAGCTAATCGCGGCATGGTGCTACGAGAAAGGCGCAGACCGCAACGTAATTGAGAAGAAAGTACGCGACGGCAAGACCTACTTTGTAGTAAACGACTTTGAAGCCCTCCGCGGCCTCTTTGCAGAGCTCCTGGCAGAAATCCAGCGCATCAAATCCGAAGGCGACTACGAGGCCGGTAAAGCCCTCATAGAGACCTACGCAGTAAACATCGACCCTGAGCTTCATAAAGAGGTACTGGAGCGCTACGCCGCCCTTAACCTCAAACCATACGGAGGCTTCATCAACCCGGAGATTGAGCCCGTGGTAGAAAACGGCAAGGTAGTTGATTACAAACTCGTTTACCCCGACAATTACCTGCAGCAGCAGCTGGAATACGGAAAACGCTACAGAACGCTTTAACAGGCTAAACAAATGAAAACATCGGCAAAAATACTGCTTCTGGCAGCTCTGGCAGCCATCGGCTTTGCATCCTGCAGCAAGTCATCATCCTCTGAGGACGAGACCAACCGCAAGGTGATGATACTGTATTCCGCCGGTTTCAACAGCCTTAGCTCGTACCTCCGTACCAATATAAATGAGTTGCAGCAAGGCTGGCTGCCCACAAAAAAGAAAGGACAAAACGTAGTGCTGATTGTTACAAAGCCCCTCAAAGGCACTTACAGCAATCAGACCTCCCCGCTACTTATAAGACTGTACAAAAACGGCACAAAAGCCATAATGGATACCGTCAAGACCTACGCAGTAGGCCGCAAACTGGCAGACGTAGAAAGCTTCAAGTCTATACTTATGGACATTAAGAGCATGTACCCTGCAAAGAGCTATGGCATGGTCTTCTCTTCACACGCAACCGGTTGGCTTCCAAGTGGTTACTACTCCAATCCCCAGTACTATGAGGCCAATAGCGTAATGCGCAGGACCATCGGCCAGGAAGAGGTTGTAGAACAAAGCGTAAGCCGCTCCCTTGAAATGGAAGTAGAAGAAATGGCCGCTGCGCTCCCCTACAAGCTTGATTATATGGTTATCGACGCCTGCCTGGCTGGATGCGTAGAAGTAGCTTATGCCTTCAGGGACAAGGTAGACAAGATGGGATTCTCCCAGGCAGAGGTGCTTTCAGAAGGCTACGACTACACCACAATGGTAGAGCGCCTTCTTAAAAACAATGCCCCGGAAAAGGTCTGCGAGGCCTATATAGACCTATACATGGCCAAGACAGGGGCCTACAGAAGCGCCACCATCTCTTTGGTAAAGCCATCGGCAATGGGTAACCTTGCGAGCGTATGCAAAGAGCTGGCAGAAAAATATCGTACCCAGATTAACGCCTTGGATTACAGGACAGTACAGGAATTCGGAGGCACAAAGCACTGGTTCTTCGACCTTGAAGACGTATTCGTAAAGGCCGGCGCCACAACCGACGAAGTTAAGAAACTGGAGGCCGCCCTGGCCGATTGTATAGTGTACAAAGGAAACACAGGTCAGTATTATTCAGCTACCGATGCCAGCGCACACCCGATAAACATCTTCTCCGGCTTTACAATGTACCTGCCATCCGTAGAAGGCGACTACCTGCACAACTTTTACAAGAGCCTGTCATGGAACAAGGCCGTAGAATTGGTTAAATAGAATTGAAAATGCGAAGATTGCTGTCTAGAATATGGTTTCCGATGGTGGTAGTGATTGCCGCCTGTCTTCAGATGTGGGCATCGGACAGTGCCCGCCTGGCAGAGCTGGCCGGCCCCGCCACGGAAGAATCGGAAGCCGGAGACACCGTCATTTACAGCAACAAAAAGATATACACTAAGTTCCGTAAAGAGGGCTCCAAGGCCCTAACGGACTCTCTGGAGGGAATACTTGAGCCAGAAGATACCACTCCGGTAATCCTGGCTCGCGATACCATAAAAGTACCTGATTCACTTAAACTTACGGACCCGTTCCGCTATAAGTGGTACATTCCCCTGGTAGACTCCCTGAGCCACAAACTTACTGTAGATTCCCTTAAGCAGGCCGGCGATTCAGTAATCTGGAAACAGATTGACTCCATTTACTTTGCAGACTCTACCGTAGCTGCACGCCTCAAGTTCCAGAAGTGGTACAACGGCCTTAGCAAAGAAGAGCGTAAGAAATACGACGACGCCCAGAAACTTAAGCGCCAGCAGAGGGAACTGGACAGCCTGTTTGCAGTAAAAGACAGCCTGCAGCACATCAAGGACAGCATCCGTGAGAATACTCCCCGAATCCTGGAGACCTTCGCGCTGCCGGATTCCCTTTGGTACAAACGTATCGTAAGATGGTACAGGGATCCGCTCTTCAGCAAAATCAAGGTGGACATGATAGATACCACCGCCAACTACTGGTTCAACGACTATAAGTACATGCGTGAAGACGTAGGCGTAGTTTCCCAGGGTACGCACGGATCAGCCTACCTGCATTACGACTTCTTCCAGCGCAAGAACGACGAGGGAGTGGCCTTCTACGCCCCCTACGAGGCATATACCCACACCCCTGCAACGCTGCCGATGTACAACACCAAGACTCCTTATACAGAGCTGGCCTACTGGGGAACGCTGCTCTCCGACACAGAACGCGAAGAGTCCAACATCCACATTCTGGTAAGCCAGAACATACATCCGGAGCTGAACATCACATTGGAATACGACCGCAATGGTTCCAATGGTATGCTGGCACACGAAAGGGCCAGCAACAGAAGCTACGGAGCCTGGTTCAACTACCTGGGTAAGAAGTACATAGCCCACGGAGGAGTGATCGGCAATGTTATGAAGAAAAACGAGAATGGAGGCTTCACTGACAGCTTCTGGCTACGTGATACCACTGTTGATTCAAGGGAGATCCCCGTCTTCTTTGAAACCGGCAGGAACAAAGTCAAGAAGACAACCCTGTTCCTTGACCAGCAGTACCGCTTCCCGCTGCCCTTCCTGGCTAAGATCTTCGGAGCCGAGGAATCCGACAGCACGGGCACTGCAGACCTTACAACCGCCTTCCTGGGCCATAGCAGCGAGTATTCCAACTACGCCAAGATTTATACGGACGAGATTACCGCTGCGGATACCAACGGACGCAAGTACTACGACAACAAGTTCTACATCCATCCTACCAAGACCAACGACTCCCTGCACGTTACAAGGATAGAGAACAGGATATTCGCCAAGTTGCAGCCCTGGTCAAAAGATGCGGTGGTATCTACCCTTGACATCGGCCTTGGCAACAGGATAATGAAGTATTACAGCTTTAGTCCGATGGGTTATCTGGTCAAGCCTGGCAACACCACCTGGAACTCTACATACCTTTACGGAGGCGCCGGTGGCCGATGGGAAGGCTTTACCTGGAACGCTCAGGGCTACCTGACCATGGTGGGCGACGAGTCCGGTGACACCGGTTTACGGGCCGATGCCGACTACTCTTTCTACCCCTTCCGCAAGGCAAGGAAGAGCCCGGTTAACATCCACCTGAGCTTTGAGACAACCCTTGACAGGCCCGATTTCTACCAGTTGCACTATTACGGCAACCATGACAAGTGGGACAACGACTTCGGCAAGATCAGCACCACCAAACTGGAAGGCAGCATCAGCATTCCGTACTGGAAGCTGAAGGCATCGGCCGGATATGCTCTGCTTAAAAACAATATCTGGTACGACAGCCAGGGTATGATACATCAGAATACCTCCCCTATGCATGTGCTTAAGTTCGGTCTGGAAAAGGACCTGAAACTCTGGTTCATGCATCTGGATACCCGTGCGCTGGTTCAGCTCAGTTCTAACAAGGACGTACTGCCCCTGCCTACGGTGGCCATCAATTCAAGGGGTTACGTTCAGTTCGGTATCAACGGAGTGATGAAGATGCAGATCGGCGCCGACGCCCAGTGGACAACGTCCTGGTATGCACCGTCCTTCCGTCCCTCAACAGGAGTCTTCACTAATCAGGCTCAGGAAAAGATCGGCGGAAAACTGCCTTACATGGACTTCTTCGTGAATATGCAGTGGAAGAAGGCCTGCATCTTCATTAAATACGTGAATGGAAGCATGATGATAAGCGATAACCCTGAATACTTCAGCGCAAAGGGTTATATACGCTCACAAAACGCGATTAAACTTGGTATCTGGATTCCTTTCTACACCTCTCATCAGGTTAACAAGCCTATGAGCGACAGGGCGTCCAGTATGGGTAAATAGTGAAATGTAAAGACCATATAGTCAGATACTTACGGTATCTTGTTTGCGTAGCTCTATTGTTCTCCGTAAGGCCGCACTTTATGCGTAAAAACCCCAACGAGAACAACCCGGACAGCTTTGGCCAGGCCCGTTGCGTAATTGCCGTGAACGACTATATCAGCAATTCCATATTTTACAGTGCCGGTTATAATTACGAGCTTTTGCGCCGTACTGCGGATCTACTGCAGTACGATTTTGATATTTCCGCAGGAACAAACCGCAGCGCCATCCTGGACACTCTGGAGGCCGGAGGCATCGATATGGTTGTTCTGCCAGCCGCCGATTCTGCGCTTATTGGACGCACGGAGCTGTCTTTGTGCTCAGTTATGAAGGACAGCACAGTGTGGATAGCCTCCCCTGCCGGCCGGCTTACTACGGCCGACCTTAACCTGGCCCTGTCCTCCATCCGCCATTCTGACGATTTGAAAGATATACTAGACAGGTTTTCACCTAAATTTGAGCCGTTCCGACGGGTACAGAAGGGCGGCAGATACAAATATGCCAGTCCCTACGACAAGCTGCTCAAGGCCAAGGCTGCAGAGATTGGCTGGGACTGGAGGATGCTGGCCGCACTGGTTTGGCAGGAGTCAAGATTCCGCATTGAATCGCGCTCCAGGCGCGGTGCAGAGGGGCTTTTACAGCTGATGGCATCTACCGCCATCGCCTACAACGGCAGCGCAGAGCGCCTTGACCCGGAGGCCAACCTTCAGGCCGGAGTCAATTATATTAAGAAGCTTCAGCGAATGTTCCAGGACGACGCTTCCAGCCCGGAAGAACTGACCCGCTTTGTGCTGGCAGCCTTCAATGCCGGCGAGGGCCGCATCAAGGACTGCATTAGCGTGGCTCAGTCCAAGGGCCTTCCGTACGGCACCTGGAATGATCTCAAGGCTGTTATTCCATATGTAGAAGATTTCCGTGGCAACGAAACCGTCGTCCACGTAGAAAGGACCGATTCCCTTTACAAGGCTTTCTGTATTATTGCACCTTAACCGTCTTGGCGGGGTCTACGCCGGATATAAAGAGGGACGGAAGCAGCAAAAGCAGCATTATCAGAACGTAAGCCACCGCATCTGTTGCCAGTATGCGCAGGACGTCTATGTTTACCGGAACCTGGGAGACAAAATAGTTCTCCGGATTAAGCTTTATAATTCCCGCGAACTGCTGCAAAAGGCATAGGCCAAGTCCTATAGCATTTCCTATGATAAGACCCCTCAGAACTACCTTGGAGGCCATTTCCAGGAAGGCCTTGGCTATTGAGCGGTCCCTCATTCCCATAGATTTCAGTGTGCCGATGGTAGAGATATTGCGCAGCAGCGCTATCAGCAGGCCAGATATCATATTGAAGCCTGCGACGGCAGTCATAAGGGCCAAAATCAGCAGCACATTAACGTCCAGAAGGTCCAGCCAGGAGAAGATCTGGGGGAAGCGGCCGAATGACGACGATGCCACCGGCGGGGCTTCGCTACCCGCAGTATGTGCAAATATCAGGGAGCCTATCTCCGAAGAGGCCTCGTCCAGCGCCTCCGGCGTATTGTCTACGCCCTTTAGCAGTACTTCAATTGCCGATGCTTCATTGGGGCCGAAGCCGCAAACGGTCTGCATATCGGCCAGGGAGGTATAAACTACAAGTTTGTCATCTCCGCCCAGTACGGCCTGGTATATTTCCTTTACGGTGAAGTTGCGAACACGTACCTTTTCTCCTGCAAAGTATACGGTCATCCTGTCCCCTACCGCCAGTGACAGCTTTGCAGCCAATTCCGACGGCACCTTTGCTCCAAGGCTGTCCGGGCCGTCAGGAATACCCTTGAATACTGTTCCCTGGATTAGGTCGTCTTTCTTGATTATGCCGGCCTTGTAGACGGCGGGAACTGTTTTCTTCACTATCGGCAGCTTCTGGATTTCATCCACGAAGGCCGCATCAAGGTTAAGCACAGAGCCGTCGCTAAGGTAATTGTAGCCATCGGCGGTTATCTGGATATCGCCAAAGATTTCAGAGATTCCGCTACGGATTTCCGCCCTGAAACCGGAGGTTACGGACACGGCTATTATCATCACAATAAAGGAAATTGCGATGCTGGTTACGGCGATGCGGCTCTTAAAGCGGAGCCTGCCGGCTATGAAGGACGATGCTCCCATGTATTTGCGAAGTTAGGAATTTTTAGCCATATTTGCAGAATCCAAACACTAAATATGCACTAAAATAATGGAAAACAGTATTGTTAAGCGTTATATAGTAGCCACAATCGGCCTTATTATCGTCGCCTTTGGCGTGGCTCTTTCCCTTAAGTCAAATCTGGGCACGGCCCCCGTTTCCTGCCCTCCGGCTGTACTTAATCTCAAGTTTACTCATATTTCCGTAGGAACTTTCACCTGGATGATGCACATAGTGTTCATCCTGTCACAGCTTATCATACTTCGCAAGAAGTTCAAGCTTTCGTTCCTGATGCAGTTGCCTGCTGCCTTTGTATTCGGTTATCTTTGCGATGCATGTATCTGGCTTATCCAGGGCATTGAGGTTACCAGTTACGCTATGCAGATGGTATTCTGCATTCTGACGGTTATCGTTACTGCTATCGGCGTGCGTATGGAAATTGTGGGTAACGCCTGGATGCTTGCAGGAGAAAAGATTGTGGCTGTTATCAGCGATGTTACCGGTATGAAGTTCAACAATGTGAAGATTATCTTTGATATTCTTCTTGTTGTGCTTTCTGCCCTTTTTGCCCAGCTGGTGTTCGGTGTGCTGTTCGGTGACGGCGTTCATGTTGTTATCCGCGAGGGTACCCTTATCCTGGCTGTATTTACAGGCCTTTGCATGAAGGTTACGGACCCTTGGGTGGACAAGTTCCTGCACAAGGTGTTCAAGTTCAAGGTTTAATCTGTGCGTGATTTAAAGCAATTTCTTAAAGATTGGATGCTGCCCGTTGCCATGGTGACGGGGGCGGCCTTGTACCTTATATATCATTTCTGCCCGTCTCTTGCGCCGATCGGGCCGACTGCCAACCGTATTGCTTCAGAGGGGCAAAGGCTTGTAATTGCCTTCCTTCTGTTCTTTCAGTTTATTAAGACTTCGCCCAGGGATTTGCACTTCCGCAGATGGCATCTTTACGCTATTCTGTTCCAGTGTTTTACCTTTGTGGGTACGGCTTTCATGGCTATTAATGCCGATAGTGCTGATATCCGCATCCTGCTGGAGTGCGCTATGATTTGCCTTATTTGTCCTACGGCTTCTGCTGCGGGTGTTATCACTGAGCGTTTGGGCGGGCGTCTGTCGGATACGGTTACTTATCTGCTGATTATCAATGTGGCGGCTACGCTTCTGATTCCGACGGTTATTCCTATGGTTAAGCCGGCGGCTGATCTTGGGTTCTGGGCTTATGTGCTGCTTCTTGCTGGTAAGATCTTCCCGCTGCTGATTGTTCCGTGTATTCTTGCATGGGTTATCCGCTTGTTTTTCAAGAAGTTGCATGCGCGCCTTGTGGCGTTTAGCTCAAAGTCTTTCTATATCTGGGGAATTGGTTTGATGCTTGCTTTGATGCTGTCTACTAAGGCTCTTGTGCATAGCGAGCTTTCTGCCGGCAGTATCTTTTGCATTGTGCTTGTTTCTATGGCTTGTACTGCAGTTCAGTTTGCGGCAGGACGTCATTTTGGAAGGCGCGACCAGCAGGACAAGATTACTTCGGGCCAGGCCCTTGGCCAAAAGAATACTGGCTTCTTAATCTGGCTGGGTTACTCTTACATGACCCCCGTCACCAGCATCGCCGGCGGCCTTTACGCCATCTGGCAAAACCTCTTCAACTCCTGGGAACTTTACCAAAGACAACATCAAAAGAACTGATATTGTCTTTGATAGCGCCTGTCTCTCGTGGCCATTCCCATCATGCCCGACCTAATCGGGCATCTCAACCCTGGTGCCAGGAAGAGGCGTGGACGAGCTGCCACAGAGGACATGCGCCGTCAGGCGCAGGCTGGAGCGTTGCAAGACTTGCAAAGCAAGTTGAAGCAGCGGAGGCCAGGGGGTTTGGGGGAGCTTGCTCACCCAGTATAAGCAAAGTATCCGAACAAAAATTTACTTTTTGTTCAGATACTCGAGACGCATCTGGGCGGACTGGCGGTCTGTGTCCTTCTCTCCGTACTTGACCATCATCTCCAGATACTTCTTCTCCATCTTGACATTCTTGGACTGGCGGTACATAAGAAGGCAGCTGCGAATGGCAGTATTGTCATCCTTCTTGAGTTTCAAGACCTTGGAGTAATACTTCTGGGCATTCTTCTCGTCCTTCTTTACAACGAAGTAGTAAGAACCCATATTGTTCAAGAACATTGTATTATCCGGATAGAAATCCAGCATACGCTGGGACAAACTGCGGAAAGCCTCGTAAGAAACCGGAGAAGCATAACGGAAGAAGTTCACGCAGTACTCCTGGATAGCAGCCCAAAGGAACTCGTCGTTAACATTGTACTCCGGATGAGTCCACGTAGGCTTTACAGAAGCATTGTAATCAATAAGCGAACGAAGCTCGCTCAAAGCCATATCCGGATTCTCCTTCTCATAGCCAGTAAGCGCAGCAATCTTGTAAAAACGAAGATCAATGCGGTCCGGATAAGAACGAATCATCTTATCTGCAGCCTGCATAGCCTGGGCAAAGACATCATCGTCAAAAAACAACTCCTCAAAATAGTAGGAAACCTTACCAAGACTATCGGCAAGAGTAAGTACAGGCTCGGAACCAAGGAACTTCTTCTGATCCTTCACAACAACCCTGGAAGTCTGGGACTTGGCGTAATAATAAAGGAACTTGCCAAGAAGGGCGTCGGCATCACCGGGATAATCGGCCAGCCACTTGTTAAGAAGGGTCTCAATACCAAGGCCCGCCGCACCGCTCTTCTGAACCATGCGGTTATATTTCTCCTGATAACTCTCTTTAGATTCTGTCTGAGCTGCAAGAGGCAGCGCCATGGCGGCGATAAGAAGGCCGCAAATTATAGATTTAAAGCTTTTCATAAGTCCATTCTAATTCTCCTTCCCTGCGGAAGAAGGTTGTTGCATCGGTTGCCAAGGTTCTTCACAAAGCCAAGCGGCAAACCCTTAAATGTAACCAGCAGGTATCCCAGAGGGGCATCGGCGGCAGTAATACTCTCCTTGTGCAGGAAGGCAAGTGCCACGTTCTCAGGGACATCGTACCGCATAAAAGCATTCTGCGACAAACATCTTGCCAAAGCCAGATCTGCATGCGGGATAAAGTCCCTGCCCTTGTAAGAGCCCACTGCAATGCCGCTGCGCAAAGGACGTAGGCGCTCCAGAATCGGAGCATCTGTGGCCAATGGCTGCGGCAGGGCGCAAAGCAAGTCACCCTTTTTAACTATAGTTACGTCTCCGTCAAGCCAGATATTCTTAGCATCAGGACGGATGGAATTCTTTTTCACCCTTAAACTGCCCGCCGTCGAAGTCTTTACCAGCGCGGCGCAGTACTGGCCCTCCCCTCTCACAAAGCCCGGAACCAGGGCATAACCACATTCAGTGCCGATGACGCCCGGATACATCTGAAGGTCATGAAGTACCGATGCGCCAAGCTGCTGCGCTACCCAGCGCACATTGTCGTCATTCTCAAGATGATTGAAGGTACAGGTAGAATACACAAGGATACCACCCTCTTTTAGAGCCGGCCAAACATCGGACAGAATGCGCCTCTGGCGGGCCTGGCAAAGGGCCACGTTATCAAGCGACCACTGCCTCCGGGCCTCTGCATCCTTGCGGAACATACCCTCCCCGGAACAAGGGACATCGGCCACGATGATATCAAAGTACCCTTCCATAGGGCCGAAGGCCGCAGGGTCTGCCGATGTCACCGCAACCGGGGCTTCACCCCAGCGGGCTACATTGTCACAAAGCGCCGTTACGCGGCTGGACGATATTTCATTGGATACCAACAGGTAATCCTTTCCTGATTCCCTTAAAGAGGACAGAATGTCTGTTGTCTTACCGCCGGGCGCCGCACAAAGGTCCAGTACGCGCAGATGCCCCTCCGGGGCAACGTGCGGCAGGGCCACCTTGCGAAAAACCTCGCCTACGAACATGGCGGAAGAATCCTGCACGTAATATGCGCCTGCATGCAGCATGGGATCCAGCGTGAAGGCCGGACGCTGCGGCAGAAAACGGCCGTCCGCATTCCACGGGACAGCCTCCCCTTCGGGAGCCGCACACTTGGCTCCGTTATAGCGCACGGAAACGGCCGGAGCCTCTTCCAGCGCAGCCAGGGCACTGGCTGCCGCATCGGCACCCAGTGACTGGATAAGAAGATCTTTGAATTCTTCCTGCATTACTGCTGGGGCTGCTGAGGGAAGCCCTCAGGATACTTGCCGTTGGACATATCTACAAGAGAGTCCACAGCCTTGTCAAGGGCATCCTTGAGTTTGCTGCCGATGAGCATCTTCATCATGAAGTTAAGGTCTGCATCAACCTTGATGTGGAAATCCGTCTTGTACGGGTCTCCACCGGCGGCATCAAAGCAAATATCGGCAGTGAAGGCAAAGGGAGCGCCGTCATCGGCCAGGGATATCCTTGAATAAGGCTGACGGTTGGTGATCTTAACGCCGATGGCGAAACCCTGCACCGTAGCGTGGATGCTGTCATAATCGGCGGTGACACCCTGCTTCTTGTCTTCCGGGAGGAAGTTCATAAAGTTGCGCATGTCTACGAAGGCCATGTAGAGCTCGTACGGAGCCCTTGAAACTATGCCGTGTTTGCTTTCAAATTCTGCCATAATACCGAAAAAAGATATATATTTGCATCTGCAAATGTACGAAATCACCGCCGATGCACAAAATATATTTTGAAAAGAGGTGCATAGTAATATGCCGCAGCAACGAGGCCCTTCTGGCAGACCCCAATTCCGTGGAATTCCACATTGGGGAAAAGATTGACATACACGCGCTGGTGGGCATGTTCGAGGCATCGGCCACCCTTGCCCGCATTTACATTCCTACCGATGGGCGCCAGGAAGAGGAAATCTACCGCAGGCTTTGCTCTGAATTCCGTGAAGTAAACGCCGCCGGCGGACTGGTTTCCAACAGGCGCGGAGACTTTCTTCTGATCCGCCGTGACGGCCTCTGGGACCTTCCCAAGGGCCATCAGGAGCCAGGAGAAGACATCCGCACAACCGCCCTCAGGGAGGTTCAGGAAGAAACCGGCGTAGACAACCTTACGCTAAGGAAGCTGATCTGCATCACTGACCACTGCTACTATCGTAACAACGTCTGGCACCTGAAGCACACCTGGTGGTACGACATGTTGTACAACGACCCCGTAGACCTTGTGCCCCAGAAAGAAGAGGACATTACCAAGGCCGCCTGGGTAGCCCGTTCCAGCCTGCCGCCCTTCCTCAAGAATACATACCCGTCTATTTTAGAGGTTTTCCGCAACCTCGTCTGAAACAAATCCGGAAATTTGCCGTATAATAAAGTACACACCCTTGTTGGATGTGGCTTAATAAACTGCATATGAAACTCTCACAATTCAACTTCAATCTCCCTCTGGAAAGAATAGCATCCGAACCTACAAGATGGCGTGACGAATGCCGCCTGATGGTACTTCACAAGGATACCGGAGAAATAGAGCACAGAATCTTCAAGGACATCATCGACTACTTCGGCAAAGGAGATACCTTCGTGCTGAACGACACCAAGGTCTTCCCCGCCCGCCTCTATGGCAAAAAGGAAAAGACCGGCGCCGATATTGAAGTTTTCCTGCTTCGCGAGCTTGCCCGCGAGCAGCGCCTGTGGGACGTTATCGTAGACCCTGCCCGTAAAATCCGTATAGGCAACAAGCTTTACTTCGGAGAAGACGAGAGCCTTGTGGCAGAGGTTATTGACAATACAACCTCTCGCGGCCGTACGCTCAGGTTCCTGTACGACGGTCCGTACGAGGAATTCAAGGAAACCCTTTACGGCCTTGGAGAGACTCCTATCCTTAGGTTCGTGAAGGAAAAGCCCACCCCTGAAGACAGGGAGAACTTCCAGACCATCTTTGCAAAGCACGAGGGTGCTGTTTCAGCTCCTGCCGCCGGACTTCACTTCAGCCGCGAGCTCTTCAACCGCATGATACTGAAGGACATCAACAAGACCTTCATCACCATGCACATGGGCCTGGGCCACTTCCGCAAAGTAGACGTAGAAGATCTTTCCAAGCATAAGATGGACTCCGAGAGACTCATAATCACCCAGGAGACTGCAGATCTTATCAACAATACAAAAGCATCTGGACATCAGGTACTTGCAGTTGGTGCAACCGTAATCCGCGGTCTTGAGACCTACGTTACTACCAACGACGAGGTTAAGCCTTACGACGGCTGGACCAACAAGTTCATCTTCCCTCCCTACCGCTTTGCAGTTCCTACTTCCATCGTTTCCAACTTCCATCTGCCCTGCTCTACCATGCTTATGTCAGTAGCAGCCTTCGGCGGATACGAGAAAGTGATGAAGGCCTACGAAGAAGCCCTGAAGGAAGAGTATCGCTTCGGTCCTTACGGCGATGCAATGCTAATCATCTAGTGTCATTTCACCTCGAATCATAAGATTTGTAAAAATTTTATAAAGATTTGTAAAAAAGTGGTTCTGTTCGGACCACTTTTTTATTTTATGCCGGCAGCGTCATGTATCTTGCAAGGAAAATTTTTGCAAGATGGAGAACAAGAATCACTTTTCCGACCCTGAAACCCTGGCCTGCTGCCAACTTAACAGGGTCTTTGGATTTGACCCCAAGGCAGGGCTGCGGATTATCGAGGCTGCCGGCAGCGCCGCAACGGTGTTTTCAATGAGTTATAAGCAAAAGCGGGAGCTGATGGGCTGCGAACCGCCGGCGGGGCTGGATGCCGCAGGCCTGGAACAATCGGCAAAGGAACTGGAAGACCTGGCGGCAAAGGGCTGTTACTTCCTTGGAATTACCGCCGACGCCTTCCCCACCCTGCTTCGCGACTGCGAAGATCCGCCTATGGGCCTGTATATAAGGAGTAATTCCGCCCCGGAGGAGATATTTTGCGAGCGGCCTTACATTGCCATAGTGGGCACACGGGACATCAGCCATTACGGAATTGACTGGTGCAAAAGGCTTACGGCGGCGCTTTGCTTGTCGGAGCAAATGCCTACGATAGTGAGCGGACTGGCCCTGGGTACGGATATAATAGCCCATAAAACGGCCCTGGAATGCGGATGCCCGACCATCGCCGTGATGGCCACAGGAGTGGATGCCGTCTACCCAAAGATGCATGTCTTTGAGGCTGACCATATCGCAGAAAGCCCCGGGAGCGCCCTGATTAGCGATTATCCACCCGGAACGGCGCCGGTTGCAAACAACTTCCTCAGGCGCAACCGCATCATCGCCGGCCTAAGCGAGGCCACACTGCTAATAGAATCGCGGGTGAAAGGTGGCGGGATGGTCACCGCCAACCTGGCTTATTACTATAACCGCGACGTTTATGCACTCCCCGGCAAGGCCGACGACGTCCGCTCCGGAGGCTGCAACAAGCTAATCGCAGAGCATAAGGCAGAGCTTGTACTCACGCCGGAAGATATGATGGAAAAGATGGGCCTGTACCGCCGCCGCGGGAAGCACGGCCTGCGTCAGAAGCCACTGAACATTCCTCAGGGCCTGTTTTCAGAGGAAGAAGAGGCTGCCATACAGAATATTCTTAAAATTATCCGCGCCAGCCGCGGCATCTCAAAGGCAGACCTATGCGTACGCAGTCGCCTGGATATCAGCCAAATAACAGGAATACTATCCTTTCTGGAGGCAGAGGGTTATATTATTACGGACCTTATGGGCAACTGTTCTGCACAGAATAATATTCAGTAATTTTTCCTATCTTTGCAAAGATGTCTTTACGATTCACAGATACCCACGCCCATCTGAGCGACGAGGCCTTTACTGCCGATGCCCCGGCGGCAATAGCCCGCGCTGCGGCAGCCGGCATCACCCGGATCATCCATCCGGACGTAGACAGCCGTGAGCGCCAGGCGGCCCTGGATCTGTGCAAACAATATCCCGGAGTACTTTACCACATGATAGGCCTTTATCCCGGCTCTGCAGACAAGGGTTGGGAAAAGGAGATTGAGCTGGTAGAAGCCGCCATCGGCCCGGAAACCGTTGCCCTGGGAGAGATCGGACTGGATTATCACTGGTCAGTAGAGTTCGTAGAAGAGCAGAAGCTTGCCTTCCGCTATCAGTTGGAGCTTGCCGCCCGGCTTGGACTGCCTGTGAATATTCACCTGAGGGATGCTACAGAGGACTTCTTCAAGATTATGGACGACTGCCGCCACCTTGGGCTCAGGGGCAACCTGCACGCGTTCAGCGGCAGTTACGAGACCTTCCAGCGTCTTCAGAAATACGGGGATTGGAAGGTTGGCATCGGCGGCGTGCTTACATACAAGAACTCCAAACTGGCCATAGCGGTAAAGGATATTCCCCTCCAAAGCATACTGTTGGAGACGGATTCCCCGTACCTGCCGCCGGTTCCGCACCGCGGAGAGCGCAACGAGCCCTCTTACATACCCATAATTGCGGGCAAGATAGCAGAAATTAAAGAAATTGATATAGAAGAGGTTGCGGAAGTTACCACAGCCTCTGCCACAGAATTGTTTTCACTGGACAGACTATGACAGGAAAAGAAAAAGCCGCCCTGCTTCTGATTTATACCGGAGGCACCATCGGAATGAAACAGGACCTTAAAGAAGGTACACTGAAGCCTTTCGACTTCAGCCAGATCGCGCAACAGGTGCCGGAGATCGGGCAGTTCTCCGTAGACATCAAGACCCATACCTTCGATCCCCTGATAGATTCGTCGGACGTAGAGCCCTCAATGTGGCAGAAGATTGCCACCCTGATAAGGGACAGCTATGACAACTACGATGGCTTCATAGTGCTTCATGGCACGGATACGATGGCCTATTCGGCATCGGCCCTGAGTTTCATGCTTGGCAACCTGGGCAAACCTGTCATCTTCACCGGTAGCCAGTTGCCCGTCGGCGTACCCCGTACCGATGGCAAGGAAAATCTGATATCGGCGGTTGAAATAGCATCGGCAAAAGATTCTGATGGCAGGCCGATGGTTCCGGAGGTGTGCGTGTATTTCAATTCCCTGCTGATGAGGGGCAACCGCAGCGTAAAAGTGAATTCAGAGGAATTCAGCGCCTTCCGCTCCCCTAACCTGCCCCCGCTGGCCCAGGCAGGCATTACAATTAAATACAATAAGGACATCATTCTTAAGGCTCCGGCCCCAGGAACGCCGCTGGAGGTTAGTACAGAGCTGGATACAAGGGTTTCAATTCTTAAGTTGCATCCCGGTATAACCAAGGAAGTGGTGCACCACATACTGTGCGGCAAGGAATCCCGCGCCGTGATCATCGAGACCTACGGAGCAGGCAACGCCCCTACCAAACCCTGGTTCATAGACATAGTGTCAGAGGCCGCCGGAATGGGCAAGATCCTGGTCAACGTGACCCAGTGCCTTTCAGGCTCCGTAGACATGAGCATCTACGCAACCGGCAAGGCTCTTCAGAAGGCGGGCGTTATAAATGGTTACGATTCCACAACTGAAAGCTGTCTTGCAAAATTATTCTATCTGATGGGCAAGACCTCTGATAATGAAAAAGTTAAAGAATTAATGGTCAAAAACCTGAAAGGAGAAATATCGATATTTTAGGCCCCAGGCTTTGCGGTTTCAATTTTAATTGCTAAATTGCACCGAATTTTAACGTTGTAACCAACAGGTTAAAGCTGACAAATATTATTAACTTAATACAATTATTTATTTCAAACACTCAAAAACAATTATGAAAAAGTTTTTCATGTTTTTGGCAGTAGCTGGTCTTATGGCCATCTCTGCAAACATCGCTTCAGCACAGGAAGAGGCAGACGCTACCGCTCCTGAGGCTACTGAGGTTGTTGAGGATGCTCCCGTATCGGCTGCTTCCCTTCTCAATGGTACCGGTGAGGACATTCCTCTTCACCAGGCAATCAAGACTAAATTCATCGAGGGTGGTGCAGGCTTCATGACCCTTATCGTCCTCTGCTTGATCCTTGGTCTTGCTCTGTCTATCGAGCGTATCCTTTACCTCAACTTTGCAAAGGTTAATGTCAAGAAGCTTCTCGCCAATGTAGAGGACGCCCTCAACAAAGGTGGCATCGAGGCTGCAAAGGACGTTTGCCGTAACACCCGTGGTCCTGTAGCAAGCATCTTCTATCAGGGTCTCCTCCGTTACGACCAGGGTCTTGACACCGTAGAGAAGTCAATCGTTTCTTATGGTTCCGTACAGATGAGCCAGCTTGAGAACGGTCTCTCTTGGATCTCCCTCTTCATCGCAATCGCTCCTTCACTCGGATTCCTTGGTACCGTTATCGGTATGATCGCAGCATTCGACGCTATCCAGGCAGCTGGTGATATCTCCCCTAACGTTGTTGCAGGTGGTATGAAGATCGCCCTTATCACAACCGTTGCCGGTTTGATCGTTGCTATGATCCTTCAGGTGTTCTACAACTACATCCTCGCCAAGATTGACTCTATCACCATCGATATGGAAGACTCTTCCATCTCCCTCGTTGATATCCTTTCAAAGTACAACAAAAAGTAATTTATCCTTACAATGGGAAAACAGAATAAAATATTCAAATGGATAATGCTGGCGCTGATGTTCATCAGTCTCCTCATTGTCGTGCTGGGCTCGCTGAAGGGTTACCCGGATGCACCTGCAAACGACAACGGAACTGTTGATCCTCTGCTCTACTGGGGCTACTTTATGATCGGCTTGGCCGTCGTATGCGCAGTAGTAGTGAGCATCTTCATCATGGCTGCCAACAATCCCAAGAGCCTTGTTAAGCTCGGAATCGGCCTCGTAGTTGTTGCTGTTATCTGCGGCATCGCCTACGTTCTGGCTGCCGGCTCAGAGCCCCTGGCTTACAATGGAGATCCCGTCACAAGCGGTACTCTCAAGCTCACTGATACCATCTTGAATCTTACCTGGTTTGCAGGCGCCGCAGCGATTCTTTCCATCATTGTAGGCGAAATTGCCAGTAGGGTTCGTAAAAACTAATGTACTATGGGTAAGAAAAAAACACCTGCGATTAACTCAAGTTCAACGGCTGATATCGCGTTCCTGCTCTTGTGCTACTTCCTCATGACTACAACCATGGGAAGCCAGACAGGTTTGAACAGACGTCTCCCTCCTATGCCTGACAAAGATCAGAAGGTGGAAGATATCAAGATCAACCGTCGTAACATTATCATTGTCAGAATCAATTCTGCTGACAGACTTCTCGCCGGTAGCGAACCCATAGACATCAGCATGCTCAAAGACAAAATCAAGGAATTCCTTAGCAATCCTGCCGATGATCCCAATCTCCCCGAGAAAGAGACAAAGCAGATTGAAGGCTACGGTCCTTGCCAGGTCACCAAGGGTATTATCTCCCTGCAGAATGACCGTGGTACAAGCTACAGAGCCTACATTGCTGTTCAGAACGAACTTGTTAAGGCTATTAACGAGCTCCGTGATGAATTCTCCTCAAGGAACTATGGTAAGAAATTTGCCAACTTGACGGAGGAGCAGCAGAAGATTGTTAAAGAGGCTGTACCTCAGAACATCTCTGAGGCAGAGCCTAAGGATACCGGTAAAAAATAAGGAGGAATAGAATATGTCAAAATTCGGTGGCAGCAATAGCAAGAAAGAGGTTCCGTCAATGTCTTCCGGATCTCTCTCCGATATCGTGTTCATGCTTCTGTTCTTCTTTATGGTTACCACTCAGATGCGTGAAACTGAGAATAAAGTTATGGTAAAGCTTCCTGAGGCTTCGGAAGTTGTTAAACTGGAAAGGAAAGACCTTGCATCTTACATCAACATCGGTCCGCCTACCCGCATGCTGCAGGCTAAGTACGGTACCGAGGCCCGTATCCAGCTCAACGACGACTTCAAGTCTATCGAGGATATCCGTGACTTTATCGCAGCAGAGCGTGAGTCTATGAACGAAAGCGACCGCGCCCTTATGACCACAGTTATTAAGGGTGACATGGATGTCAGAATGGGTATCATTACGGATGTTAAGCAGGAGCTCAGACGTTGCTCCGCACTTAAGATCCTGTACCAGGCAAGAAAAGCTGAGTAAAATCAGATTTCTATATTCTTTAAAAGAGAGCCTCTCCTTACGGAGGGGCTTTCTTTTTACAACTATATTCACTATCTTTGCATGTTTATATATTAGTTTAGAACAAATTTCACACAAATGGATACTCTGAAGAGAACTAAGGTTAAGGACCTTCTTTGCAGCACACCCGGAGCAGAGGTGCTTGCAAAAGGCTGGGTCAGAACAAAGCGCGGCAACAAACAGGTAAAATTCATCGCTCTTAACGATGGTTCAACTGTAAAGAATATTCAGGTAGTTGCACCCTGCGACGTAATCGACGAGGAAACCCTCAAGCTGGTTACCACCGGTGCCAGCCTGCAGGTAATCGGTACGCTTACCGAGTCCATCGGCAGCGGCCAGGCTGTAGAAATCCAGGCTAAGGAAATCGTTGTCCTGGGAGAATGCGACCCTATGCGCTTCCCTCTTCAGAAGAAGGATACTTCACTGGAGTACCTCAGGACCGTTGCACACATGAGGCTCAGGACAAACACCTTCGGTGCTGTTCTGCGCATCCGTCACGCAATGGCCTTTGCAATCCATAAATTCTTTAACGACAAGGGCTTCGTATATCTTCATACCCCGCTTATCACAGAGTCTGACGCAGAGGGCGCAGGAGACATGTTCCAGGTTACTACCTTGGATCTTGCAAACGTGCCTGTACACAACGGTAAAGTAGACTTCAGCAAGGATTTCTTTGGCAAGAAGACTTCCCTTACCGTAAGCGGTCAGCTTGAGGGTGAGCTTGGAGCCACCGCAGTTGGTGAGATCTACACCTTCGGTCCTACCTTCCGCGCAGAGAATTCCAACACTCCCCGCCACCTGGCAGAGTTCTGGATGATAGAGCCGGAGATGGCTTTCTACGACATCAACGACAACATGGCTCTTGCAGAAGAGTTCGTTAAATACCTTGTACAGTACGCTCTTGACAACTGCATGGACGACCTTCAGTTCCTGAACGACAAGTATGACGACGGCCTTATCGAGAGACTTCGCAGCGTGCTTGGCATCGCCTTCCAGAAGGTTACCTACACCCAGGCAGTTGAAATCCTGGAAGAGGCCATTAAGAACGGCCAGCAGTTCGAGTATCCCGTACACTGGGGCACCGACTTCCAGAGCGAGCACGAGCGTTACCTTGTAGAGAAACACTTCGGAAAGCCCGTTATCCTCATAGACTTCCCTAAGGATATCAAGGCCTTCTACATGAAGCAGAACGAGGACGGCCGCACCGTACGCGGTATGGACGTTCTTTTCCCGAAGATTGGAGAAATCATCGGCGGAAGCGAGCGTGAAGCTTCACTGGAGAAGCTTGAAAAGCGTATTGAGGAGCTTGGAATGAGCCGCAAGAACCTGGAGTGGTACGTAGATACCCGCAGGTACGGAACAGTGCCTCACAGCGGCTTCGGCCTTGGTTTTGAGCGTCTGCTGCTCTTTGTGACCGGTATGACCAACATCCGCGACGTCATCCCGTTCCCTCGTACACCTAAGAATGCAGAGTTTTAACGTAGTTACAATATTATGCTAGTCATTGGTATCGCAGGTGGTTCAGGCTCCGGAAAAACCACCGTAGTTAGAGCAATTACAAAGCAATTGCAAGGCCGAGTAGTAGTTATCCCCCAGGATTCGTACTACAAAGATTCAAGCCATCTTCCCCCGGAAGAGAGGCAGAAGATTAACTTCGACCACCCGGACGCCATTGACTGGAAGCTGCTCTGCCAGCAGATCCGCGATCTTAAGCAGGGCAACACCATAGAGCAGCCCGTTTATTCCTACATCACCTGTTCCCGTTCCAAGACAGAAACAGTGACCGTAGAGCCCGCAGAAGTGATTATTGTGGAAGGCATCCTCATCTTCACCTGCAAAGAGCTCCGCGACCAGATGAACATCAAGATTTTTGTTGATGCCGATGACGACGACCGCCTTATGCGTATCATCGTCCGTGACATCGCAGAGCGCGGTAGAACCATAGATTCAGCAATAGAACACTATTGCGCTACGGTTAAGCCCATGCATCTCCAGTTCATCGAGCCCAGCAAACGCTACGCAGACATAGTTATACCTCAGGGTGGCCACAACAAGGTTGCAATCGACGTTATCTCTGCAACCGTAGAAAAGGCCATGAGCCGTATCAAGAAATAAAAACCGGCCCATTATGAACTTAAGGGGCGAAGATAAGGCAGGATTATATATCACGGTATCAGTACATCTGGCTGTGATTATAGTCCTGCTTTTGTTCCAGATTGGCACCATGGCAGGAAGGGAAGAATATGTCTTCGACTTCAGCGCAGAGATGGAACAAAGCAAGGCCCCGGAAATCAAAGCATCTGTCAAGGAGGAAGACCTTTCCTTTGACGAGGCCATTGCCCGCCGCATAGAGCAAATGATAGCGGGAGAATCCGGCAAGGAGTTCAAAAACGTGGCTACAGACCGCTCCAGCGTACTTAAAGACGACCGTGGCACGGACGCAGAGAAGCTCTACGAAGACGCCCGCCGCCTGGCCCAGGACCTTAAGGACGGCGTTCATCCGGACGAGCCTGAAGACACCTACGTAGCAGACAACAAGAAAACAAAGAAAGAAACCCAGGCAAAGGAATACAGCGGCCCGTCAGTAGTCTCCTACTCCCTGGACGGCCGTAAGGCCTCTCGCCTGCCCATCCCGGCCTACGGTTGCTTCGGAGGCGGCATGGTTACCGTACTAATAGTAGTAGACAATTCCGGCAAGGTAATAGACGCAAAAGTCCAGGACGACACCTCTTCCAAGGACGGCTGCCTGCGGGAAAAAGCCATCAATGCCGCCAAGCGTTCCCGCTTCTCTACAAACACAAAAGCCCCCGCGCGGCAGCACGGGGACATAGTCTATCAGTTTATAGCTCAGTAATTATTCCGCGGATGGCATTTCTGCTGTTTGCGCAACCATAACGGCATCATCCACAGGCAGATAGAGCTTGTAATAAGCATTCTGTCCAAGCTTGGAACATCTTCCAATCAAAGAGCGTAGCAGAGGCAGCATATAAGGCTTGCTGGCATCCCACTCCCCTCTCTGGGCATAAACCCCTTCACGGGCTGCGTAAGACAGGAAGGAAGCCGGAATATTGATGCTCTCAAGGAAGTTCTCCAAGTCTCCGTAATTGTCGATTGCACCAAGTTTGTTCTTGTACTTGTCAAAGATCATGGAAGCGTACTTCACTGCCAGAGCCTTGCGGTTGCACTTGATGTAGAAGTCGGTTGCACGGGTAGTATCAAGAGGCACATAGATATCGGGAATGATACCTCCACCACCGTAAACCTTGCGGCCGGATACTGTCCTGTAGACCTCGCTGGTATCTGCCTTGACGCTGTCCTGGCTGAACATTTCTCCGTCTACATAACGCTTGTAAAGATCCATCCTGTAGTCTTCCTCTCCGTTATAAGGGCGCTGAATACATCTTCCAGAAGGAGTGTAATATCTTGCTACAGAGATTCTTACGGCAGAACCGTCGCTAAAGTACAGAGGCTCCTGAACAAGGCCCTTTCCATAGGAACGGCGGCCTACTATCACTCCCCTGTCATTATCCTGGATAGCTCCTGCAAAGATTTCACTTGAGGAAGCGCTGTTCTCATTTATAATAATGACAAGCTCTATGTTCTGAAGGATTCCGTTACCATCGGCCCGATACTCCTCCCTCTTGCGATGCAGACCGTCAAGGTAAACGATATTGTCGCCCTTGGTCAGGAAGAGGTTGGAGAGCAGAAGTGCCTGGTTAAAGTAGCCACCGGTATTGTCCCTGATGTCCATGATAAGCTTTTTCATACCCTGGGCGGCAAGGTTGACTGCGGCAGCCGATACCTCCTGGAATGTAGTGGCAGAGAACTTTGTAAGGCGGATATAACCTGTTGTATCCCCCATCATAAAGGATGCGTCCACGCAATGGATAGGTATTCTACCGCGGATGATATCAAAGTTCACAGGCTCTTTGTCACGGCTTACCTTGATGGATACCTTGGAACCTGATGGGCCCTTCATCCTCTTGACCATGCTGTCCTGGGGGAACTTTACACCGGCGATAACCTCTCCGTCCACCTCCAAAATGCGGTCTCCCGGCAGCAGGCCTGCCTTCTCTGACGGACCACCGGCTATAACCTCCAGCACAATTGCAGTATCATTGGGCACATTGAACTGGATGCCGATGCCCTCGAAGTTGCCTGCAAGGTCTGTTTCAGCCTCTTTCAGGTCCTGCGGAGGAAGATAAAGCGAGTGGGGATCAAGCTTGGAAAGGGCTGCGACGATGGCAGCCTCAGTAACCTCCGGAACATTGACCTCGTCTACATAGTTCTCACGAACCTGCTGCAGTACAAGGTTCAACTTGCTCCAGTCGCGGTCGCTTGCCGCTTTCCGGTTGCTTTTGCCGATATAACCGACAATCAATGTTGCCAGAACGCCGATAGCAACGCCAAGCAAAGCTATCGGCAGCGCAGTTTTATCTTTCATTTAGTCCTCGTCTACTTGTTCAACCTCTATTCCAGCCCTCTTGAGCAGCTGAATACCGTCGTCAAGGCGGTACTGCTCACGATATACTACACGTTTGATTCCGGACTGGATTATAAGCTTGGAGCACTCCAGGCAGGGGGATGCCGTCACATAAAGAGTGGCGCCCTCGCTGCTGTTTCCGGATTTGGCTACCTTGGAGATGGCATTGGCCTCGGCGTGCAGGACGTAAGGCTTTGTGGCGCCCGTGGTCTCGTCCTCGCAGATGTTCTCGAAGCCTGAGGGGGTGCCATTGTAGCCATCGGAAATAATCATTTTGTCCTTTACGATAAGGGCACCGACCTGACGGCGTTTGCAGTATGAGTTCTTAGCCCATACTGCTGCCATATCAAGATAGCTTTTATCAAACTTTTGCATATTACTGTCTCTGGTAAAGATAACGTTTGATGCTACGCTTAGGAGTACGCTCGAAGTCCTCGGGCATAAACTCGAACTTCTTGATCTTAGCGTAGTTAGGAATCTCGCGGTTAACCTCGGGCATAGCGTCGGTCAGGCGTTTCTCCAGCTGGGCGCGGCTCATGCCATCGAGTTCTCCCTGATGGTAGTCCGGATAGATGAGGGCGGTAAGGCCTCCGTCTTCCTCTACAACCAGTGAATCCACAACGTAAGTAAGGTTATTTATAACTGCCTCAAGTTCCTCAGGATAAATATTCTGGCCGGAAGGACCAAGAATCATACACTTGGAGCGGCCTCGCAGGTAAAGGTAGCCCTCATCGTCCATTACACCCATGTCACCGGTACGGAACCATCCGTCATCTGTGAATGAGTTGGCGGTAGCCTCTTCGTTCTTGTAGTAGCCAAGGAATACGTTTGCACCGCGAACCTGAACCTCTCCGGGGATGTTTTCGGGATCATCGGAATCAATGCGGATCTCGTTGTTGATGGCAGCCTTTCCACAAGAGCCAAGACGGGTCTTGTCCCAGTGTACGTAAGAAATGATAGGAGCGCACTCCGTCATTCCGTAGCCTACGGTGTAAGGGAAGCTGATTCTCTTGAAGAAGGCCTCAACCTCCGGGTTGAATGCGGCGCCACCAAGGATAACCTCCTCAAAGCGGCCACCGAAGGTGTTCACCAGCTCTGTACGTATCTTCTTGAGTATCATCTTGTCCAGGATAGGAATGTGGAAGAACATCTTATTCCTGTCAAGTATGGGTTTAAGCTTGGACTTGTAAATCTTCTCTATGATAAGAGGTACTGCGATGATGACATTGGGCTTGATCTCAGAGAAGGCCTGCATGATGATCTTAGGACTGGGCACACGGGTAAGGAAGTGAACGTGTGAACCAACGCACATCTCAAAGATGAACTCGAACATAAAGCCGTACATGTGTGCAGAAGGCAGCATAGCGACGACCTCTGAGTTGGCGCCCATCTGGGGCTCAGCGCCACAGGCGAACTGAACGTTAGAGAAGATGGCGCGGTAAGGGATCATTACGCCCTTGGAGAAGCCAGAGGTTCCTGAGGTGTAGTTGATCATTGCAAGCTCGTCTGCGGAATCCTCGTAATAATCAAGGTCTTCCGGGCCGAAGTTGTTGGGGTACCTCTTGCCGAAGCTCTCGTTCAGGTGCTCCCTGACGTCTGCCAGTTCCTGGGTGCGAGCGTAGAGGAACTTGAAGGTATTGATCTGCACAATTACCTGAAGGTCAGGCATTTCGTCAGCAGAAAGGCCTTCCCAGATTACATCGTCTACGAACAGCACCTTGGCCTCGCAGTGATTTACCAGATAATGTATATTGCCGGGCTTGAACTCGTGCAGGATGGGAACCGGAACGGCTCCGTAGGTAAGGGCTGCAAGAAAACTTACGCCCCAGTTGGCCTGGTTCCTGGAACAGATGGCCACCTTGTCACCTTTCTTCAGGCCGCACTGCTCAAAAGCAATCTGCAGTTTGGCTATCCTACGTGCAACATCGCGGTAGCAAAGGGTTGCACCCTGGAAGTTAGAAAGAGCCGGACGATCCCAGTTCTTCTTGATACTCTCCTGAAGAGTCTTGTTTACTGATTTAAATTCCATATTACTACTTCTTTCTTTTTTCTTTTGTTATCGGCTCTGCACCGCCGTTAAAAGGATAAGTATAAACTCTAGACACCGTCGTAACCTTCCAGTACTTCTTTCCGGCCACCTCTACCAGTTCAGGAAGCGCAACGATCTGCTCCGGTGGAGCGATGCCCTTCCATCCCTGACGCACACGTCCATGAATGTCATACAGGCCGATGGTGTTATCAACATGCAAAACAAGGGCTGAGTAGCCGTGGGCGCCGGAAAAATCATAAGTGGCCGGGCCAAGAAGCACTTCCTTGCCGAGCTCTGCCGGGAAGTCCTTGACAATGCGTCCAAGCCTGTCGATCAGGTAAATCTTGGTTCCGGATGCCACAAGGTACTGTATCCTCTTGTTATTGTAATAGTCTATCTCGCTTACCATGCCGCAAAGCTTTCCGGGGAAGGGCTTGGTCCATGAAACTGCGCCCTTTTCATCCTTGAATTCCAGGGAGTTATCGGCTTTCTGTGTAAGTGTATTATTCTTTCCTGTGTTAGAGTTAAGAACCGTGAACGGACCGGTGGGAACCTTCACTGCAGAAGGGTCTGCCTTGGATTTGGACTTAGCCATAGCCGTCCGCCTTACGGTTGCTTCGTTGCCGGATACGGCCAGGATTTCTCCTGTTGCGCCGGCAAGGGTTCTTGAGATTGCAGGGACAAGACGGTCCTTGCTGAAGACATCGGCCAGACGGTCAAGGTTGGCGGCGATGTCATAATAAACTACCGGCGAGTCTGACAACTTTATTCCTTCCTTTGAAAGGGCATCGGCCAGAGGCTCCTGGTCTCCTACGATAAGTTCAGTAAGGGTTTTGTTGTCGCCGATGACAAGCCAGTTGTCACGATAGAAGAAGAAGCTCTCTTCCGGGATAGAGAACAGCTGGCCGAACTGCTTGGCTGCATAGCCGGCGTAGGCGTAAGGCACGATTGAGGTGCGGTATTCCTTAAGGTTTGCAAAGCCTGTATCCCTTAAAAGTACGTCCGCAGAGGGCTTGGGGCCGGTTTTTAAGCAAAGAATCTGGGCAAAGGTTTCTCCCAGCTTGACCTCTGCCTTGACGATTTCTTTAAGGTCAAGCCCGCGCGCCCACTTTTCTGCGGAGTCGCTGTAGCCAGAGAGTTTGGAGTTTGCATCCAGATGGTTTTTGTATTTTTCTATATAATTGCCGATGCCGCCGGTAGTCATCGCTACGGCGAACACGGTTTCTGCCGGCAGAACCTCTTCTGCGGCAGTTGATTCTTCAGTGCTGATACCACCGATCCTGTACACGGGATTATCGGTGCAGGAGGTCAGTATTTCAAGCTCGTAGCCGTCTTTTTTCTTTTCCGGCACAAAGGCCAGCACGTCTGCGAAAGAAGCGAAGAACGGGCCTACGAAGGAGTAGTTCTTATTAAGGAAGAGGCCGGCAAATTTAGGAGCGTACTTGTCTACAAAGAAGATGGCATCCCTGCCGCCGGCAAGTTTGGCGGTTGCGATGAACTTCTGGTTGTCTACTATTGACTCCCCTACCTGAAGATGCCTTACAGATGCTGCCACAAGGCTCTGGGAGGTACTGATTACTACTGACGTACCGTTTGTGTCGGGAGCCTGGGCTGCCTCAAGACGGCAGTTTGCCGCAAGGGCCAGCACCCTTTTCCTTAGTTCCTTCTTCTTGCAGTCTGTGAATACCACCAGCGGCTCCAGATCCCTGCTGTAGTGCATGGAAATGATGAAGGAGCCGTCCAGCTTCTTGAATTCAGGCGCCCTAAGGCTGTCCAGGAAAGGAGCTATAGTGAACTTGCCAGAGCCTATGAAAAGCTCACGGAAGATGGCGGAGCCGTCACCCAGCATATCCAGGGCAGAGCCTACGGAGCTGTTGCACATTACCATTACGGCATCCATCGGCACGGCGGCCAGGCCCGGGTACTCTGTACCTTCGGCTAAAGCCAGGCCTCTTTCCAGGGTATTGTCAAAACCCTTGGAGCCTGATTTCTTGTCAGAAAACAGGAAGAATACCGCAGCCCCTATGCCCGCAAGCAGGCACAGCGCCAGAACAACTTGAAGAACGATTTTCCTTTGCATGAATTAAACGAACTTTAATTCTGCTCCGGGGATTTTCTCCATAAGATGAGACTTGAAGTCCTCTGAAGAAGCGTCGTTTCTGAGGACAACCAGAAGGGTGTCGTCACCTGCGACCGAACCCATGACCATGTCTCCGCATTTTGTGTCAATAACGGCACCGATCATATTGGCATAGCCCGGGCTGGTTTTGATAACGCACAGCGAGCCGGAGAAATCTATGCTCACAATTCCTGATACTGAATGGATGATGTCAGGGACTACCTGCAGTGAGTCCGAGGGTACTGAGAAGAATGCGGAATCATCTTCCGGATTATGCATCTTTACGATCTTCATCTGTGCCAAATCCCTGGAAATTGTAGCTTGGGTGGCCTTGATGCCTTCCTTCTCCAGGTATTTCAGCAACTCTTCCTGGTTGTGAACCTTGCGCCTTCCCAGAATTCTGAGTATCGCCCTTTGTCTACTTTCTTTCATCCTTTTTTAGTCTTAGCTTGTTAATGTTGCATATAGTGAACACAAATATACATATTTTATACAGTATTCACAATACAACATTGTATAATTCTACAAAAAAGGCCACTGACTAGGTAGTCTGTACCACAATCTTTCGGCACTTCGGGAAATTCTGTATATATTTGTGCGTTTGAAATGCATCACATGAAAAGACGCGGATATACCATCCTATTGACTGCCGTTGTCGCGGCCATGTCGTTGTTAACTGGCTGTTCAAAGCCTGACCGCAGTGAAGAAGCGGCCCAGCTGAAGAACGAACTCCAGAATATATTATTCTCAAACCCGGAAAAAGTATTGGCGCGGGTAGACAGTGCCCAGCACGCCGGCGTGTTCACGGAGACTACGGCCAACCTGATCCGGTCCAATGTCTACGGGCGGATGGGCAAGACAAGACTGGCTCTTTTCTACGGCGAGCAAATCAAGCAAAGTCCCGAGCTCAGGAGCGAAGGCGTCAACTACTATTCGGCCCTTCTCCAGCTTACCTCGCTGCTAAATAAAAATGGCGAATGGGGAAAGGCCATCCATCTGGCCGATGAAATCATTGCCGATGCGGACCAGGGTGGTTTGGACGAGCAGATGGCCCTGCGAATCAAAAGTCGCGCGCTTACCAACAAAGCCAGTTGCGAGCAAAATATGGGACACCTGGAAGAAGCCGAGCGCTATTATCTGGAAGGCATTGACCTGATGATGGGCGTAACTCAGCCCAAAGACTACTGGATCATAGATGCCCTGGTTATAGCCGTAATAGAGACCACGGAGTTCTACCTTGAGCAGGACATGCCCCAGAAGGCTCTGCCTATGGTGGAGAAGGCCGATACAGCCATGGCCCGTATGGCCCGCTGTCCAGACATGCCGGAGTACTTCCTAAACAAACGCATCAACAACCTGACCATCAACCAGGCCCTTACCTATGCCGCCAACGGCCATTTCGACAAGGCCGAGGCTCTGTACCGGGAACATCGGCAGGCTCCCGATCTGTCGCCCTATGACCTCATTGCCGAAGCCCGCTACCTCACAATGGCCGGCCGCTACTACGATGCTATCCGTCTGTTCCGCAAGACCGATTCCCTCTATCTGGCCCAGGGTAGCGCCATCAACAACGCCTATATTGAAAACTACATGATGAGCCAGTACAAGGCCCTGAAAAAGGCCGGACGTACTGGCGAGGCCATGGCCTACGCCGACCGCATGCGCCACCTGAGCGATTCCATCCACCTGGAGGAGAGGAAGATGGATATGGAGCAACAGGACGTCATCCGTCAGAAAGAGGCAGAAATTACCAGCCGCCGCCACTCACTGGCCATTCACCGCATCATCATCCTATCGGCCATCATTATTATCCTGCTTGTGGGTTATCTCCTTGTTCGCGCACGCATCTACAACAAGGCTCTGGAAGAGAAAAACCGCAGCCTCTACCAAGAGATACAGCAGCGTGAAAAGGCCGAGGCCGATGAACTTGAAGCCCTACGGGAAAAGCCGGCCGAGACGCTTTCGCAGAGTCAGCTGCTCTACCGCCGCCTGTGCGAACTGATGCAGGACCCCGATGTCTTTACCAATCCTGACACCAACCAGGATACGCTGGCCAGTATGGCCGGTACCAACCGCACCTATATCTACGATGCCCTGCGCGAGTGCGCCGGAGTGACTCCTACCGACTTCATCAACGGTTACCGCCTGCGCTATGCAGCCCGTCTTCTGGCTACCACTTCTGACTCCGTAGCCCTAATCGCCGAACTCTGCGGCCTATCCCGCCGCACTTTCTACCGTCTCTTCGACGAAGCTTATTCCATGTCTCCATCGGACTACCGAAAAGTGGCAAAAAAGTAGATTTTGCAGAATTGACACAATGATTTGTAGGGGTGGCACAAGTGGCCACCCCTATTTGCATACCTTTGCGACCGGATCAAACAAGCAAAGCGTATGGATTTCACCCTCATCATCACAGTAGCCCTGGCAGCCGCCATCATCGTCATTATACTGATGCTGGTAGCCATCATCGTCTACCAACGGTGGCGGATTGGCGAAAAGAATGCCGCACTGGGTAGGTTTATCCAAGAGAATATCGAACTGTTAGACAAACTTAATAATAAACACTCATGATTACCATGAAAAGAGAAGACAAAACATTCTACGAAGCTCCTTCAATTACTATTGTGGAGGTAAAATTAGAGGGCGTCATCTGCCAAAGCGTCCTGGACGGACTTGATAATCCTGCCGATTATTTTGACAACGGAGACCCTTTTGTATTTTAATGGAGGACAAGACTATGAAAAAAGTATTTGGATTCATTGCACTGGCTCTTTCTCTGATAGCCTGCAATAAGGAGGATATTGATCTCCAGCCCACCAAGCAGCCGGCCGACAAGACCAATGGCATCACCATCACCGCAACCCTGGCATCCAAGAGGGCCGGAACAAAGGCCGTGGCCGATGGCGGAGACAATATTGCGGTAACTTGGGCAGAGAATGAGCACATGGCCATCCTCTATACAAAGGATGAAACAAAATATGTGGCCGATGCAACAATTACAGCAGTTGATGGCACCGGCGCTGCAACAATAGAATTCACAGTAGAAAGCGGCACGCCCGACAACACTCCCTGCCAGATTGTCTATCCGCTGTCTGCCGCTAAGGACGACCATTCTGGCGTGAAGACTGCCGCCACGCTGCTCTCTGCGCAGGACGGCACACTGAATGCCAACCTTGACGTCCGCGTGGGCGAGGGTAAGATTCGCATCTCTACTCCTGGCCTGGATGTAACCACCCAGCCCGTCGCACAGTTCGCCATTTTCAAATTCATGGTCAAGAACGCCGACGCTTCGACCACCATTGACGTAAAGCCTCTTACCGTTACCATCGGTTCGCAGAATTACGTCATCACCCCTGCTTCGGCAACTAGCGAGCTATATGCCGCCCTACCCGCAGTCAGCGACAAGACCGTTAGTTTCTCCGCCACTGGCAGCGACAGCAAGACATACACCTGCTCCAAGGGAGGAATAAGCTTCGCCGCAGGCAATTATTACCGCAGCACGCTGAAGATGACTCCCCATTGCACCTACACTGCGCCCAGCAAACGCACCGGATTGAAGTTCAACGGCAATAAGAGCAACGTTGCAGGATCGCCGCAGAACCTGGTCAACGCAGGCTCAGCAGTTAATGCCACGATATATTACTCCACTGACGGCGGAATCAACTGGATCACTTCCATTCCCACTGGAACCAATGCCGGCAGCTACACCGTTCTCTACAAAGTGGTTCCCAATGCAGGATACACCGGAGGCAAGGGATCCACCTCACTGGGTAGCGTCAGCATTGCCAAGGCAAACGGATGGTGTGAACTCTCATCAAGCAGTTCGAACGGATGGAGCTCAACTGAAGGGAAAAAAGTCAGTTTCACCGTAAATCACCATGGCGGCGTGCTGTCGTATAGCGTTAACGGTGATCCAAGAGATGAGGCAAATCTTAACGTGCACATAAGCGGTAATAAAGTTGATGTTAGCGCGATTAGCGGTCAAACAATAAAGAAATATCTCACCATAACATTCACCATCGCCACCACGACAAACTACAAAGGCGCAACTGCCACCTACACCCTCAATAATTAAGTCTTAAATATGGAAAAGAAGGTAAAAGAGTTTTATGAGGCACCGGCAACACAGGTGGTCGAGGTTGTGCAGGAGAGCGTGGTGTGCGCCAGCCCGGACTTCAATATGCCATTTAATGATGAGGAGGATTGGTCGTTATGAGAAAGTATTTGATTCTTTTGTGCGCGGTGTCTGCACTTTTTGCCTGCGCGAAGATTGAACCCGAAGTTGAGACTCCAGAGGTATCCGGGATTCCGGTCGGTGATATTGTATTTGACTTCACGGTGAAGTATCCGGCCGGAACGAAGGCGACCAAACAGGACTGGGAAAACGGGGATGCTGTGTTCGTATTTTTCCAGAATATCGGCAACTTCTATCTGAAGATGTCATATAACGGAACAAACTGGAGTACAGCGCTTGCGGCTCCGGGCGGGACATTGCCTGGTACCATCAATACAGAAGGAAAGACGGTGACCGCTGTTTACAGACCTTTTGGAAGCAGCGAATCTCCCACTTACAATGGCGTAAAAGGATGGATATTCCCCACCACCCAATACACTTACTATATGGCCTGCGAGAAAGTATCTCATACCCTTGCCAAAGTGGGCGACAAGTGGGTAATCTCCGCCAATCTGAATATGGTGAATCCTGCGAACTATGTGCAGTTCTGGGTGGAGGATGCCGGGGCTTCGGACGGAGCGTACAATCTATCCACGGACGCAGTGATTCCTACGGGGTTTGCTTCGGTAGCCTCTGACGGATCAGTGGTCGAGACCACAGGCAAAAGCGCAGGTAATGCCATGCTTGGGTACAAATACAATGGCGGATATTTGTTCAGCGGAAAGCTGAATACCTCCTACAGCGGCACAGGCTTCTATTTCATCAAGAATAATGCATCGAACAGTGAGAGAAGGGACTATCTCGTGACCGGAAAGACACTGTCGAGCCATAGCGCCGTGAAGCTTCCGGCCAACGGGAGCAGTAAATGGCTCCAAGTGGGTCCCACGAAATACGTTGAGTTGAAAATGGCTAATAATTTCAGTCTGGGATCCTGGTGTACCTGCAACTACGGAGCCTCTCTCCCGGAACAGATTGGAACTACGCTGGATTTTAATGGCGCTATCGCACAACACGCAGCCTCAGATGGCCAGTTCCAGGATCTTATTTATAACTGTACGTGGGCGTGGACAACCGTCAATGGGCAAGGCGGCATGGGTGTCAAAGCAGCCACAGGTTTCCTGTTCCTTCCTGCCCAAGACGGAACGAGCGGCGACTACTGGTCGTCTTCCACAGTATTCGACGTTGAGGGGTATTTCCTAAACTTCTTTAAAAGTGGAAATCGAAATCTCCTCATGAACTCCCAAACATATCTATATGCGGTACGCCCCATCCTATATTAAATGTTATATAAACATATTATTGTCGCGAAGCGACGATTCCACGTCGGGCGTTAAACGAAAAAGGCTTGCCGTATTGGCAAGCCTTCTTCGTAGCCCGACGTGGAATCGAACCACGATTTAAAGTTTAGGAAACTTCCGTTCTATCCGTTGAACTATCGAGCCATCAGATTACTCAGCGTCCTTAACGACGATCTGACGACCGCGGTAGTAGCCACACTCAGGGCATACGCGATGATAGATTACAGTTGCACCGCAGTTGGGGCAAGTTGCAAGAGTGGGAACTGCTGCGAAGTCGTGAGTTCTTCTCTTATCTCTTCTCTGCTTGGAGAGTTTGTGTTTAGGATGTGCCATTGTTATATAACTTTTTAATTATTATTCTTTTATAAAATTCTTTACTTCAGTTTTCCCAGCAAGTCTCCCAGTAACGCAAACGGGGAATCCCCGCTCACCGGTTCCTTGTTGCCTCCTAGGTGTTTGACCACTTCTGGGTCACACTCTCCTTCGCTGTGCACGCGGCGCAGAGGTATTGCCAGGCAGGTGTAATCATATACATCCTGACTAAGGTCATAAACTTCTGCATCCTCCGGCAGCTCACCAAGCTTGACACTTACGTTGAACGTGTCCCCTATCTCCACCTCAAGCGGAGCAAGACACCTGTCACAAGGGACAGTCACCGTACCGTCAAGATCAACGTCAAACTCCATACAATCACCTGATTTCCTGAGTCTGGCATCTACTCCCACCCTGGCTTCCAGGATATCGGAATTACCAAATGAAGCAAAGAACTCCTTTCCCAAATCCCAATGGAAATCCATCTTTCCATCGGGCAATCCATTCAACTGTATGACCAAATTATCGCCCATTTTCCAGTAAACAGATTTTAAGGGCTGCAAAGATAGTAAATCTTTTCAAAAAATACCAAATTTATTCCTCGAAATCGCCGCCACCCTGACGCTTGCGGGCCAGAGGGTCAAGGAGAACCTTGCGGATTCTCATGAAATGAGGGGTAACTTCTACAAGCTCATCCTCGCGGATGTACTCCAGAGCCTCTTCCAAAGAGAACTTCACTGCAGGAGGAAGGACAATCTTCTCGTCACTACCGGAAGCACGTACGTTGGTAAGCTTCTTGGTCTTGCAGATGTTCACGTTAAGGTCACGCTCGCGGGTGTGCTCGCCCACTACCTGACCTGCATATATTTCTTCACCGGGCTCTACAAAGAACTTACCCCTATCCAGAAGTTTGTTCATTGAGTATGCGATGGCATTACCTGTCTCAAGGGATACGAGTGAACCGTTGTTACGGTGTTCGATTTCTCCCTTATAAGGCTGATACTCCTTGAATCGGTGTGCGATAACAGCCTCTCCCTGGGTTGCGGTAAGCATATTGCTACGCAGACCCATCATACCGCGGGTAGGAATGTCAAATTCCAGAAGGGTACGGTCTCCGCGGGGCTCCATATGGGTAAGGGCACCCTTGCGGCGGGTAGAAATCTCAATGGCTGTACCTACGAACTCCTCCGGAACCTCAATGGAAAGCTCCTCGATAGGCTCGCAGCGCTGGCCGTTGATAGTCTTGTCCAATACCTTGGGCTGGCCAACCTGGAGCTCGAAGCCCTCACGGCGCATGGTCTCAATAAGCACTGAGAGATGCAGCACGCCACGGCCGTATACTACGAATGAATCGGCATTGAGACCCGGCTTCACGCGAAGCGCAAGGTTCTTCTCCAATTCTTTGTCAAGACGATCCTTCAAGTGTCTGGAGGTTACATACTTACCATCCTTGCCAAAGAAGGGGCTGTTGTTGATGGAGAACATCATGCTCATGGTAGGCTCGTCCACTGCGATAGGCGGCAGGGCCTCAGGATTCTCGTAATCGGCAATGGTATCTCCGATTTCAAAGCCCTCTATACCTACAACTGCGCAGATGTCGCCACAATGTACCTCGTCTACATTCTTTTTTCCAAGGCCATCGAATACCATCAGCTGTTTAATCTTCTGCTTCTCTACGATATCGTACCTCTTGCAAAGGCTGATGTTCATACCGGTTTTGAGGGTGCCACGGGTGATGCGGCCCACTGCGATACGGCCTACATAGGGAGAATACTCAAGGGATGAGATAAGCATCTGGGGAGTACCTTCCTTCTCTTCCGGGGCGGGGATTACCTCCAGGATGGCGTCCAGAAGGGCGGTGATATCCTGGGTAGGCTTGCGCCAGTCGTCTGACATCCAGCCCTGCTTAGCGCTGCCGAAGATTGTCTTGAAGTCAAGCTGCTCTTCTGTTGCGCCAAGAGAGAACATAAGGTCGAAGACCTCTTCCTGAACCTCGTCCGGACGGCAGTTGGGCTTGTCTACCTTATTTACTACTACGATAGGCTTCTTACCCATGTCCAGTGCTTTGTTAAGCACGAAACGGGTCTGGGGCATACAACCCTCAAAGGCGTCTACCAGCAGGAGAACGCCGTCCGCCATGTTGAGCACACGCTCTACCTCTCCGCCAAAATCACTATGGCCGGGAGTATCTATGATATTGATTTTTACACCTTTATATACGACCGATACATTCTTTGCAAGGATGGTGATACCACGCTCGCGCTCAAGGTCGTTGTTGTCCAAAATAAGCTCGCCAAGGTTCTCAGGGCGGCGAACCAGATCTGCCTGATATATCATCCTGTCCACCATGGTGGTTTTACCGTGGTCAACGTGTGCAATCAGGGCAATATTTCTTACGTCCATTTTATATTACTCAATTAAAATCTTGCAAATTTACTACTTTCTGCAGATATAATGAATTTTTTGTACTAAATTTGCGCCTTGGTTATCCGTAAATTCTTACTGTATGCTTGAAAAAATAATCATTTTGGACTGCGGCTCACAGGTAACCACACTTATCGGCCGCCGTCTCCGCGAAGCAGGAATCTATTGCGAAATCCAGCCTTACCACAAAGCCGTTCCGGCCGATGAAGGCATTAAGGGTGTCATCATTTCTGGCAGTCCTTGCTCTGTCAACGACGAAAAATCCCCTTATATAGATATCCCCGCCCTTGAGAAAAAATATCCGGTCCTTGGAATCTGCTACGGCGCACAGCTCATGGCAAAGATCTATGGCGGAGAGGTAAAAGCCTCAGGTTCAAGGGAATATGGTCGCGCACATCTGTCCATCCTTAAGAACGATCCTATATTTGAGGCTGTTCCCGGCGGTTCTACCGTATGGATGTCCCACGGAGACAGCATCACCCGCCTTCCCAAGGACGCAGAACTGCTTGGCAGCACAGAAGGCCTTGACAATGCGGCATTCAGGATGGCTGGCAGAAAGGTTTACGGTTTCCAGTTCCACCCGGAGGTCTTCCATAGCGAAGAGGGCGGCGCCATGCTGTCCAACTTCTGCTACAAGATATGCGGATGCCAGGGCGGCTGGACGGCAGAGAGTTTCATTGCCACCAGCGTTGCAAGCCTCCGCGAGCAGGTTGGCGACGACAAGGTAGTCCTTGGCCTTAGCGGCGGCGTAGACTCTACGGTTGCCGCAGTCCTGCTGGACAAGGCCATCGGCCACAACCTTACATGTATATTTGTAAACAATGGCCTGCTGCGCAAGGGTGAATTCGAGCAAGTTCTTGAGTCATACGAAGATATGGGCCTTAACGTGATCGGTGCCGATGCTTCCGAGGCCTTCCTTTCCGCCCTTGCAGGCGTCAAGGAGCCCGAGCAGAAACGCAAGATTATCGGCAGTCTCTTTGTAGAGACCTTCGAGAAATATGCAAAGAGCATCGATGGCGTGAAGTTCCTTGGCCAGGGCACCATCTACCCGGACGTTATCGAGTCCGCCGGCATTGAGGGCGCAGCTGCCAAAATCAAGTCCCACCACAATGTGGGCGGCCTCCCTGAGAGGATGAACCTCAAGATTGTTGAGCCTCTGCGTCTGCTGTTCAAGGACGAAGTTCGCCGCGTAGGCCGCGCCCTTGGCATCAAGGAAGAGCTCATCGGCAGACATCCTTTCCCGGGCCCTTCACTTGCAATCAGAATTATCGGAGATATAACTAAAGAGAAATTGGCCATTCTTCAGGAGGCCGATGATATCTTTATCCGTGGCCTTAGGAGCTGGCGTTGCGACGAGTATCCGTCCGCTTCCGATCCTACCCGCAAGGCTACCAACCTTTACGATGCCATCTGGCAGGCCGGCGTGATTCTTCTGCCGGTTCAGAGCGTTGGTGTTATGGGTGATGAGCGTACCTATGAGAATGCGGTTGCTCTGCGTGCCGTTGTTTCTACGGATGCTATGACGGCCGATTGGTTCCGCTTCCCTTACGATTTCCTTGCCCAGGTTAGCAACGATATCATTCGCAAGGTCAAGGGCGTCAACCGCGTAGTTTACGATATCTCTTCCAAACCACCGGCAACTATTGAATGGGAGTAAACTCCATTCAATAGTTACCAAATTACGGCCTCCGGCCGTATCCTAAAGCGAGGCTCCTACCAGCCGCGCTTTATGTTTTCTGCCATTTCATGGGCCAGGCGGCCGCGGGCTTCGACGGACTGCCAGGCGGTGTGGGGAGTGAGGCTGACGCGCTCCGGGAAGCGGGTATGCATCAGGGGACTGTCGGCGGGAAGGGGTTCCTTGACGTAAACGTCCAGGCCAACACCTGCAACCACCTCATTATCAATTGCTTTTGCAAGATCTTCTTCCAGGGCGATGCCGCCGCGTCCGGTATTTACAAGCACGGCCGTGGGCTTCATAAGCTTCATCCTTTCGTAGTCGATAAGGCCGGCCGTACGGTTGTTGTACGGGGCGTTGATACTTACCACATCGGCCTCTTTAAGAAGCTCTTCAATGCTAAGGCTGGGATAGTCCGTGCAATGGGAAGTGCCTGAGGTAGAGTAATATACCACGCGCATGCCGAAGGCCTCGGCCACCTTTGCAACCTGACGGCCGATGGCTCCCATGCCGATGATGCCTATGGTCTTGCCACGAAGCTCAAGGAAGGGATTCTCAGGATCAGTATGCACGCTGCCACGGGAATAAATGCCATCAAAAACCTTCTTCCTATAGTAATAAGTATGCCCCATAAGGGTAAGGATGTGCATCCATGTAGTCTGGGCTACGGAATCCGTAGAGTAACCGGCCACATTGCGCACCTTTACTCCTCTACGCTCGCAGGCCTCAACATCGATATTGTTGATACCGGTGCCAGCCTCGCATACAAGCCTGAGCTTGGGCGCAGCGTCCAGAAACTCGTCATTTACAATAATCTTATTGACGATGGCTACGTCGCAGTCGGCCGCACGCTGGCGCGCCTCCTCTGCGGTGGAAGACTCATAGCAGACAAACTCTCCAAGGTTTGCAATCTCCGTCATCGGAGTGTCACCCATCGTAAGGGCATCCAGAAATACAATTTTCATAGCACTAAAAAATAAAAAAACGGCCGGCCAACTGGCCGGCCGCTGCTGTGCGCGAGATCAGACTCGAACTGACACGCCAGTAATAGGCACTACCTCCTGAGAGTAGCGCGTCTACCAATTTCGCCACTCGCGCTCAGAATGGATTGCAAAGATAGGTTTTATTTTTGGAATAACAATACTACAACTCAATTTTTATAGGAAATACCTGAGTCCAGGCCTTCCCTGTAAGCTGCACCCTGTTATGCACATAATCCACCCTCACGCTAATGTCTTCAAGCGATTCTGCCTGCCAGTCATAGCCAGCCTCGGCCATGTACTCACCTATCGCAAAACTTCGCAGTACTGTGTCTCCTTCCATAATATCCAGCATCAGCGAAGTATCTTCCTGACGCGGGACCCTAATTGTATTACCTGAGGCCAGCGGAGCCCGGAACTGCCCCTTAACCAACGTCCCTTCTATATCCTGGCCGCACCATGCACCACTTATCCTAAGAGACGGCTCCGGATATTGGGACGCCACAAACACTTCCAAACTACAAAACTCTTTCATCAGGTCTGCACGCACATCCAACGCCTCACCCTCTACATGCACATAAGACCTGTGAATTAACAGTTCCGGGCACTCCTGTCCGGCCTGTACGGTAATCAAGCTGTCTTTCCATTCTACTGTGGAAACGACCAGCACAAAACCCTCGTGGCAAACGGGATAGCTAACCTGCGAGGGTTCTCCCGAAAGCTCTGCCCGATGCGTAACGGGGTCGCCTTCCGGCCCCATCATAGAGACGAAAACCTCTCCGTCCCCGGCAGGCAGAAGTATATTCAATACGGCCGGACACTGCCCCCTATCCTCTTTTACAGAACAACCGGGGGAAAGCACAAGTAGATTAGCCATTATGCACAAAAGAAAGAGAGCATGCCTTGCCATAACTAGAATATTATACTTAATGCAATGATTACATCCTCGGGCGTCAGGAACGCCTTTTTACCACGATCCACCGTTATTCCACACGTGGGGCAATCGTAAACACGATAATTATCATATCCGCCCCATAAGCCTACACCAACCTCTACATTCAGCCACGGAGTCAGCATGTAAGAGTATCCTGCCGACACAGCAGCCCCTATCCTGTCGCCCTCGGACGTATCATTATTGCCTTTATTTGAAAAATTGTATTCCTGATACTGGGCAGCTCCGGAAAGCCACCACCCGGAATAGACGTGCCACAGCCAGTATCTTGCCCCCAGGGAAAGCATCCTCTGCTTTTTGCGAACCGCTCCCTCTTCCAGGGACCCATCCCCGTAAGAAAAAGGATTGTACCTTAGCCCGACATTCATGCTCCAATGCTGTGATAAAGAGCGTGATGCCGACGCATTCAGAGTTCCCCTGTCCGCCAGCCCTACCAGGTTGGACGATACGGACCAGTTCTGGGCCATCCCGTGCGCCGATGCCATAAGAACGGCCACCAGCACCATTACAACACACCTTCTACTTGCCATATCGCTCAAACACCTGGTTAATAATATCCGATTTGTCGGAATAGGTCGACAGCAACTTGGCCCGGAGCGTCTTGATATCGGAGACATCGGAAGTGAGCACCTTGCATATCTTTTCCTTTCCGATTCCCCTTTCATCCAGATATGTGAATATCTGCGGATGGAACCAGAAATTCGAGCCCTTCACAGGCATTTCTCCGCCATAGCGCTCGTTGTAAAGCTTATTCTGCATGTAGTAGGCCCACATCTCCCCTACCTCGCAATAGCCGCAGTTGGCGTCACCATCGGACCCGTAATACTCCCCACCTTTCAAAACAAAGGACTTGATCACATATTTGGCGTACTTGTCCCAATACTTGGTTCCCACCTTTGCAAAGTGGCTGGCGTGGGCCATTTCATGAATGGTCTCGCTGTAGATATCGGCAAAAGACTCCGAGCCCTTGGTACCTATGGTTATATCCGGCAAAAAGACTTTCAATATCTCTGCGAACACCCCCAAATACTTGCCGACTATGGTATTGTCAATTAAGGTACCGTGCTTCATCATGCATGCGCAGGATGAATTCATGCTTCTGAAAAGCCAGATGCGGAGCGAGCTCGGAGGCGGAGTTACACCGTCTTCCTTCTCCTTGCACATCATTATGTAATCATATGCAGCACAAGTGATTACACTCCGGCAAAAAAGCTTGTTATTGGAGTCTTTGTCTATTGTGAAATCCAGGCCCGTGGTAGGCCCCTTTCCAAGAGTTGACAACGACGCCGGTATAAGAATAAGGTTAAAGCCGATGGCGAAGCCGGCCTTGTTCTTGAACATTAGCCTGTAGCGCGGACGGGAATAGAAGGTAGAACTTATCTTGTAATATCCGTCCCTATCGGTATATGCAGAATGGATTTTAACAAAGACATTGCATACTACCTTAGTCCCGGGAAGGCCAAAAGGCTTGCCTCCGTTGGCTTTGTCGTCTATTATGGTTATACGTCCCTGAGGCTTGCCGGCGGCCTTTGTATCCGGAACAAGCATATCCTCATTGCCAGTAAGCCGGAACGACTCCATCTCTACTGCAGCCCAGTCTATCTCATTGTCCGCAGCCCTTGTCGAAGGGTCATTTTCCGACAGATAACAGTAATCCAGAATCTCGTACTTGATATTCCTGGGGAAGATAAAATCCTTGGGGACAACGCAGTACTGCCAGGTTATATTCTCTTCGTCTATCTCCGGATCATGGTAGTAATCTCCGTCCTTGACGATTGCGTAATCCATTGGATGGTCAAGAAATTCCACTCCCATCTCCTGCAGAGCCATCATTTGGTCGTCATCGGCTGGCAGGAAGCGGGCGTAGATGTCAGTAGGCTTCACCTCTATCCTGGTGGCTTTTGTAGGATAAAGGGACTGCAAGGCCTTTGTCATATTGGTCACCGAATACGGGTCCTCCAGCTTTTCTCCCAGGACTATCATTTCATGGGAGATGTGCTGGGCGTCCGTTTCGTCCGATATGTACGGGTCCAGCACAACCGATTTTTCACAGGCGGAAATTGCGGCGGAAACTAGACCTGTCATAAAACAATACATCAAATATTTTTTCATAACACTCCGGTTTAAAAGTCCGCAGCAAAAGTATCGGCAAAAAAAGGTTTTCTAAAAAATGTACACCCTTATTTTAAAAAATCGGCCCCTGACCTTTGTCAGAGACCGATTTTCATTCGGCAAAAAACGTTTCTTTTTGGAATTATCGCTATATCAAAAACAGTAAGTAGCTTACTATCAATAGATTACAACACAAAAAGCGTTTGAAGTTTATTTCTCAAAACCGTAAATTAGAACACGGTTATAGTTTTCTGTTCGATGGCAGAAAGCAGGTTGTTTGCAAGGCGGCTAACGCCAAGACGGAAGAGGTCTTTGTTCAGCCACTCGTCGCCAAGGATGCTCTTCACGATGGAGTAGTAGCAAACAGCTTCAAGTGCCGTGGAAACGCCACCGGCAGGCTTGAAACCAACTTTTTTACCTGTCTGTTTGTAGAAGGCCTTGATGCACTCGCACATAACGTAAGCGGCTGCAGGAGTAGCGTTTACATCAATCTTTCCGGTAGAAGTCTTGATGAAGTCAGCGCCTTCTTCCATAGAAATGAAGGAAGCCTCTGCAATAAGCTCAGGAGTAAGAAGCCCCGTCTCAAGAATAACCTTGAGAGTGATCTTACGGCCTGCGCCAGCTTTGTCAACTGTCTCGCGAATAGCGCGAAGCTCCTTTCTAACGGCCTCATAATCACCGCCAAGGAAGGTGCTGTGAGGCAGAACGATATCAATCTCGTCGGCGCCGTCCTTAACAGCCATCTCGCACTCCATCAGCTTAACGGGCAGGAAGCTCTGTGATGAAGGGAAGCAGGCAGAAACGCAGGTTGTATGAAGCTCAGGAGTATTCCTAACGGTAGAAACCACCTTTGCAAAATTGGAGTATACACAAACCGATGCGGGAAGCGGATATGCGGGGTAATCCTTGCGGAAATCATTAACTTTGCGAACCAGTTTCTCTACACCTGCCGGTGTATCGTTAGTGCGCAATGTGGTAAGGTCCATGGCCGAGAAGCAAGTCTTAAGTACTTCCGGAGTAGCAATTTCCTCCAGGCGGGAAGAAATCATCTGTAAATTCTTGTCGATAGCTTCCTTGTCAGGAGCATATCCGTACTTTGATGAAAGATTTGCCATATCTGATTTGGTTATTGGTTATTATCCTTTGATTTGAATTTTGAAGCCCTCGTCAATAAGTGGCTTCACAAGAGAACGCATCTGCGCCTCTGTAAACTTTTCCAGTCCCTTGGCAGGAGTTTCCCGGTCTATGGTGTAGACCATCACCTCCCTTGGCCTCAGTTCGCGGACTATGTCCATCCACGCGTCAAGCTGCTCCGGGGCCGATGAATCAAAGCCGGGGGCCTTCAGGAACATTGTCTGCATCACAAAGTCGCCTCCGAACTTTTTCATATTCCCAACCACATCGCGGACGCTGTAATGCCCCTGGGGCTGATTAATTACGCTAACCAGGCCATCTGTGGCAGCATCCAGCTTAAGAATGGGATTATCCACCTTTTTAAGGGCATCCACCACGGCATCCATGTGCAGCATTGTAGCATTTGTAAGCACCGATACCTTTGCGGCCGGATAGTAAGTATCTCTTAATCTTAATGTTATGCCGATGATTTCAGGAAAGTCCGGGTTGAGCGTAGGCTCTCCGTCGCCGGAGAAGGTGATGGAATCGATAGGCGTTCCGGCCTTACGGCAGTCGGCCAGTTTGGCCTCCAGGGCAACTTCCAGCTCTGCAGCCGATGGCAGCCTGGTATCCCCGCGCCCGTCCTTGTTCCATCCGCATTCGCAGTAAATGCAATCGAAGTTGCATATCTTGCCTTTCTCCGGGAGAAGGTTGATTCCCAGAGAACTGCCAAGTCTTCTACTGAAGATGGGACCAAAGACTATTTCTTCCCTCATCATAGGCCTAAACAATTCTATATGAAGCAGATGAGCTTGTAAGACGCCCGTCTGCGGCAATATGGTCTATAAGCACAAGGCCAGGTTTTTTACCTGCGGCGATGCTGCCAAGTTCGAACTCTTTTCCAAGGAATCTTGCGCCGTTAAGGCAGGCCCAGACTAGCATTTCGCCAAACGGAACATCCGCAAAGTTCTCCTGAAGACAGTAGAGTTCCTCTACAATGTTCAGGCTGTCGTTGCTGGAAAGTGAATCCGTACCTACAGTAAGCGGCAGACCGCTCTTACGAAGCATTTCTACAGGCGGCAAGGCGTTGTGAATGTAGATATTGGACTTGGGGCAAAGGGCTATGAAGGCGCCGGGCAGGGTGCGTTTCACCAGCTCTGTTCCCGCCTCTGTCATACACACTTCGTGCACCAGAAGAATGTGCTCGCTTATAGGCAGCGGCTTGACGGCTGCAAGCCTGTCGATAAAGTATTCAAGGGAGGTTCCACCTGTAACGGGCGGAGTGCTCATTCCTGCGGCCTTACGGTTGTCCCAAAGGCGGCCGCTACCCTTCCCTATCATTTCTTCTTCTTCCGGAGTTTCCTCGCTATGGAAGGAAAGGTAACCTGATTTAAGCCCTTCTGCCGATGATGCTTCTACCAGCTGAGGACTCATAGTATAGCAGGCGTGAGGTGTTGGAGCGGCATCAAGTCCGCAGGCAACGGCCTTCTTCTGAAGCTCCAGAACTCCTTTAATAACTGAGTCGCAATCCTGAGGCTCAGTGCCGAAGACCTCCAGGAAAGTCCTGGTATAAAGCGGAGATGCAGCTTTGGCGGCAAAGGAATCGTCGCAGTTGCTGATGTCTGCCATTGCAGATACACCTGAGCGCCACATCTGGTCCAGTTCACGGCTGATATCGGCCAGGCGTTCTTCCAGCGGAGCAACGTCGCGAAGCTCGTTAATCTGGTCAATGAATCCGGCCATGCCGGTTCCGCGGCGGAAAAGGCCCTTCATGTAGGACAACTCCAGATGGCAGTGAGCATTCACAAAACCGGGCACTACGGCTCCGTCCAGAACCTCGGCTCCCTCAGGGATGACATCGGCGGCGCCGGCATCCACAATGGTCCCGTCCTCCGGATCGTAATCTACATATCCGGGGCTTACGGGCCGGGATGCGTCACCATCGGCCAGAGTGTATAAGTACTTGCAGTATAATCTTTTAACTTCTGTCATCTTCGTCAATAATCTCTTCTTCCACAGGGTCTGTAGCAAGGGTGTCCTTGAAGACATCGATGGCTTCAATGCGGAATACGTTGATGGTTGTATCCAGGGTAAGGTTCAGTTTTGTAATCCAGAAGTCATACTCCGGCACGGTCATGAAGTCCGCCCTGCGGAAGGGCAAAGCCTCGCGTGCACGCATGGTACTGTCTTTCTTATGCTGTACCTGCTCCTTCTCTGATATCACCTTTTTTGCCGCCTTGAAGTCTTCAGCCACCTGTTCAAAGATGCCTGCAAACTCCTTGGGACGGTCTGTGTAGTAGTCTATGGATGCACGGAAGTCATCCTCCGTAAATCCATGCTTTGCCAGTATAGGACGGTAAACGTAGCTTGTATCCGCCATGCGCAAACGATTGCCTGCATCCTTGATCCACTGGTCTGCCATGTACATTTCCTTGTACAGGCCAACCATCTCTTCTTTGGAAATGATCCTGGGCTTGCTGCAGGCCACGGCCATTGCAGCAAGTGCAAGAGCGACAATCAGATATGACAGGCGGCGCGTCACTGGCAAACTATCTTAGTACGGCGCCGAACTCGTTCTGGAATATAGCCAGAAGCTTGGCGGTAGCCTTCTCTATCTCCTGGTCTGTAAGGGTCTTCTCCGGATCCTGGAATACAAAGCCAAGGGCATACTGTTTCTTGCCGGCAGGAATCTTGTCGCCACGGTAAACGTCAAAGAGAGTAACCTGCTTGAGCAGTTTCTTTGCGCCGCGGAAGGCTGCCTTGCGTACAGAAGCGTAGTCTACGCTCTCGTCAAAGAGAAGAGCAAGGTCACGTCTAACCTCAGGGAACTTGGGAAGCTCAGTGAACTTAACCTTTACCCTCTTAACCAGGGTAAGGAGGGCCGGCCATGCGATCTCTGCCACAAAGACAGGCTGCTTGACATCGAACCTGCGTGCGTAAGCAGGATTAACGGTACCCATTACTGCCAGCGGCCTGCGTGAGCCGGGCATCATGTATACAAGGCCTTCTGAGAACATATCGGCAGGGGCAGCCTCTGTGTCAAGGTTAAAAGCATCCACGCCATAACGGGCAAGCAGAAGCTCCAGATAACCCTTGAGCTGGAAGTAGTTACCCTTGCGGGATTCGCTGTTCCAGGCCTTCTCTGAAGGACCAGTCATCATAAGGCAGAAGCAGGGATGCTCTTCGTAGGCCTCAAGTTTGGTCTTGTCACCCTCCGGATCTACCTGATATACAGAACCGTACTCGAATGTACGCAGTGTATTTACCTGACGGTTGATGTTGTATGCTGCAACTTCAAGGGCATTGGGGATAAGCGACTGCCTCATAACGGCAAGGTCGGATGACAGAGGATTGACGATGCTTACGCATTTTTCCTCCGGGAAAGTCTGAAGGCCCTTGTAATAGCTACTCTTGGTAAGGGAGTTGTTCATAACCTCTGCGAAACCGTTGGCAGCCAGGAAGTTGGAAATGTAGTTACGTACAGCTTCAGGGTCCGGTGACGGAGAAGGCATGATGGATGCATGCATTCCGCGCGGAAGCTCGATGTTATTGTAACCGTAGATTCGGAGTATCTCCTCTACTACGTCGCACTCCCTGTAAACGTCTATCATGTAGGTAGGTGCTGCAACTACTGCACCCTTGTCAGTCTTGGAAACGAACTCATACTGAAGGGCGGTAAGTATCTTTTCAATAGTCTCTACCCCGATCTTTTTGCCGATGAAGTTCTGGATCCTCTCGTAATCCAGTTCAATCTGCTTTTTGCCGATGGGCTTGGGATAGTTGTCTACCTGAGGCGCAACTACCTCTCCGCCAGCCACTTCTGCGATCAGCGCAGCGGCCCTGCGGCCAGCGAAAGCGGCCATCTCCGGGTCTGCTCCACGCTCGAAGCGGAAGGAAGCGTCGGTCTGGAGACCATGGGTCTTGGAGGTCTTGCGGATGGATGAGGGATCGAAGTATGCGCCTTCGATGAAAATTTCTGTAGTTGAGTCACTTACACCAGAGTCCTCACCACCGAATACACCGGCGATGCACATAGGTTTCTTGGCATCGGCGATAACGATATCGGTAGCCTTGAGCTTGCGGTCTATGCCGTCAAGTGTGCGAAGGGGCTCGCCTTCTGCGGCGCGGCGTACAACCACCTTGCCGCCCTCGATCTTGGCTGCGTCAAAGATATGCAGCGGCTGACCAAGCTCAAAGAGTATGAAGTTGGAAATATCTACAATGTTGTTAATAGGGTTAAGGCCGATGGCGCGAAGATCCTTCTGCAGCCAGTCCGGTGAAGGGGCAACCTTTACGCCCTTCATGGTAATTCCGCTGTAGCGGGGAGCGCCCTCGATGTCAGCGACCTCGAAGGGAATGCCCTTGCCGGAAGCGGGAGCCTTGTAGCCCTTGTCTGTAGGACGGTTGAGTTTGCAGGGTGCGCCGATGCTCTGAAGATAAGCATACAGGTCCCTGGCTACGCCCCAATGTGAAGCGGCGTCAACCCTGTTGGCAGTGATTTCATATTCGATGACGGCATCGGTCTTGAGATGCAGATACTCCTTTGCGGGAGTGCCTACTACGGCTTCCTCCGGAAGGACCATGATACCTGCGTGGTCGGTGCCGATTCCAAGCTCGTCCTGAGCGCAAATCATACCAAGGGACTCTACGCCGCGGATTTTGGATTTCTTGATCTTGAAGTCACCGGGAAGTACGGTGCCGATGGTGGCGAAAAGCACCTTCTGGCCTGCAGCTACATTAGGGGCGCCGCAAACAACCTGAAGAAGCTCACCTGTTCCTGCATCTACCTTGGTAACGTGAAGGTGGTCTGAATCCGGGTGCTCAGTGCACTCAACCACCTTGGCGACTACTACGCCTGCAAGGCCGCCGGGAATCTCTTCCTGCTCCTCTAAAGAATCTACCTCAATGCCGATGGAAGTCATAGCCTCGGCCACCTGGGCGGGAGTAAGTTCGCACTCCAGATATTCTTTAAGCCAACTGTAAGAAAGTTTCATTGTATGATGTTATTTTTATTATCCTGCGATATCTTCTTTTGTAAACAGGGACTCCACGAAGTCTTTTTTGTCGAAGACCTTAAGATCGTCTATCCCCTCTCCTATTCCAAGGAACTTTACGGGAACCTTCATCTGGTCCGATATTCCAATAACTACGCCACCCTTGGCAGTTCCGTCAAGCTTGGTGATAGCCATTGCGGTGATGTCCGTAGCCTTGGCAAACTCTTTTGCCTGCTGATAGGCATTCTGGCCGGTTGATGCGTCCAGTACCAGCAGAACCTCATGAGGCCCGTCCGGTACAACTTTCCTGATTACGTTGCGGATCTTGGTGAGCTCGTTCATAAGGTCCACCCTGTTGTGAAGGCGGCCGGCGGTATCTATCAAGACCACATCGGCATCCTTAGCAACGGCGGAACGGACTGCGTCATAGGCCACGGAGGCCGGGTCAGAACCCATCTGCTGCTTGACGATATCGGCCCCTGAGCGCTCTGCCCAAATGACCAACTGGTCAACTGCGGCGGCACGGAAGGTATCGGCAGCGCCTACGACAACTTTTTTACCCTGGGCAGTGAGGCTTGCGGCAAGTTTGCCGATGGTGGTGGTTTTACCCACTCCATTGACGCCTACTACCATTACCACGTATGGTTTCTTGGAAAAGTCAAACGGCTGTACGGCAGCACCCTCGCCTACATTCAGGAGCTTGCCTATTTCATCGCGCAAAATGGACACAAGTTCATCCATGGACATGTATTTGTCCCTCTCTACACGGTCCTCCAGATTGTCGATAATCTTAAGGGTTGTCTCTACGCCCATGTCCGATGACACCAGGGCCTCTTCGATGGCATCCAGCACGTCCTCGCTTACGCGGGACTTGCCTACAACAGCCCTTGAAATCCTCTGGAAGAAGTTCTCGTTGGTCTTTTTTACGCCTTTACTGAATATTCCCATAAAAGTAATATCTATATCGTGCAAATATACTCAAATAACGGCACAAAAAAAAGGGACGGCAACCATTTTTGGCTGCCGTCCCTAAATGTATCTGAGTTAAAGATTACTTCTTTGCGAAGAACTCTTTCTCCTTACCAGACTCGATGAGCTGCTCTGTGAAAACATAAGCTCCGGTCTTGGGGGATTTGTCCATGCGGATGCACTTTACCATGCTCTTGGAGCCGGCCTTAGCTGCGAATGTTGCAACTGCTTTCTTTGCCATATATAAATCCTCCTATAAATTACTTGATCTCACGGTGAAGAGTTACCTTCTTGAGGAAAGGATTGTATTTCTTACGCTCAAGACGCTCCGGTGTGTTCTTCTTGTTCTTGGTAGTGATATACCTGGACATTCCGGGAACACCACTCTCTTTCTGCTCGGTGCACTCAAGGATGACCTGCACCCTGTTTCCTTTAGCTTTCTTTGCCATAATCGTAAAAATTAAACAAGGTTATTAAGATATCCTTTCTCCTGAGCCTTCTTAATAGTAGCCTCAAGACCGTTCTTTGCAATAGTCCTCATTCCTTTGCAGGAAACTTTGAGGGTGATGAACCTCTGCTCCTCCTCTGACCAGAACTTCTTGGTGCGGAGATTGAGGGAGAAGTCACGTTTGGTGCGGAGCTTGGAATGGGCCACGTTGTTGCCCTTCATTCTCCTGCGTCCGGTGATTTCGCAAACCTTTGCCATATTATTGTACTTTTTATTATTATTCTGTTAAAAATCTGCGGGCTGCAAATTTCGGTTAAAAATCTCGTAAATCCAAGAAAACTAAAGAATTTTGAAGAACCTGTTCCAGCGAATGTTAGCCGGAAAACTCTTTGTAGGGTCCGTAGACAGCCAAACAAACATTGGCGTTCCTACGATGTGGTCTTCGGGGACAAATCCCCAGTATCTTGAATCGAGCGAGTTGTGCCGATTGTCGCCCATCATAAAGTAATAATCCTGTAAGAATGTGTAGTCCTTGGCAACCTGTCCGTCGATGAGGATCTCTCCTTCCCTGACAACCAGCTCGTGGTGCTCGTATACGCGGATAATGCGCTCATACAGAGGGAGATTCTCCAATGACAGTTCTACTGTCGTGCCGGCCTGGGGTATCCACAGGGGCCCGAAGTTGTCCCTGGTCCACTCAAAGTTCTGAGTGAAGGGGAAGATGCTCTTGTAAGAGTCCGGGAAATCCGGGGGATATACATCCACTATCGGAGTGAGACTCACTACTGCTGCATTCTCCTTGAGTGTTTCAACAGCCTGGGCGTTAAGGTCAAGACTTCTGTATCCGGGGAGCATCTTGTCGAACACGGGAGTTGACTGGAGTCCGAGTTTGGATATCGTCTTGCTGTTTATCTCCTTGCCGTTTGTAACAACTCTGTAGGAAGTCTGCATGTCCTTCCACACTTTCTGGGCCTGGGAGTCGATGAAAACCTGTCCGTTCACTATAGAGAGCGTGTCTCCGGGGAGAGCTACGCATCTTTTGACGTAATGGTCCGTTTTGTCTGCGGGGCGCACCTTGATGGGGCCTAAGGTAGAGATTGTGTATTCTTTTCCGTGCTGGCGGCAGAGAGCGTAATAGTCCGCTGCCGGGTCCTTGGTAAGGACTGTGTCTCCGTTGGGGAAGTTGAATACTACGATGTCTCCTCTTCTTACATTACGTAAACCCTTGAGCCTCTTGTACTTAGCCTGAATGAGGGTGGAGTATGACTCTTTGCCGAAGATAACGTTGTGTGTAAACGGTATCGTCAGAGGAGTCTGGGGCATCCTGGGGCCGTAAGTGAAATTGCTGACAAATACGTGGTCGCCTGTAAGCAGGGTTCCTTCCATCGAGGATGAAGGGATGACAAAAGCTCTTAAGAAGAAAATCTGAAGGAAGGTGACGAAGACTACTGCAAAGACGATGGCATCAAGCCATTCCCAGCGCCAGTCTTTCTTTTCCCCCTCTTTGTAAGTCTTCTTCCAGAACGTCCACTTTACTTTGTGGGTGATGTTGTGGTCGAAGATTACTCCGAGTCCAAGGAGCCACCAGTAGTTTCCTACCCAGATTACCATCAACAGGTACAGGAAACACCAGAAACCTGTGCGCACATACTTGTTATGGTAAATCTCCTTTAAGCTCATTGTCGTGCCTTAAACTACAGTATCAATCTATTTTACAGAATTGATGATAGCCTCGAATGCCTGAGGATTGTTCATAGCGAGGTCTGCGAGAACCTTGCGGTTGAGTCCTACATTCTGCTTTGAGAGTTTGCCCATGAACTGAGAATAAGACATACCGTACTGACGTGCGGCGGCGTTGATTCTCTGGATCCAGAGGGCGCGGAACTCGCGCTTTTTAGCTTTACGGTCACGGTATGCATAGGTGAGACCTTTCTCGTAGGTGTTCTTTGCTACCGTCCAAACGTTCTTCCTTGAAAGGAAATTACCGCGGGTTCTCTTAAGAATCTTCTTGCGGCGTGCCCTTGAGGCAACTGAGTTGACTGATCTTGGCATAATTTAAAATTTTTCCTGAAACAGTGACCTTCATGTAAGGTACTTTACGACTGTTTGCGGCGTTAAACAATAAATAATTAATTAATAATTAGAGGACAAGAAGTTCTTTAACCCTCTTTTCGTCTACCTTTGCAAGGATAGCGAAGTGGTCAAGATTCCTTTTCTGCTTCTTTGTCTTCTTGGTGAGAATGTGGCTGTGATAAGCGTGTCTTCTCTTGATCTTGCCCGTTCCGGTAAGCGTAAAGCGCTTTTTGGCACCGGAGTTGGTCTTAAGCTTTGGCATCGTCTAAAAAATTAATAGTTAATAATATACATTACCCCATCACGGGGACTTTTTACTTTTTCTTAACCGGAGCAAGCATCATTATCATTCGCTTGCCTTCCAGTTTAGGCATGCTCTCTGCGCGTCCGAAGGCCTCGAGTTCCACTGCAAAGCGGAGCAGCAGTTTTTCTCCCTGGTCAGAGAACTGGATTGAACGTCCCCTGAAGAACACGGAGGCTTTAACCTTTGAGCCCTCCTGCAGGAAGCCCTGCGCGTGTTTGAGCTTGAACTGGAAATCGTGCTCATCGGTATTGGGACCGAAGCGGATTTCCTTGATTACAATCTTGGAAGAATTGGCCTTCATTTCCTTGGCCTTTTTCTTCTGCTGATACAGATACTTCTGGTAATCAAGTATCTTGCATACGGGAGGATCTGACTTGGCGGTGATTTCTACCAGGTCAAGCTCCATCTCACGAGCCAGCTTAAGGGCTGCGGCGATGGGGTAAATGCCCTGATTCTCTATATTCTCACCTACGAGTCGAACCTGCTGGGCAGTGATCTCTTCGTTGATATAGAGTTCATTTTCTCCCTTTTCCCTGGGGGACTGGGAGCCAGGCCTCTGTCCGTTCGGACGGGGACCTGCGGGCCTGAAAGCACCGTTGTTGGGTTTAAAAGGTGTTGCGATAAACTTATCCTCCTAATTAAATGTTTATAACTTACGCGAGTTCCTCTTTCATGACTTTCTTGAGCCATGCTCCGAACTCTGCCATGGGCATCGAGCCTTGATCTACACCTTCGCGGCGTACCGATACTGTGCCTTCGGCAACTTCTTTTTCGCCGACAATGGCCAGTACAGGCACTCTGAGAAGGGCAATCTCGCGGATCCTCTTGCCGAGGGTCTCGTTACGATCGTCCACAGAACTGCGAATATCGGAATTATTTAGGAATTCACAAACTTTTTTTGCATAATCTGCGTATTTTTCGCTGACAGGCAGCACTTTAACCTGCTCGGGAGCAAGCCAAAGAGGCAGGTGACCGGCGGTATGCTCAAGGAGCACAGCGGTGAATCTCTCGATGGAACCGAAGGGTGCGCGGTGAATCATAACCGGGCGTTTCTTGCTACCATCGGCATCTGTATACTCGAGCTCAAAGCGCTCCGGGAGGTTGTAGTCTACCTGGATGGTACCAAGCTGCCACTTTCTTCCAAGTGCGTCTTTAACCATGAAGTCAAGTTTAGGGCCATAGAATGCAGCCTCTCCGTACTCAGTTACGGTAGGAAGTCCCTTTTCTGCTGCGGATTCGATGATGGCCTGCTCTGCACGGTCCCAGTTCTCTTCACTGCCGATGTATTTGTCGCGGTTCACCTTGTCGCGAAGGGAGATCTGTGCGGTGAAGTTATTGAACTTGAATACGCCGAACACGTACATGATAAGGTCGATAACCTTCTTGAACTCTTCCTTGAGCTGCTCGGGGCGAACGAACATATGGGCGTCGTCCTGGGTGAAGCAACGTACACGGGTAAGACCGTGGAGCTCTCCGCTCTGCTCATAACGGTAAACGGTACCGAATTCTGCGAACCTCAGAGGCAGATCCTTGTAAGACCTGGGGGCTGAGCGGAAGATCTCGCAGTGGTGAGGGCAGTTCATAGGCTTGAGCATGTACTCCTCTCCTTCCTGCGGGGTATGTATGGGCTGGAATGAATCCTTGCCGTATTTTGCATAGTGACCGGAAGTTACATAGAGCTGCTTGCTTCCGATGTGGGGTGTAACAACGGGAAGATAGCCGTACTCGTCAAGCTTCTTGCGGAGGAAGTTCTCCAGCTGCTGACGCATAACGGCACCTCTAGGGAGCCAGAGAGGAAGACCGAGGCCTACCCTCTGAGAGAACATGAAGAGTTCCATCTCCTTGCCCAGCTTGCGGTGGTCGCGCTTCTTGGCTTCCTCAAGCAGAACCAGGTACTCGTCCAGCATGCTCTTCTTAGGGAAGGTGATACCGTAGATACGGGTGAGCTGCTGACGTTTTTCGTCTCCTCTCCAGTATGCACCGGCGATGGCGGTGAGCTTCACAGCCTTGATGACATCGGTGTTCATGAGGTGAGGTCCACGGCAAAGATCGGTGAATGCACCGTTCTCATAATATGTAATGGTACCATCCTCAAGCTCGCTGATAAGCTCGCATTTGTAAGGATCGCCCTTCTCCTGGAAGTGCTTCATTGCCTCTGCCTTGGAGACGTCGATGCGCTTGAATGCCTGTTTTTCACGGGCAAGGTCAAGCATTTTCTTCTCTACCTTTGCAAGATCGGCGTCAGTGAAAACCTGACCGTTGAAATCTACATCATAATAGAAACCGTTCTCTACTGCAGGGCCTATACCGAATTTGATTCCGGGATAGAGGGCCTCCAGGGCTTCTGCCATGAGGTGTGAAGATGAGTGCCAGAATACTCTCTTGGCATCCTCGTCTTCCCACTTGAGAAGTTGAACGGTAGCATCGGCAGTAATAGGACGTGTAAGGTCATATACGTTGTCGTTAACCTTAGCGGCCAGAACCTCGCCTGCAAGACGGGGGCTGATGCTTTGTGCTATTTCGTATGCGGTAACTCCGCTTTCGTAGGCTCTAACGTCGCCGTTAGGAAAGGTAATGTTTATCATAATTGTCACACAATTGTTGTCTAGCTTGCAAAGTTACGAAATTTTTCATTTATTTTTTCATATATTTGCAGACAGAGATTCGTACAATTTTGCAATTATGGAACAGCAAATCAACAAAACGCCCATTACGGGCAAGGCCGTTTGGACCGAAGCAATGAAATTTGGAGCTATCCTTGGTGTTATCACTATTATTCTGGATCTTGTTCCCAATCTGTGGGCTCCCACCGTAAGTGATGTCGCCCAGGGCTTTTCCTCCAAGGCTGTCGCCGGTGCTCTTACGGCATCCCTGATAACCATGCTTTATTCCCTTGCAAAGATGGCTTTGTGCATCTGGATTATGGTTATTTTCACAAAGAAGCTGGTTGCTGCCTACGATAATGTAACATCGTCAGAGACCTTCCGCTTTGGTATGTTTGTGGCTTTGCTGTCCGGTTTGATTGTTTCTGCGGCTGCGCTTATCCAGTACAAGATGATGGATCCTGAAGTAATTTCGGAGGCTGTGGAACAGGCCGCCGCTTCACGTGGTCTTTCATCAGAGGGTATTACAGACATGGTTCAGTCCATGATGCCTTTCATGGTATTTCTTTTTACTCTTCTGAAGTGCGCTCTTGTTGGTATAATTGCAGCGCTTATTATTTCACGTTCGATTCCCGGCAGAACCAGGAACCCTTTTGAGGATAGAATGTAATTATGGATTATTCCAAGGATATATCTTTTGTAATTCCTCTTTTGAATGAAGAGGAGTCTTTGCCGGAGCTTATCTCCCGCATCCGTGCCGTGGCGCTTGGCCAGAACTGGACTTATGAGGTCATCATGGTTGATGATGGCAGTACCGATGGTTCCTGGAAGGTTATTACCGATCTTTCCAAGGAGGATGCGAACATTCACGGTATCCGTTTCCGCCGCAATTATGGCAAGTCTGCAGCTTTACACTGCGGTTTTGACGCAGCGTGCGGTCGCGTTGTAGCCACCCTGGACGCAGATCTTCAGGATGCTCCGGAGGAGATTCCGGAAATGTACAGGATGATTGTTTCTGACGGCTACGATGTAGTATCGGGCTGGAAGAAAAAGCGCAAGGACAATACTTTCACCAAGAATATTCCTTCTAAGTTGTACAATGCTACGGCGCGCCGTGTTACGGGCATCAAGCTGCATGATATGAATTGCGGCATCAAGGCATATTCCAACGAGGTTGTTAAGAATATAGAGGTTTACGGAGAGATGCATAGATACATCCCTTATCTGGCTAAGAATGCTGGTTTTGGCAGGATTACAGAAAAGGTTGTTCAGCATCAGAAGCGTAAATATGGAAAGAGCAAGTTTGGTCTCAATCGCTTTGTGAATGGTTTTCTGGACCTTATGAGTCTTTCTTTTACCAGCAAGTTTTCTAAGAAGCCGATGCATTTCTTTGGATTTACCGGTATTCTTATGTTCCTTGCGGGTTTTGTGATGACTGTTTGGATTATTGTGGCTAAGCTGATACATCAGGCTCAGGGTCTTCCCTTCCGTCCTGTTACGGATCAGCCGCTTTTCTATCTGTCACTCCTTGCAGTCCTTCTTGGAACAATGCTCTTCCTGGCAGGTTTCATCTGCGAGCTTATCTCCCGCAGCGCTTCGGACAGAAATAAATACAATATTAAGGACCGCTTCTAACGGTCCTTTTTTATTTTAATGGTATTAATTCTTCTGATCCGGTTGAAATGACATCGGAAACGTCGCAGGTGTGTTGCCAGAACGTCGCAGGTGTGACAAAAATAGCTAACCTGCGACGCTAGACGCTCTGTGTGACCGAAAACCGTCGCATATCGTGAAAAAAAATCACACCTGCGACACCACTGGAATTAGATGCCCGATCAGGTCGGGCATGACAGTATCATCTTCCTATGATGGCGTCTTCAGACGCCGGCTGAAGCGTTAACAAGACTTGCGTCAGCAAGTTGAAGTAGCGGAAGCCTGGGGGTTTGGGGGAGGCTCGCTCCCCCAGTATTGGATAATGGCAGCGGTTATCCGCTGCCGGTCTTAGGGTACTTTTGTTTTGTCGATACAAAACAAAAGACCCGGCCA
>CAMVFZ010000011.1 GCA_947166905.1 uncultured Prevotellaceae bacterium | reverse complement strand
GCAGGAAATTTCATTTTGATATGAGAAGTATTGTCAGTTTATCTGCCGTAGCGGCTGTTATGGCTCTCTTTCCTGCCTGCAAGGGCCCTCAGGCCAATAGCGTGGTAGTAGGAGAGTATGCCATGAGCCTGATCAATGATACTACGCAGACCGAATACCAGATAGTATCGGCCAGCCGCAGCAGAAATATACATGGAGAGATATCGGTAATCGGAGAACCGGAGGCCAGCCTCCTTATCTCTGAAAGCCTTTTGACCTGCGATAGGTTCGACAATATCAGCGGCCGTGCCAAGAGTGACGGTCTGCCGGACTTCGCCGGAGAAACCATCAGCCCTATTCTGGACAGGTTCAACGGCTCTTACGCAAAGATTGTTGCCAGCGGCAAGGAAGACCTTCTGTCAGAGATCAATGTGCGCAATTACGTGGCTGCGCTGGATACTGCATGCTACCTGAATGCCTACGACAAGGACAAGATCGTCCAGAAATCTGGGGCTAAGCTGGTTATTCTGTCAAGCGTGTTGTCATCGGCTTTCGGATATGACGATATCGATACTTTGAATGCGCTTACAGGCTCAAAGGTCAAGGTTATTTCTCCCGTCCATGCAATGCTAGATGAGGCTTGGGAAGCTTGCGGAGAAGGCATGAACATTGGCGTTTGGACTACCTCAGACGTGCTTCAGAGCGGTGTTTACGCAAAGGTCTTCGATAAGATGAGGGACCAGCGTGGTGACAAGACGGCCAAGTATACCGTCTTTACCCCGGCTCAGGATTCCACTGTCATCAACCGTTTCCTTGACTTTATGCAGAAGTATGCGGATTCAGAGGAAAAAGGCCGCCTTCAGGCACTTATCGTTGATGATTTGTCCGTTCCTGTTGAAGAGCTCCGTGAGGCTGTAAAATCAGTCCTGGCCGTAGATCAGGACAGCTATATCACATATGTTAATTACATCGACCCTGAATTCAAGGTGATTGGCTTTGAAGAGTCCGTTGCAATGGCTTGCTACAAGTTCCTTCGCGGAGATAACGCATTCACCCACAAGATTGCCTATCCTCAGGTTAATTTGTACGTTACAGCCGCTTCTGAGCACGATTCCTCATACGTTACTGTAGAACTGAAAGACAAATATCTGACTGAAGACCTCAGGAACCTGATGATTGTCAGTACTCCAAAGATTTTCTCTGAGTATGTTCGTTAAGAGTGTAGATAACGAGGATATAGCGCGTCTTCCCCTGGCTGCCTTCGAGGGCAGTATTACCGTCATAGACAAGCCGGGAAAAGATTTTGAGCATGCAATAAGATATCTTAAGACTAAGAGCATCCTAGGCTTTGATACGGAATCAAGGCCTTGTTTCAGTGCGCATCAGCCTCATTTTGGCGTGGCGCTTTTGCAGCTCAGCGGTGCAGAGAAGGCCTTTCTCTTCCGAATAAAGACCCTTGGCATGCAAAAGAAGCTTTGCCGCATACTGTCCGATGCCAATATACTTAAGATTGGTGCCGCCGTGGCCGATGATATCAGGGGTCTGCAGCATTATGCCAAGTTCGAGGCCCGTGGCTTCGTGGACCTTCAGAAGATAGTTTGGGAGTGGGGGATTAAGGACAAGAGTGTCAAGAAGATGTCGGCGATAATACTTGGAATGAGGATATCCAAGAGCCAGCAGCTTTCCAACTGGGAGGCGGAGTCTCTTTCAGAGTCACAGCAGAAATATGCCGCTACGGATGCCTGGGTGTGCAGGGAGATGTACAAGTGTCTTCAGGTGACGGAGAAGAATCCGCTTACTCCGGAGGAAATGGCCCCGCAGCCGGTAGAACATAATACAGAGAACAATGGTTAAGATATATTTGAAAAAGGGGCGTGAAGAGTCTCTGAGGCGCTTCCATCCCTGGGTGTTTTCAGGTGCGATAGCACAGATTAACGGTAATCCGGCAGAGGGTGACGTGGTGTCGGTGTATGCCGCCGACGGCAGTTTCCTTGCCATTGGCCATTACCAGATAGGTTCAATTGCGGTACGTGTACTTAGTTTTGAACTGGAGTCTTTGCCTGCCGATTTTTGGAAGGTGATGATTTCCAGGGCTTTGGAGGTTCGCAAGGCTTGCGGGTTTGCATCGGCTCCGGATTCTGACTGCTATCGTCTTGTTCATGGAGAGGGTGATAATCTTCCCGGTCTTATTGTCGATTATTACAATGGCGTCTGTGTGCTGCAGGCTCATTCTGCTGGTATGTTCAGGGCCAAGAAGCAGATTTGCGAGGCTTTGTGTGCCGTTTACGGTCCTTCGCTCAAGGCTGTGTATGACAAGAGTTCCGGTACTGCTCCTTTCAAGGCGGGTCTTGACCTTGTGGATGGTTATTTGTACAAGGCCGATGGTTTTACGGCCGATGAGGAGGTTGTTACCGAGGGTGGCCACAAGTTCTTTGTGAATTGGAGCGAGGGCCAGAAGACTGGTTTCTTCCTGGATCAGCGCGTTAACCGTGCTCTTGTAGAGAAATATGCTGCAGGACGCCGTGTGCTCAATCTTTTCTGCTATACTGGAGGCTTTTCTATCTATGCCCTTGGTGCTGGTGCAGTGCACGTTGATTCTGTAGACAGTTCTGCCAAGGCTATGTCAATGGTAGACAAGAATGTGGCTCTTAATGGTTTTGCTCCGGAGCTGCATACCAGCTACTGTGCGGATGCTATCGATTTCCTTAAAAAGGCCCCTGAAGATGCATACGATCTTATGATTGTGGATCCGCCGGCATTTGCAAAGCATAGGGGAGCCCTTAGCAACGCTTTGAGGGCTTATCAGAGGCTGAATGCGGCTGCTATAGGTAAAGTTGCTCCTGGTGGCCTTGTTTTCACTTTCAGCTGCTCTCAGGCTGTTGATAAGGAGGCGTTTGCTCTGGCAGTGTTCTCTGCTGCGGCGCAGACTGGCAGGAAGGTGCGTATTTTGGCCCGTTTGAGCCAGCCGTCAGACCATCCTGTATCCATCTACCATCCCGAAGGCGAGTATCTTAAAGGCTTGCTTCTTTACGTAGAATAAACAGTGGCAGACTGCTTCCGCTGTCTGCTATTTAAAAAACTAGAGTATGTCTACGTTAACTGTTCTGAGCAGGGGAGAGGTAGACATATCCTGGGGGTTGGTTCCGGGCATATCCTGAGGGATAGGCGAGCCCAGAAGCTCGAAGAGCTGAACCCAATAGGTAGGGAATTCCCCGTCTTTATTTTTGAAATTCATAGGCTGGCTCTGGAACAGCCTGTTGCCCTTGCTGTCAAGGAAACTGTTCTGTACAAGCTCAGAGCAGTACATTGCGCCATTATCTGCTGTAAAAGCCATGTCATAAGGCTGGCCGCAGAAGGTTTTGGCGCGCTCTATAGCAGCATTAACGTCGCAGCTGTCCGGAAGCCTCTTGACAATGTAAGTGGGATCTACGCCGCCTCTAAGCTTGAACTGCTGAAGCATGCTGTCCAGAGGATGCCTGTCGGTATTGTACTTGATCGTGGCATCAATAATCCATGTAGTATCGGCTTCAACCTCTGCAATGGCAACGTGGATAAGATTCAGCGTGTCATTACCGGTAGCATCGGAAATGGCATCGGCAATACTGGTACTGTCCAGTGTATAGGATGCAGGGATGCCGATAAAGATAAGATCTCCGGTCCTGAGTTTGTTATCATCTGCTACTTTTTTGCTGTTGCAGGCGACCAAAAGTGCTGCGGCGGCCAGTATGCTTGCCAGAAATTTCATGGTGTTTGTTTTTAATGCCTATTATTAATGGATAATGCCCCTGGCATAAGTCAGAGGCATTTAGAGGTGCGAAGCGGAATCGAACCGCTGTAGCAGGTTTTGCAGACCTGTGCCTAACCGCTCGGCCATCGCACCGGAAAGGATTGCAAAGATAGCTAAAATATCTTTATCTGCAAATTAATCTGCATGGGATTTTGACAAAAAGAAAAGAGCTGTTTCTTTGCAGAACCAGCTCCATCCTTTGCAAGTTGTTGACGCTCACGCGTGAACCGTCTTGCTAAACCACATAATTAATAACACTAAAACTAATAACCAAAGAGTCACAAGGAATCACTACCCCATCAACTCTGAGTGCAAAGTTAATTGAAAAAATTAAATCTGCAAAAAATTTTAACTTTTTTTTAATAAATATTTTTAACGGAAGTCTAACTCGCTTAACTACAACGTTTTAACCTCCGTTAAAACTGTAATCAATATGGCGTAAAATATGCAATAATTGTTTACCTAACGACCACGTTTTCAGGGCGTTACTTACACTAAAACGATTTTATTCCTCTCGTTTTCTTTCAGTCTGTAAGTAAAAACACCCTGTTTCCTTACACTTTTTTATGCATATTTTATATCATATTTTCTGGCCTGAGGGTGCTTTACCTGCCGCCGGCGCAAAAAGAATACCAAGATTGATTATCAGGCACTTACGTGATTTAACTCCGGAAAAATTCGGGAGTTAAAATGCGTAACTCATTGATACTCAATAACTGTATGTCGTGATTATACGAAATGCGTGAGGAGTTCGTAGACCAGATGGGTGGGGAAGCCCATTATGGTGTAGAAGGAGCCTGAGATCTGGGGAATGCCGATGTAGCCAATCCATTCCTGGATTCCGTAGGCTCCGGCTTTGTCAAAGGGCTTGTAATGCTCTATGTAATAATCTATTTCTGCGTCCGAGAGGGTAGTGAAGGTCACTTCTGCCGTATCGGAGGCTGTCTCCATGCGCTTTGAATTTCGGACGCAGATGGCGGTAGTAACCTGATGCGTTTTGCCGGACAGGAAATGAAGCATTTCGCGGGCTTCATCGGCTCCGGAAGGCTTGCCCATAATGCGGCCGTCGCAAATGACAAGTGTGTCGGATGTGATAAGGATTTCGTCCTCTTCCAGAGGGCGGTGAAAGCCGTTGGACTTGCCTATGGCAAGGGATAGCGGAACAAGGTTCGGATGCATATCCGTGCGCCCAAAGTGTTCTTCGAAGTCACTGCCGGTATCTACTTGAAAGTCAATACCTAAACCTGCAAGCAACTCCCTTCTTCTGGGGGAGTTGCTGCACAGGATAATCTTCTTGCCATGAATGTCCATCGGCAGGTATAAACTAGAATAGTTTCTTATATTCGTGGGAATCAAAAATCCATCGGTCCTGGGCCTTCATTACATCCTCTACGGCCTTGCGGACGCAGCCTTTGCCGCCGGGGAATTCAGAAACGATATCGCATACGGCTTTGACCTCTGGAACGGCGTCGGAGGGGCATACGGCAAGACCGCAAAGCTGAAGGGGCTCGATGTCCGGCAGATCGTCGCCGATAAACATAACTTCCTCTGGCTTAAGGTCGTGGCGCTTGCAGAAGTCCAAAAGATCATCGGACTTAACGCGGGACTTAAGGTAAACATCGGCATCAAGGACGCCACAGGTTGAAAAACGGGCGGAAATGGACTTTGATCGGCCTCCGGTAATGATTGCCACGGGGAACCCATTCATTGTGGCCATGCGTATGGCAAAGCCGTCCTTGGAGTCAAAGGTGCGGTAAAGTTCTCCCTGGAGGTCGCAAAACACGCCGCCGTCGGTGAATACGCCGTCGATGTCGAACGCGAAGGCTTTAATCTTCTTAAAATCTGTCATAAAGATATGGCTGCCAATTGCTTAGGACTTGGGACCCTGGATGGGACCAAAATCTCCAAAGTTGATGGTGTTGCTCTTGGGGGTGGCGTCAGTGTCGATGATGCCAAAGCTGGATTCGTATTTTATTACGTTGTCCTGCAGGGCGTTAAGAAGCCTTTTTGCGTGCTCCGGAGTCATAAGGATGCGGCTGATAACCTCCGGCTTGGGGAAGCCGGGAAGCATGGCTGCAAAGTCAATGATGAACTCGCTGTGGGAGTGGGTAATAAGGGCAAGGTTGGAGTACTGTCCTCTGGCCATTTCCTTGCTTATATCAAGGCTGAATTGCTTCTGATTGTTGTCCATATTAAAGATTCTTTTGTTAGTTCTGCAAACTTAGCAAATATTTTCGTAATTTTGTAGGTTACAATAACAGTAAAAGCATTTTATGGAACTTGATGTAAAATATAACCCCAGTGCGGTAGAAGACAAGTGGTATGCCTATTGGCTTGATAATAAGTTCTTTCACTCAGAGCCGGACGGCAGAAAACCCTATAGCGTAGTTATTCCGCCGCCCAATGTAACCGGTATCCTTCACATGGGCCACATGCTGAACCAGACCCTTAATGACGTTCTGGTGCGCAAGGCACGTATGGATGGCTACAACGCATGCTGGGTGCCCGGAACAGACCACGCTTCAATTGCTACAGAGAACAAAGTGGTCAAGATGCTTGAAGAAAAAGGCATCAAGAAAGCGGATCTTACCCGCGAGCAGTTCCTGGAGTACGCATGGGAATGGAAAGAAAAGTATGGTGGAATCATCCTTCAGCAGCTGCGCAAACTTGGCGCATCCTGCGATTGGGACCGCACCCGTTTTACCATGGAACCCGCTCTTAGTGAGGCAGTTATCAACACCTTCGTATACTTCTACAAGAAGGGCCTCATCTACAAGGGAGTACGTATGGTAAACTGGGATCCGGACCGCTGCACCGCCGTTAGCGACGAGGAAGTAGTACACAAGGATACAAAGAGCCATTTCTATCATCTCAGATATTATATTTCCGATGGCAACGGCAAGCCCACGGACAAGTTCCTGGTAATTGCAACCACCCGTCCGGAAACCATTATGGCCGATGCTGCCATCTGCGTCAATCCCGCCGATGAAAGGCATCACTGGCTTCGTGGTAAGAAGGTCCTTATCCCTTTGATTAACAGGGAAATACCTGTTATTGAAGACGACTACGTAGAGATGGACTTTGGTACCGGTTGCCTTAAGGTAACCCCGGCTCACGACGTTCACGACTATGAAATCGGCATGCGTCACAACCTGCCGATACTCGATATCATCGACGAGCATGGCCGTCTTAACGAGCAGGCCCAGATACTGGTAGGCGAAGACCGCTTCGTGGCCAGGAAGAAGATTGTCAAGATGCTTGAAGAAGCCGGCAACCTTGTAAAGGTAGAGGAATATATTTCCCCTGTAGGTTACTCAGAGAAGAGTGACGCCGTTATCGAGCCCCGTCTGTCTGCACAGTGGTTCCTTAAGATGGATAAACTGGCTGCCGATGCCCTTGAAACAGTAGAAAGCGGCCGTACAAAGCTTATCCCAGACAAATACCGCAATACCTATCGCCATTGGATGGAGACCGTACGCGACTGGTGTATCAGCCGTCAGCTCTGGTGGGGACAGCAGATTCCTGCCTATTACCTGCCGGATGGCCGTATCGTGGTAGAAGCTACCCCTGAAAAGGCTCTGGAAGAGGCCAGGAAGCTTGTTCCGGGTCTTAAGGCAGAGGACCTCAAGCGCGACGAGGACGTACTTGACACCTGGTTCAGCTCATGGCTCTGGCCTATATCTGTATTCGATCCCGAAATGCCCGGAAATCCCGGTCACAAGCCCAATGCAGACCTTGCATATTACTATCCTACCAGCGACCTTGTAACAGGCCCCGATATCCTGTTCTTCTGGGTGGCCAGAATGATTATGGCCGGAGAGGAATTCATGGGCAGGGAACCTTTTGCAAACGTTTACCTTACAGGTATCGTACGCGACAAGCTTGGCCGCAAGATGTCCAAGAGCCTTGGCAACTCTCCTGATCCCCTGGAGCTGATTGCCAAATACGGCGCCGATGCAGTACGTATCGGCATGCTGCTTTGCTCTTCTGCAGGCAACGATATCTTCTACGATGAATCCCAGATAGAGCAGGGTAGAAACTTCTGCAACAAGATATGGAATTCCTTCCGTCTTATCAAGGGATGGACTGTTGATGCGTCACTTGAGCAGAGCGAGGTTAACAAGGTAGCAGTCAAGTGGTTCAGCAACAAGCTTTCACAGGTTGTAGAGACTGTAGAGGACCATTATTCCAAGTACAGGATCTCCGATGCCCTGATGACCATTTACAAGTTCTTCTGGGACGATTATTGCGCCTGGTACCTTGAGCTGGTTAAGCCGGCATACGGCGCAGCCCTTGACAAGGAGACTTACGACAATACACTGGAGTTCTTCTCTGCACTGCTTAAGCTTATCCATCCTGTAATGCCTTTCATTACAGAGGAACTCTGGCATGCTTTGGAGCCCAGGAAAGAGGGTAGTACCATTATGTACGAGCATACCCCTGAGGTCAAGGCATACGACAAGGCCTTCATCGACGCCTTCGAGCTTGCCAAGGAAGCTGCCGGTTCTGTCCGCAGTGTCCGCCAGCAGAAAGGCATCTCTCCGAAGGAACCTCTGAAGCTTGTAGTGAAGGGTGCCTTCCCCGTAGAATTACTGCCCGTCGTAAAGAAACTAGCCAACGTTTCCGACGTTGATTTCAGGGATAATCTTAACAATCTTTCCGGCGTTGGTTTCATGGTCGGCACCATTGAAATGTTCGTTTTGCTGGAAGGTCTGGTCAATGCAGAGGAAGAGATTGCAAAGCTAGAAGCAGCCCTCGAATACCAGAAGAGATTCCTTGATTCCGTACGCAAAAAGCTGTCAAATGCCAACTTTACAGCCCATGCACCGGAGGCAGTAGTGGCCGGAGAGCGCAAAAAAGAGGCTGACAGCCTTTCCAAGATTGCAAGTTATGAATCTCAGCTTAAACAGCTGAAAAACAATTAATAAAACAAAAGTGTTTATAGATGTAACATTTTTGTTAGCCTATAAAAATGCTAGTTTTTGAGACAAAATTCCCCATCCGGTACTATGAAACCGACCAAATGGGCATAGTGCATCACTCAAATTACATCCGCTTCTTTGAGTGTGCGCGCAACGTGATGATGGAGGAGCTTGGTTACCCCATCCAGAAGTGTGAAGAGGACGGCGTGACCATCCCGGTAGTGTCGGTTGAATGCCACTACAAGTTCCCTGCAAAAATGGGGGACACCGTGACAGCCGTCGCCAGGATACCCAAGGTGCCCATGGCCAAACTTGAGGTAGAGCAGGCGGTCTATAATCAGGACGGTGTGCTTTGCGCAGAGGGAAAGGTAGTGCTTGGCTTCCTTAACAAAGAGACCAACCATCCCACCCGTTGCCCGGATGTAATCAGAAACCTTATTGAGCAAAAACTTTAAACTTTAGATATTATGAAAACCTTTTTAGCCTGGAGTGTAGGCCCTTGGGAGATTGTCATCATCCTGGTAGTTGTATTGCTTCTTTTCGGTGGCAGGAAGATTCCTGAGCTTATGGAAGGCCTGGGCAAAGGCGTAAAGAGCTTCAAGAAAGGTATGAAAGAGGTCGAGGGCGAGATCAACGACGCCAAAAAAGACCTTGACAAACCCGCTAAGAAAGAAGAGTAAGCTATGCCGGAAGGCGGCGAAATGACGTTCTGGGACCATTTGGATGCCCTTAGGGGAACATTGGTGCGTATGCTTATTGCAGTGCTCCTATGTTCCATAGCCATCTTTTGCATGAAGTCCTGGGTCTTTGACGGACTCATTTTCGCCCCCACCCGTGGCGATTTCTTTGTCTACAAGTGGCTTAAGGCCGATGTAGACGTCAATCTGGTAAACCTGGACATATCCGCCCAGTTCTTCACCCACATCAAAGTGGCGCTGATGCTGGGTTTGATCGTAGCCTTTCCCTACCTAATCTACGAGCTATGGCGTTTTATCGCTCCGGCTCTGTACGAAAGGGAGAAATCTGCGGTAAAAAAGGCCTTCAGCTTTGCCTCACTGCTGTTTTACATAGGTGTTGCTGTTGGGTATATCTTCGTTTTCCCGGTTACATTGCAGTTCTTTCAGGGTTATTCAATCAGTGAATCACTGACCAATACATTCTCACTGCAGTCCTATATATCGATGCTGACCAGTCTTGTGCTGCTCTTCGGTATAGTCTTCGAGTTCCCGTCGGTACTGGCGGTGCTGTCAAAGATGGGGCTTGTGACCAGGAAGACACTCAGGAAGTTCCGTCGCCATGCGGTTGTTGCAATCCTGGTAGTATCGGCCATTATTACGCCTGCCGATCCTGTGTCAATGTTGATTGCCGCAGCGCCTTTGTATCTGCTTTACGAGCTGAGTGTATTTGTTTGTGCGAAGGAAGGTAAAGAGGTATGATTTCAATTAATGCTTTAACCGTTGCCTTTGGGGCCGATGTCCTCTTTGACAACATTGGCTTCAACCTTGACGACGGAGAAAAGATAGGCCTTGCAGGTAAGAACGGAGCCGGTAAATCCACACTTTTAAAGATTATTTGCGGGCAGATGGCACCGACGTCAGGCAGCGTGGACAAGCCTAAGGATGTCACCTGCGGTTATCTGCCCCAGATCATGTCCCATAACAAGGGTAAAACCGTGCTGGAAGAGGTTATGACCGCCTTCCAGTCGCGCTTTGACCTGGAGCATGAACTAGCTGTTGCAACCGAACAGCTGGCCTCAAGAACTGATTATGAATCAGATGATTATGCCAAGCTGATAGAGAAGGTTAACTCGCTGTCGGACAGGCTTTCCGTAGAAGAATCGGAGCCGCCTCAGGTCAGTGCCGGCAAGGTGCTTCGCGGCCTTGGTTTCAGGGAAGAGGACTTTGGTAAAAACACTGAGACCTTCAGCCAGGGCTGGAACATGCGCATGGAATTGGCCAAGATACTTCTGGCCAGGCCGGATGTAATGCTTCTGGACGAGCCCACCAACCACCTTGACATAGAATCCATAGAGTGGCTGGAGCGCTTCCTTAAGAATTATAAAGGCGCCGTAGTGCTGGTTTCTCATGACAGGCGCTTCCTGGACAATATCACAACCAGGACGCTTGAATTATCCCTTGGTAAGCTCTACGACTACAAGGTTCCCTATAGTAAATACCTGGAACTCAGGCAGGAACGCATCCAGCAGCAGCTGGCCGCCTATCAGAACCAGCAGCGAATGATAGAAAAGACGGAAGAGTTCATAGAGCGCTTCCGCTACAAGGCAACCAAGGCCAACCAGGTGCAGTCCAGAATCAAGGCCCTTGACCGCCTGGACAGGATAGAAGTGGACGAGACTGATCTGTCTGCCATTTCCTTCAAGTTCCCTCCGGCACAGCGCTGTGGAGACATAGTTTACAAGGCTGTTGACCTTACGGCCGGTTATCCCGGCAAAACGGTGTTCACTGGTGCCGATATTGAAATAAAAAGGGGAGAGAAAGTGGCCTTCGTAGGCCGAAACGGAGAGGGAAAGACAACCCAGCTTCGCATAATAGAAGGCGAATTGCAGCCGGTGGCAGGGGAGTCCCGCGTAGGGCACAATGTTAACTTTGGCTATTACGCTCAGAATCAAGAGGATATACTGGATAAGACCGATACTGTCTTTGGTACTTTGGACCGTATCGCAGTGGGTGATATCCGCACTAAATTAAGGGATTTACTGGCTCAGTTCCTCTTCCGTGGGGATGATATCGACAAACGTGTATCGGTACTCAGTGGCGGCGAGCGTGCGCGTCTTGGTATGGCCAAACTGATGCTTGGTTCATTCAACTGCCTGCTTCTGGATGAGCCCACCAACCATATGGATATCCGCTCAAAGGAGATGCTTAAAAAGGCCCTGAAGGCCTATGACGGCACCTTGATAGTGGTTTCCCATGACCGAGACTTCCTGGATGGCCTGGTAGACAGGCTCTTTGTATTCCGCGACGGTAAGGTAAAAGAGTTCCCGGGAGATGTAAACGACTTCCTTAGGGCTCTGGATATGAGTTCCCTAAGTGAGCTGGACCGTAAGGCTCCAGTTGCTGCTGTGCCGGCAAAACCGGCCCCTGAAGGCGGTCAGAAGTCGTATCAGACCATGAAAAACGAGAACCGCGAGCAAAAGAAAATCCAGAATCGGATCGCCTTCCTGGAGGCGGAATCCGATAAGATATCGGCCCGTATGAAAAAGATAGAGGCGGTGCTGTCCGCCCCGGGGGATGGGGACGATATCATGGAGTTGACAAGGGAATATCTTGAGCTTAAGAGGGACCTGGATGCCAAAACCCAGGAGTGGGAAAGATTGGTTGAGTCTATTTAATCCTTTGTTTTATCGGGGATTATTCCTATCTTTGAGAAAATTTTGAGGCTTATGAAAAAGTTTATCGCAGCAGCGCTGGTATGCGCTATGATGGTACTTGGTTGCATAGGCGCCAAGGCCCAGACCGTTACAAAGTCCAATGAATTCTCTGATTTTTCAAGTATAGAAGCTTCGTATAACTTCGATGTCGTTATCAAAGAAGGGGCTTCAAAGGTAGAGTGGATCGTGGATCAGGTGGTAGAAGATCTGGTTCAGATTTACCAGAAGGGCAACACTCTTGTACTGTCCTTTGATACCAAGAGCATGACCAAGGAGCAGAAGAAGCATTACAAGGGTAAAAATGCCCCTACGATGGTTCTGAAGGCTATTATCCATACTCCAAACCTAGAATCTCTTTCTCTGAAAGACAACGTTAAGGTAGATGCTTCCGGAGCACACTTCAACGTTAATGGCTTTACCCTTAAGATGGAGGACGAGACCTCTATCAGCGGCCTAAACGTTACCGCCAGGAACGTATCTGTAGAAACCCTTGACAAGGTTAGTGCAACTGCATCCTTTGATGCTCCCAAGGTGCTGCTTAAGAGCGCCAAGAAGTCATTGCTCAAGGCGAATCTGTCTAATTGTGAGGAGCTTACAGTAAAGACTGATGGTTCTGCAGATGTTACCGCCTCCGGTAGCTCTGAAATCATCAATGTAAACGCCTCCGGCTCTTCCAAGATTGCAATTACCAACGGAACAGCAAAGAAACTTGGCCTTGCAAGCAAGAATTCCGCAGAGACGGATGTTACCGCTTATACTCTTGAAGAGGCAGAATTGGCCATGGTTGGTGGCAAGGCTTACGTAAATGCTACCAAGATCCTTTCGCTTGACCTTAAGGGTGGCAGCCTTGTATCCTTCATGAGCGACCCTTCAGTAGAGATTGTTAAAGTAGAAAAGTCTTCAATTACCCGTTATAACGGAAAGAAATAGTCTATGATAGTTCTGGATTCGCACTGTGATACACCTTCCCAGGTGGTCCGCCTGCGCGATCTGGGGCGTAGAAGCCGACTCGGACACATCGACTTCCCCAAACTTCGCGAAGGGGGAGTCGATGCCTGTTTTTTTGCGCTCTACACTTCCCAGTCAAAGCCTCAGGAGATAGCTCTCCCTTACGTGCACAAGATGCTCTCCGCTACCAAGGAGGCCATAGCAGCATGTGATTATGTCTCCCAGGCCTATACCGTGGCCGATGTCTACAACAATAAGGCTAAAGGCTTGATTTCCATATTCTTCGGGATGGAAAACGGCATGCCCATCGGCAAGTCCATAGCCAATCTAGAAGAGCTTTTCGCCCAGGGTGTAAGGTATCTGACCCTTACCCATAACGGGGACAACCAGATTGCGGACAGTGCATCGCAGGGTACTACCTGGAACGGCCTCAGCCCCTTCGGAGAAGAGGTCGTTGCCCGTATGAACCAACTTGGTATGATAGTAGACCTTGCCCACGCCTCCGATAAGACCTTTTACGATGCCCTGAGCGCGTCGGAGACCCCGATTGTGAGCACACACTCATGTTGCCGTGCCCTGGCCTCTCACAGGCGAAATTTGGACGATAAGATGCTCCGTGCCCTGGCGGACAAGGGCGGCGTCATCCAGATAAACTTCTATCCCGCCTTCCTGGACGATGGCTTCAATGCCTCCTTCTCTGCCAATCCTCTTTCCGATGAGGCCGATGCGGTAGAAGAAAAGTTCATAGAAGACCCTGCGGATGCCTCCAGGCGCCAGGCTTGGGACCAGATGCAGGAGCGCCTTCTGGAGCTTCCCAGGCCGTCATACAAGAGGGTTGTAGACCATATAGACCATGCTGTTAACGTGGCTGGAATAGAGGCGGTTGGAATTGGTTCCGACTTTGATGGAATAGTGGTTCCCCCGGAAGGCCTTGAAAATGCATCCAAGATTCCCGTACTGTTTGACGAACTCCGCCGCCGCGGCTACAATGAAGACGCGGTAGAGAAGATTGCCGGCGGTAACTTCTTAAGAGTGCTCTCAGACGTAGAGAACTTCGCTTCTAAGACGCTTTAGCAGGGTAAACAGGGCAGACGCCGCAAAGCGCTGTATGTTGCGTCTACGGTCATTTCTGTAATTATATCTCTGGGAAAATACTCCCTTCGGGGTGGCAATTCCTACCCAAACCGTGCCTTCGGGCTCGCGCTCGTCGCCGCCTCCAGGGCCGGCGAAGCCTGTCGTGGCTACGGCATAATCGCTACCGGTGAGTTTGCGGACGCCATCGGCCATCGCCTCTACCGTCTGACTGCTTACTACACCGTACTTTTCAATGGTCTCTGCCGGTACTCCAAGCACCTGTTCCTTGATCTTTACCGCATAAGAGGTAACTGACCCCAGGAAGTAGGCCGATGACCCAGGTACGGTGGTGATAAGGTGGGCGATTTCGCCTCCGGTGCAGGACTCTGCCACACTAAGGGTGAGCCCCTTCTCTTTGAGTATCTTTCCGATGGCTCCCTCAAGGGTGTCGTCCTCGTAGGAGTAGATGGTGTCTCCAAGAATATCGGAAAGTTCTTTTATCTTATTATCAATTATTTGCTTTTCGTTATCTAAACTGCCGCTATAAATAGATAAACGCAGTCTTACACCCTTTAGCGGGTCCGGTAAATAGGCCAGATGGACCTCTTCAGGAAGTGAATCTTCCCAGTCTGAGATCTTCTTTGCAAGGGCCGATTCTGCCATTCCGTAGGTCATTATATTGCGGTGAAGTATGTTGTCCGTAGGGTAATGGGCAACGATATCCGCAACTACGTCCGGCAGGGCGGCTTCTGTCTCAAAGGGTACGCCGGGCATTGCGTATAGGGTGGAATTCCCGCTTCCAAGCCCCCTGAATACCATAATCGGAGCCGTTCCGCGCTTGTTTAGTATGACCTCGCATGTCTTGGGTACCATGGCCTGCTGGCGATTGATATCCAGTACGTCCAGGCCCCTGCTTTTAAGTATGGCGTGTACAATCTCCAACTGCCCGTCGTGCATATAGTATTGGTCTGTTCCGGACAGGGTTGCCAGGGCCTGTTTGGTAATGTCGTCCTTAGTTGGACCAAGGCCTCCGGTAGTTATAACTATATCATTTACAGCCAATTGGGCTTTAAGGTCTGAAATAATCCTGGCACCGTCGTCCGGGATGGAAACCATAGCTGTGACTTTTGCTCCGATGGCGCCTATGGCGCGCGAAATACTGGCGGAATTGGTGTCAATCACCTGACCTATCAGAAGCTCGTCGCCGATTGTACAGATGGATGCTTTAAGCATTGTGGGAAATAAGGTATTTGTTTATCTTTTTGACCAGGGAAGGGCCGTTGTAGATGAGTCCGGAGCAGATTTCAATCAGTGAAGCACCTGCCTCCAGCATTTGTGCTGCGTCCTGGGGGTTCATTATGCCACCGCAGCCGATGATGGGAAGACGTCCCTTTGTCTGCGTGTGGATATACTTGACAAGTTCAAGGTTCTTTTTGAACAGGGGAGCACCGGACAGACGGCCGTCGCCTATCTTTTCCAGCTTCTCCGGTTTGGTATCAAGGCCTTCGCGGCTTAGTGTGGCACCACCGGCTACAATGCCGTCTATGCCTGAAAGAAGGGCATAATTAAGGATTTCATCCACCTGGGAATGGCCGATATCCGGGGTAATCTTAAGCAGGACAGGCTTGTACTGATCCAAGGTCATTCGGGTCTCCAGCATCTCGTCGATTATCTCTGAAAGATAGGAGATGTCCGGCTGCTTACCGTCTGTAAATGAGCAGGATATGTTCACTACAAACATATCTACAAAGTCATACAGCATAGAAAAACAGTAGCCGTAATCCTTGACTATCTTGTCCCCTTCGCTGATGCTGTTTTTTGATATATTTGCCGCTATAACGGCTGTAGGACGCGTTTTTTTGAGGTTTTCTATTACTGCTTTGATACCGTCGTTATTAAATCCCATACGGGCAATTACGGCCTTGTCTTTGGGCAGCATGAAGAGCCTTGGCATAGGGTTTCCCTTTTGCGCAAGGGGAGTGACGGAGCCTATTTCAAGGAAGGCGAAGCCCATGTCAGAGAAATGACGGCTGTATTTGCCGCTATTGTCTATGCCGGCGGCCATACCTACAGGGTTGTTGAACTTGATTCCAAAGACTGTTCTCTCAAGTTTAGGGTCATTCCTCTTATATAATATACGCGTAATGGGACGCAGTATGCGGATACGGCCCATGAATGATACACAGGCCAGTACAATTCTGAGTGCCCTCTCTGCGCTCAAGAATGATAAGAAAAACCTTAAAATCTTGTACATAGCGTAAAGATAGCAACTATTTTCCGATTTGTATCAAAAAAAGCTAGATAAGCTCTCCGTAGGTGCCGTCACTGTAAAAAGCTATCACACGTACAATTTTACGATCGGGCTCAGCGGAATGAATTTGAGGCGTTTGCTCAACTTGCTGAGTATCAGGTGTTTCGGCAGGCTCAGAAGGGGAGTCAAACAGTGAAGGATCGGGCTCTTCTGCGGCCTGAGGGGCAGGAATTGCCTCCTGAGACTGCGGAATTTCAGCGCTCTTGTACATCTTACCCTTTCCAAGCAAAAGCCATTCGATGTTCAGGGCAGGGTAGCAGCGCATAAGATTGGTCACAAATTCATAACCGGGCTTGTTTCTCCCGGCCAGGATGTGTGAGATGCTGGCCCTTGCCACTCCAAGGGTATCTGCGAGCTGCGATTGAGAGATGTTTTCAGCAGCCAAAAATTGCTCCAATCTGGTGTTCATTTCTGTTACAGATGTTTTTACAAATATACAACTATTTTTTATAAAACAAAATACCTGTAACATTTGTTGTAAATCGTACATAAGACAATACAGCCCCGAAAATATATTATCTAATACTTTAGCTAAATGCAAATAAATCACTGATTATAAACAAGGTAAGTGCAATAACCTAACCCAATAATTGACTATATGCGATAGGGTAGTCACTTGTTTACATTGTATATTTAATTTTGCAATACAAATAACCTTATGAAACTTCCTGATTATCTGTTACATAGAAATTTGTGATAATCTATATAAATTACTCTTATTTAACAAATATAAAATAGTAACATTGTTAATTGTAAACTGGGTGTTAGTTTTGTAAACTTTACAAAACTAGCCTGTGAATTAAAAAATGTGTCATGTTTATAACATGTTGAAAAGGCGATTTCCATGTGGATATTTTTTACGTGTTTACGAGATTTTCAGATTTGCGACCTAATGTGTAACTTTGCCGCGATTTTTGAATTTTGACGCAGATAATGATACCGGAACTTCATATAGAAGACTATACCTACCCTCTTGCATCGGATCGTATTGCAAAATACCCGCTGCCGGAGAGGGATTCCTCTAAATTATTGTATTATAAAGACGGAAAAATAGACTCATACGTATTCAGGAACCTGCCTGAACTGCTTCCTGAGGGTTCTATGATGGTGTTTAATGACACCAAGGTAGTACCGGCCAGACTGCATTTCAAGCGCGATACTGGTGCTATCGTAGAGATATTCTGCCTGCGTCCTGTGCAGCCGGAAGAGTATAACCTGGCTTTTGCAAGCACTGAGCGCTGCCAGTGGGAATGCGTAATAGGCAATTCAAAGCGCTGGAAGGGCGATATCCTGTCTTTCTATACTGATTCAGAGGCTGCCAGTCCTGAGGCTGAAGCCCTTGAGCTTAAGGCATCCCTTGTAAATAAAGAGGGCCAGACTGGTGTAGTAGAGTTCTTCTGGAAGGGCGGAAAGCCCTTTTCTGCGGTTCTGGAGATCTGCGGCAATGTTCCTATTCCTCCTTATCTAGACAGGGAAACAGAGGCTATCGACCATGAGCGTTATCAGACCCTGTATGCCCGTATAAGAGGCTCTGTAGCCGCTCCTACGGCCGGTTTGCACTTTACAGAAAGAGTTTTGGATGACATCCGCGCAAAGGGAATAGATATAGAAAATGTCTGCTTGCACGTAGGTGCCGGTACCTTCCTTCCGGTAAAGGATTCAGAAGTCTCCAAACATAAAATGCATAGGGAGCCTTTTGTTGTCACCCTTGAATTTTTGGAGAAACTTCTTGCCAAGAAAGGGCCTCTCGTAGCCGTCGGTACAACATCGGTACGTACCCTGGAGTCTTTGTATTATATAGGAGTATCCGTTATTAAAAACGGTGTTCCGGAGGATGTTGAGCAGTGGGCTCCGTACGAGGGGGACTACAGCGGAATTACTTTAAGCGATGCTTTAAATGCTATTATAAAATACTTGAAGGATAGAGGTTTGACTCAACTTGTTGCTGGTACTAGAATCATCATCGTACCGGGATTTAAATTTAGGGTAGTTGATGTGTTGGTTACAAATTTCCATCAGCCGGAGAGTACCCTTATACTGCTTGTATCTGCCTTCCTTAATGGCAATTGGAGACCTGTATATGACTATGCGCTGGCCAATGGCTTCCGTTTCCTTAGCTATGGAGACAGTTCGCTACTGGTGCGTCCTGCAAGTAAATAATCTTTGCAAATAGTTGCTTTATTTGCCATTTTTAAATAACTTTGTGAGGATACTAAGATTCCTAACCTCATGTCTGAAATCAACGAGTTCGAAAGTATAAGCCCGTACAACGACGAAGAAGCGTCAAAAGCGCTTGGCGTTGTGGCAGATCATCCTGCCGTATTGGCTGTTTCAAAGTATATATTTCCCAATGAGCCGGAGACCTTCCTTAGGGATGCCCTCAAGCAGGTTCATAGCGTGGACGAGTTCCAGAGGCTGGTTATGACCAAAGCCGTAGAGTGGGTTGTCAACAATACTTCTGCCGGTTTTACCTTCGATGGTCTGGAGAATCTGCGCGCCGTAGACGGCTGTTTCCTGGCTCTGGCAAACCACAGGGATATCATTCTGGATCCTGCCCTTACGCAGTTCATGTTGTTTAAGAACGCCATGCCTATGACTCAGATTGCCGTGGGCGATAACCTCTTGAGCAACAAGTATGTAGAGCTTCTTATCCGCTCTAACAGGATGATCAAGGTCATCAGGGGAATATCTGCCAGGAGCCTTTATCTGTCGTCCCAGTTGCTTAGCAAGTACATCCGTAAGAATATTACAGAGGGCGTAAGCTCCATTTGGCTGGCCCAGAGGGAAGGAAGGACCAAGGACGGCATGGATACCACGGAGCAGGGCTTGCTCAAGATGCTTGATATGAGCGGTCCCGGAGAGTTTACAGAGAACTTCGAGGCCCTTAACATAATCCCGCTCAGTATTTCTTACGAATATGAGCCTTGCGATATTCTTAAGGCACGTGAGCTTCTGATTTCCCGCAGCCACAAGTACGTGAAGGCAGAGAATGAAGACCTTTTGAGCATCGCTACGGGTATCAAGGAGTACAAGGGTCATATCCACCTTAACATCGGCAGTCCGCTTACCCATAAAGAGATATACGAGGCATCGTTCTGTACCGGAAACGACCGTTACCAGATTATCCGCCACGCGGTTGATGTTCGTGTTCGTGAGGGATACAAGCTCTGGAAGACCAACTACATGGCCTACGACCTTGTAAACGGCAATTCCGCCAAGGCAGACAAGTATACTCCGGAGGATCTTGAGAAATTCAAGGCTTATATAGAGGGACAGCTGGACAAGGTAGCTCTTTTGCCCTTCGGTCAGGAAGAAAAACTTGACCGGGAGGAACTCAGGAAGATACTTCTTGCCATCTATTCCAACCCGGTCAAAGCTAAGGAAGACTTGCCTGTCTGCGTAGACTGCTAATCTTTATTCTTTATAAAAACATCCATCTGGGGGAATGCGAATGACACTCCTCCGGCAGGGAGTTTCTTGTACAGTTCTTCGTTGTACTGCAGAAGCACCGGCCAGTAGTCATCGGTCTTTACCCAAGCCCTGAGTGTGAACTCTATAGTGCTGTCTTTCAGTGCGGTAAGATTGACTGTGGGGTCAGGAATACCGGGTGTGGTGCTGTCTAGTATCCTGTCGTCGCCTTTGAACATGCCCAGCAGAATCTCGCGAACCTTGTCCGGGTCGCTGCCATAGCTTACGTTAACGGTCCAGGAGCAGCGGTGAGTGGGGTTGTGTGAGAAGTTGTCTATGTTGCCGCTGGACAGGGCGCCGTTCGGCAGCACGATAATGGAGTTGTCAAATGCGCGGATTTTTGTGCTTACGATATTGACTTCAGTAACAAAACCTTCATGCCCAAGGGCCTTGATGTAGTCTCCGGCCTTGAAAGGTTTGAAGATAAGCAGCATAATGCCACCTGCGAAGTTCTGTACCGTGCCGCTCAGGGCCATGCCTATTGCCATACCACCTGCGGCCAAAAGCGCTGCCAGAGAGGTTGTATTTATGCCAAGCTGGCTTACGGTAATAATAATCAGCAGTACGGTAAGGGTGATGCTCACAAGGCTTGTAACAAAGGTGGCGATTGTTTTGTCCGTGCCCTTCTTTGTAAACACTTTGTGTAGAATCTTCTTGATTCTCCTGATTATCCATGCACCGATGATGTAGATAAGCAGGGCTATGAGCACTTTGATACCAAAGCTGATAGCCTGGTTTCCAAGGTCGCTGAGAACGCCGGAAGGATCTTCTTTAAACTGCTCTTTAAGGCTTACGATAGCAGCCTTGGCAGAATCCACCACGTTTACAGTGTCCTTGATTACAATGTCCAATAGATTGACTAACATGGGCTTATAAATTTTTAAACAGATAAATCATATAACCGGCATACAGGGCTACGAAAATCATACCGCCCTTCCAGTCAAGTTTCTTGGGACCGCGGCCGATGATATTGTAAAGCAGCACTACGGCGCCAAGCAGCAGCACGCCGAAGTCTATCAGCGTGATATTGTTCATGTGCACTGGAGAAATAACTGCGGATGTGCCCAGAACCAGCATCAGGTTGAAGATGTTTGAGCCCAGCACATTGCCCAGGGCCAACTGGCTTTTACCCTGGATGGTGGCCAGTACGCTTGTGGCAAACTCCGGCAGGGAAGTGCCCAGGGCCAGAACCGTAATTGCAATGAATTTGTCGCTCAGGCCTGCCATGTGGGCTACGTCAACCGCAGAATCGACGAAGATACGGCCTCCGAAGATAAGTGCGCCGATGCCGGCCAGCAGCATCAGTATATAAACCCACAACTTGCCATTGTCCGCAGGGGCAGGGGAGTCCTGTTCCGATGCCTTTCCGCTTTTGCGGAAGGTCAGCCATATATATCCGCTGAAGGCGGCCAGCATTATTATTCCCATCGGCCTGGAAAGTATGTCCTCTGATCCTATTCCAAACAGGGTATGGGCCTTTCCGACAAGGAAAATTGCCAGTGTGAAGGCGGCGTACCAGGGGATGTCGAATTTTTTGTTGGTGGCGGTGACGTACACAGGCTTCAGCAGGGCCATCACGCCCAGGATGATGAGGGCGTTGAAGATATTGGACCCCATTACATTGCCCGCACTGACGTCTGAATTGCCCTCTGCCGCTCCGACTACGCTAACCACCATTTCCGGGGCTGACGTGCCGATGGCGACAATTGTAAGACCGATGATGAACTCGCTGATACCCAGCTTCCTGGCTATGCCGGAAGCACCTTTGACCATGGCCTCCGCTCCAAGAAGGATCAGGGCCAGACCTGCAATCAGAACAAGTATCGACTGAAACATGATGACTTATTTTCTAATTAGTCTGCAGACGTTTTCTACGTGGTGGGTATGAGGGAACATATCTACGGGTTGTACGTCCGTAATCTTATAATTTTGCTGCAAAATGGCCAAATCCCTTGCCTGGGAGGCGGGGTTGCAGCTAACATAAACTATCTTTTCCGGGTTGGCTTTCAGTATGACATCGGCAACGTCCGGATGGATGCCTGCGCGAGGGGGATCGAGGATAACCACATCCGGCCTTCCGTGTTCTGCCACGAAGTCGTCGGTTAGCATGTCCTTCATGTCTCCGGCGTAGAAGTCGCAGTTGGTGATTCCGTTAAGTTTAACGTTTGTCCAAGCGTCTTCTATTGCCTCCGGAACATATTCAATACCAATTACTTTGGCGGCTTTTGCCGATACGAACTGGGCGATGGTTCCGGTGCCGGTGTAAAGGTCGTAAACCACCTCTGAACCGGTGAGTCCGGCGAAGTCCCTTACCACGCTGTAAAGGCGATATGCCTGGTCGCTATTGGTCTGGTAGAAGGATTTGGGGCCGATCTTGAAGCGGAGGTTCTCCATTTGCTCGTAGATGGCGTCGTCGCCCTTGTAAAGGGTGCATTCCTGGTCTGAAATGGAGTCGTTTTTCTTGAGGTTGACCACATAATAGAGGGATACAATCTCAGGGAAACGCTCTGCGACTGCGTCCAGTAGGGTAGTGATCTGTTCCTTCTTGTTTTCTCCGAAGCAGATTATTACCATGAATTCTCCTTTGCTGTTGCAGCGGACGAACATGTTCCTAAGGAAGCCGGTATTGTTGCGGATATCGTAGAATGTATAGCCTTTTTCTATAGCTAACTGCTTGATAAACAAGCGGATAGCGTTTGAAGGCTCTGGCTGGAGCCAGCATTTTTCAATATCCAGGACTTTGTCAAAAAAGCGGCCTACATGAAAGCCCAGGCCACATTTTTGGCTCTCCGGGAGGCCCTCAAGGGTTTCTCCGTAGTCGAACCAGCGTCTGTTGCTGAAGGAAAACTCAAGTTTATTGCGGTAGAAGGCCGTTTTCTCTGAGCCCAAGGCAGGGGAGACCTGCGGAACGTCCAAATGGCCGATGCGTACAAGCTGGTCGTAGACCTGCTGTGTTTTGGCCTCCAGCTGCATCTGGTAAGGCAGGGGCTGCCATTTACAGCCGCCACAGGTGCCGAAGTGCTTGCAGAACGGCTCAAGCCTGTGCGGTGAAGGCGTCACAAGTTCTGTGATGTAGCCTTCCATGTAGCTGTGTTTTTTTACGGCCTTGACGTTGACAACGTCGCCAGGAACGGCAAACTGTACAAACAGAACCATTCCGTCTACATGTGCCAGAGCTTTGCCTTCTGCAGCGACGGCTTCTATTGTAACGTTGGTCAGAGTGACCTGTTTGTCTTTTCTAGGCATATAGGGAAGTATTTCTTAATACTTTACTTAACATAATATAAATTGTGTAACAAATGCGACAGGGTAGTGCCAGTAGCCGTTTACCCTTGAATTGTCGTACAAAGATACGATATTATTTCCCTCTTTTGAAGGTTTTTTTCTATATTTGCACCTGATATACTTACAATAAAAGACTAAACTCTAAACTAGATATTACCAAATATGGCTGTTACAATTAAACAGGTTACCTCCAAAAAGGATTTGAAGGCCTTTGTGGATTTTCCTAACAAGCTGTACAAGGGAAACAAGTATTTCGTTCCGAAGCTCTTTCTGGACGAATTCAATACATTCAACGAGAAAAAGAATCCTTGCTATAAATTCAGTGAAGCCGCGCTTTACCTGGCTTACAAAGACGGTTGTCTGGCCGGTCGTGTGGCTGCTATTATTAACCATCGGGCCAATGAAATCTGGAAACATAACGAGGTCCGCTACGGCTGGATAGACTTTATCGACGATATCGAGGTTACCAAAGCCCTGTTGGATTCCGTAGAGGAATATGGCCGCCAGAAAGGCATGGATACCATTTCCGGCCCTCTTGGATTCACTGATTTTGACCCTGAAGGCATGCTTATAGACGGCTATGACCAGCTCTGTACCATGGCCCTCATTTATAACTATCCTTACTATCCGGAGCACATGGAAAAACTTGGCTATGCCAAGGAGATCGACTGGGTGGAATACAAGGTATACATCCCTGATGTCTTGCCGGAGAAGATTGTCAAGGTTGGAGAAATCGTTACTGAGCGTTATGGCTTCAGAGTCAGGAAGTTAACTCGCAAGGAGGTACTTCGCGAAGGCCTCGGCTACAAGCTTTTCAAGGTTATTAACGAGACCTATAAAGACCTGTACAACTTTACCCCGATGACGGACGAAATGGTTGACAAGTATATCAAGGATTACCTTGGAATACTTGATTTTGAATACGTTACCGTTATCGAGGATCCCAACGGAGAGATGGCTGCCTATGGCATCGCCGTTCCTTCTATTAGGGTTGCCCTCCAGAAATGCCGTGGCAAGCTCTTCCCTCTTGGCTGGTACTACATTATGCGTTCCCTCTTCTTCAAGCACGAGGAATGCATAGAGCTTCTGCTTGTAGGAGTTAAGCCGGAGTATCGTAACAAGGGTCTTATGGCGTTGATTTTCAGCGACTTAATCCCTCGTATGAAGCGCGGAAAGTTTGTTTACGGAGAGACTAATGCAGAGCTTGAGACCAATACCACCGTGCAGCAGCAGTGGGGTATGTTCGAGACCGAGCAAAAGAAACGTCGCAGAATCTATACAAAGAAACTCTAATCCGGTATGTCAGATCCCGGGCACCTCACTTCCCTGCTCCCTCCCCTGCCGGAGAGGATGCGTCCGCTTTCACTGGACGGCTATGTCGGCCAGAAGCACCTTGTGGGGCCTGGTTGCGTGCTTCGCAACATGCTGGAGTCCGGCAATATCTCATCCTTTATTCTTTGGGGCCCTCCCGGTACCGGTAAGACCACTTTGGCGCGCATTGTGGCCAGTTCTGCGGGGCGTGATTTCTACACGCTTTCTGCTGTTTCCGCTGGCGTTAAGGATGTCCGTGACGTAATTGACAAGGCTAAGGCCGACAGGAACTCTGTATTTGCCAGTAACAAGGGAGGTGCTCCGATACTTTTTATCGACGAGATTCACCGCTTTAGCAAGGCTCAGCAGGATGCGCTTCTGGGGGCTGTAGAGGACGGTACGGTGGTGCTGATTGGCGCTACTACGGAGAATCCTTCGTTTGAGGTTATCAATCCCCTACTCTCCCGCTGTCAGGTCTTTATTTTGCAATCTCTTGATACAGAGGATCTTCTGTGGCTTTTGGACCGTGCTCTAAAGACGGATCCGGTGCTGTCTACCAAGGATATTACTATTAAGGAGTCCGAGGCTTTGCTGCGCTTTAGCGGCGGCGATGCCCGCAAGCTTCTGAATGCCCTTGAGATTGTTGTTGATGCCAGTCCTTCCGGTAAGCCGATAGTTATTGATAATCAGGCTGTTGGGCAGTATCTTCAGGAGAATGTTATGCGCTATGATAAGGGCGGTGAGATGCATTACGATGTAATTTCTGCTTTTATCAAGAGCGTCCGCGGTTCAGACCCTAATGCTGCGGTGTATTATCTTGCCAGGATGATTGATGGCGGAGAGGATCCGCTTTTTATCGCCAGGAGGCTTTGCATTCTGGCGGCGGAGGACATCGGCTTGGCCAATCCGAATGCTTTGCTGCTGGCGGATTCCTGCTTCCGTATCGTCAACTCCATCGGCATGCCGGAGGCCCGCATACCTCTTTCAGAGACAGCTATTTACTTGGCGTCTTCGCCCAAGAGCAACTCGGCCTATATGGCTATTGATACTGCTTTGGCGGCTGTTAAGGAGAATCCTACGGCCAGTGTTCCGCTTTATCTTAGGAATGCTCCTACGGAGCTTATGGCTAAGATTGGGTATGCGGATGGTTACAAGTATGCTCATGATTATCCGGGGCATTTCACAGACCTTGAATTCATGCCTGACCAGCTTCGCGGCACCGTCTTCTACTCCCCTGCCGATAATAAGCATGAATCTACCCTCAAATCTTACCTCCAGGCCTGCTGGCCCAAATATTATGGCTCCAAAAAGTTTTGAACCATAATATTTTGGCCATATGTTCATTTACCGGGGGGCGTACCCCCCGGCCAGTCTTTACAGACTTCCCCCTGTGTCAGCCCTTCGGGCTTCCAAAACTTGCAAAGAATACCTTAAAACTTGTTGGCCCAAGTACTACGGCTCAAAGAAATAGGCGGCAGAGGAGAGGGGGCCTAGACCTGCGAAAAAGAACGGGCCCAACCCGGTCGCTTGACGGCTGACTCCGCCCTTTTACGGGCGTCCTTCGGCCACCCGTAACGGTTGTCAAACACACGCCGTCCCGCCCAGCCACATTGGCTGTCAGTCTAATGCAAGCATTATCCCGCCAGCCCCTGTGTCCGTGCACCGCTCCCTGCGCATGGCTTCCGCGCTTCCCGATTCTTTTTCTAAGGCCATAGCCCCCCTCTCCTCTGCCACTCTTAGATTGATTATCAACTACTTATGTGATTTGCTTGTAGCAAATGTGCGACAAGCAAAGTGGCTAACTCATTGATACTCAAATATCGATCTTTTCTGTCATGCCCGACCTAATCGGGCATCCCAATGTCTGCTGTGTCGCAGGTGTGATATTTTTGCCCGACCTGCGACGGTTTTCGACTACTCAGCGCTTCCAGCGTTGCAGGTCAGCCCATTTTTTTACACCCGCGACGTTTTGCCCGCACACCTGCGACATTTTGTTGCTTACACCTGCTACAGCCTGTCATTTAGACCGCACGCTTCTTCAGCAGACCAGAAGCACTTCCCATCACAGCGTAAAAGTATTGCTGGTAACGGCCGCCAGGACTGGGCCCTTGTTCGGTGCCCGGGACTGAGCGAGCCCGTAGCCGCCGCTCTTTGTGGTTGAGCGGCGGCGGTGCCTTACTTATTTATGTACATTCAGAATATGCTATTATCTTAATGTATTTTACAAATACCTATAATTCAAATAGTTATAAAATCATATAAGAAAAGGGCCAGAAAAACCAGCCCTTTTCTTTAATCTGACCTATAGCGTGCTATTAATCATTGGATTTATAAAACTACCTGTTGGTATCAGATAGAAACAAATGCAGTATATTATTCTTTCTGGTCGCCAGAAGTCGCTATTGATAAAAGTATCAATGGACTACAATATGCTGTTCAATTCTGAAATACTTGAAAAATCTATTTGGTTACTTGCTTTTGTCGATGTGTATTCATAATACAAAACAAGCAAATATTTAGCAGAATACACCTCCAATGCTATAACTACTTTTTTCCCATGATTTACAAAAAAGTAGAATTCATTTTGCATTCCGGCAATAGAATAGCGTTCGAGAAGGTGGTTAGTTAACATTGTTGTATTAGTTGTTGGGACTAAAACGCCAATACTGCTTACTGTTGATCCGCTCATTAAACATATAATTGCATCTGCATAATTAGTTGGAGTTATATAAGTGTTTGTGACAGATCCGGAAGATGATGTAGATGTATTATAATTTGATCCCAAAATTTTTGTTACATCTGACATCCCTTTTCCGATTAAACCATCTAAATCAGGATAAAGGGAATACTTGTTCATTATTGTAATGGGGACTGTGACGGAGCCAGAAGACGAGGAAACGACGATGTTCGTCTTACCTACTTTTTCTCCTTTTACAAGTCCAGTTTGACTAACAGATGCATAGTAAGTATCATTTGAAGAATACTTTGCATCATTAACATTAGTTTTTAGTTGTACTGTTCCTTCTGAATAAACTGAGATACTTTGTGGGGTTACTTCAAGCTTTTTACTTTCTTTTGAACATCCCAAAAACAGAACGATGATACATAGTACCGAAATAACTGAGATCTTTTTCATGATGCTAGCGTTTAAGTATTAATAATCAATATTTAATGTCCTTACTATACTATATGAAAGAAGGTGTGAGCTTCTTCTTTGAACCCGATCCTTAGGTATCGCCAAATACCCTTAACCTACGCTCAAGACTCTGCTCACACCTATAGTATGAGCATTCGCTCAGAGCACGGAAGGTTAAAATAAAATTGGCGATTTTAAGGATCAACCGATGCCAAGCAAACGCTTATAAATATGTCTTTTATGCGGGATTAAAACCCCGACACACAAATATAAGAAAAAATATGCCGATTCCAAAGTCTTACTGAGAGTTTAGTTGGTTTACAGGATATTATGAGGTTATGTTTATGTTGTTTTTTGCAAAATAAACAATCCAAAGCTTGTACAATTTATAGATTGTGTTTATCTTTGCAAAAAAGAAAGAGTATGAGATTTGAGGATGTATTATCGAACGGAAAGCTTTGGTCCACAGTGTACGATGGAGAAGAAGAGAATGTGCTGAGTCAACTGCTTGGAAATTGGCTGGATCCGGTATATCTGCGGGAGTTCTTCGAGGCGAATATTGCAGATTTGGAAAGCTATTTTCATATATCAAATGTAGACTTGGCGATATTTGATACGGTTAAGGATGCAACAACTCTTGCGTGCCTTATTCTGGATTTGAAGCCGGAGATTCCGCTGGAGAGCTTGTTCAGGCCTTTGGAGAACTCCAGGTTAGGTGAGATGATACTCTCAAAAGAAAAGGCAAAAGGGAAAGAAGTATCCGGGCATGCGTCCTGGTTGCGCATATACGCTATCAAGCTAGATAAAGACGTGTTTGTCATAACCGGTGGGGCTATCAAACTAACCCGTACAATGCAGGAAAGAGCTCAAACTCAAAGGGAATTGGAGCGGCTGGAACGTGTGCGTAATTTCCTGTTGGAGGAAGGCGCAGTAGATGTAGACGGAATCAAAACACTATCATAATGGTAAAGGCAATAGACATACTGAAGAACAACCAGGTGAAGACGCCCGGGAATAAGCAGATGCTTAAGGATGTGGAATTCTTGAGAAAGAATCAGGACTGGCTCCCCTATTCTACGGCAATCGCTATACGTGTGCTTCACCGTATGAAGGCGCTAGGAGTAACTCAGAAGCAGCTTGCTGAATCCTTGGGATGCACTCAACAGTATATCTCTGTGCTTCTTAAAGGTCGGGAGAATCTGACTCTTGAGACCATTGCCAAATTGGAAAAGGCCTTGCGTTTGGATTTGATTAGATCTCTTGTCAACATGGTGGATGGTTATCATTCTGAGCCCGAACGTCCGGTTCGATATTATCTAAATTCTCCAAATAAATCGGATGATTGATTATCAGGCACTTACGTGATTTAACTCTGGGGTTTTTCGGGAGTTAAAATGCGTAACTCAGTGATACTCAATGATGAGATTTCTTCGCTGCGGTCGAAATGACAGGAATGGGATTGCCAATCAGGTCGGCAGTGACAGAAAGGGCGCCTTCAGGCGCAGGCCGGAGCGTTGCAAGACTTGCAAGGCAAGTTGAAGCAGCGCAGGCCAGGGGGTTTGGGGGAGCTTGCTCACCCAGTATAGGCAAATATACATTTAGGAGTAGGTTGGACCTTCCTTAGAAGGGATAACCGACACCTAAATGTATTGCGTTGCCGTTGTTCTTGAACCAGGACTTGGGACCGACCCATTTGGAGCCGTCAAGGGAAGGATCGCGGAGCTTAAGGCCCATATCAAGACGAAGCAGCAGAACGCTAAAGTTGAAGCGCAGGCCGAAGCCCCAGTCGGCAGCAAGACTGCCCGGGAAATTATCCATGTTGAAGCGCCCCTCCGGGTTCTCTGAAGAACCGCTGTTAATAGTCCAGATATTACCAACATCCGTAAAGATAGCACCTGAAAGAATGCTGTAAATGCCAAAGCGCAGTTCTGCGTTGGCTTCCAGCTTAAGGTCTCCAGTCTGGCTGGGAATAACAAAGTTCTCGTTCCTCTTGGCATAACCAGGACCTACTGCACGAGCCTGCCAGCCCCTAAGACTGTTGGCACCGCCGCTATAGAAGTGCTTCTCAAAAGGCAGCGCAGAAGAGTTCCCGTAAGCATAGCCGGCACCTGCCAGAAGGCGTGTGGCCAGGGTGACGGAGCCTCCCAGGCTCCAGGTGCTGCCAAGCGTGAGCTCGCCGCGGATATACTGCGAATAAGGAGTATTCCAGATGAGCGCCGCACCATCCTCATTCCTCTTGAAAGAGCCATCGATAAGGCTCAGGATATTACCGGACATATCCACCTTAAGACGCGCATATTTATAGGAACCGGCAGGAACCACGGAAGCATCGGTAGTATAATAAACCGTGAAACTGGAACCAATGTCCAAGTGGCTCTGGTATGCATTCTTAAGGAAAGGATTCGTAGAAATCGACTCAAAAAAGCTCTCGTCAATGTGATGCAACTTCACCATGCTAATACCCAGAGGCATGAACTGGTAATAAAAACGGCCTCCGGACCACAAGTAGGTGTAAGACGTAGAGAATATGTCCCTCTTGTACTCCGGCCTGTCCTGGGCGTTAATAGAGGCCTTTATCTGCGTGGTAGGTACCCTGTTGCGGAAAAACGACGTGGGCAGCAGCAAAAAACGCGGGAAAGTGATACCACCGGACACACCGAACTCGGTAGATTTGATATCGGTACCCGGCTTGAACTGCCAGTCGCCAAGGAAGGTAAGATTAAGCGTCTCACTGCCACGGAAAATATTACGGCTGTAATAGGTAATCTCCGGAGAAATACCGATAAGACCGTTGGAGTTTGAGGAACCCTCAATATTCAGCTTCACTCCCCTTTGCTTAGCCGGAGTAAGCGCAATCTCGCAGTCCACTATACCGTCGTCGAAGGTGGAACGGTCCAGGGTAATGCGCACGCCGCTAAGAGCGCTAAGGGCGGAAAACCTTGAATATGAAGTGTTTATGGTTGATTCTGAATAAGGCTTTCCGGGCTTTATAGTATTCAGGTTCTTGAGAACTTTCTGCCGGAACTTGATTGACTTGGGATAAGTAATGGAGACATTGCCGAACTTATACCTTACAGGAATCCTGGCGGTCTCCCCTTCTTCCTTCTGCCCCACCCGCATTGTCAGCTTGGCATAACCGTCGCCGGCCAGGGTATCGGCCAGGAAAGAAAAGGCCGTCTTGTCGATGTCGTAGTATCCCTGCTCGCGAAGATAGGCTGCGGCGCGGATGGATTCGGCCTCCAGGGCTGCCACGGACAGGTATTCCCCGTTGTGGATGGAAACATTGGCGGTATCGGCCATGAATATGCGGCGGAACTCTTCGCCCTCTGGTAATTCGTAGCAAAAATCCTTGATTATATATCTTCTGCCGGGGTGGATGATGTACTGCACCTTGGCCTCTTTGTCCTCAGTAGAAAGCTCCGTGCGGATGGAAGAGTTGTAGTAACCCAAGTACTCCATCTGGCGCACCATGTTCTCTGCCGATGCGTTAGCAAGGTCCTGGCTGTAGATAAGGGGCTTGGCTCCGAAGTCCAGCAGCCTGCTTATCCAGGAAGCAGGTTTCTGTTTGAGGTAGGGCGATATTTTGGCGGTTTCAAAGTCGCTGTCCCCTTCTACAATCACCTCTGCCTTGACAAGTTTGAACTGCCCTTCCGGAATCTGACGTGACGTACTGCAAGATGCCACTGCAATCAGAGTCGCAGCAGCGGTCAGTACACGTATTAGCTTCATCTTCCTCACTAACTTACAAAAATAGCAAATATTGTCATTTAATGAAATAAAAGTACAATACTTCTTGCTAAAGATGCAGCTAGATTCGCTTGATGATTTTGCCGTCGTGGGCGGGAACAGTGACGGTTACGGTAATATCGCGGGGATTTTTGGCAGAGGCCCAGCGGAGGGCTTCTGCGGGTATGCGCACTGTGATATCGGCATCGGTGCCGGAGAAATTGGCTACAATAAGGTGTACACGGCCTTTATAGGCACGCAGGAAGGCATAATGCCGATGGGCGTCGTAGCCCTCTGAACCGGCATTGCAATACTGCAGGTCATAAAATCCACCAAGGCGGATGATGTCCTCCTGTGAATATGCAAGCAGTTCCGAGTACTTTTTAAGCGTTGCCGATTCTGTTTTATCCAGGCCCTTTCCAGTGTGGATGAAAGCGTCAAGATCCCTGACGGACTTGGGACACCACCAGTCGAAGATGGTAGTACGGCCATTGAGGCCGCTGAAGCCCTCGGCGTCCATGCCACGCTCCCCTGTTTCCTGGCCAAAGTAAACCATGAAGGGCGAATTATTCAGTAAAAGGGAAACGTAAAGTGCTGCAAATGAGTCTTTTGCACTACCGGCAAAGAAGTCGCTGGCAATGCGCAGCTCGTCGTGATTCTCAAGGAAATTCAGCATGTAGGGCTGAAGGTCTCCAAGGAACTGCCAGTTGGCGGTGATGCCTTCAGTGCCGGCATTGCTGCGGACTATGGAGAACAAGGTGTCGTAAAGACCGCATTTGTCGTAGAGTGCGTCAAAACCGGCCTCGCGGGCATAATAGGCGTAGCCCGCTTTGTCGTAAACCTCTGCAATAAACTGAGTCTCAGGATATTGCTTTTTGGTTTCACGGATCAGGAAGCTTATGGCTTCACGCGGTACTAGCTCTACCATGTCGCAGCGGAAGGCATCTACGCCCATGGCGCACCAGAAGCGCAGTACCTCCAGCATCTTGTCCCAGGTGGGTGTGCGGAAGTCGCAGTAATTTAGGCGCACCGTGTCGTACCAGTCGTTTTCTGCCGGGGCGGGTGTAAAGGCATTTCCGGATGCCTTGGCCGGGCTTTCCTTATAATCCGTCTTGATGGGCAGTTTTAAGTCCTGCCCGGGGTAATAATAGAAGTCGTTCTCTGGTTTCCAGTGAACAGAAGCATCGTCCCTACCACCGAAGTAAGAGGTGCAGGTGCGTGCCAGATGGTTGGGGATAAAGTCCAGAACCACCTTCATTCCGGCATCGTGAGTACGCTTAATCAAAAGCTTGAACTCATCCATTCTTGCATCTTCAATATCTGCAAGATACGGATTCACGTCAAAGTAGTCTTCAATGGCGTAGGGAGAGCCGGCCTCCCCTTTTACCCAATCATTTTTGCCGCTGGCGTGACGGATGATTCCGGTGTACCAGACATGGCTTACATGAAGGGTATCATGAAGGTATCCGAGCACTTTGTCGTCGATTGACGAAAAGTGTCCGGAACCATTTTCAACAAGACTGCCGCCAGCCTTGAGAGCCCCCTTTCCGGAGGTATTCCAAAGTCGCGGCAGTACTTGATAGATTATTGCTTTTCCAAGCATTACCAATTAAGGATCTTCTTGAAGTCGTAAGCCTCAGGATCGGCCACATACTTCTTTGCAGCCTCATAGTCTGCAGGAGTGATGAAGTGGCAGATGTGGTTGAAGTAGTTCTGGGCTGTACCACCGTCGATGTTAACCCTGCGAGGCGGAATCTTGCCGTCTGCGCCCTGGAGGTCCTTGAGGTAAAGGGGATGTGAAGTACCGTTGTGGTCTACATATACCATGCAACCGGTCTCACCCTTGGAGAAGAGCTCATAAGCACCCATTGCAAGCTCTGTGCAGTAGGTAAGGTCATAAGCGATAGGAGTCTGGCAGCGCACGTCGTAACCAATCTCTACAGGACGGGTCTTGATCTTGAGACCAATCTTCTTGAACTCCTGCTCCAGAAGGTCGTTGAAAAGAACGGCCTTGGAGATCTTACCAAGCTCAGGGTGACCGTGCTCGTCGTAAGACATGTTAACGCCGGTAGCCTTGATCTCTTCAGGATCGAGATCGTGGAAAACGCCTTCTGCAACTACTACAGTACCGTATTTGATACCAAGGATTTTACGCTTAACGATAGCAGAGATAGCAAGCTTGATGATCTTGTCAAGGCAGATCTGGGTCTTGTTGAACATCTCCGGGATGATGGTCATAGGGCTGTGTGTAGCCTCTCCGATTCCCAGTGCAAGGTGACCTGCGGAACGGCCCATTGCAGAAATAAGCAGCCAGTTGCCGGATGTACGTGCATCCTCGTAGATGGTTGCTGCAAGGTGAGCACCCTCATTCTTGGCAGAGTTGAAGCCGAAGGTAGGAGTGTTGTTGGGAAGAGGAAGGTCGTTGTCGATAGTCTTGGGAACATGAATGTTCTTGATGGGATATTTCTTCTCTTCCAGGAACTTGGCGATACGGTTTGCTGTAGAAGCGGTATCGTCACCACCTACGGTAACAAGGAGCTTGATGTTGTTCTCCTTGAAGAGATTGAGGTTGAAGTTCTTCTCAAAGTCTTCCTGGGTAGGTTTGAAACGGCTCATCTCAAGGTAGGAACCACCCCTGTTGAAGAAGTAGTCTGCCTTTGCGAAGTCAAGATCCTCGCAGCGCGGGTTTGTGTTGAAAAGGCCTGAATAACCGCCATGAAGGCCGATCACCCTGTAACCGTTGCTGAGGAAAGTTTTTGCTACTGAACAAACAACGGTATTCATACCGGGAGCGGGGCCACCGCCGCAAAGGATAATGATTGAATCTTTCATATTGTAATTAGTTAATTGTTTGATTTTCACCTTTAAATCGTACAAAATTAATACTTAGCGGTTAAAGTGGCAAATGTTTTTTTACGTAAATCGTTTTGACACAATGCGATAGAACTATTGAGCTTAATTATTTGCAATAATTAAAGGGAATTCGGCGGAAAATGACTAAATTTGTAGTTTAAAGCATTAAAATGGACATAAAAGAAGCGGCCATACAGATTGATTCGCTAAGGCAGCAAATCAACGAAAACAACCGGAGGTATTACGTAGAGAATGCCCCCGTCATAAGCGATTATGACTACGACCAGCTTCTTTATCGTCTTGCTGAACTAGAACGCCAGTTTCCCCAGCTGGATACTCCGGACTCCCCTACGCACCGTGTCGGAAGTGACCTTCAGGCAGGCCTTCGCTTTGCCCGCAAGGAACACAAATACCCGATGCTGTCCCTTGGCAACACCTACAGCATAGAAGAAGTTGAAGACTTTGCGGCCCGTGCGGCAAAGATCATTAACACTTCTTTCACTTACAGCTGTGAGCTAAAGTTCGACGGAGCCGGTATATCCCTCACCTATCGCCATGGCCGCCTTGTACAGGCCCTGACCAGGGGCGACGGTGTCGTCGGCGACGATGTCACCGTAAACATCCGCAAGATTGCGGGCATACCGCATACCCTTCGTGGCAGCGGCTGGCCGGAGGACTTTGAAATAAGGGGAGAAATACTGATGCCATTCAGCTCCTTCGACCGCCTTAACGCAGAGCGTGAAGATGCTGGAGAGGAACCCTTTGCAAATCCCCGCAACGCCGCATCGGGCTCGCTAAAGCTTTTGGATAGCGAGGAGGTGGGCCGCCGCGGGCTGATGTGCACCCTGTATCACATTCCAAGCCAGGATATCCAGAATTTTGAAGGCCATTCACAGGCCCTGGACGCCGCAGCTTCATGGGGACTTCCCGTATCTGACAAGCGCCGCCTGTGCGCCAATATAGAAGAAATAAAGGACTACATCGGCTACTGGGATACTGAAAGGAAGAACCTCCCCTATGCCACTGACGGCGTAGTTATCAAGATTAACTCCCTGGAGCACCAGAGGGACCTTGGATATACAGCCAAGTCTCCCCGCTGGGCCGTAGCATACAAGTTCAAGGCAGAGGAAGCCCTTACCAAGGTTCTTTCCATAGATTATCAGGTGGGCCGCACCGGCGCCGTCACCCCTGTTGCCAACATGGAACCAGTGTTCCTGTCCGGCACCATGGTTAAGCGCGCCACCCTTGTCAACGAAGACTTCATCCGTTCCTTCGACCTTCATATCGGCGATACGGTAAAGGTTGTCAAGGGTGGGGAAATCATCCCCAAGATCATTGGTGTAGACCTTTCTGCCCGTCCTGCCGATGCTGCCTTGCCCGTCTTTCCTACCGTCTGTCCCGATTGCGGCACACCCCTTAAGAAGGAAGAAGATCAGGCCAGGTGGTATTGCCCCAATGCCGGCGCTTGCCCTACCCAGATTAAGGGCCGCCTGCTTCACTTCCTGTCCAGAAAGGCGATGAACGTACTTTGTGGCGAGGCCACTATAGACCAGCTCTACGACAGGGGTTACGTGCGTAAGCCGTCGGACTTCTACCAGCTGCAGATGCGTCAGCTGATGTCCCTGGAAGGCTGGAAGGAAAAAGCCTCTTCCCGTTTCCTGGAAAGTATAGAGGCTTCTAAAAAAGTAACATTCGACCATGTTCTCTTTGCCCTTGGCATAAGATATGTCGGACAGACTACGGCCGCCATGCTGGCATCCCGTTTTGGCAGCATAGAGGCCCTGGCAGAAGCTTCTTATGAGGATCTTCTGGCTGTAGAAGACATCGGAGAGACCATGGCGCGCAGTATATACGAATACTTCCGCACGCCGTCGGAACTTGAAGAGATAGAAAGGCTTAAGGCCGCAGGGCTGCAGTTCGATATGAAGGAGAATGCGACTCAGAAGGCTTCCGACGCCCTTGCGGGAATGACGGTTGTGGTATCCGGAACCTTCGCTCTCTCGCGCGACGATATGAAGGCCCTTGTAGCCGCCCACGGCGGCAAGGCTGCCTCCGGAGTAAGCGGCAAGACCTCCTTCCTGCTGGCCGGAGAAAAGCCGGGCCCGGAGAAGGTCAAAAAGGCTGAAGAACTGGGAGTTAAGATAATGTCAGAAGCGGAATTCATGGCCCTCATCGGCGCCGGACAGCCGGAGGCTGCAAAAGAAGAAGAGGCCTTTCCGCAGGACCTATTTGGTGGAATGATTTGATTGTAAATACTTGAGAATATGGCTATTACGGTATTTGACAACAAGGACTACGAACTAATTAACCAAGATTATCAGGCTCTATTGGAGTCTGCAAGCAAGCGTTGTAAAAGCAAGGATGAGCTGGAAGTGGTAAAACGTGCCTTCGAGTTTGCCAATGAGGCACACAAGAATGTACGCCGCCGCTCCGGAGCACCCTATATTCTGCATCCCATCGCCGTCGCAAGGATTGTCGTGGATGAAATCGGCCTTGGATACAAGTCAATATCGGCAGCGTTGCTTCATGATGTCGTAGAAGATACTGACTACACGATAGAGGATATCAAAAGCCTGTTTGGTGAAAAGATTTCGGAGCTTGTGGACGGCCTTACCAAGATAAAAAACGTATTCAGCAACCAGAGTGATGTGGCCGATGCCGATGACTACGCCAACAGTTCCCAGGCAGAAAATTTCAAGCGCATCCTGCTTACCCTCAACGACGATGTAAGGGTTGTGCTCATCAAACTGGCAGACCGCCTTCACAATTGCAGAACCATCGAGTTCATGCCGGAATACAAGAGGGACAAGATTCTCAGTGAGACCATGTTCATCTTCATTCCACTGGCGCACAGGCTTGGCCTCTATGCAATCAAATCGGAACTTGAGAATATCTGGCTAAGGTTCAAGGAACCGGGAGCATACAAGGATATATCGGAACGTATATCACAGAATGTAGCGGACAAGGATCACGATATCGACAGGTTCGTCGAACCCCTGCAAAAGGCACTGGAGGGCAAGTTCACCTTCCAGATTAAAAAGAGGATCAAGACTCCTTATTCAATATGGAGGAAGATGCAGATAAAGCACGTCAGCTTTGAGCAGATCTTTGACCTTTACGCCATCAGGATTATCTTTGAACACGACATAAATTCCAATGAGTCTGAGCGTGAGGAGTGCTACCATATTTATTCCCTTGTTTCCGGTATCTACAAGCCGCGCCAGGAACGTTTCCGTGACTGGGTGAGCAACAGCAAGAGCAATGGCTACGAGGCCCTGCACTGCACTCTTATGGACCAGACGGGTATGAATGTAGAGGTTCAGATTCGCTCCAGAAGGATGGATGATATCGCGGAAAAGGGTATCGCCGCACACTGGGCATATAAGCAGCAGGGTTATGTAAGCGACAACAATATGGACAACTGGCTTGCCAAGGTGCAGGAAACCTTGTCCAACCCGGATTACAATACCGCCGCCGCCCTGGAAGAGCTTCACAAGGAGCTGATGATTGGTGAAATTGTAGTCTTTACCCCTAAGGGCGGACAGATCAATATCCCCAAAGGCTCTACAGCCCTGGACTTTGCCTATCAGATTCACACTGAAATCGGCAACAAGGCCATTGCGGCAAAGATCAACCACAAACCTGTGGCCCTGTCGCAGATACTCAACGGCGGTGATATAGTAGAGATTATTACGGCAGAAGATGCTACGCCTCAGCGCGGTTACCTTAAGTTCCTGCGTTCTCGTACTGCCAGGAACAAGGTCATTGACTGGTTCCGTCAGGACTTTGCAGGCATCTGCGAGGAAGGCCGCCAGAAGTGTATCAAGGACTTCAATATGATAGGAATCGACGTCACCCAGAACTACCTGCTTGCCAGGATAGCCTCCAGGAAGGGATTCAACAATGCCGATGAGTTCCTGTATCGCTACGGCCTTGGCCTTGTCCTGTTTGAAGAGGTGTCCGACCTTCCTTCGCTTATACTCAAGACCGCGGGCATAGCCACCGGAACAAAGATAGAAACCAGGGAGATAATTATCGATGGCTCCATGGTATCCGGCAGCAACATCAAGATAGCTACCTGCTGCAATCCTATCGCAGGAGACCCTGTAGTGGGCTTCAGGAATCCCAACGGAATAGTTACCATCCACAAGAAATCCTGCAAGGTGGCTGAGCTTGAGGCCTCCAAGCACGGAGACTGGATTGTAATGCCGCAGTGGAGCAAATCCATCCATCAGTCCTTCCTGGTAAGGCTTCACCTTGCAGGAATAGACAGGATGGGCCTGCTGAACGAGATTACAAGATACATCTCCCTTATCATGGGAGTAAATATCAAAGGCCTTTCTATTGGTGCCAACGAGGGCATAATGGATGGAAAGGTAGACCTGTATGTCCAGGACAGGGAGGTCCTGGAAGAACTTATGGACAAGCTGCGCTCCATTAACGGAATAACCAGCGTAGAACGCACCAAATCTAACGGATGAACAGAAAAGCAATAATACCGGCCCTGGCCGTACTTTACGTACTTACGGCAGTAATGTTCCAGAACTCCTGCGCTAATACTACGCAGGCCCCTTCCGGCGGCAAGAAAGATACCATTCCGCCGGTAATCGTGAATATCAATCCCCTGCCGGGTGCAGTAAACGTGCCCACTCATAAGACCAGCATACGCTTTTATTTTGACGAGTACATTGTGGTCAAGAATCCCAAGAACATTTTCTTGTCGCCTCCTATGGCCAAGGCTCCTAAATACAAGATAAAGGGAAAGAGCCTTCTGGTGTATTTTGATTCGGATCTTGACAGCAATACCACCTATACCCTGGATATCTCCGATGCCATCGCAGACAACCGTGAGAGCAATATGTATCCCGGATACAGCCTTGTATTCTCTACAGGTTCCCAGATAGATTCCATGGTGGTTACCGGTACTGTGAGGGACTGCAATACGCTTCAGCCCATCAACGGAGCTACGGTAATGCTTTACAAGGATTTGTCGGATTCTGCCGTACTCAAGACTACTCCGAACGCCGCCGTAAAGACAGACAAGTGGGGCTTCTTTGCCATCCGCAATGTGGCCAATACTCCTTATCGGCTTTATGCCATTGTGGACGATATGGGCAATAACAAGTATGACGCAGAGAGTGACAAGATCGCATTCTACGATACTATTATCACCCCTACCATGGTGGCCAGGGACGATCTTCCGGAGCTTCTGAAATACGATATGGAGGATACGGTCCACTGCCGCGCCAGGAAGTCTGAATACGAGCTGTACATGTTCCGAGACGAGTATTCCAAGCAGTCTGTAAAGAACCGTGAGCGCACTGGCGACCGCACTGCCTTTGTCTCTTTCATGGCCCCGGACGCCAAGATAGACTCTCTATGGATAAGGAACATCCCCCAGAACAAGCTAATCATGCAGTTCAATCCTACCCGCGATTCACTGCTGATATGGGTGAATGACAGGCGTCGTCCCCTGGATACCCTCCACCTCTTTGTGGATTATCTGAAGACCGATACCACCGGCGCCCTGGTGCCTAGCACAGAGCACTTCCGCCTGGCTCGTCCGGGAGGCAAATACCGCCGTCCCGCTGCATCGACGCTTAAGCACGATGACACCCTTTGCAAACTTAAACTGACGGCAGAGCCAAGCAATGTAGAGCGCAAGGGCTTCAGCCTTACCTTCGACTACCCTATCATCAAGGAAGGCTTTGACAAGATGACCCTTACCTCCATCAACCCCAGGCAGCAGAAAAAGTCCGTACAGTTTACCGTAGAGCCGGATTCCCTGGATCTTCGCCACTACAGCATAAAGATTGCAGAGAAGATGCAGGTGGGTTACGACTATATACTTAAGCTGCCCCACAGGGAGTTCAGGGATATGAACGGTTACTATAATGACAGTACAGAGTTCAAGGTTGCCCTGCCAAAAGACGACAACCTTAGCCTGATGCAGTTCAACCTGCAGAATGTCAAGTGCCGATATATAGTAGACCTGCTTACGGAGAAGATGGACAAGGTCCTGGATTCATATTCGGTCACGGCCGATGGTCCTGTTACCTTCCCCTACCTTAAAGCTGGCAAGTATTGCATCCGTCTTACCCAGGATTTGAACGGCAATGGCCGCGTAGATACAGGAAACCTTATGGCACACCGTCAGCCGGAGAAAGTGAAGTTCTACACCCTTAGGGATGGAAACAATGTGATTACAATCAAGGAGGGTACGGAGATGGAGCAGAACCTGGATGTGGAAAAACTTTTTGAGAAATGAGTAAAAGACTGATTATCATATATTTGGCCGTGATGGCCTTTGCGGTTACCCTTAGGGCCCAGGAGCCTGCGGATACCCTGCGCCCTGTTGTGGAAATAGAGTTCAGGGATACGGTTTCCAATGCTTATCTGGATACCGTGCGCATAGACAACCGCCTTCAGCTGAACGACTATTCGATGATAGGCGTCAACTATGGTATAGGAACGGCCAAGACAACCTTCAATCCGCCCAAAACCCAGGGCTCCCTTACCATCCCCGCTTATTATGGTATAACCTTTACCAAGTATGGCAAGTTCTTCGGTTACATGCCTTACTTCGGTATCCAGATAGGTCTTTTCAAGGGTACGGACGGTTATTGTTTCAAGCCTAACGACGAGGGCGAATACAACGTGACCGTAGAGGGTGCTACCAAGGTTGTATATGATTTTGTAGAAGTGCCAATGGTGGCCCAGTTCCACATCGATTCCCGCAATTTCAAGCTCATCGCCGATGGTGGCATGTATATCGGCTATAGGTATAAAATCCACCGTGAGGGCAACTTCCAGTACCCGGATTTAATGGACAAGTTCACCGATTACGAGTACAAGTGGGACTATGGTTTCAAGGTTGCTGCCGGTGTGGGCCTGGTCTTCTCCCCTTTTGAACTTCATTTTAAATTGAATATGCGTTACGGCCTTGGAGATTTGTACCGGGCCGATTATGCAAGCAAGGAGTATTATCGTTTCGCTACTCCCTTCGATCTTATATTTACCGTTGGCCTGCACTACCAGATAAGTCTGCGTTCAGGCAAGACAAAATCCCAGATCAAAGAACAAGCTAGAAGAATTGTGTATGAAGGAGAGAATTAGCACCATACCCGTAAGGATCGGCAAAAAGCTTATTATTGGCGGTGGCAATCCCATCGTCGTGCAGTCCATGTGCAACACGCATACCGATGATGTCGTAGCCACGGCAGAACAGTGTATCCGGATGTACGATGCCGGTTGCCAGCTTGTACGTATCACCTGCCCGGGTAAGCAGAATGTACAGAACTTTATCGATATACGTAAATACCTGGAAGCCAAGGGTTATGATATTCCCCTTGTGGCCGATATCCACTTTTCTGCAGAGACTGCGATTGCCGTAGCTCCTTATGTAGAGAAGGTCCGTATCAATCCGGGTAACTTCCATAAGGAGCATGACCAGGCTTGCCTTAAATTCGCCCAGCTGATAGAGGTTTGCAAGCGTTGTGGTACTGCGATAAGGGTTGGTGTCAACCATGGCTCTCTGGGGCAGAGAATCACGTCTCTTTACGGAAATACTCCGCGTGGTATGGCGGAGGCTGCGATGGAGTGGCTAAAGATGTGCCGGGACAATGATTTTGACCATGTTGTGGTGTCTCTGAAGGCTTCCAATACCATAGTGATGACAGAGGCTTACAGGCTGCTGGCTGCTATGATGCGGGAAGAGGATATGCACTACCCTATGCATCTTGGCGTGACAGAGGCTGGAAATGGTGATTCGGGGCGTATCAAGTCCTGTGTTGGCGTTTCTACTTTGCTTGAGGAAGGCATAGGCGATACTATCAGGGTTTCGCTTACTGAGCCTCCGGAGAATGAGATTCCTGCTGCTGCCTATTTGGCTGCGCGTTACGATGGCAGGCTTAAATCCGGGCTTGCTTCGGTTCGTATAGAGGATAGGGTGGCTTATGCAGAGTATTCTTCTGCCAGCCGGGAGCGTTTGATTATGGATGCTGCCTGCGATTTTGGGCGTGCGCTGCTTTTGAGGGAGATTGATGACGTGCATATCACTAGCTCTCTAATTGATGCGGAATACCTTAGGAATGAGCTTTTACAGGCCTGTAGGCGTCGCTTTTATAAGCCGGAGTATATTGCATGCCCCGGATGCGGCCGAACGATGTACAACCTTCAGGAGACGTTCGAGGAGGTTAAGCGCCGCACGGCTCACCTTAATAATGTGGTGATTGCGGTTATGGGTTGTATTGTGAATGGGCCTGGTGAGATGGCGGATGCGGATTGGGGGTATGTCGGAGAGGGCAACCACAAGGTCACTATCTACAAAGGTAAAACCCCTGTAGCTAGTCACATCCCTGATACTGAGGCTCCGGACCTACTTGTTTCATTGATAGAAAAGGATTTGAAATAAATACTTCTAAATTATTCTTATTTAATACAGAGGTTTTAGAAACAAAAAGCACCCCCGAAAACCAGAAAATAATGCGGATGGCTTTCGGGGGTATCTTTTTGTTTCTTTATTAGTTTGTTTCTGTGTTAACCTTTTAATTCGGCGATAACGGTTTCGCAGGCGCGGGTGGTGTCTCCGATTTTTACCTTGATATCGGCGTCAAGGGGCAGGAACATGTCGATGCGTGAGCCGAACTTGATGATTCCGCACTGCTTGCCGGCGGTTTCTACTGCGCCTTTCTTGGAGTAGCATACGATACGGCGGGCGAAGGTGCCAGCGATCTGCTTGAAGAAGATTTCTCCGTATTTGCTCTTAAGGGCGGTAGATGAGTGCTCGTTTTCTTCAGAGGATTTTTCCTTGAAGGCAAGGAGGTATTTGCCGGGATGGTACTTGTAGTAGGTAACTTCTCCTGTCATTGGCCAGAAGTTGGCGTGAACGTCAAAGAAATCCATGTAAATGGATACCTGGATGCACTCGCGGTTGAGATATTCTTTCTCGAAGGCTTTCTTGAGGATGACCACCTTACCATCGGCCACGGAGGATATGATCTTGTCATTGCCAACGGCATTGCGTACCGGGACCCTGTGGAAGTAAACCACAAAGCAGCAGAATGCGAACAGTATAGACGCTATGGGGATGGATACTGCTTTTGAGGGAATAAAATACAATACTGCGCCGGCGACTAGAAGAACGCCAAGGCAGACTTTTATCATTGTTCCGTAAGAATCTTTATCCAGTGTCATATAAGGCTATACTAGGTTAAACAATACTAGGTACAAAACGCCAACGGGGATGGCGAAGAGTGAACTGTCAAAACGGTCCAGGAGACCGCCGTGTCCGGGGATGATGGAGCCGGAGTCCTTAACGTCGCTGCTTCTCTTCCACATGGACTCGAAGAGGTCTCCGTACACGCCGGAAACGCCCATGATGGCGCCCAATACCATGCAGTGCACGTAGTGGAAGGGGAAGAAGTCTGTAAGGCTAAGGATCAAGCCTGCCAGCATTGATGAGAACATGCCTCCCCAGAAGCCGATCCATGATTTCTTGGGGGAAATCTGAGGAAAAAGCTTTTTGCCATACTTCTGGCCCAGGGTTATTCCAAAGAGATAGGCTCCCACGTCCGATGCCCAGATAATAATGAAGAAGCCAAGCATCATCTGCCCGGAGAATACTCCGAAGTCGTCGAACACCAGAAGGTTGGCGAGCGAAATAGGCAGTGCGATGTAAAGCAGGCTGGCCAGAATGTGGGAAAAATCGCGGAAATCACCCCTGTCGTGCGAGTACAGCGACGCCGTCATAAGTACTGCGAACGGCAGCAGCGGCACGGCCACGAACTTGGTGGGAAGGTGGAAGGCTATGATGGCGAAGGTGGTGCAGTACAATATGATACCGCCGATAATGGCCAGTATCCTGCAAAGCAGGAACTTCTTGCCGACGGTCATATGCAGGAACTCATGCATCATCACAACCATGATGAACATCATCAAAGCTGCGAAGCCGTACTCGTTAATCAACAAGCCGGCCAGCATTACTGCTATGAACACAACTCCAAAGATGCCTCTCTTGACAGTATTACTCATGTTTTTGTTTGGTTTCGGTTTAGTTTAGGCAGTTACCTTGGGACCAAGTATCTCCTCAAGGTCTGTCTGCATGATGACTTCCTTGTCCAAAAGCAGCTGGGCTACTTTCTCAAAGCCATCATAGTTGTCCTTAATAATCTTTTCTGTGCGGGCGCGAACCTCGTCTACGAGCTTGCGGACCTCCTGGTCCATGAGCTCTGCGGTTTTCTCGCTGTAAGGCTTAGTAAGTTCAAAGCCGCGGGCTCCGGTGGAATCGTAGAAGGACAGGGCGCCAACCTTGTCGCTCATTCCATAGTACTGGACCATAGCGTAGGCCATAGTGGTAAGGCGCTCAAGGTCGCTCAGTGCGCCGGAAGCGGGCTCGTGGTTGATAAGCTCTTCAGCTACACGGCCTCCCATAAGGACGCACATCTCGTCCATAATAAAGGACTTGGAGTGAATCTTACGCTCTGAAGGCAGGTTCCAGGTGATACCAAGAGCCTTTCCGCGGGGGATGAGGCTTACCTTGAATACCGGATCTGCATTGGGAAGCAGCCAGCCTACTACTGCATGGCCGGCCTCGTGGTATGCTGTGGTGCGCTTCTCTGCAGGGGTCATAATGGTAGAGTTCTTGCGCTCCAGACCGCCGATGATGCGGTCTACTGCCTCCATGAAGTCTTCTGTGGTGACTGTGGCCTTGCTGCGGCGGGCTGCGGTAAGAGCGGCCTCGTTGCAGACATTGGCGATATCGGCTCCGGAGAAACCGGGGGTATGCTTGGCCATGGTCTCTACGTCAAACGAAGGATCTACCTTTATATTGCGGAGATGTACATTGAAGATTTCTATCCTTTCCTTGAGTTCAGGGAGCTCTACGTTTATCTGGCGGTCGAAGCGGCCGGCCCTCATAAGAGCTTTGTCAAGGATGTCCGCCCTGTTGGTTGCGGCCAGAATAATAACGCCTGAGTTGGAGGCAAAGCCGTCCATCTCTGTAAGCAGCTGGTTCAGGGTGTTCTCACGCTCGTCGTTGGAGGAGAAGCCGGCGTTTTTGCCACGGGCGCGGCCGACGGCGTCAATCTCGTCGATGAACACAATGCAGGGGGCTTTTTCCTTTGCCTGGGCAAAGAGGTCGCGTACGCGAGAAGCACCTACACCTACGAACATTTCTACGAAGTCTGAACCTGAGATAGAGAAGAACGGAACGTTGGCCTCCCCTGCTACGGCCTTGGCCAGCAGGGTCTTACCTGTTCCGGGAGGGCCTACCAGGAGGGCTCCCTTGGGGATTTTTGCACCAAGAGAGGTGTATTTCCTGGGGTTCTTCAGGAAGTCTACAATCTCCATTACCTCTTCTTTTGCGCCGTACAGGCCGGCTACGTCCTTGAAGGTAACATTGACTGTATTCTTGTCTGCCAGCTTGCCGGTAGACTTGCCTACGTTGAAGATTCCGCCTGCACCGCGGCCACCGCCGATGTTGCGGTTCATTCCACGGAACATCATAACCCACATTATGATGAAGAACAGACCGAAGATACCCCACTGGATGATGTCTCCCCAGTTGGTGTTGTTGTTCTCCATTACAACCTTGAACTGGTTGTCTGCCTGCAGGTTGGCGTTGATCTCTTCAAAAGAGGCCTCAGGGTCGAACTTAGAAGATACCATGAACCTGAACTGGGGCGACCTGTCCGGGAACTGGCCGTTGTATTTGCTCAGGTATTTGTTTATGCGGTCCGGGCGCAGCGATACGGTGCCCGTAAAGTCGTTGCGGACAAAATTGACCTGTTTAACGTCTCCGTCGGCAAGCATCTGCTTGACCTCTGCCCACTGAACCTCGATAGAGGGTACTCCCCTGTTGGAAAACAACAGGTAGAAGATTCCCAGAATCAGGATAAAGTAGAACCAGGAGAAGTTAGAAAACGGCTTCTTGACCTTGTTTTTATCGAATGCAGGCATTTATTCTTTCTCTTTTGCTTGTTTCTTCCTTGCAGCGGCGCGCAGCTTGGATGCGGCCTTGGGCTTAACCCTTTCCTTGGCCTCTTCTGCAGCGGGGGCGGCTACCTTGGGCTCGTCTTTGAAGCGGCGCAGTTTGGCGTCTGCCCAAAGATCCTCCAGGCGGTAGAACTGGCGGTACTCTGTAAGGAAAATGTGAACTACTACCTCTCCGTAATCAAGGATAATCCAGAAGCCGTTCTCCAGGCCCTGCATGCGCAGTACCTTCTGGCCGGCCTTTTCTTCCATCTTTACCAGCACGTTGTCTGCAATTGCGTTAACGGCTGTAGTGGAATCTGCGTTGCAGATTACGAAGTGGTCACATATAGCGGTGCCGATACCTCTGAGGTCCAGTGACATTACGTCCTGAGCTTTCTTTTCCAGCATTGCATCGGCAATGATTTTAACGGGAGATATTTTCATATTTGGTTTATTTCGTATTTTTGCATTTACAAAGATAATACTTTTATAAGAGATTACAAATTAAGTTCCCATGAATGAGGGTGTAAAAACGATTTGGCTTGATACTGTAGATTCCACTCAGGAAGAGGTCCGCAGGCGTATCGGAGAGTTAGGCAACCTGACAGCAGTCGCCGCTTTGTTCCAAACAGCCGGTAAAGGGCAGCGCGGAAACAAGTGGAGCAGCGGCCGCGGAGAAAACCTTACCTTCTCTCTGTTGCTTCGTCCCGGAAGGGATGGAGTACGCCGTATCCCGGCTAAAGAGCAGTTTTATATAAGTATTGTTTCTTCATTGGCTGTCAAGGAGTTACTGGATAGCTACGGGCTCCGTCCAACCATCAAATGGCCCAATGATATCTACATCGGCAACAAGAAGATTTGCGGTATGCTGATAGAGAATATCCTCTCCACTGAGGGGATGGTCGATGCCAGCATAATCGGCATTGGAATCAATGTCAACCAGACCGATTTTCCCCCGCAGCTGATGAATCCGGTGTCGATGGCCAAGGTTACCCACACAGAATACGATATCAAGGATGTTTTAAAGGCTTTTTTGGAGCGTTTTTGCTCTTTGCTGGATGAAGACCCGGAGGCGCTGCGCCAGCGTTATCTGGACAGCCTTTTCCGCTTTGGTATCAAGGCCGATTATACGGATACAAAAACAGGAGAAACCTTTACCGGTACCATCAAAGGTATAGACGGCGAGGCTCTCCTGTATGTTGAAATGCCTGACGGCAGCCTGCGAAAGTTCGCGTTTAAGGAAATCAGCTACATTTTATAGCGGCACAGGCTGCGGCGGGGTCTTCTGCCCTGAATACAGAGCTACCTGCAACCAGGATTTCCGCTCCGGCCTGGGCCAGGGCGGCTGCGTTACCTGCCCCTACTCCCCCGTCAACCTCTATCTTCACGTCCTTGAGCCCGCGTTTGTCCAGCTCTTTCCTAAGCGTTGCAATCCTGTCAATTGACTCCGGAATGAACTTTTGTCCGCCGAAGCCGGCGAAAACGCTCATTATCAGTATGAAGTCTGCATCCTGAAGATAGGGGTACAGATCTTCTACCGGGATGTCCGGGTTGATGGCAAGACCTGCCTTGACGCCAAGGCCTTTGAGCTCCTGCAGCAGTGCAGAAGGGTTTTTGCCGTCCAGGCGGGCGGCTTCAAGGTGGAAGCTTATCATGCTGGCACCGCTCTTTGCAAAGCGCTGGAAGTAGTTCCAGGGCTTAACTATCATAAGGTGCACGTCAAGCGGCTTTTCCGCCTTTTTTGCGATGGCATCCACTACCGGGAAGCCAAATGAAAGGTTGGGTACAAGTATGCCGTCCATCACGTCCAAATGGAAGATATCGGCATGTTTGTTAACAATCTCCACACCGGCCGAAAGATTCAGGAAATCGGCTGCAAGCATGGACGGGGCAAGTTGTACGGCCATATTATTTGAATTTTGTTACTACGTCTGCAAGGTGCTTAACGAATTTCTCGTTGGAGGCGAGATCCAGTTTTTCTCCCGGGGCGTGAACGCCGCGGAGCGTAGGACCGAAGGATATCATGTCCAGGTCCGGGAACTTCTCCAGGAACAAACCGCATTCCAGGCCGGCGTGAATTGCCTTGACCTTGGGCTCGTTGCCGAAGAGGGCTTTATAGCTGTCGAAGCTTATCTTGAGTATGTGTGAGTTCATATTGGGCTTCCAGCCGGGGTACGGGTCTGCCCTTTCCACCTCTGCGCCGGCAAGGCGGAAGCAAGCCTCTACCTTGTCTGCGATGAAGTCCCTGGCGCTTTCTACGCTGCTTCGCTGGCTTGTAGTAACCTCTATTGTCCTGTATTTGCCCATCTTGACCGATGCCAGGTTGTTGGATGTTTCTACAAGGCCGGGGATATCCTGGCTCATGGCCAGTACACCGTGGTGAACGGCTACAAGGGCCGATATCAGCTTTTCGGCAGTCTTGCCGTCGATGGCAACACGCCTGTCGGCACCCCTGTAGTGCTCCCACATTCCGGTAACCTCAGGGTCTGAAACGGCGAACTCTGCCGAAAGGGCTTTTACAAAGTCGTTGAAACGGCCGATGAGCTCTTTCTTCCTTTCTGCGGATACTGCCACTACGGCCTCTGCCTCTCTGGCGATGGCGTTGTGCTTGTTGCCTCCGTTGATGTGGATGAGCTGCATTGGACCGTATTTCATTTCCTCGAAGAGGAAGCGGGCCAGCTGCTGAACAGTGTTGCAGCGCTCTTTATTGATGTCGTCTCCGCTGTGGCCGCCCATGGCGCCGAAGAGGCGCAGCTTGACAAGCCTGTGGGATACTTTTACTTCTTCCTTTGCATATTTGAAGGTGGCGTAAGTGGTAACGCCTCCGGCGCAACCTACGAAGAGCTCGCCTTCGTCTTCTGAATCAAGGTTGATAAGGGTTTTTCCAGTGAAGAAACCAGGCTCCAGGGCCATTGCTCCGTCCATTCCGGTCTCTTCTGAAATGGTGAACAGGCACTCCAGAGGGCCAGTGTAAAGATTGCTTTCCAAAAGGGCAAGGCAAGAGGCTATGCCAATGCCGTCATCGGCTCCCAGAGTAGTATCCTTGGCGATCATCCAGCCATTTTCTACCACGTATTTGATAGGGTCTTTGGTAAAGTCGTGAACCACGCCTGCGTTCTTTTCGCAGACCATGTCCTGATGGGCTTGTAAAACTAACGTCGGTACGTCTTCTTTGCCCCTGCATGCAGGGCGGCTGATAACAACGTTGCCAGTGGCATCTCTTTTTGCTTTGAGCGAGTGCTTGGCGGCAAAATCCAACAGGAATTGGGTCATCGGCTCTTCATGGCCGGATTCGCGGGGAATCTTTGTAATTTCCTTGAAAATCTCAAGGACTCTCTGTGCATCCATTCTATTTTGTAAGGTGTGTTTTGGGTTAAGCGAAAAAAATCCCCATCTACCTAACGGAGACAAGGATTTTTTCTATATCATTAACGTATTGTTTGAATTGTTTGTCTGTTGCGACCAAATCCGCTACCTGATTGCAGGCGTGCATTACCGTTGCATGGTCTCTGCCTCCCATCTCAGACCCGATTGTGTTAAGAGAGCAGTTAATCATGTTGCGGCTCATGTACATTGCAATTTGCCGGGCTTGAACTATCTGCCGTTTCCTGGATTGGGATACAAGGTCTTCCCTTGTTATTCCGAAGTAATCGCAGACTGTCTTTTGAACGGTATCCATAGAAACCGCCTTGCTTTCTTCACCGACCAGATTGCCGGTAACTTCACGTGCGAGGTCTATGGAAATAGGTTTGTGCGATAATGTAGCGTGTGCGATAAGGGAAATAAGAACGCCCTCAAGCTCCCTGAAGTTGGATTGGATCCTGCTTGCCAGCCATTCCAGAACTTCCTGGTCTATCTTTACACCTTCCCTGAAGCTCCTTGCCTTGAGCATCTCAAGCCTGGTCTCGTAAGAAGGCTTGCTGAGTCTTGCGGACAGACCCCATTTCATTCTGGAAAGAAGCCTTTCCTCAAAGTTCTGGAGGTCTACCGGAGCGCGGTCTGATGTAAATATAAGCTGTTTGCCGTTCTCGTGTAGATGGTTGAAGATATTGAACATCGCATTCTGTGTTCCGGTACCGATGAGGTCCTGGATATCGTCTACGATAAGAACATCTATCTTCATATAGAATGCAAGGAAATCCGTAAGCTTGTTGCGGACACCTACAGCATCCATGTACTGCAGTTTGAACTCGTTGCCTGTAACATACAGGACGATGAGGTCCGGATACTTCTCTTTAATAGAAATACCGATGGCCTGGGCCAGGTGGGTTTTACCAAGACCAGGGCCGCCAAAGAGGAACAAGGGGTTGAATGAAGTTGTTCCCGGGGCGTTTGCAATGCTTTCTCCTGCGGTAATACCCAGTTTGTTGCACTCACCTTCTATAAGGTTGTTGAAACAATAGACGGGGTTGAGCCTGGGGTTGATCTGCACCCTCTTGAGGCCGGGGAATACGAAAGCTCCCGGATTACCGTTGTTGGGATAGGTATTTACCGATACGCTCTTGTTGACGGGTGCGGTACCCTGGGCGGCCGGATATTCCATGGCCTGCTGGTTGGATACGGGACGGACCTGATAGAAAAGTTTGGCATCGGCGCCGATGACGCGGTGCATAGTTTTCTTTATAAGGTCAAGGTATGTATCCTCCAGGTACTCGCGGAAGAAGTTGGTGGGAACCTCCAGTGTAAGGTTTGAATCCTTGAATGCAACCGGACGCAGCGGCTTGAACCACATATCGAACTTCTGGGGCTCAATGATTTGCTCAATGATCCTCAGGCAGTTGTTCCAAACTGTTATGTGTTCTGCTTGCTGCATGTTCCTTTTATTGGGTCAAAAAAGTCACCAAAGGTTACTAAAACGTTTCCCTCGATGACTTTGCAAATGTGGTGTAAAAATTTTTTATAAAAAATCGTTTTTTCTATTGCAATTAAATTTTTTTATTCGTTTATTAATGTAAGGAAAGGCGATTTTATATCATTTATCAAAGCGCTTGATAATCAGCGATTTATAATGATTTAATCTCTCTAACTTATTGATTTGCATTGTTTTTAATTTGGAATCAATCTAAATTAACGAATTCAAGATTTTTCCGCGTTACACAAACGGCAAATCGTTTTAAAAAGCTACTTTACCGGACCATTTCTGTAGTAGTGCCATCAGTCTTTACAAGGAAGGCTTGAGGAAACGTTTTTTTAATCGTTTTTAAATTTTTTCTTGCTTTCTCTTCTGACGGCCCGGCATCAAGCACATATTTATAGAGTTTGCCGGATTTTACTATGGTAACTTTGTGGCCTTTGAAGGCTTTGTCATTTTTGCTTAGCAGCTTGCCGGAAGCCATCACCTGTACCCCGTACAGAATACCATTGTCTTTGACGGTTTTCTCTTCTGCTTTAACTTCCTCTACTGTTGCTTTTACCGGCTCCTCTTGCTTGGTTACGGTCTTCTCTTCCTTTTCAGGAACGGCAGTCTTTTCGGGTACGATCACAGAACCATCGGCCTCTGCGTCAAATCTTGTTTTATAGGTCTTGAAGGCCCTGAAAATGGCGGCTGCTATCTTTTGCTTGCCATCGTCGCTTTTCAGTATCTTGCGGTCAGAGTCATTGGAAAGGAAGCCGCACTCAATGAGGACAGCCGGCATGGACGTAACCCATAGTACCTGGAAGGGGTTCTGCCATACTCCCCTGTCCGTTTTGATGGGGCCTTTACGCATCTCGCGCTGCACATCCTCTGCAAACATAAGGCTCTGCTCAAGATGGACGTTCTGCATAAGACTGAATACCATTGCCGATGCGGGATCGTTGGGGTCCAACTCCGCGGGCTTATCCTCGTCCAAAGAGAAAACTTCGTTCTCCCTGCGGCAAACATCCATATTATATTTGAAGAGGTCCCTGTTTTTGTCGCGGGACTGACCAAGGCAATGGATGGAGAAGCCCTTGGCGGCGGTATTCTTTGTGGCGTCTATGTGGATGGAAATAAAAAGATCCGCCTTGGCGCCGTTGGCAATCTTGCCTCTTCCGCTAAGGGTTACATAAACGTCTTCGCTGCGCGTAAGTACCACAGTGACATCCGGATACGCAGTTGTAATCTGGGTGGCGAGCTCTTTTGCAAGGTCCAGGGTGATGTCCTTTTCCTTATAAGTTTTGCCACTGTCCTTGCGGGTACAGCCGCCGTCGTGGCCGCCGTGTCCAGCGTCGATGCATACCGTCTTAATTGCCCCGTTCTGGGCAGCACAAGGATGCCAGAGCAACACTAAGCCCGCAATAATTGCGAGCAAGAATCTAAAGTGTATTTGTGAATGTCTCAAAATGGTCTTATCTTTGTAGGTTGCAAATATAGCAAAAAAGATAGATAATAGAAATAGAATATGTCCTTAAGGAAGAGTCTTGGAAATATAAACTGGATAAAAGTACCGGCGCTGCTGGCCCTTTGTCTGGTGCTTTTCTTTGCAGGACAGACAGATGCATATTCGCAGAAACCCAAAAAGGGCAAGAAGGTCTTTTCCCAGAGCGTTGCCTTTAACAGGGACAGCATTGTCGTATCGGATTCAATCAAGGCTTTGCGCGATTCCCTTCACAGGGCGGATTCCTTGTTCAAACTGGACTCCGTGGCCATGCAGAAGCACAGTTCCCTTGAATTCCCCGCATTCTCCACAGCCAAGGACTCGGTAGTCGATATCTTTGCCGACGGCCAGCGCAAGCGCCGATATTACGGTGATGTCACCGTTACCTACGGAGACATGAAACTATCCGCCGCCTACATGGAATACGACATGAAGACCGGAATTGTGCATGCTACAGGCGTACTGGATACCCTGACGGGTGAATGGAAGGGCCTGCCGGAGATGACCCAGGGCAAGGATACCTACAAGATGGAAGAGCTGCGGTATAACTTCAATACCCGCCGCGCACGCATCACCAATATGATTACCCAGCAGGAGGAAGGCCTGCTGCAGGGTACCAAGATCAAGATGCTTGAGGACAAGTCCATCAACATCAAGGGTGGCCAGTATACGGTCTGCGACCTTGAGCATCCTCATTACTATCTGCATTTGACATCGGCACGAGTGCTTACAAAACCGTCCAGGAAGACGGTGTTCGGTCCGGCATGGCCGGTGATAGAGGGCGTTCCGCTGCCGATTGCCATTCCCTTCGGCTTCATACCCAAACGTCCTAATCGTGCCACAGGCCTGCTGATGCCTACCTTCGGAGAAGAGAATGCCCGTGGTTTCTATCTAAGGGATATGGGTATGTACTTTGTATTCGGAGACCACCTGGACCTGTCGGTGACTGGCGATTACTATACCCTGGGTTCATGGAGCCTGGATATCAACTCAAGGTACAAGGTTAACTACAAGTTCAACGGTAACTTTTCCATCCTGTATTCCAACGACCAGACGGGTCTGAGGGGCAGTACGGACTTTTTCCAGACCAGGAACTTCCAGGTTAGATGGTCCCATAGCCAGGACAGCAAGTTCATCCCGGGAACATCGTTCAGTGCCTCTGTGAACTTCTCCAGCCCTTCCAGCAGCAGGTATAATTCCCGCTCTGTAACGGAGGCTTTGCAGAACCAGGCCTCATCTTCAGTTTCGTTCAGCAAGAACTGGAACGGAAAATATAACCTGTCCGTGAACATGCTGCACAGCCAGAATTCAAGGGACAGCTCTTATTCATTCACCCTGCCTAATATCACTTTTTCCATATCCCGCTTCTATCCCTTTAAAAAGAAGAATCGCGTTGGTAAGGAGAAGTTCTATGAGCAGATTTCCTTTGCATACAATACCACTCTGCAAAACAGGGTTTCCTTCAAGTCATCAGAGTTCATGAAGGAAGGCTTCCTTAATAAGTTCCAGAATGGTATGCAGCATAACTTTACCATCGGCCTGCCGGGATTCACACTGTTTAAGTATTTGAATGTGAACCCTTCGGTAAACTATGGTATGACCTGGTTCTTCAGGAAGAACGAATATGCTTACAACGAAGAAACGGACAAGGTAGAGCTTGTGGAAGGTAAGCAGTTCGGGCACTTTGGCGCTACGCACAATTATTCCTTCTCCGTGAACATGAGTACCAGGATTTACGGTATACTGAATTTTGGTAAGAATAAGAAGATCCAGGCCATCAGGCACGTAATTTCTCCGTCATTGAGCATTTCCTTCAGTCCGGATAAGGCTACGGCCTTCAATGGCTACAGGACCTTGTATTATACCGATGCTTCCGGGCAGGATAAGGAATACCAGTATAACATCTATTCCGGCCAGATGTACTCCCCTCCCGGCAGGGGTAAATCGGCCACCATCAACCTTTCCATCGGCAATAACTTCGAGGCTAAGGTCCGTGATCTTAGGGATACTACCGGAAAGGGTGTGAAAAAGGTGAAACTGATTGATAACCTGACTATTAACACCGGATATAATCTGTTGGCAGACTCGCTAAAGATGAACAATGTGGGCGTAAGCTTCTCTACTAACATCTTTGGCAAGCTGGGTATCAACGGTAACCTTAACTTCGACCCTTATGCCGTTGACTACAGGGGCCGCAAGTACAATAAATTCCAGGTGGCCCAGCACGGTATCTTCCACCTCCTCAGGTTTACGGGAGCCAGCTTCTCTACGTCTTATTCCTTGTCTGGAGAGGGAAAATACAATGGCAACGACGGTTCCAAGACAACCGGCGGGCCTGGCAGCAACGACGGTAATCAGGCTACTGCCGATTATTACAGGCGAATCTACTATCATCCTGTGACAGGAGAATACATTCCTGGCGGTTGGCTTTACTATACCAACCCCAATGTTCCCTGGTCCGTCAACTTTAGCTACAGCTTCAGTATGACACGTTCCTATCAGTATACCAACGAAAAGCTGATAGAGAACAACAGATACACGCAAACGCTTGGCATTACGGGCAATATTAAGCTCACGCCAAAGTTGAACATCAACGCTACTTCCGGTCTTGACCTTATGGCGGGTAAGATTACTACGTCCCAGGTTTCGGCCGCTTACGACCTTCACTGTTTCAATATTTCAGTGCAGTGGGTGCCTTTTGGAAAGTGGCAGAGCTGGAGCTTCCGTATTGCGGCCAATGCTTCTGCTTTGGCAGACTTGCTGCGTTATCGCAAGAGCTCAAGTTACTGGGATAACTAGTTTGCCGATTCATTTTTTATTTGTATATTTGCAAGGTCGTTATGGCTCTGATGCAATTTTCTGTGCATTCCTGCACATTGCGGAGCCCTTCCGAGAGAATATAATTAATTTATTATCAACATAATATGCCCCATAGCTTATTTGAATTGAATTCCATGTCGGAAGACAAGTTAAGAGAACTTGCGTCCAGCCTTGGAATCAAAGTGACGAAGAAGATGACAGCGGAGACGCTTGGATATGCTATTTTAGATCAGGAAGCTCTTATTCAGAGCAAACAGCCGGCTGCCAAGCCCGCCCCTGAAAAGAGACGCGGTCGTCCCAAGAAGGAGAAGCCGCAGGAGGCGGCAGCCAAGGAGCAGGTTAAAGAGGCTCCTGCCCAGCCGCAGGTAGCAGAGCAGCCCAAGGCTCAGCCCCAGCAGGCAGAACAGCCCGCAAAGGGCCGTAAAGGCCGTAAGAAAGGCGTACAGGCCCAGCCGGCAGAGGCACCCGCCCAGGAGGCGGCAGTCAAGGAGCCTGTAAAAGAGGCTACAGCCCCGCAGCAGCCCGCACCGGCAGCTCAGCCGGAGCAGCCTAAGGCTCAGCCCCAGCAGGCTGCAGAACAGCCCGCAAAGGGCCGTAAAGGCCGTAAGAAAGGCGTACAGGCCCAGCCGGCAGAGGCACCCGCCCCGCAGGCTGCAGAGCAGAAGCCGCAGACCCCCAAGGTTCCTGAATTTGAGGGTACCGTAGAGGCTACGGGTGTGCTTGAGATTATGCAGGATGGCTATGGCTTCCTGCGTTCATCGGACTACAATTATCTTAATTCACCGGACGATATCTATGTTTCACAGATGCAGATCAAGCAGAATGCACTGAAGACTGGTGATACCGTTACAGGAGAAATCCGCCCGCCTAAGGAGGGTGACAAATACTTCCCTCTGGTGCGCATCAAATATATCAATGGTCGCAGGCCTGAATTCATCCGTGACCGCGTGCCGTTTGACTTCCTGACTCCCCTTTTCCCGGATAAGAAGTTCAATTTGCTTGGCCATGGCCACGAGAAGGACGATTCCTGCCGCATCGTGGATATGTTTACTCCTATCGGTAAGGGTCAGCGCGGACTTATCGTCGCTCAGCCTAAGACCGGTAAAACAATGCTGCTCAAGAGCATAGCCAATGCTATCGCAGACAATCACCCTGAGGTTTATGAGATTGTGCTCCTTATTGACGAGCGCCCTGAAGAGGTTACCGATATGAAGCGCAGCGTTAAGGCAGAGGTTGTCGCTTCTACCTTCGATGAGCCTGCAGAGCGTCACGTAAAGGTTGCCAATATGGTTCTGGAGAAGGCTCGCCGCCTTGTAGAATGCGGCCACGATGTGGTTATCCTGCTTGACTCCATTACCCGCCTTGCACGCGCCTACAACACTGTTCAGCCGGCTTCCGGAAAGGTTTTGACCGGTGGTGTCGATGCCAATGCGCTTCAGAAGCCCAAGCGTTTCTTTGGTGCTGCACGTAATATAGAAGGTGGCGGTTCGCTTACCATCCTTGCCACCGCTCTTACTGAGACCGGTTCCAAGATGGACGACGTTATCTTTGAGGAATTCAAAGGTACCGGTAACATGGAGCTTCAGCTGGATCGTACGCTGTCTAACAGGCGTATCTTCCCTGCCGTCAACGTGGTTCTTTCAAGTACCCGCCGCGACGACCTGTTGTACAGCCCTGATCAGGCCAACCGTATTTGGATACTCCGCAAGCTGCTTGCAGATATGAATCCTCTTGAGGCTATGAACTTCATGCTTGGTCTTATGGATTCTTACAAGACCAACCAGGACCTCTTGGATAACATGAGCAAGGTTAGCCCCAGAGACTAAGATTTACTTTAAATAATTTGCGTAAATGCATTATCTTGAAGAAGATACGATAGTTGCACCGGCCACCGTTCCTGGTACCGGTGCGCTGTCGCTTTTACGCATAAGCGGCCCTTTGTCAATTGTTGTAACCGATACAATTGTAAAATTCAAGGGCTCTCCCTTATCCGAAACTCCCGGCGGCCGTCTCCGTTACGGAGAGGTTTTTCTGGCCGATGGTACCCTTCTGGACACTGTTGTAGTGTCAGTTTACCGCGCTCCGCATTCCTATACTGGGGAAGACTCCATAGAACTTACCTGCCACGCTTCAAAATACATTGTTTCCACGTTGATGGAGCTGTATTGCTCAGCTGGCTGCAGGCTTGCAGGTCCAGGCGAATTTACCAAGCGTGCCTTCCTTGCAGGTAAGATGGATTTGTCTCAGGCAGAAGCAGTTGCAGACGTTATTTCAAGTAACAGTGCAGCTGCGCACCGTGTAGCTATGAACCAGCTTAGAGGCGGTTATTCAGATGATTTACGGGTGCTTCGCGACCATCTTGTGCAGATGGCGTCGATGATGGAACTTGAGCTTGATTTCAGTGAAGAAGAGGTAGAATTTGCTAATCGCGCAGAACTCAAGGCCCTGCTTGCTACCATATCTGATCATATTGACAGATTAATCTCTTCTTTCAAACTGGGCAATGCAATTAAGAACGGTGTTCCTGTTGCAATCGTCGGTCCGGTAAACGCCGGCAAAAGTACCTTGCTGAATACCCTTCTTAATGAAGACCGCGCCATCGTTTCCGATGTTGCGGGAACTACCCGCGATACTATAGAGGAGACAATGAATATTGACGGAGTTTTGTTCCGTTTCATAGATACTGCCGGTCTTAGGGAGACATCGGAATTTGTAGAAAATGCCGGTATTCAGCGGTCGATAAAGAAGCTTTCCGAGGCCGATATTGTGCTTGCCGTGATTGATTTGACGGCTCCGGCCGATGAGTCTGTGGCGGCTCTTAAGGACATCGTCTCAAAAGTCGATTTTACAAATCAAAAATTGGCTGTTCTGCTTAATAAATGGTCCAAAAATGGGGCTAACAAAAATGTTACTATCATAAACAATTTTGTTACTTCGATTGAAAATCAAATAGTTATATTTGAGATTTCTGCTCTGGAGAAAATCGGCATCGATAAGCTAAAAAGTTTCCTCAGGGACTGCATCGGCAGCGTAAATTTACAAGAAGACACAGTTTTGGTGACCAATATCCGTCACCTGGAAGCCCTCAAAAAGGCCCGTGTTTGCCTGTCTGATGTAGCCACCGGTCTTGCCTCTTCCTCCCCCACCGATCTGGTGGCTCAGGACCTTCGCGATGCCATCTCTTCAATCTCTTCCATCCTTGGCGAAGACATCACTCCCGACACCGTCCTTCACCACATTTTCAAAAACCACTGCATCGGAAAGTAGAATATACCACCTAACTAATTGATAATCAATCATAGGTGAGCAATTTAGCATAGATTTGCACAACCACTGCACAACATAATTTAGATGCAGGCTGATAAAATTTCGATAAACCATTAAAAAAGGTTGATTTCGGTTGTGCAGACGTTCAAGATTGCAGTAGTTTTTGCGAGGTTCCAATGCTATGGCGTGGCAAGTTCCGGCATCGTTCCCGGGTGTTTCGAGCATCGTTCATGAGCCTTTGGTTGTGCAATTGCACAACGCCCCTCTCCCCCATTATGACAATGCCCGGGCAATCATCACAGAACACCCGGGCAAGAGATTACACCGATAAATCCGAATTGATAAACTAGCGAGTAAGAATAAACACCCTCAAATCCATCGTCTTCCCG
>CAMVFZ010000010.1 GCA_947166905.1 uncultured Prevotellaceae bacterium | reverse complement strand
TTTGTTCCAGGCATAACCCCATAAAGTTTTGTCTAACTTTTGGGGTGCACATCAGGGGTCGGGGGGACAACAGGGTGCAAGTCTGTGGCCGGCTTGTCCGGTCACAGTCTTGCACACCGCTTTCCCTTTAAAAGTGCGTGAGCCTTGCGGCGTGGGCCAATGGAGCGGAGGGCGTCCGTGAGTCTGCGCCGGACTTGCTCCGGTGCAGTCTCACAGCGAAGGGTGGCAATAGAGGTTGCTGGTCTGGCTGTTTGGGCGAAGGCTCTGCCGGAGACCAAACTGACAGACGAGCAAGTACCGCTTTCATATCGACCTTCGCACACGTAGGACGTTGGAACTGGGCACCATCGGCCCGAACTGTTTCCATCGGCCTTATGGCTATATCGGCAAAAATGCGTAAATTTGCCTTGACTAATCCTCGGTATATGAAGAGAATACTATACTTTCTGATGCTCATCGGCCTTTGCGCCTGTTCTGGCAGCAAGACAATTCTTCCGAACAGCGTGTACAACGTCAAACTCGGCGAGACCTATACGGAGTCACAGATGATTGATGCTCTCAATAAGGACACCTTCCGCAGTTTTCGTGTTTACCATAAAGGAGACAGTTTCATGCCTGGCCAGCACGATACATTCTATCGTACCGAAAGAGATGGAATTATCTATTATACTGCTTCGAAAGCATATTACCTGCCGGAATTCCCCTTCCTGGATTGCTATTGGGTAAGATTCACTATCAACACTAACACCAGTGGTAAGCTTATAGCCTTCTCTTTTGTCAAAGGGACGTTCATGGAGAATACTCCAATCTCCAACATTAAAGCAGAGTATGAGACCTTATGTGCAAGATTCCGCCGCTTATGTGGCACATCTGAGGATACCGAAGAAGACGGGAAGGTCCGTAATACTTGGAAAGATTCTGTCTCCAGTCTTACAGTCGAATACTGGGAGTATTCTGACTACAATAATGAGCCTTGTGCTTCATTAAGTTGCAAGGTATCTCTTTTAGACGATCTCCAATAACCAAAACATATAACTATGAAACGAATAGCCCTTTCCATTTTTGTAGCGCTTTTCTTTGAAATGATCGCGTCAGCTCAAATCACAGAGCGGTTTGACACGTATGTAAGTGTGAATAGTAATCTTCCTGTGTTGTCCGAAGGCTTACAGCATGTCTATTCCGCCGATAAGAAAGGGAAAAAGACACTTACCATAGAAGTTGTTAGTTTTGAGTATTCAGATAGTACTGGAATATCATGTGCTTATAAAGCGACTATCCAGCTTACGGCAATTGGGAAGAATTTTAGTGCCCGGCTTTATCGGGATGATTATGACCGTATCTTCCTCATCCATAATCCTGTTTCTGATACTTTTGAACTAAGAGATGGAGAAAGCACACAGGTCGTTATTGAAGGACGACTTACTTTGACCGATGAACTGACTTATTCATATTCTGTTGGAAGTCGTTTCACTCCATTTGTAAGAATTCCAAAGTATATTGGAGATGAATACTATGCCAAGGCAAAAGCACTCTATCAGAAACAGTTAAAAGAGGAAGAAGCTCGAAAGCAAGCAGAACGTGCAAAACAAGATAGTGTCCGTAATATCGCTATTGAAAGGCAGAATATGCTTCTTACTCCGGAGTATTTGGCCAACTGGGTAGGAGCGAGTTTCTTTACTAAAGAGAGTATTGAATCTGACTGCAATGTGCTTCCTGCCGCATATAATGGGGGTTATGTCTTCTATGACTTCGATAAATGCCCTGTCACTATGGAGTTTGATGACAAGACCCATGTCTGCACGGAAATCAGTTTCCGTTTGTTTGGCGAGGATGGGTACCAGATGAAGACCGACCTAATAAACTATGGTTATCAGTTGAAAAGCAAATCACGAGGAGATCTTATAGCCGAGAATAATTTTCAGGACCTGCAGACGGGCACTACCTCGATCTACAAGATTAAGCTTAAGAATGGTGGTTATTCTACTTGTAGAATCACTGAGGGTCAGGCGATGATGTTTACCTTCACGAGAACAAAGAATTAGAAAAAACGCTCACTTGGGTGAGCGTTATCTTTTTCCGGTCAAATAATCTGGTTCATATATACTCTGAAATAACAAGAGACCCTAATTTCTTCGATTCCCTAGAGGGATCTCCCAGTAGCCGCTGTTGATGACTTCGCCCATTAGAAACTCTATGCCTTCTTTGACGGTGGTGTACTGTGAGGTGATGTGCCAGAAGCCATCGGCCCCTCTCCTGACGTGGAACTTTTTGAGGATGTGGCCGGAACGGTAGACATAGAAATTGCCACGGCGGTGGAAGGTTGCGTAGCGCATATCCCAGTCGGGCAGATAGCCTTTCCGAAGCGCATTATACTGATCGGCATTCCAGGAGACCTTGGTAATTCGCTCAGGCTTCCAGTCTGGGAAGTTACAGATGTAGGAGCCGACCACATCGGCCGCTCTATCCAGGATACGGCGAATCTCATCGGCCTTGGGATTGGCATCAAGTTCTGTATCGTGTGGCCAGTCTGGCGGAAGCATCTCTGACCCGAAGGTCAGCAACTGCTGAACGGCGATTTCATCGAACTTGCCGAGGTACTCCCAGGCTTCGTCTGGGACACCCATTCGGTCAACTGTCTCCTGGAACCAGCCCAGAAGCCTTGCCGGGTCTATTTCACCAGGTCTCGGCGGGGTGGGAATGCGGTGTTTCCAATTCATGGTGGGTGGGATTTGCTTTACAAAGATACGAAAAAAATAGCCCCCGTCACCACTACGGACACTGACGGGGCCTCAGGAAGGGTGCGGAGTGACACGGCTGGTCCGCAGGGCTGAAATAGGTAAAATGAACGTGAGGATGGGCGATCCCTCATACTGCCTTCCTTGAGGGAAGAGGCCGGTGCCCTTTCCGGCCGTCCGTTCATCTCACCTTAGAAAACGGATATTACTATTTGCCGCTATGGCCCAGAATTCTGATGGGCTTGCGGAACTGGGCGCCGCAGCCGGTGCATTGGTATTCGGGCATATCGGCAAAGATGATGCAGCCGCCGAGGACGATTTCGCCACGGTCGGCCTTCTCGAAGGCCTCGCTGCTCGGCTCTCCGTAGAGGATGGGAACGACCTTGCCGCCGCAGCAGGGGCACTTGCGGGGCTTACGGTCAACCAGGTAGATGTTGTTGGTGTCTTTTTCCATTGTATTGTGGTTTACAAAGTTACAAAAAAAGGAAGAGAGCAGGCAGACCTGCATTAAAGTGGTAACCTTGCCACGCAGGACCGACATCCTACTGCAAGGAGACCTGCCTGTTATACGTGTCGGCGCAACTCTTCCGTGCTGGGTGGTCATACTGGGACCGATTTGACTCGAATCCCACCGCTTGCCCAGCTTGTGTCGGGTGGTCGTACGGAGTCATCGGCGTTCTCTGGAATCGTTTCGAAAGCGATCCTTCCCCTTTGGCGCAAGGCGGCTCGATGGGTCAGAGACGGGTACGGATCCCTGCAAACCCGGCTCGGTTTACCGAACAACTCTTCCGATGGTCTTTTGAGCAGCGGACACCTGAGCCCGGTCCGGCGAGTGCGAATATGATTCCTTTTTCCGTGAGAATCAAATCCGTACAAGGCTTGTATGGCAGGATGAAACGAAAAACGAAGGAGCAACTCCAGGCACAGAGCTCCGTGCAACCGTATACTCCTTCGCTTTAGGCAGGTGTGTCGGCAGAGTTATCCTCCCTGCTGGCACTACGCACTTAGGTCCTTGAGGTACCGGCACCATAGTGGGGGCTGAGGATGTCCGTAACTATTTCCGGCGAGTTGGTGCTCCCGGGGCTCCTCTCTTACGTCTAACGCGGTTCTCCGCCTCCGGATATATAGCCCGTCGTCATCCCGGTCTTGTACAAGTTGCGCACTTTTGGGCCCATTCGTCCTACCGATGCGCCGTAACAAAGATGGAATCTTTCCCGCAGGGTTGCAAATCCGTACAAGGCTTGTATGAGGGCAAATTGGTGGAAATTGTGTAAATTTGCACTGCAAGCGATTCACAATGGGACTATTTTCGATTCACAGCAAGGTTGAAGAAACCCTATATGCGCCGATGAAGCCTTTACCCTGGCCGGTGATAGATGACCATGTTTGGCTGGTTACCGGGATGATGGCTCCCGATTGTCTGGAGCTGACTTATGATCTCTCGATAGGATTTGCCCATCATGGTTATCGGCTTTACAGTTTTCCGTATCTCTACAGCCAGATAACGGCCCAGGAACTTGGGTACAATTTTCCGGGCATGGGCATCGGCCTCGGCGATGTGAGCGAAATGGAGTTCCGTAAGTCGGTGGCCGCTGCACTAGGCTTTGAGATGAAACCGGCTGCCGGTTATTTCATCAGGAAGAATCCTGACGGTGACGGGGTGCTTGTGGCGGAAATTGTCGCAAAGACTCATCGGCAGTTTCTTCTGAAGGTTCAGCCTTACCTTAATGAACTGCCTGAATACAAGGAAGAAGCCAACGTCAGGTTCTCTAAAAGATACAGGGATGCAGATGATATGTTGTCGATGCCAGACGCTCTGGACGATGACATGCCAGGAGTGGAAGATGATGAGCTGCGTGCCCAGGCCCGTGAAGCACAGCGCCTGATTGAAGACCTTATAATGCAGGATTTCCCGGTTGAAGTGATTGAAACCTGGCTGCAGAAGGCCGTCAAACTGAGCCGCCTGAAGGTTACGTCGGACTACCGGATACTCCTTACGGACTACGATAAGGAAATCAAGCTCCGCCAACTGCCGAAGGCCCTGTTCCTTTGGATGCTGAAACACAAGGATGGCTGCCGCTTGAAGGACCTTTCCGACCACAAGGCCGAGATTCTGGACATCTACCGCAAACTCACAATTCTGGATGATGATGCCCAGGCTGTGGCCAGCATCGAGGCGCTCGTGAATCCCATAGGCAATTCCTTCAGCGAGAAGTGCGCTGCCATCAAATACGCCTTCCTGAACGAGATTCCTGAGCGCATTGCCCAAAATTACTATGTCCACGGTCCCCAGGGCGGAGCCAAGCGCATCAGTCTTGACCGCAGCCTGGTAGACTGGGAGGTGGAGGTAAAAAAAAGGCAATGACCGGAAAGGCATCGTTCAAGACCGCTGCTATGGGCGGCGTCTACCATTCCATACGCAGGCGTTATAGCGTGGGCGCACTGCATTAGGTCATTGCCGGGGTGTGGACTATTGGAATTCCGGCACTTTTTCGTATATTTGCACGTGCATCAAGAGCGCTCCCAGAGAGCCGCCAACCGAGCAGCCAGAAGCCACGGTGGCAAAACGATGCGGATGTTCAATCAAAAAAAGTCTGTATCATGGACAAAAACAATTTCTTCAAGAAGGACGCACTGCGCCCGACCGAGGAGCAGCGTCTCCTCACCCAACCGTTTTATGCCCAAGCGAACGAGCTCTACACCCGATTCAATGACTGGAAAGACATCGACCGGTTCTACTTCATCCCCCTGTATCTGGAGATGACCTATTGCATCGCAGGGCTTGTCAGTGAGTTGGCCCCTGATCCGGTGTGGCTGGGCTCCTTCGTGCAGTGTACCATCAATCATCCGGAACTCTTCCAGTACAAATGCCCCAAGTGCGGCAAAACGGTCCTCCCTTACCGTTATGTTGGCACACCGATGAGTGGCAGAGTAGACCTGGAAGGAAAATGCGAATGTGGCTGGGAAGGCTATGAGATGGTCTCCGGTTGGTTCATCCGGGGCGAAGCCTTGCGGGAGCAGATTGCTGCCGACAAGTTCAGGCACGGCAAATATAAGTTGCTACACCCTGGAGCCAAGGCAGCGACGATAGACGAACTGCTGGCGGAGCTGATATAGAGGAAGCCGGCAGCGCGGCTATTCAAGGCCCAGAATATCCTTGAATTCAGCTGGAATATCCTCCAGACTGTTGATGTCATCCTCGTGGGTGACAATAAAATGCCGGAAGGCCTGGCCATGCTCAGAGTCGTGGTCAGGCACTCTGGCGTATAGGTTTAGGATGTGCGCCAGCTTTCTGCTAAGATCCGGTGTCATTGCTCTACCTTATCCCGATTTATAAGGTCGCATTCTTCAACCGCAGCGTCCATCCACCAATACTTGTAGCCGTCCAGGTAGAAATAGTGGTAAGTCTTGCCATAGAATTGGCCCGGGACGCTATGCTCCCGGATATAGGCAGCGAACCAGCGGAATTCATCGACATCGCCCTTGTCCTTCAACAGGCAGTACCAATGCGGGATCTCCGGCATCGTCTTGGCAAAATGCCATTCATGGGAGTCGATGAAGGCACGGACACGGCTCAAGTCTTGAATTGAAGGCTTAATCTCCTTCTCTATTATTGGGATAAGTTGGTCGTCGGCAGGGAGCCAGTTGACACTGTGAAGTTCATCGGCACCCAGCCAGCGGGCTGCTTCGTGCTCGTTCAGGTGGAGGGCTTCACTCTGCAGGGAGCAGATGTAGCAGTGCATCGTGAGGTGGAACTGAGGATAGTCCCAGTCGATGGTGGTGAGGAATTTGTCGATGCGGATTTCGGCATCCAGTTCCTCGCGGATTTCGCGGACAAGCGCTTCCTCCGGTGTCTCTCCCATTTCAACCTTACCCCCTGGGTATTCCCAGTAGTCCTTCCAGTCGCCATAGCCCCGCTGGGTGGCAAATATCTTGTCACCTTTGCGGATGATGGCTGCTACCACTTCTATTGTTCTCATAGAGACTGCTCGGTTAATGATTCAACTTTCTTGGCGTAGCGGCGGAGGTTCTTCGGAAGATTCAGTTCGGCCTCTACTTGGGCAAGGAGTTCTCGGTGGCGACGGGACTGCTGGAGGGCGAATTCGCGGCTCTCACGGCGACGGGCGCAGTAGTTCTCAAATTTCTCCTTTGCGGCCCTCAAATCGGCCTCCAAGCGGTCAATGGTGGCGTCGCGGTTCTTCTTTGACAGCTCGCACTCCCATACGGTAATGACGGTCCAGGCAAGGGTGTCAAGACGCTGGGCGTTGAGTTCATCCCGGGCGATGTTACTGGAAATCTTCTCCTTCCAAAAGTCAGTGTTGCTTTTTGGCGTGACGTACTTGGGACAGCCCCGGTGGCCGTGCCAAAAACAGCCGTTTATGAAGATGACTGCCCGATACTTGGGCAGAACGAGGTCTGGCTTGCCAGGAAGGCGATTGTCATTGAGGCGGTAGCGGTAGCCCCTATGCCACAACTCATCTCTCACCACCCGCTCCGGAGTCGTATTCCTGGAACGGATGCGGGACATATTGTAAGAGCGCTGTGGTGATACTTCGGTCACGGCTTGAGGGTTTTGGGCTCACCCAGGGATTGCCCTTCAACTGAGGATGGGAGATTAATCTTCGCATCTTCCAGATCAGCTTTTCCCTCGGCCGACTTACGCTCATATGCAATGAACATGGACTTTGATTTGTCCGTGGGCTTGTAAATCTTCCCCTGAAGACGACTGCGGTGATAATCCAGGAATGGAATCTCCCAAACCTTATTCCCATTAGAATAGACCGGCACGGGCAAAGGAACGATTTCAAAGAAGATGTATTTCTCGTTCAGGAAATCAATCATGTCCTTGCGTATTGCGGTTCTAAGGGGCTTCTTCCAATCTTCATAGGTCCCGTATGCGGCGATAAGGAACAACAGGTTGATATGGTATTCTCTGAGCAGGAGAGTGTCCCTGTCAAACAGGCGGTCCTTGAACTGGATGTTCGGGTCTATTTTTCTCTTTGACCAGACAAGGTTAGGCTGATCGCAGTGAAGGTCCCGACGCTCGATTTTGGGCCGGATGAAGAAGTTCGGCGTCACATTGTATCCTTCCGTAACATCATCGCGATAGCGCAGCTTGTCAAGTGTTCCCTTCCCTTTGAGATTGATGTGCTCAATATTGTATTGTATGGCGTTCTTTGCGTAAGTGAACTGTTTGTAGAGCGCCACGCCTTTAACGTCATTACTGTCAGCATAGTATTTACTGTCCCCGATGTAGTAAATCTCCGTCGTGGAATCAATAAGAGACTTGTCCCTGTAAATGTGGTCGATGAGTTTGCCGTCTTTCTGGCTCTTCAGTTCCTTCAACTCCTGAGGACTTCCTATCAGCTGGTCCACCATGCGCTCGAAAACCCGGTCGAAGTTATTCACGACAAGAGCCTCTTTGCGCGGAGCTTTATCATCGCTGGTCGTGTTGAAGTTGAAGAAGGAATCCAGCAGCGTCCACAAGTACTTGAGGTCATCCCTAAAGTACTTGCTCCGAATGTCCCGCATGCGTCTTTCTCCAAGGCCGGTATCAAGGTAACGCTGAATTTCCGAAACACTCATTAGGTCGTACGGGATGTCGCCCAATTGGATGGGGAACTTGAATTTGTCTCGCAGGTACTTAAGAACGGAGTAATAAATGACAATCAGTTCTTCGTCTATGTTGATTATCTTGTCCTTGACCTGAAGATCCAAGTAGTACGGCTTGCCCTTTACGAAGAAAGGGTCTTTGGATACGGTTTTGTGCCAATCGACAGCAGCCTTTCCTGAATGGTTGATGATGCTGATCTGCGTGAACAGGTTCCTGTGGTCTGCAAGGAAATCCATCAGGCGAATGGCTGTGCTGAGGAAGTCCCGATCACGATAACCTTCCTGCGGCGTTATATAGAAGAGTTCCTTCTTGGCTTCCTCGTCATTCTCTTTGTTTATCTCGTACAGATACCTGGTCATAGACCGATATAGCCAAAGGCTCAGCTCCGGAAGGAACGTGTCCAGGTCATTCTGGACCAGCGGATTATACTGATTACCGATATTGTAAATCAGCTCAGGATAAAAGCCCGCATAGCCAAGCAGTGTATCTTTCGCGTCAGCTGCGTTGCTCTCCTTCTGCAGGAACAGTTTAGGCAAAATGAAAACAGGTCCGGAATACCCTGCTTTGTTGATAAACAGGTATCCGATATACTTCACCTTATGGCCGCCATCTTCGGAAACGACAGGAATGGAACCCTCAAGATACTTCCTGATGGTTCCTTCCGGATAAGGATAGTTTTCGAAGAATACCAGCATTGCTTAAACAATACGTCAGATTACTGCTGCTCTGTCTTCATCGGGTCTTGCCCCTGTTCGGCGGCATTACCGCCGTTATCGTCAGTCTCTTCGGACTTAAGATAAGCCATAAAACCACGGATAAGCTGCTCAGGGGTCGTATCTTCTTCACCCTTCTTGTGCCTACCGCTGAACAGCTCGGCAAATGTAAAGAGCGTATCCTTCGTGTCACGCATGAAATAGTGGTTCGACGGACGAGTAGCGCTGTACAAGTCTTTACAGACGTCATTCCACAGATAGAACATCACCTTGTTGATGAATTCTTTTTCCGTTATCTCCGGCTTCTTGATGAAGAATTCACCCATCTGCTTGTCTTCGCTGTTGGTCGCTTCCCGAATTTTAGCATTAACCAGACGCAGAAACTCGGTCCAACTGTAATCGGAACCGTAAAGCTTAAGGTTGTACTTTTCAGCTTCGTTCCCTTTGTATTTGATAGGGACATATTCCATGGCCCAGCGGCGTTTAAACGCTGAATCCATAGGAAAGAGGCTCTGGTCTGAGGTGTTCATTGTAGCATAGATGTGGAGGTTTGGAGGCAGCCGCAGGCTGTCAAACGGGACCTTCTCATCCTTAAGATATTTGCTAAGTTCAGCGTCGGGAATAATGGGGAATTCAGAGAAGCCATCTTTTCTGTCAAGCAACTGGAACAGATCACCAAAAATTTGGGCGCAGTTGCCGCGATTGATTTCTTCAATGATGAGGTAAACATTCTTATTTTCACCCTCAAGAGACTTATCTTCCCATGATTTCCATGCACGAACATAGGCTTTCGTAAACACCTGCGGGACGAAATCATAACTAAGTTCTTCTTTGGCTGACTCATCATCTTCTGAGCCTTTTGGACGCTTCATCAGCGGTTTATATGTGCCAACGAATGTAGCATAATCATAGTCCGGATGAAAAGTCGTACGGAAGATGTTGCTGGGGGTTTTGATACGTTCCATCTCGTCTTCTGGCCGAGCAATTTGCTTCTTGTCCTTGCCGAAATAAATCGCTTTCTTCCCGTCAAGTCCCTCAGTCCTTTTTTTGACCTTAAAAGATTTGCCCGTACCGGGGCAGCCATACAGGATCTTCTGGATGGTACCTTTATCTTCTTCGTCCTCCGAGCCGCCATCACCACTACCATCATCTCCTTCGGGCATATATACAAGCTGATCTGATGTCATCAACTTGAAAAAAGAAGAGGCAGCTTGACTACTGGGAATATAATACAATGCGTATTTCGCCGGACCTGTTTTCTTGATGGCGAAGTAGTCGTTGATATTCGCAGTTGTCAGGTGCAGGGTGTCCAGGAAGTAATCCTTAAGATCCGGAGAGTCATCGACATTCTGGTACACCTTATAATCGCCTCTTGCGGGACTAAGTGTGAAATGCACCTTGATCGTAGTTTTCACGGTTGGTGAAGCAAGAGAGCAGCACTCAAATGTGGCGTCTTCTTCGGACTTGGTGAAACCGAAGAGAGATTCTACAACCCCTTTGTTAAACTCAATCTGTTTGCCCTTTGACGGATTGAGATCGTTGGCGCGGAATTTTGTAACGAAAATCATAATTCATCTATGTTGCCCCACTGCTCTGCCAAAGCTTCGGCAAAACCCGGGAATGTTTTACTTCTAAGTCTTCTCCTTTCTTCGGTGGAGATACGAGTATTGAATGAATCAGAATACCATTTCGGGAGGCTTCTTCCGCTTGAGAGAACGACCCTTTCGCCTTCTTCAACCATATTTGTAGGGGTCAGGAGCGGGAGGTTGTGTAACCAAAGACACGTCTTCTTGGAAGCACGGTCTCCAAACCAGAAAGGCTGGACAATTTGGTCGGCTCTCCTATAATGGGAGTTCATTATGCCCACCGGATTCTCGATAGCCCAATGCTTGATGTCGGTTTTGGTGAACTCCATGAAGAATTCCATTGCTTCCTTCTGCATCTGACGGCGACCGAGATGGTGCGGGTGCTCACGGCGCTGATCAACAGGGAGGCCAGCATCATCCGGGTGATAAAGCCATCTTGCACCGCTCACGGAAAGATAGGTGCATGGCGGGTGTGCAATCATCAAATCCCATTCTTGGCCTTCAGGAAGGTAATAATCGTCACCGCTTTCGAGATGACCACCTTTATTCCTGATCACTTCCAAGACATCCTGGTGAAAGTGCCATTCGGGATGCCCGCCGCTGCATTCCAGAATATCGCAGCTGTAAGCGTTATGTCCTCTTTGTCTGAAAGCCTTGCAAACGGCCTGGCTCTCTTCGCAAGCAACTAATACATTCATTTGTCAAACTCTTTTACCAAACCTTCTGCTATGGACTTAGCCATCAGGACCGGGACCGCATTTCCTATCATTTTGTAGCAGTATGGAGTCGACCCCAAAAACTCGTAATCGAGAGGGAAGGACATAAGAATAGCTGCTTCTCTGACTGTAATGCTCCGTGCCTGTTCAGCATCGGGGTGTATAAACATATATCCGTCTTTACTCAAATGCGCAACGATAGTGTGTGAAGGCCTGTCCCATTCAAGATTCTTGTACTTGGCGTACAATGTGTCGTGACCGGTTACTTCTCGATAGAAATCGATTTTCTCCCGCTGGGATATATGGTTCATGTTGTGCGTGACCCACTGCCGGAAGACTTGTACTTCCCGTGGGGCGTGGAAGCGCGGCTCATGTTGAGTAATGAGTGGATTTGGATTCTGAACTTGGTGTGAGACGCTCTGTCTACCGACCTTAATCGGCTCCGGTAGGGGATAGATGCGCGGAAGATCGGAAATAGCATCACGGACCGTCTTTGGTTGTTCGGTGCTCTTTTGTCCAGAAATAGAAGCATACAAATTATCAAGAGAAAACTTGCTGCCTCGTCTGACACCGAGAATAATCACACGCGGACGGTTTTGTGGGACGCCAAAACTAACTGCGTTGTAAACGGAATTGGCGAGACCGGCGGGAGTCCTGATTTCGTATCCGGCTGCTTCAAAAGCCTCATAGATACGTTCAGTCACGTGGCGCCCTCCTGGTTTCGCTGATAATATTCCGGCGACATTCTCGAATACAAAAACCTCTGGTTCAAAGGCTTGAACGACTTTCACGAAACTCTCAAACAAATAGTTTCTGTAGTCATCCTGCATGGAATTCTTGTCCGTAGCACGGCCATGAATCGAGTATGCCTGGCAGGGTGGACCACCGATTACTAAATCGACTCTTTTCTTGCCGACAAGTCCTTTCAGGCCGCTCCTGACAATGGCCGGATGGTTATAATCTCCGTATTGCTCGACAGATTCCTTTGACCAATTGCCGTTGATCAATTCTTCGGTTTTTTGTATGTCAAAAAGAATCACATCTTTTTTTGCCTGGTCTTCCGAGAAGCCCCATTTGGACACAAGCCTGTGACGTAAAGTATCAACCATCGGCTTTTCCCATTCCACATGGCCTAATGATTTGAACCGGCCTGTCTCGATAAAACCCTCGCTTAACCCTCCGCAGCCTGCGAATAGGTCAATGAAAGTATACGTCTTTTGACGATTCACTATTTTAGCCATGGTGTCTTGCTTCTCTCTGGGGAATAATATCCCATTAAACCAACAAATTTACTCATTTTCTCTCAATTATAAAATTTAAAGTGTCTGCCGTACACTCAACTTACAATAAATCAAGCAAAAAGGAAAACCCCGAACTGCCGCCCGGGGCTCCTTTCGGTCAAATCTTTTTGTACTCGCCGTGCTTGACCTGCAGAACCTCTCCGGCCTGGATGGCCCGCGCGACCTGCCTCCGAACCGTTCGCAACGTCTTACCAACCTTCCGGGCCACATCCTTCATATCGTCTGTCTTGAAGTACCCCGGAAGTGCAGCCAGAATCGTCTTCCTGGTGGCGGCAGAATAAGAGTCGGCCACAGCGATTCCCTCCGGTCGCTCCCGGTCAAGAACGTTGAAAATGTAGTCGTTGTGGACCGAAATCACGCGGATGATCTCCAGGGTGGCGTCGAAGTCAACGTCCGCACATTCAACTGTTTCCCTCACGTCACCGGAATCCATCATTCGCAGCGCCGTAAGCACCATCGCAACCCGCAGGAAGCACCAGGCCAAGCGGTGGGAGCTGGCAGAATAGCGGTCGCCATTGACATCCTGCATCCGCTGCTTCTCGGCCTTGAAGAAATCGTTGAACTTGCCAATCTGCGGGAGCGAGAGACTGAACCGGATCGTTGGCGTGTTCTCCAAAGTCTTGGCGAAGGCGCAGAACCTGGCACCGATGGCGTTAAAGGTATCTTCCAGCGGAGCGTCGCTACCATAGGAATCGAAACCGTCCATCCACTCGGGCGTGGCGTTGATGCAGAAAAACATGAACCGTGAAAGGAGCCCGTTTTCGGCATCTCTGATGAGCGATTTCACTTGCTCCGGCGTGCCCGACAAAACCGTGGAAAGGCGCGGATTGTCGATTTCCTTCTCTTCTCCGTCGTCTCCGCGGCGCAAATACCCGAAACTCTCGTGGGCAAAGGCCTTGCGGAACGAATCGCTGTAGTTGCCGAAATCGCTGGAGAATGAATTGACCACGGTGTCGCCCTCGGTCTCAAACATCAGTAGGTTGCCGTTCTCCGCCATTGCTTGCGCGAACGAGGTGGCGGAACTGTTGGCCGGAACACGAAGCATTTGGATGGGAGGTTTCTCCGGCGGGTCGATGTTCTCACCTTTTTTCTGACGTTTGTAACGGGCGTACTCCTTGCGGTATTCGTCTTTGGCCGTGTTCCAGCGCTCCAACTTTTCCTTGTGAATGGGCATGACCAGCCGCAGGCAGAAGTCGAGCTTTCCCTTGCCAGCACCTGCGGGACCGGGAACAAACAAATACATGTTGGGATAAATGGTCTTGCCGAAATACACGGTTCTGAAGGGCAGCAGGGCTGAACTGATTGTTGCGATGCTTCCGATGAGAACAAGGCTGCGTTCCTGGTCGGTAATCATCAGATCCGTGACTTCTTTGAGCAGGCTGGGAAGAGACGGGAAGATGGACTCGGGGAACACCGGCAAGAGCGGCATTTCTTCTGGGTCATCTTCCAAAAGGGACAAAGGGACATTTTTGTCACTTTGACCTTTTTTGCGTGGTATGTCGTGGCTCGTTCCCGGCGCGTTCGCGGGTCGTTCGAGGGTAACACCCTGATTTTTCGCAAGATAGAAGAGGGTACTTATATCCGTCCTGCCGGAGTCTGATTTCAGGCACTCGGTGTACTTAGTGTCACTTTCGGCCTGGTCATACCCCGGGTAGAGGGAGCTGATGGCGTGGAAGTATCTACGCCCGGATTCACCGAACTCTCCGGCCAGGGCAAAGCCCACCTTGAGCCAGTCGTTGTAGTCGGCGGTGATGTCCGTACCGGCGGCTTTCAGAGCGGCGATTAGGGCTTCCACCCGGGCTCCGGTGTCCGTGGAGGGCACCGGGGCGGAGGGATGGTTGACAGGAGCCTGGGCCTGCTGGGAGGAGGGCTTGTCGCCCTCACTCAGCAGATCCATCAAGAAATCTTGAGATGTCGTATTCATAATTGTCTTCGAGGTAAAACGGATTGAGGAATGCGTCCGGGTCGTACGGAAGGAAGCACGCACGGCAGATGTCTTTGCCGGAAGGGTCTGCTTCGTAGCCGTAGGCATGGCGGACATAGTTACTGAGAATGGTGAAGAACTCGCCGTAGGTGAAGGGCGTTCCGTCGGGCTTTTTGGCATCGGGCGGCAGGGCCACGAACCATTTGACGCCATCACCGGAAGGAGAGCGGAAGGCCAGGATGGTCTCGAAATTCTCTTCGTTGGCCAGCAGGAGCACCAGGCCTTCGGGGTCGGAAATGTGGTCGAAGTCAATGACCATATAGCCGCTGGCTTTCACCAGGTCGGATTCTTTCCGGCTGCGGAAGATTCCTCCAGGCGTCACGTAATCAAAGTTCTGGGACTTGAACCGGCTACGTTCCTTCGGGTCTTTGATGCTGCGGAGTTTCTCGGTATTGGTTTTCGCATAGTCGCTCACCAAATACTTATAGACATCCTGCGGGGATGCATCGCGGCAAGGGCGCGTGTTGCGGATGGGCCGGCGGAAGAAGCTCATCTTGGGGCAAGGCGGGATTTCCGGCGTTTTGGGCTTCGGCTCCGGCGCCTGCTCGGGCTCAGGCTCTTGGAAGAAGGGCTTGCGCGGTTCCTTGACGTAGAGTTCTTCCGCCAGGCGGGCAATGAGCTGCTCCAGGGAGAGGTCCTCCCCGCGCTGGTGGTAGTAGGCCATAGCCAGGGCGATGGCATCGCCGTCCAGCATCTGGCCATCGGGATAGTGATACCGGGCGCGGTACTCGGCCATCTTGGTGCCCTCAATGGGAATGCGGTCCAGGGTTACCTGGATGATGCTGCCATCGGCCCAAACCGGATCGGGGCATTCGCCACAGTCCTGGCCTTTGACGTGCATGATGTGGTCCGGGAATTCCTTGCGGATGAGGTGCTGGATGATATCGGCACCTCCGAGGGTCTTGGAGAGGAGGTATTCCTTAGTCATGGGGCAGGTCCTCCAGATCAATGATGTTACCGATGCGTTCGCGCTCTTCGTCCGTCAGCTCGTCGGGGGTCATGTAACCCTGCTGGAGCATCAGGTTCTGGACGAAGGGACAGCGGCGAAACAGCTGGACATACGGGTCGTTGGGGTCGTTGAGGATGAGTCGGTGCATAAGCTCACTTCCTTTCATTGGCTTTCTCATACTCTGCCTCCTTTTTTGCTGATGAGTTCGGCGATGTCGGAGAGCCGGTAACGGTTCTGGACACCTACTTTTACGGGCGTGAGGAGTCCGCTCTGCGCCATGCGCCACAAGGTGGTGTTGGAGACGCTGAGCTTGCGGCAGGCTTCCTCGGAGGTGAGGAGTTCGTCCTGCTGCGCAGCGGGTACGGGGGCCTGGGCGCCGTGGGCGGCGATGTAGTCCAGGATCTCGCCGGTCAGCGTTCGACCGGCTTTGAGAAGGTCATCGAGCTTGATCTGGACGGTAAGGCCTGGATACTGCTCGGCGAGGGAGATTAAATCTTGCGTCATAATGCTTAGATTTAATGGTTAAGCCACCCGCAAAGCAGTAAAAGCGGTTGCCATTGAAGGCAGTGGCTACATCGTCCGGAACGACTGCTTTACTTCCGTTTCCATCGTAATGCATGACAAATGTAAGGCGTTGAAAAACGGGCTTGAAATTCCCAAAAAATCTTTTTTCAAGTATTTTGACGCAAAAAATAACCGCTTGATAGCAAGCGGTTTACAAAGGTTTTTCCCAAAGTTTCCCAAAATTGAATTTGGGTCAGTTCCCAACTGTGGATTTCAAAATGTCCTCGGCTTTGGGTTTGTACTTTTCAAGGGAGGGTTTGCCGCCCCTCAAGATGGACTTGTCGCCGTAGGTATGGCAGGACTTGGGGTCTAAGCCGAGGGAATGGAAGACGGTTTCGCGGACGGAGTTGAGCTTGCCCGGGATGGGGCTCTTGTATGCCTTCCGGTTGCGCAGCAGGAGAATGACGGTCATCACCACCAGGTGGGGCTTCTTTTCGGTGGTATCGGCAATGACGTTCTGCAGGGCGACGTACAGGTCTTTTTTCTGCTCCAGGGAGAAAATGTCCTTGACGAAGACGGAGCAGAACTGGGTGAAGAGCATCTTGTCTTCTTCTTCCCGCTGGCTGAGTTCCTCCGGACTGAGCGCCAGGACGTAGTGAACCGGGGCGAGGTCTCTCCCTGTATTGCCGAAAGGAGCGGCGTTGTGGGCCTGCCGGATGCTACGGGCAAATCGGCATACATTCTCCAGGAGCGTCGCCTGCTGGTGCAGGCCGAGCTCCGTGAATTCGTCGGCCACGGCTTGAATGGGCTCGATCTGGACGAATTGGAACTGATGGGCGAGCTGTGTGTCTCCGGTGACGGTGAGGTTATCGGAGAAGATGGTCATGTTGTCGCTGGTCAGAAGGGCGTCGCCGGGAAGCGGGTCTTCGTCACCCATAACGGGGATGATGTAGCGCATCACGGAGTTGAAGATTTCCTGGATGGTCTTGGGCATCATCCTCAGCGGCAGTTTCGCGTCCTTGACGTGCTTGGCTTCTTCGCGGTAGTCGTGGGTCTCCAGCAGCGGCAGGACTTCGTTTGCCGCCGCTGAGAGGGCCTTCAGGGAGTTGAGTATCGGATTCATATCTTTAATCGAGCAGGTCGGTCATTTCCTTGATCATATCATCGTCGATGTCGCGGTAGCGGGCGAAGGCACGGGAACCCTCGCAGTGGCCGGAGAGTTTTCCGACGAGGTTGGGGTCTTTTACTTTCTTGTAGAGGTTGCCGATGAAGGTACGGCGGGCCATGTGGGAGCTGGCTACGTCACAAATGGGGTGCTGCTCCGAGGCTCCGGTCTTTGGATTGATTGTGGTGACCACGCGGTCGATACCGGCTTCATGCAGCCCTTCCCGGATGGAGGTGTTAAGCTTCCAGTTACGCATACGGGGGAAGAGGTGCTCCGGATCTTCGCCCTGGTGCCGCTTCATAATCTCAATGGCGGTGGGGGCCAGATAGACCTTGACGGTGCGCTGGCGGTCTTTCTTGGTCTTCTCCGGAATGTATTGTACGGAGAGTCCGTTGGGGCTCTTGACTATGTTTTCCGGGGTGAGGTTGAACAGGTCGCTGATACGGCAGCCGACGTAGCACTGGAAGACGAATATGTCGCGGGCAAGAGCAAGCTCTTCGTCATCCAGCTTTGCTTTGTAATAGATGTCTCTTTCCTCGGTGGTGAGGTAGTAGGGCGTGCCATAATTCTGGGAGCCTGTGGAGTATTGTTTGAAGGGATTGTTGGTGGTGTAACCCATGTCCAGCAGCCAGTGCCAGTAGGCACGGATAGCCTTCATATAATAAACGATGGAATTCTCACTCCTTCCAAGCGGGGCGCGACCGTGGACGGTGTGCGTCCAGGTGTATTCGTAGCGCGGAACCGGCTTGAATTTGCGGTGAAAGTATTTTCCGGTGACGGTGAAGAGGGTATGTTCGGTGCGCATGAACTCTTCGATGGCGGAGAGATCTTCCGGGGTCATGGTGTCCAGCATCAGGCGTTTGCCGGAGTACATCTCGTATCTATAGACAATCTGGAAGATGATGCCGTAGTTTTCCTCTCTCTTTTTTGACAGTTTGGTGTATTTGAGATAATCGGCCGTTTTGTCCTGGAACGCAAGGGCGGTGTCTTCATCTTCTATGTATTTCTCCGGATAGAGGTAGCGGTCGATGGTATCCTGCAGCCAGTCTTGGGTGAAGTCCTCTACGGAGATGCTGTTGCCTTTGTCGATGACGTGGGCGCTTATGAGGTCTACCTGGGATTTGGCATCAAGGGCTTCCTGGATTTCTGGGGTGATGACACGGGCTTTGATGACGATTTTCCCATTCACGAAGAATTTGGGAAGGATGAAGGTGCGGGAGTGGCCGCGAAGGGCCACCGCACGAGTATTGCGGTAGCGGAGGAGGACTTCCGCCTTGCCGGTGTCTTTGTTCGTCTTGGACGAAAGAGTGAGCGTCACTGATGCCATAATCCAGTCAATTTTTTCTTCTACAAAGGTACAAAAAAGCGGGGACAAAAACAATTATTTTTGTCCCCATAATGGCTGGCTATTGAAATTTGTTGTAAGAGGAAGATTTGGGATTGGCGGCTTGTAGGTTTTGATTAGTAGGTAGTTATGTAATAATTAGCCTTCCAAATCATTTCAACGACTTGCCCTTACTTTCAAGTGGGACTTTCCCGCCCGGAAATTCCCACCAGTCTTTCCAATCTCCATATCCCCTCTGGGTCGCGAAGATCTTATCTCCTTTGCGTATGATTGCCGCAACTACTTCTATCTGTTTCATATAGCGCAAATATACAAAATGAGAGTGACTTTTTGATCACTCTCATTTTGGTATGTGGGATGTTGTTAGCCTAAAAGGTGGATGGCAAGGCCGCTGCGGAGCTTGGGCTCGAACCAGGTGGTCTTAGGAGGCATGATATTGCCGCTGTCGGCAATATTCATAAGCTGCTCCATAGAAACAGGGTAGAGCGCGAAGGCAACCTTCATCTCTCCGCTGTCCACGCGGCGGGAAAGCTCTCCAAGACCGCGGATTCCGCCTACGAAATCAATCCTCTTATCGGTACGCAAATCCTTGATACCCAGAATCTTGTCAAGAACAAGATTGGAAAGTACGGTTACGTCAAGCACGCCGATAGGATCTGAGTCATTGTATGTACCCGGCTTGGCAGTAAGGCTGTACCATACGCCCTCAAGATACATCGCAAAGTTGTGCAGGCCTGCAGGCTTGTAAGCCTCAGAGCACTTGCAGTGGCAAGGCGGCTCGCAATTGCATTTACCACCATCCTTTGTGCAGTCACATTTGCATTCTACTATGAAGTCCTTCTGAAGAGCCTCGATGAACTCCTTTGCAGTAAGACCGTTGAGGTCTTTAACAACGCGGTTATAATCTATGATCTTGAGCTGGCTCTGAGGGAAGCATACCGTCATGAAGTAATTATACTCTTCCTTGCCGGTATGATTGGGATTCTGAGCCCTCTTCTCTGCACCGACGCGAGCGGCAGCTGCGGTACGATGGTGACCATCGGCAACATAAAATGCATCGATGTCATTGGTAAAGATCTCCGTAATACGAGCAATGACCGCATCGTCATCAATTACCCAGAAAGCGTGGCCAAAATTGTTCTCGTCCGTGAACTGGTATTCCGGAGCCTCCTTAACCTTGGCGGCAACAATAGCGTTGAGCTCTGCATGGTCCTTGAAAGCAAAGAAAACAGGCTCGATGTTGGCGTTCTGGATGCGCACGTGAATCATACGGTCATCCTCTTTATCCTTGCGGGTAAGTTCATGCTTCTTGATCTTGCCCTCTGCGTAATCGTCCGTATGAGCGCAAAGAACAATGCCATACTGGGTGCGGCCGTCCATCGTCTGGGCGTATACATAATACTTCTCCTTGTCGTCCTGGACAAGCCATCCCTTCTGGCGCCAAAGCTTGAAATTCTCTACAGCCTTGTCATAAACAGGCTGTGAATGCTCATCGGCGATGGGATTGAAATCAATCTCCGGTTTAGTGATGTGAAGCAGTGATTTCTCCCCGGCCATAGCCTTGGCCTCCTGCGAGTTCAGGACGTCATAAGGAGGGGCTGCAACTTCTGTTACGATTCCTTTGGGAGGGCGAACCGCTGCGAAAGGTTTAACTCTTACCATAGTTATTACTGTTAAAAATTACTGATTTTGCAAAAAAAAGTTACTATTTCTAGCAAATATAAGTATTTGTTTTTATAAATTCGCACTCCAACAAAAAACTAACCAAAAAACTATCATGAAAAAATGGTTGTTGGCATTATTGCCCATCGTTATCCTGGCCGTCTCCTGCGGTAAAGACGGAAAAGACACTCCCACCCCCGAAGATACACCATCTTCTGCCTGTACACTAAACTCCTTCCAGTTCGCACCTTCTTCCAACCCCGGTGTCGTCACTACGACCAGCGCAGTAATCGCCACCATCCGTGAAAAGAAATTCATCCTCATCACCGTACCGGAAGGAGTAAACACCACATCCCTTGTCCCCACATTCATTGCAAGCAGCAAGTCCAAGGTACGCATCGGCTCTACAGAACTTGTATCCGGCCAGACATCGGTCAACCTTACAGATCCCGTAGATTTGACCGTGACTGCAGAAGACGGAACCCATCATACCAAATATTATCTGATGGTACGCTCCGGCAAGGTTGATATCGACAAAAAAGTATACCAGATAATGGTGGACTACGACATCCCCGGCATCGGCATTGCAACCACCAAGGGTGAGAAACTGGCATACCATGCAGGTTACGGCGTTTCAAATATGGATGCCAACCCGATGACTCCCACCCGCTCCGACATGCTCTTCCGCCTGGCAAGTATGAGCAAGGCGCAGACCGCCCTCTGCATCATGACCCTTTGCGAGGAAGGCAAGCTCAGCCTTGACGACTATGTATTCGCCCCCAATACCGGTATTCTTGCCGATATGTACCCGGCTACAGCCGAGGTTCCCCATGGAAATCACGTGGATGAAATAAAGATTCGTCACCTCCTTACCCATATGTCCGGTTGGAAGTATGCCACCACCGACGGCGTCGATCCCATTTTCACCGGCGACTCCCGTTTTTACGGAAAAAGCCTTAAGGACAGGGTTGCATATATGGTCAAGACCAGCACCAGTAGTGTCCCCGGCACTTCGTTTTCTTATTATAATCTTGGTTTCTGCGTACTTGGCCAGGTTATCGAAAAGGTTACCGGAGAGACCTATGAGACCTTCCTCCGCAGCGTTGTTGCCAAGGCCGGCGTACACGATATGTGGGTAGCCAAGAATACACAGGCCGAAAGACGCAGCAACGAATGCGTTTATTATCCCCAGGGCTCATCTACAGCCTATGGCAACGATATGGCCGTTGTAGGCGCCTGCGGCGCCGTAATCGCATCCCCTGTAGAACTCATGAAGCTCCTTTGTGCAGAGGACTACGGTGACGTTGTGCCGGATATCCTTACCAAAGAATCCCTTGACAAGATGTATACAAATTATACCAGCAATACCTATGGTGGTTATGGCTTCGGCTGGCGTATAGAACACAGCTTTAACTGGGCTTCATATCACGGCGGAAACCTTAGCGGTACTGCAACCATCTGGGCTCGTGGCAAGAATGGTGTAAACGGTGTGCTCCTCTGCAATTCCCGCAGCCAGAAAGACAATTTCGATACTGATTTATACGTTTGTCTTAAAGAGATCATGGAGAGCGTCAACCTCTATTACTAAAAAATGACGGAATTCTCCTAAAAAAATTAGGAGATATAAAAATAATCCCTATCTTTGCTGTCGGTTAGTGTTTTAATATCGTTCGTATGAAACAAAAACTGACAGCAAAGGAAGAGATGCTGATGTCCATCTTCTGGCAGCACGGAGATCTTTTTATCCGTGACCTTATATCGTACATCCCGGATCCCAAGCCGCACTACAACACTGTAGCCACGCTTGTGAAGTTCCTGGAGGAAAAGGGCTTTGTAGAGAGGGAGCCCATGGCAAACTCTTTCAGATACAAGGTAAAGATAAGCGAGCGCCAGTATCGTGGCAATACAATATCTGACGTAGTATCAAGGTACTACGACAACTCTTACGCAAGTCTTGTATCCCAGTTCGTAGAGGAAGACAAGATGAATCTAGACGATCTTAAGGCACTGATTAAAGCAATAGAAAACGGCAAGTAATGGAAAACTTCCTTTTATATATACTTAGAAGCGGCCTTTACATCGGCATATTCTACGCCTTCTTCCTGCTGGTTATGCGCAAGACCACGTTCTTCCGCCTTAACCGCATCTTGCTGTTGGCCGGCACCTTTATCTGCATGCTGCTGCCATTGCTTAGGATAAGGACCATTGAGATCCTCGCTTCCGTAGGCCAGATGGAGGCCGTCTCTGCCGATGGCTTGCAGGCCGGATCCGTGGCTGCATCGGCCCCGGTGGCAACGTCATGGGTTCTGCCGGTTGCAGTGGCCTTTTTCATCGGCTTCGCAGCCGTACTGTGCTATGCAATTGTCTCTACTGTCAGGATGTACAGGATAGTCAGGGCAGGGGAGCGCATTGTCAAAGAAGGCTACAATACCATTATATCCGATGTCTGCAAGTCTTCTTTCAGCTTCGGGAAGCTAATCGTTCTGGGCCGTCAGGACCTGGAAGAGAATCCGGCCGTCTTTACCCACGAGAAAATGCATGTGAAGAGCTGCCATTATCTGGACCTTTTCATCTACACCCTTATACAGCTCCTTTACTGGTGGAACCCCCTGGTCTGGATAACACGTACGGAACTTTGCCTGCTGCATGAGTACGAGGCCGATGAAGGAGTAATCTCACAGGGAGTCGAGGCCCGTCAGTACCAGCTTCTTCTGGTGCGCAAGGCCGTAGGCAACGAGCGCTTCCTAATGGCCAGCGGCTTCCAGCACTCCAAGCTAAAGAATCGTATTACGATGATGCTGAGCGAGTCTACTTCGCGGCGCAGGCGCTGGTCTTACCTTGCCGTTCTGCCCTGCCTTGCCATAGCCGCCTTTGCCTGCAATCCTGTAAAAGTGCTTGAAACTGAGCCGGTGGTAGAAGAAGTCGAATTCGTGGCAGTATCGGAAGAACCGGTAGCGCAGAAGGGTTCCGCCCAGGAGTTTTCCCGCCGGGTAAACCAGATGCTGGAGTATCCCGAATCGGCCAAAACCGCAGGCATACAGGGTAGGATTACGCTGTCCTTCGTGGTAGACAACGATGGCTCCATCGGCGATGTCAAAATAATGAGAGGCGTCCACCCGGATCTTGATGCCGAGGCCCTTCGCGCCGTAACCGCCTGCGCACAGGACTGGATATTCGAGCGCCCCGACGGAATCGTCGGTAAGATACATTACATGTTCCCAGTAATATTCCAACTCAGATAAATTATGGTAATCCTTCGTTTATTTTTATTGGCTATTGGCTTGTTTTTGGCTGGTAGTCAGCTCCAGGCTCAACCTCAAACTGAGGACGATGCAAGGAAGGAGGCCCTGTCACAGGCCAGGCAATTGAAGAGCGTTTTCAAGATCGATGAGGCCATAGAACTACTCTCGCCCTTTGTTTCTCCGAAGTCTTTTGACGAGGAAGTGATGGCGGAACTTGCCGATTGCCATTTCCAGAGCGCAGACTTCGAGAGTGCTGCCGGCACTTATTTTATGCTCGCATCCAGCTGCCCTGGAAAGATAATGTATTCGATAAGACTGATGCAGTGCTTCTATCGCCTGAGGGATTATCCGAACAGTATCCAGGCCGGCTGGTCCGTTCTGCAAAGGGATACCATTCCTGCCGTCATTGGCTACATCGGTGACGCCTTCAGCCAGATGAATATGCTGGATTCTGCCTTTGTGTATTATTCTAAGTATCTGGCAATCAAGCCAATGAATGAGAAGGTGCTATCCAAGGCGTCCGACATACTGCTCAAGGCAAAGGATTATGACGGAGCACTTAATCTTGTGAATCCTTTCCTGGAAGAAGATCCGGACAATATAACCATAGCTCCCATCAAAGGTATAGCCTTGTACAGGAAGGGCGACTATGATCAGGCTGCGGATGTGTTCCAGCGTCAGGAAGACATCGGCAATGATACTTATCCCGTGCATCTTTATCTGGGACATTGCTACTGGCAGACCAAGAGGCTGAACAGGGCCCGCGAAGAGTTCCTTGACGCCTGGCAGATAGATTCTACGGAGGCTACGTTGGCCTTCTACATCGGTTCCGTAAATGCAGAGGCCTTCTATCCGTTCGAGTCCCATGTAAAACCCTGGTTGGACAAGGCTTGGAATATGCTCCAGCCAGACCCGGAGATGATGTACCGCCTGCATCAGCAGTATGGTATGGGATATTTCAAAACGCAGAAAGCCATCGATCAGGCTATTGAACATTACAAAGAAGCATATCGCTATAATCCTAAAGCTTTTTCACTTTTGTCTTCCATCGGTTATTGCTACGAGTATAAAAAAGATTTCAAAAATGCGCTAAAATGGTACGAAAAGTACTTAGAGCAGGGTAAACCGGGCACTCAAGGCTATGAGTACGTGCAAAAGAGCATAGAATTTGTTAAAGCGCAGCTGTTTATGGAAGAATAAAACTCTAAACAATGAAAAAACATTTCCTCTTATCGATTGTGATGACAATCTGCTTTTACGCCACTGCCGGGGCCCAGATTATCATCGTAAATGACAACATGTTCCAGAAAAGGATGTCGGAGATCAAGACAACCGTACTGGATTCTCTTACAAACGAGCCCGTGGGCTTTGCCTCAGTTTACGTTGTTCCTGTCAAGGACACAACCATCACCAATTTTACCCTGACCGATGTCAATGGCGAGGCCAAGTTGGAGGAAGTTCCCTTCGGAAACTATGTTTTCCATGTAGAGATGATGGGTTACAAGCCCTTTATAAAGGAAAGGTATTTCCGTGAGGCGAAGGTGGATATGGGCACCATCCGCCTGAAGCAGGACGATGAGTTCCTGGAGGCTGCGGTCATATCGGATGTCACCAACCCGATAGTGATGAAGAAGGACACTGTTGAGTTCAACGCCTCTTCTTACCGCGTGGGTGCCAACGCAATGCTCAAAGACCTTATCAAGCGAATGCCGGGCATGGAGATTACAGAGGACGGAAAGGTCAAGTTCAACGGAGAAGAGATTGACAAGATTACCATCGGCGGCCGAACCTTCTTCTTCGGCGACCAGTCTACTGCGCTCAACAACCTGCCTGCCGCGGTGGTGGACAAGATCCGCGTGATTGACAAGCAGTCGAAGGATACCCGCGCTACCGGCGTAGAGGACGGAACTAAAGAGAAAGTCCTTGATGTGGCCCTTAAGAAAGAGTACCAGCAGGGGTGGTTCGGAAATGCAGCGCTTTTGGGCGGAAGCACCCTGGGAAAGAAGGATGACGACCCTCTGCGCAAGAACCCCGGTGTGTTGTATAACGCCAACCTGTTGGCATCGGCCTACTCAGAGAAAGACCAGCTGACGCTTATTGCAAATACCCAGAATATAAGCGACGGTAACGACATGTACTTTGTCCTTATCGATGACGACGAGGAAATACGGTCCACCCCCGGCGGCCTCACAAAGGTAGCCCAGGTCGGCCTGAATGCCAATACAAGCCGTATTAAGGATGTTGAGACGACAGTAAATGCAAACTATAAATACGGCGACAAAGAAAACGGCTCGCGTTCATACAGGACTACTGCCCAGGAAGGCGGAGACCTTGAGTCTGTAACCGACCAGGGCAGCCGTCAGTACAATTATTCCTCTTCGGTCAAGGCCGAGTTCCAGAAGGAAAAGGGTAAGGTATGGTTCAACTTCCTGCCGTCTTTCCGCTATAGCAAGGTCGATTCTTACGATAACGGCACGTCGGAGATAACACGTCAGGGCGCCGTTATAAACAGTTCTGAGAACACCACCCATTCTATTTCAGAGAAGAAGGATGTGGGTTATGAAGGAGACATTACATTCAAGGAACTTTGGGGTAAGAAAGAGCGCTCCATCAAGATCAGCTCTTCTGCCAGCTTCAGGTCAAGTAACGGAAACAGTGATGAATCATCCGTTCTGGCTACTGCCGGCGGCAGCGATCACCGTGTAATGAAGTATGTTTCCGACGGAGACAATGCCTATGCTGCAGTCGGAGTGCGCTATACAGAGCCCCTGGGTAGCAAATGGCTTGTATCGGCAATGGTAGACTATTATTATTCCCGCAGGAACAACAACCGTGACGCTTTTGACGATGCCGGCAGGAACGACTATTATTCTTCCAAGAGCCGTAACAACCATAAGATGCAGGAATCGGAGCTTACTCTCCAGTATAAATTCGGAGATGACAGCTGGTTTACCCTCGGCGGCCGTCTTATAGGTATGATGAATGAGAATATTTCCAGAAGCTACGGTATTGACGACGTTACCGGCAAGGGCATTTGGGACTGGTATATAACTCCTACTGCACGCTTCAAGCATACCAAGGGAAATGACCAGATCTCTTTTTATCTCTCCGGTTACAGCAGGCGTCCTGCAGCATCTTATACAATGCCTGTAATGAATATAGCCAATCCGTCACGCCCGTTCATCGGCAACATTTATCTGAAGCCCGGTGTTCAGACTTATTTCAGTGCAGACTGGCGCAGGAGCAACAAGGAAAAGTTTACGACGCTGTCGGTTTATCTTTATGGCCGCTTGATGGTCAACCCTATCAACAATGCGATGTGGTACGACAACAGCGGTATCCTGTATTCCGTTCCCGTTAATTCCAAGAAACCTGATTATTATCTTGCCGCAATAACACATTATACCTTCCCTCTTGATTCCAAGAAGTTATGGTCTCTGCGCCTTAGCGGTGGAGTATACTATAATGTCTCGTCTTCATACCAGACAAACAGCGTACTGTCCGGCCTGGACAAGGATAACTTCGACTATTCCGGCTTTATGGCCGATTTCTGGGGTAATTCCGACGGAGACAGGTTCTATTCCGGTAAGAGCGGCTTTACAGAGAGCAAGTTAAGGTCTTTTGAACCTTATGCGGCATTTAGTCTGAAGCTGAATCAGGATTGCTATTCCATTGTCCTGGATGTCAACAGCGGTGGCTCAATTGCCAACTATTCAATGAACAAGGACTTCAATTCCAAAACCTGGGATCACAGCATTGGCCTTACTGCATCTTATACAACAAAACACGATTGGGATTTTGAATCTGAGATCAACTATGATATACACAGCGGCTATTCGGCCGGCTATGGAAAATCGGAGTGGAAGTGGAATGCAGAGCTCTCAAAGAGTATCGGTGCATTCAACCTTAGCCTGAAGGTGCACGACATTCTCAATCAGACAAAATATCTTTACCGAACCATTAAAGCCAATTACAAGGAGGATAGTTATACTATGATTATCGGCCGATATGTGATGTTCGGCATTAAGTGGAACTTCGGAAAAATGAATGCAACTCATAGCCAGAGGGCCCAGAGTGCGGCTTGGAACATGGTCTGGTAAAACAGCATAAGCATATGTGGAGGACTTGACCTATGAAAAAACTAATTCTATTTTTGTCAGCAGCCTTTACCACCTTGTCCATAACCGCATCGGGCCAGGGCTATGTTTGGCCCGTAGCCGGTAAGCAGGCCGGTACGGACATACTGTACAGGCCTCAGGAGCACCTTGGCAACGAGCTTGTCTATGACCGTCTTTTCATAGGCGGAAAGGAAGGTGACGTAGTGGTTAGCCCCGTCTCCGGAACCATTTCCCACGTCGGTGTCACTTATCTGATCAAATTGGATTATTCCGTTGGAATTACGGCGGAAGCCAATAAAACCATGGAGCAGAATATCCGCGACGCCAAGCTGGACAAGAGTGCCAATCCAAAGTACTATTCCGGGATTGTCTGCGTTCGTATGGCCGACGGCAACAAAGTTTACATCGGCGGTATAACCGGGGCCAAGAAGTTCAAGACAGGCCAGAAAATAGCCGCCGGAGACACTCTTGGCACCATCGGCTATTCATATAAAGAGATAAAGACTCCGTCGATATCCGTTATTTTTACAAACGCCAAAGGGCAGGGTATCGATCCGATGTCACCCTTCGGCCTTAAGTCGACTTTTGTAGAGGTCAAGGCTCTTACCCGCGAAGACCCCATGCCCGCCGACAAAATCAAGGAAGACCTGGAAGTTCTGAAAACAGCTTACAGGGAGCTCTATCCATCCTTTGGCCAGAGTATTTCCAGGGGAGAATTCACCGCATACATGGATTCCCTGATTCAGTCCGTCACAGGGCCAATCAGGGTTACCATGGACTTTGGAATGATGCTTCGCGGCATATTGAACAAGCTCCCCGACAGCCATTTGGCCATTTTGCCCGATCCCATTGAAGACCATAGTACCTTATGGTCTCCGGGAGAATTCCTGGTTGCCTGCAACGATACCGTCCGCGTGCTGATCGCCCCTCAGGGCTATTCAAAATATGTGGGTAAAGTTGTAACTGAGATTAACGGCAGGCCGGCGGCGGAGTATGCAAGGGAGGCCTGGAAGTATATCAGCAACCATGACGGCAAAGTAGAAAGCCAGAAGCAGGAAGAGGGCGTCGCTCTTGGCCGCTATGGGGCTTTGCTAAACTTTGATGCCACCAAGGCCAGCGTGCATAAGCTTGTTTTTGCCGATGGCAGCACAGCTAGCATTCCTTTCCAGTCAGAGTCCCGGTTCAAACCCAATGAAGAGTATATGAAGTTTGCCCGCTGGTACAGACTTAATCGGGCTATGAGCTATGATGATGTCTTTGCTACGCGCACCCTCAATGATTCAACGGCCTATCTTGCAATTAAGACCTTTGAATTGATGCAGGAGCAGGTAGAAAGCATCGGAGACTTCCTTAAAAACTGCAAGGCTAAAAACCTTGTCGTAGACGTCAGGAACAATGGTGGCGGAGATTCGGAAGTGCTGAATACGCTACTTTCCTATTTTGCCGATGCTCCTTTGGATAAGCAAAAGGGTGGCTTCCTTAGGGTTATGGTTAAGGGTAAAGTTCCCATTTTGGACTATAGCTCCAACTATTGCGGGGTGGATATGTTCGAAGACTATTTCCCCGGGCCCTTCGGCTATTTCAAAGCCGATACCCTGGAGACCTGCTCTGCCATCATGCCGGACCGTGATATCCATTATGGAGGAAGGGTTTACGTGCTTACAAACGGTCACTCATTCTCTGCGGCGACTCTTTTCCCCGCAGCCCTTGTAAGGAACGGCCGGGCCGTTTCCGTAGGCCGCGAGACGGGCACCACCTATCACAGTATGTCTGCGTTGAAGTTTGCAGAGATCCACCTGCCCAATACATACCGGTCATTCAGGATGCCTTTGGTCCAGTGTGTTTTTGACACCACCGTAAACGACAGGTTCCCGGCAGGCCGTGGCTTGCTTCCGGATTATCCTCTCCCGTTGTCTTACAAAGAGATTTTCTGCGGCGCCGATGGCAAAACGGATGTTATGCTGGAGTACGCGCTGTCCCTTATAGCAGAAGGAAAATACCTTTAGAGGACCTAAAACAATTATCCCACCCAAAGACCAGATGGCTTTTGGGTGGGATAATCAGTTTGGGGTATCTTACAACTCCCAGGCAAGTGCGGATGCGCCAAGGATGGCGGCATCGGACTCTTTGAGCTGGGAGAAGAGAATCTTAACCTTGTTCTTCCAGATAGGAAGGAGGTTTTCGTTCATTGCGTTAAGGATAGGCTCGTACAGGAACTCCTTGCTGCGTGCGAGACCGCCGAAGAGTACGATAGCTTCAGGGGCGCTGAATGCAACGAAGTCTGCGAACTGACGGCCCAGAAGCGCACCGGTGTAGTTGAACACGCGGATAGCAAGCTGGTCGCCTGAACGTGCTGCCTCATATACATCCTTGGAGGTGATGTTGTCGCACTCGCGCAGGAGTGAGGGCTCGTTGCTGGCCTCCAGCCACTCGCGGGCTGTACGTGCTACGCCGATTGCAGAGCAGTAAGCCTCAAGGCAGCCGGTTTTGCCGCAACCGCAGGCACGGCCGTTGTGACGTACGGCGGTGGTATGGCCAAGCTCTCCGGCAAAGCCGTCGTGGCCGTAAACAACCTGACCGTTAACTACGATACCGCTTCCTACTCCGGTACCCAGGGTAATCATGATAAAGTTCTTCATACCCTTGGCGGCGCCGTAAATCATCTCACCTACTGCAGCTGCATTGGCATCGTTGGTAAGAGATACGGGCAGGCCGTCCAGATTCTTGGAAAGGAGTTTTGCAAACTCTACTGTGCCGTTTGAAGCCCAAGCAAGGTTGGGTGCAAAGGCGATGGTTCCTGTATAATAGTTGCCGTTGGGGGCGCCTACGCCTACGCCACGGATCTGGCCTTCTTTACCGGACTCTTCGATAATGCCTTTGATGGCCTCTGCAAGAGCCTTGATGAAAGCATTGGCATCGTCACCGTAGATATCGGAGCGGATAACAGTCTGTGCAAGGACCTCTCCACGAAGGTCTACTACACCAAGCTTTGATGTCTGGCCACCTACGTCTACGCCAACTACGTAATTCTTTTCAAGTTTCTTCTCGTCCATAATTATGCCTTTTTAGCTACTTTTGAACCGATGGCTGCGAAGAAGAGTATGAAGCCGAGACCGGCAACGATTACCCAGTAGCTGGGCATGTAGCCAGCGCCGTCTGCAATTGCATTCTGGAGCAGAGGGAGGATACCTCCACCAACTACCATTGCCATGAAGATACCGGAAGCCTGGTTGGTAGCGGTACCAAGGCCGTCAACTGCAAGGTCGAAGATTGTACCCCACATAACAGAGGTGCAAAGACCGCAGAGAACGAGAAGAAGTGCTGATACGGGAACAACTGCCATCTCAAAGCTGCTGCCGGTGAATACGGGCATGCTGGTGGTGTTGCTTGAAGGAATGAACATAGCTGCAAGGCAAAGAACGATTGCAACTACGGATACTGTGGTAAGCTGAGCCCTTGCAGAAACCTTTCCGCTGATGAAGCTGGAAATGAAACGGCCGATGAGCATCATGAACCAGTAAGTACCTGCTACGAAACCTGCAACTTTAACTGCGGTAGCCGGATCAAGACCTGCGCCCTTAACGGGGTCGGAAAGATAGAAGTTAAGAGTTCCAGGGATACCAACCTCTACACCTACATAGATGAAGATGGCGATGATACCGTAAATGAAGTGCTTGAACTTCCAGGGGCTTGCAGCCTTGCCGTCAGACTTAACGCCTTCAGGATCCTCAATGTTGATGAAGTTGAGAATTACGAATGCTGCGGCGAATACACCCATTGCGATGAACAGAACAGGGTTAACGTCGCTGATAACTGACTCTTTGGTAAGCTGGCCGATGAGAACACCCACGAGCATAGGAGTAACGGTACCCATCAAAGAGTTGAATGTACCGCCAATCTGGATGTACTGGTTGGACTTCTTGCCGCCCAGAATCTTGAGCATAGGGTTAACAACGGTGTTGAGCATACATACGGAGAAACCGCAGATGAATGCACCGAGCAGATAAACTATGAAGCTTACAGAAACGCCGGACAGGAACTGTACAAAAACGCCCACAAAGCCAACTGCAATGGCTATGAGGGCTGTTTTCTTATATCCGAATTTTGTAAGCATTCTTCCTGCGGGAATACCCATGATGGCATAGGCAAGGAAGTTCATCATGTTACCCATCATACCCAGGGTGTTGGAGCCGTCAATGCCGGGCTGCATCTTCCAGATATTACCGATAGGAGCTGCTAGGTTCGTAACGAATGAAATCATTCCGAACAAGAATATCATAGTGATAATCGCTACGATATTTCCATTTTTTTTAGACATAAGCGTTATTTTTGTTTATTGTTTGTTCAATGAACGGACCATTAAGCAAACAAAAGTACAAAAAACGTTTTGAATAAAGAATACTTTCTGCGTAAAAAGTTACTCAATTTCCGCACCCAGGAACCTTGTGGGGAAGTTTCCGAATGAAAGCTGGAGCTCCAGGAAGCCATTCTTGATATTGCCTGACAGGCCGCTTACCAGGTACTGCTCGTAAGGAATTCCACCTGCTGTGGGCTCAATTCCATCAGCCGACAAAAGAATGGTGCTACCATTCTGCTTAACAGTAACGCCGGGAACGGTAATGTCAAGTTTTACAGGCATTTGGGGTACGAATTTCACCTGCTTGAAAAGGATGTCTGCGGTAGAAGAAGCCTTGTGATAATCAACGCTGATGGTAACGTCGGGAGTGCTGACGTCCTCACCCTGATAAACCACTACCATTGTACCCTTGAAGTCTGTTATACCGGGAGTAATGGCCTCTTTGCCTTTCTCTTCTTTGTTTTCGCTGCCACAGGCTGCAAGCAGCAGGGCTGCTGTAAAAATTGCAAATAACTTTTTCATATCTATTTATTTAAAATTTGATTCTGATTCCGCCGGTCACGCAGCGCGGACGGCCTTTCTGAAGGAAGTTATTACCCACGGACTTAAAGCAGAATACGCTGTAATCCTTGTTCAGTATGTTGGTCGCATGGGCAAAGAGGTCGAAGCCGTCGAACTTAAAGGTAATATCGGCACCCAGGAGGCAGTAGGGATCCTGAGCCAGGGTATTGTCTTCGTTCCACCAGATTTTGCCGCAGCCGGAAGCGTAAACGTATAAGTCAACTTCGGTAAGATAATCTATGTTTACGTTAGTGCAGCCCAGTCCGTAATGCCAGGTTGCAGTAGGCGCATAGGGAATGAATTTGCCGCTATAGTCCTGTATATTGTCGTTATATTTGGTAAAGGTGGCGTGAGACCAGCCAAAACGCAAGTCTGAATTAAATGTTCCGTTATTCCATCTGGCCGTCATCTCCGCCCCGTAACTGCGTGATTGTCCGGCATTTGCCATCATTCGTCCGGTATTCTTACCGGCCGGGAACACGGTTATCTGCTGATTGCGGCACTCTATGTCAAAGACCGATGCCGACAGCGTCAGGTATCCGGCTTCGCGACCCAGTTTGATGCTGGTCCTGCCGCCAAGCTCGAAGTTCCAGCTTTCTTCCGGTTTATACACTGTGCTTGAGGCGCCAAGGCCTTCTCCCATGCCGTCCACATGTACGCCCATGCCGTCCATAAGGTCTCCGGTCAGGCGGTTTTGCAGTATGTCGGAGAAAATCTGGGTATTGAAGCCTCCTGCCCTGAAGCCTTTCGATACCGATGCAAACAAATAATTGTAATACGTTCCGTAGCGGGCGGCCACTTTTGGTACAAACTGAAGCCAGGAGTTGTTCTGGGAGCCCTCAAACACGGTATTCAGCTCCCGGTATGTAGTCATCCTGGGCAGAAGGGCGTAATGTATGGTGGCGCGGCTGTCGTATTTCATGTACTGGAATTCATAGTCCAGACGCACGCCGGCCGTAAAACGCCATTTGCCGAAGGTGAAGTAAGATTCGTGGTAAAGTGCGGCGTTCTGATAGAAAAGATCAAAGTCGCTGCCAATCACAAAATCGGTTTCAGAAAAGTCCAGTTTTCCTATGCTCTCCGGAATATGGGCGTTTGCATTACCAAGGATAAGCTGGCTGATGCCGTCCTGCAGAAAGTGCACGGGCGCGTGCATCTTGTTGTATTTTGAGAATATGAACAGTCCGCTCTGGCTGTCCCACCAGTCTGCATTTACCGACGGGCGGAAGATGAGCTCCTCTGTAAGAGCCACCTGCCTTTGGCGCTGCTTAAGCGTGAACATTGAGGCATCCGTAAAATCCTGGTCCATCTTCATCCTGTCCAGAAGAATCTGCAGTGAGGTAATACTCTTAAGGTCATGATTATGACCAACTTTGAAGCCTTCGTTTGCGCCTGCAAGGACGGTAAGACGCTCGTAAGCGCAGACATCGTTATAGTTTATCGGAGCGATGCTGCCATCCTCTTTCAGCTGCCTGTACGGCCATCCGCCCTGATTGAGGTACGATGCCCACAATGAATAGTTGGAACTGCGGCCGGCACGCCTCCGGGGGCTGTAACGCAGACGGAAAGAGCCTCCGTTGCCATCGTCCACCCGCGAACCATCAAAGCTGTTTTTGTACATACCGTTGGTATGGAAGACTTTTGCCGATGCCACCACGCGCCCCTTATGCCAAAGGCCGGAAGCCTCGATGGTGCCGAAGCTGCCATAAGTCAGGCTGACAGCACCATCCGGCAGCAGTTCATCAAAAGCCGGAAGGGTAGAAACGGACAACACGCCAACCATGGAATTACGGCCGAACAAAGTTGCCTGAGGGCCGCTGACATAGTCTATTCTGTCTACGTCCAGAAAGTCCGTATCGAACATATTCTTATCCAGAACGGGGATCTCATCTACATACAGGCCAATCGAGGGATTCTCCATCCTGGAGCCGAAGCCCCTTGCGTATATAGAAGAGGTCATAGCCGATCCGTATTCCGGAATATGCAGGTTGGGAACAAGGGACGACAAGCGTTTAGGACTATTTAACTGTTTTCTGTCTACTTCAAACCGATCTACTGAAAAAACTGGAGACGCAGCCTTTACAAGCACTGCGTTCATTTTTGACACGGTTACAACAGAAGCCGACAAAGTGTCCTCAGACTCCTTTACGGGCGGGTCTGAGGGCACTGACATCAACACGACGCTAATTGCGGCCAATAAATTAATCATGGTGCAAAATTAGCGCTTTTTTAAAACATGCATTAGGATAAAACAAATGCTTTTAGGACTTTTTGAGAATATCGTTGCGATACTGGCTTGGAGTGACCCCCTCGTGTTTCTTGAAAAAGCGTGCAAAGTAGGACTGGTCTTCTATTCCGGTTTTCTCTGATACTTCCGCCATGGAAAGGGAGGGGTCTTTAAGGTATAGTTTGGCCAGGGACAAGCGAGAAATTGCTATCCATTCTCCGGCCGTGCGTCCGGTTTCCTCCTTGACTTCACGGTTCAGATCCGCCTCTGAAATGCCCTGACGGGCGGCAAAGTCCGACGGTCCGCCAAGGACCGGGGCGCCGCAGAAGACATCGTCCAGAAAAACCCTGCAGATGGAACTGCCATCGGAAGACCCGGTGCGCAGTATGCGCAGCAGAAGGTCCAGGCTGGACGCCGCAAGTTCCGGCTCCTGAAGGTGTCGGGACAGGGATTCCATAAGTTCATCGGCAAAGATTTCGTCGGAATAGGGGATTCTTACCTTAACGGGGACGGTGGCCCTTAAAAGTGGCAGGGTGCGGCCAAGCAGGGAGGACTCTTCAAAGCCGCCGAAGTATCCTACGCTGTCTTTGTACCACAGCACGCGGAATTCTGTGCCGGGGGGCACAAGAAGTACGTCGTGAGAAGCGCAAAGCACGGAATCGCTCCCGGTATGAGTCAGTACTTCGCCGGAAATCAGGTACAGGAACGACCACTGTGCAAAGCGTCGCGCAGGCTCGTTTGGAGCCTCTTTGTAGCCTATGGTATTAAGGCGTCTTAGTACTATGGGAGCTGAGATATTCTTCATATAGGGCACAAATATAACAATTGTATCATAAAATGTACGATATGGCCCATTTTTTGCGGCATATTGACAACTTACATACAAAGAAATATTTTTGCAAAATGAACTATAGATTCAAGTATCTTTTTGCCTCTCTGGCAGCATTGTTTGCCGGCTCTGTCATTATGACGGCCCAGCAAAGACTGTCTTTGGAAGACTGCCGGCGGATGGCTCTGGAGGGGAACCTGGAACTTAAACAGGCCCAGACACGTATAGAAATGGCCGGATACGACCGCAGCATCGCCCTTGCAAATTACTTCCCCAATATTTCCGCAACCGGTGCTTACATGCATAACGGCAAGAACATCGCCCTGATAGACAATGAGATGTCTGCAAAACTTAATGGCCTTGGAACTGCCGTAGGAGAAAAAATGCAGACAACAATCCAGAATCTCACTCAGGCAATCTACAGCAACCCGGCAATTTTGCAGGAGTTGGCCGGCAGCCCTATGTGGCAGTTCGTATTGTCCCAGCTTGGACAGACGGATATTTCCGGTACCATCGGCGCTCTGGGACAGGAGGTGGACAAGGCCTTCCATCTGGACAATGAGAATATGTTCATTGGGGCCATCACCCTTCAGCAGCCCATTTTTATGGGTGGTAAAATAGTGGCTGCCAACAAGATAGCCGCTTTGGCAGAAGAGCTTTCCAGAAGTCAGTACGACATTTCGGAAAGAAAGCTTGTCAGTGAGGTTGACAAATCATACTGGCAGATTGTTTCCATCGCAGCAAAGGCCCGCACTGCAGAGGCATACGCAGACCTGCTTCACAAAATGGAGCACGATGCTCAGGTGACTGCTGAAGAAGGCCTGCTCACTGGCTCGGATGTGCTCCAGGTAAAGGTAAAGGTCAATGAGGCTGATATGCTACTGAACAAGGCCAAGAACGGTCTTTCGCTGGCTAAAATGCTGCTTTGCAAGCAGATAGGCCTGCCACTTGATAGCGACATCGTCCTGGATGACGAATTGTCAGATGACATTGCCAACCCCATCCTCCCGGCCGTTAAGTCCATGGACGACATTTATGCCGACAGGCCTGAGCTCAAGAGCCTTAAGCTTGCCGGAGAGATTTATGACAACAAGGTAAAGGTCGCCCGCGCCGATATGCTCCCGAAGGTTGCCCTTACCGTCAATTATGTTATCAGCAATCCGAACCCTTACAACGGCTTCTCAAAGGAGTGGGGCGGTGCCTTCAATGCAGGAGTATTGGTAACCGTTCCTATCTTCCACGGCTTTATGAATCTTAACAAGACCCGCAAGGCCAAGGCAGAGGCTACTCTTTACAAGCTTCAGCTTCAGGATGCCAAGGAGATGGTGACCCTTCAGGTAAGCCAGCTCCAGAAGCAGCAGCGTGAGGCCCTGGATAAGTTGAATATGGCCAGGAGCGCCCTTGAAAGCGCAGAAGAGAACATGCGTCAGGCTAACATCGGCTTTGAAGAAGGCGTCATTACTACAAATGTGGCCCTGGCTGCGCAGAGCGCATGGCTCAAGGCTAAGTCAGACCTTATCGATGCTGGCATAGAGCTCCAGATCAACAACCTGTCCCTGCGTCAGGCCCAGGGTTCCGCATATTGATATCGGCTTGGATAAATAATTGATAATAAGAAAATTAAGATATGGCACAGAAAATCGATTTGACAAACAAAAAGACCCAGGGTAATCTGGCTGTTGGCATCATTATACTAATTGCCGTCATTTTTGTCATTGCAATCATAGGTTATATAGTTTCAAGGCCCAAGGCCCTGGTTATCCAGGGAGAGGTAGAGGCCAACGAGTACCGTGTTTCCGGTAAGGTCCCCGGACGTATAGAGGAGCTTTATGTCCGTGAGGGACAGACAGTTCACAAGGGTGACACCGTGGTTAACATAGATTCTCCGGAAGTGCGCGCCAAGCTTGCTCAGGCTCGCGGCGCCGTTGCTGCGGCAAGGGCCCAGAGCGCCAAGGCTCAGCATGGTGCACGTCAGGAGCAGATTACCGGCGCTTACGAACTCTGGCAGCAGGCCCTGGTTCAGGAAGAGGTGATGCGCAAGAGCTTCGAGCGTGTCCAGAGGCTTTATGACCAGAAGGTTATTTCTGCCCAGAAGTTCGACGAGACCAAGGCCCGCTACGATGCCGCCGTCGCTCAGGCAAATGCAGCCAAGAGCCAGTATGATATGGCCCTGGCCGGTGCCCGCGAAGAGGACAAGGCTGCCGCCGAGGCCCTTGTAGACAGGGCTAACGGCGCACTCCAGGAGGTTGAGGGCTATCTTGGTGAGCTTTATCTTACTTCTCCTGCCGAGGGTATCGTTACAGAGGTATTCCCCAAGACCGGAGAGCTTGTTGGAACAGGTTCACCTATTATGACCATAATGGATTTGAGTGACGTATGGTTCACCTTCAACGTGCGTGAGGACTACCTTCACGGAATGGACCAGGGTACTCAGATTACAGTTTCCATCCCTGCCCTTGATGGCGCAGAAATCCCCGCCACAATCAGCTATATCGCCGTTCTGGAGTCTTATGCAACCTGGAAGGCTACCAAGGAAACCGCTATGTATGACGCCAAGACCTTCGAGGTCCGCGCCGTTCCTACAGAGGCTGTGAAGGGTCTTCGTCCCGGAATGTCAGCAATACTTAAAGAAGTGAAATAATGGGTTCCTGGAAAAATATCGGCGCGGTAATCAAGCGCGAACTCCGGTTGCACGGGCGTCGTCCCGTGTACATCCTGGGCTCGCTGGGAGTACTGTCCTTCTGCGCGGTGTTCTTTCTGACCTTCTTTGGCTCCGGCCTTCCGCACGATGTGCCCATCGGCGTGGTGGACAACGACAATTCTTCTGTCTCAAGGATGTTCATCCGCAATATCGATGCAACCCAACTTGGCAAAACCATCCGGTTCGACACCTTCCAGGAGGCCCGTCTGGCCATGCAGAGGGGAGAGATAACTTCCATTTGCGTCATCCCCAAGGGTTTGTATTCCGATGTCGGATCGTTCCGTCGGCCTACCTTTACCTATTATCTTAACGGGATGTACTTCCTTGGCGGGTCACTGGCCTACAAGGATATCCTGCTTATGATAAATATGGCCAACGGAGCCGCTCAGCGCAAGATACTCCGGCTAAAGGGCGTCAACGAGAATGAGATTATGGGCCGCATCAGGCCGTTGGAGATCGATACCCACCAGATAGGAAACGCGTATACAAGCTATAACTACTACATCAGCAATATGATGCTCCCGGGCATACTGGAGATGACTATTGTCATACTGCTGATTTATTCCCTTGGAGGAGAACTTAAGTATGGCTCGTCCCGTAAGCGTTTGCGTATGGCGGGCGGCTCTATAGTCAATGTCCTGCTTGGAAAGACGGCCGTTTATACAATGCTATTTGGAACGCTGGGTATATCGCTGATCCTGGTTTTGTATGGATGGGCGCACTTCCCGCTGGCGGGCAGTATATGGAATATGATTCCCGCCGTGCTGCTGCTGGTGCTGGCAAGCGAGGGCGTGGGCATATTCATTATCAGCTGCCTTCCTGTTCCGCGACTTGCACTTAGCATAGGTGCGCTGTACAGCGTGCTGGCCATATCTTTTGCCGGTTTCACCCTGCCGGTAGAGGCGATGCATCCGGCAATCCGCGGCCTGGCCCAGGCCTTCCCGCTACGGCATTATTTCCTTATTTATTCGCAGGAAGTAGTGCTTGGAACCGGGTTCGCCGGCTGGTGGCAGGAGGCTCTGCACCTTCTGGCGTTCGTCTTCCTTCCGCTTCCTTTGCTTATCCGCCTGAAGAGGGCTTTTATTTACCAGAACTATCCTAAAGACTAGCTGCTATGAAAATTCATTTATTCAGAGACTGGTGTCAGGACGTTTTGGAATTGGGCGTCCGCGAGCTCAAGCTCATCTTCAAGGATGGAGGTGTATTGCTTATTTTCTTTGTGGCGGGTCTTGTTTATCCGCTGCTATACAATGTCGTATATCTGAACGGAATACTGGAGGATACCCCAATCGCCGTAGTAGACAAGGCCGATTGTTCCGTCAGCCGTCGCTACATCCGTGAGATGGATGCCACGCGCGAGGTCCAGGTGGCATACAAGTGCACCGATATGCAGGAGGCCCGTTCCCTGATGGAGGAGCGCAAGGTTAATGGTATAGTTTACTTCCCGTCCGACTTCGGGGATAAGCTGGCCCATAGGAAAACGGCTACGCTCAGCCTTTACTGCGATATGAGCAGTTTCCTGTACTACAAGAATTCCCTGATTGCGGCCAACCGCGTTATGCTCAGCGAGATGAATACCATCCAGAAGGAGCGTTATGCTGCGGACGGGTACTCTGAGCAGGACGCCATGTCGCTTGTCCAGGCTATTCCTTACGAAGAAAACAATCCGTATAATGCGTCCTTCTCTTACAGCATCTTCCTTCTTGCGGCGATACTGTTGGTAATCATTCAGCAGACGATGTTCTATGGAATGACCTTGCTTGCCGGAACACTGCGAGAGCAGAAGCGCAGCTTCGCCAACCTGCCCGACTATATGTATACCAATGGAGTGATGCGGACCGTTGTCGGCCGCGGATGGGCATACTGGCTTATTTATATGGGCATCGGAATGTACATCGCTTATATTGTGCCGGCCATATTCGGCATGCCGCTCAGGGGCGATTTCTTTGATGTGCTGATGCTGTTGCTTTTGTTCGTGACGGACTGCATTTACTTTGGAATGACGTGGAGTGCGCTAATCAACAAGAGAGAGACGGTGTTCGTGCTCTTCCTCTTCCTGTCCCCGATCTGCCTGTTCCTTACCGGAACCTCATGGCCGACCAGTGCATTCCCGCCCTTCTGGAAGCTGTTCTCTTATATCTTCCCCACAACCTTCGGCTGCCAGGCTTACGTCAATATGAGTTCTGCCGGCGGAGACCTTTCCGCCGCCGAAACCCAGATGGTGGGCCTTGCAATACAGACGGTCTTCTATTTCATTACGGCCTGTCTGGCGGTTTATCTGGAGAATAGACACATTAAAAAAACTGCAGCTTAAAACTGCAGTTTTTTTTGATGTATTAAGTCGTTTCCTATTTGTTAACCTGGAAGCGTGTGTTGCCGGTTGCGAAGTAATCGCAAATCTGGCGGGCTGCTGCAAGGCCGGCGTTCATGTTGGCCTCTGCAGTCTGAGCACCCATCTTCTTGGGCGTTGCAAATACGCGAAGTCCGAATTTCTCACGAAGAGCCTCGTAGTTGTCCGGCATAACATCGGTTACGTACTTGAGGTCCGGACGTTCTTCCAGGGCCTTCATAAGGCCTTCCTCGTCAATAACTTCCTTGCGGGCGGTGTTAACCAGGGTTGCACCCTTGGGCATCTTGGTGATAAGATTGTAGTTGATGCTCTTAATGGTTGCAGGAAGGGCGGGGATGTGGATTGAAAGATAGTCCGATGCTGAATAGAGCTCTTCTACTGAATGCACGGGCTCTGCGCCGCCGGCGACGATCTGCTCGTCTGTCAGGAACGGGTCAAGCGCGGTGATGTTCATGCCAAGGGCCTTTGCCTTCTGGCCTACAAGGCGGCCTACGTTACCGTAAGCCTGTACGCCAAGGCGTTTGCCCTGGAGCTCAGAACCGGTAGCAGGGGTGAAGTTGGTGCGGGCCATGTAAATCATCAGGCCAAGGGCAAGTTCTGCTACTGCGTTTGAGTTCTGTCCGGGAGTGTTCATTACCACAACGTGGTGGGCGGTGGCTGCCTCAAGGTCTACGTTGTCGAAGCCTGCGCCTGCGCGAACCACAATCTTGAGGTTCTTTGCTGCCTCAAGGACTTCTGCGGTAACTTTGTCGGAGCGGATGATAAGGGCGTCTACGTCTGCTACTGCAGCTACAAGGTCCTTCTGCTCCGGATACTTCTCAAGGACTGCAACTGCATGACCGTTGGAAGTAATGATATTCTTTATGCCTTCCACAGCTGCTGCGGAAAAAGGCTTCTGGGTTGCGATAAGTACTTTCATATTAATTATTTATGAAGTTTCTCAAACTCCTGCATGCAGGCAACCAAAGCCTCTACGTCCTCTTTCTTGCAAGCATTGTAAAGGGAAGCGCGGAAGCCGCCTACGCTGCGGTGGCCCTTGATGCCGACCATGCCCTGAGCCTTTGCAAAAGCAAAGAACTCGTCCTGAAGGTCTTCCTTGCCGGGAGCCATAACAAAGCATACGTTCATGAGTGAGCGGTCTTCCTTGGCTGCGGTGCCTACGAACATGCTGTTGCGGTCGATCTCGTTGTAAAGGAGGGCTGCTTTCTCTTCGTTGAGCTTCTGTATTGCCTTAACGCCGCCGATGCTCTTGAGCCAGCGGAGGGTCTCAGTCATTACATAGATTGCGAACACAGGAGGTGTGTTGAACATGCTCTCTTTCTCAATATGAGTCTTGTAGTCGAGCATGGTAGGGATGTAGCGGCTGACCTTTCCAAGGGCATCTTTGCGGATGATGGCGAAGATAACGCCGGCAGGGCCTACGTTCTTCTGTGCTCCACCGTAAATCATGGCATACTTGCTTACGTCTACAGGGCGTGACATGATGTCAGAGGACATATCGGCGATGAGCGGAACGGGGCAGTCATAGTCTTCCTTGATCTCAGTACCATAAATTGTGTTGTTGGTAGTGATGTGGAAGTAGTCAAGATCTGTAGGAATCTCGTATCCCTTGGGGATATAGGTGTAGTTCTTGTCCTTTGAGCAAGCGATTGCGTATGCGTCGCCGATGCCCTGAGCCTGCTGGAGGGCCTTGTGTGCCCAAACGCCGGTGTCAAGGTAAGCGGCCTTCTTCTCAAGGAAGTTCATTGCTACATAAAGGAACTGAAGGGATGCACCACCGCCAAGGAATACTACCTCGTGGGTGTCAGGAATGTTGAGGAGCTCTTTCCAAAGTGCGCGGCACTCGTTCATGGTCTCTTCCCACTCTTTGGTTCTGTGAGAGATGGAGAGAACGGAAATACCGGTGCCCTTGAAGTCTTTCAGGGCTTCGATGGTCTTGTCAATGGCCTCCTGGGGAAGTACGCAGGGGCCTGCATTGAATACGTGAACTTTTCCCATATCAGATTTTAAGTAAAATTTATATTTTTGTTATAATTTTTTCAAATATTGCGACGAAGTTAGATAATTTTCAATCATTTAACAACATTTTACGCCGATATTGTTCATTTTATCCAAAAAAGTTTCAATTTGCGACAGAGGCACCCTTGTGCCGATGCTGCATTTTTCTCCAAACTCCTGGTTCTCTTGTGGTAAGCCCATATCTTTGAGAACCTTCATCACGGAATTCATGGACAAATAGTCAAACTCCAGTTCAAAGCGCTTGCAGGCTGTTTTTTCAATGATTGTGGCCGATGCCAACGCATCCGACGTGGCGGTTTTGTAGGCTCGTATCAGCCCGGGTATTCCAAGTTTGATGCCGCCGAAGTAACGTACGACCACTACCAGGATGTCGCTCAGGCCGGCGGAGTCAATCTGGCCAAGGATAGGGCGGCCGGCGCTGCCGGACGGCTCACCGTCGTCATTGGCGCGGAAGACATCGGCCTTATGGCCTATCCTATAGGCGAAGCAGTGATGGCGGGCGTCATGGTATTCTTTCTTCAGGGCGTCTACCAGCGGCTTCACCTCTTCTACGCTTTCTACCGGGTATGCAAAAGCTATGAATCGGCTGCCATTGTCCTTAAACAGGCCCTGCGACAGCCCTGCAATGCTCTTGTATTTATCCGGATCACTCATAGACTAACAAATATAGCACTTCCGCCGGAGATTTCAAAGAGGAATCCTTATCTTTGCAGCTATGAAAGACTTCGCAGCGATAGATTTTGAGACGGCGAATGAGCGGGTAGCCAAATGCCTTTGGCTGGATTTGGTAGGGTGAGGAATTTTCTGTATTTTTGCTAGGAATAAGAGTAAATGGAACAGCAGGTTGCTTTGGATATGTACATGACAGCGGGAGTGGGCGTTGTGGCCCTGCTTCTGGGCATGTTTTTTACCCGGGTAGCGCCGCTACTTAAGCGCCTGTGCATCCCTACGCCAGTTTCCGGAGGCCTTGCGGTTTCCCTGCTGACCCTGGTCCTCCACTCCGTATTCAAGGTGGATATACTGTTCGATGGCACCATCAAAGACATCTGCATGATGCTCTTCTTTACCTCCGTCGGCTATCAATCCAACCTGAAAGTACTAAAGCAGGGCGGCAAGCCCCTGGCAGTTCTTGTAGGCCTTATGGTGCTACTCGTAATAATGCAAAACCTGCTCTCCGTAGGAATCTCCAAGGGCATGGGCCTTGATCCCCTGGTAGGAATGGCAACCGGCTCCATCCCCATGGCAGGAGGCCACGGCACTGCCGGCGGCTTCTCCTCCATACTTCAGGACATGGGCCTGACCGGAGCTCCGTCCATAATGATGGCAGCCGCCACCTTCGGCCTTGTAGCCGGTTCGCTTATCGGCGGCCCAATCGCAGAATTCCTTGTACGCAAGCACAAACTCGCAGAAGAATCCGGATCATCGGATGTCGTAATTACGATTGAATCCGGCGATGCCGCCCATGATAACAAGGATGGGCATCTGACACATGAAGAAAGGATGTTCAGGCGCTATTCCCTGGCCGCATTCCAGCTTTTCCTTGCAATGGCCCTGGGTATGTGCTTAAGCAAGGTTCTGGCCCTTACCGGAATAACATTCCCAACCTACTTCGGCGCGCTTATAATGGCTGCTATCATTCGCAACTTCAGCGAATTCTGCAGCGGAAAATACCAATCTGGCCTGGCAATCGACAAGATAATATTCCTTGGCAATATCTGCCTTTCCCTTTTCCTTGGAATGGCCATGGCCACCCTAAAACTCTGGGAACTCTCCGGGCTGATGCTGCCGCTTGTCGCCATCCTTTGCGCCCAGGCCCTCTTCATGGCCATATTCGCCCGCTTCATAGCCTTTCCTGCCCTTGGCAAAAACTATGACGCCGCCGTACTTGTCAGCGGAATATGCGGATTCGGCCTGGGAGCCACGCCAAACGCCATGGCAAACATGTCCGCAGTATGCTACAAGTATCACTACGCCGTGAATCCATTCATCATCGTCCCTATAGTCGGGGCAATGTTCGTGGACCTCATCAACACCGGCGTGATATCATTCTTCCTTAATATCATATAGGGTATGTGGTGGGCATTGGCGTTTCTGTCGGCTGCTTTTCTGGGTTTCTACGACTCCTTTAAAAAGGCTTCACTCAAGGGCAATGCCGTAATCCCGGTACTGCTGCTCAATACCGTATTCTGCGCCTTGATATTACTGCCGTTCGCAATACAGTCCGGGTGGGGCAACTGGTATATCCAAAAGCATATAATGATAAAGAGCGCCATCGTGCTATCGTCTTGGATAGCAGGATATTACGCAATGAAATATTTGCCCCTTACCATAGTCGGGCCAATCAATGCCACAAGGCCCGTAATGGTGCTGATCGGCGCTATGCTAATCTTTGGCGAACGACTGAACCTTTATCAGTGGATAGGCGTTTCGCTGGCCATTATTTCCTTCTTCCTTCTTAGTCGCAGCGGCCGCAAAGAAGGCATCGACTTCAAGCATAACAGATGGATTTGGTGCCTGGTGCTGTCGGCAGTGATAGGGGCGTGCAGCGGACTTTACGACAGGTATCTTATGGCCCCGGCAGCCAGTGGCGGAGTAGGGCTGGACCGCATGCAGGTACTTTCCTGGTACAATATTTACCAGGCCGCCATGATGGCCGTAGTGCTGATGCTGGTTTGGTATCCCCGCCGGGCCGTAACAACCCCCTTCCGCTGGCATTGGACCATTCCATTTATCAGTATTTTCCTTTGCGCGGCCGATTTCGTCTATATGTGGGCTCTTACTGATCAGGATGCCATGATTTCAGTGGTGTCGATGATCCGTCGCGGAAGCGTAGTCGTAAGCTTCCTCTTTGGCGCTATCGCATTTAAGGAAAAGAATCTGAAAGCCAAGGCTTTGGACCTTGTCCTTGTACTTTTGGGCATGGTGTTCCTGTATCTGGGGTCAAAGTAAAGATGCATTTTTTTACATCACCGTAAGAGTAAAAATTGTATATTTGCTGGCGTAAACAATTAGAGAATAAAAATGGCATTAAGATACAGAGTCTCCCTGGCCGGACTCAAGGGATTCGCCCGTGTGTACGACCTCAAAGCGACCACTACTTTATACGAGTTTCACAAGCTTCTCCGCAGTGAGCTTGAGTTCCCTCAGGACCAGCTCATCCAGTTCAAGGCACTTGACGCCGATGGCGGCCTGGTAGCCCGCTATGGCCTTTTCGACCTGGGCGCAGGCGCAGTGGACGAGGTCACCGTAAAGCAGACCGTAGCCAAGGGCATCGCCTCTTTCATATATTTCTACGACGTTGCAAACCGTAAGAGCGTAATCATCACCTGCGAAGGCGAGGTTCCGGACGTTCCCGGCGCAATCTATCCCATCCTTGTAGAGACCAAGGGCCCTGTTCCGGCAGAATTTGAGAACGGTTACGTTGCCTACGAAGACCTTCCGGACGATCAGAAGCACCTTCGCAATCTCAAGGCTGCATCGGACGACGATGAGGATTTTGACGATGACGACGAAGATCTTGAAGAGGAAGAGGAAGAGAAGGACGAAGACGGAGAGGAGCTGTACGACGAAGACGAGGGCGCACTCTAGCCTCCCGCAAAAAGCATGGGCCGCAAACTGATAATAGTCTCCGGACCAACGGCTGTGGGCAAAACTGCCTGGAGCATCGGCCTTGCACAAAAATACGATTCCCCGATTATATCCTGCGATTCACGGCAAATCTATAAGGAGTTGTCGATTGGCACCGCCGTCCCTTCTCCGGAGGAGCTGGCCGCCGTGAAGCATTACTTTATACAGGACCACAGTATTCATCAGCCTTATACGGCCGGTGACTATGAGGTTGAGGCGCTTGCGCTTATGGAAAGGCTTTTTGCCGATGGTCACGAGGTCCTGGTGGCAAGTGGCGGCTCCGGTTTCTTTGTAGAAGCTCTTTGCAGCGGCTTGCCCGATGTGCCTAAGGCCGATGCTCAGCTTCGCAGAGAGCTTACGGAGCGTCTTGAAAAAGAGGGCCTGGAGTCACTCAGGATGGATCTTCGCAGGCTTGATCCGGAGGCGTACAGGACCATAGATATTACCAATCCTCAGCGCGTTCTAAGGGCTGTTGAGGTTTGCTTGCTTTCTGGCAGGACCTTTTCTTCTTTCAAGCAGTCGGAGCCTAAGAAGAGGGATTTTGAGATTGAGAAAATTTGTCTGGTTCGTCCGCGTGAGGTGATGGCGGAGCGTATTTCTCTTAGGGTCGATCAGATGATTAAGGATGGTCTTGTGGAAGAGGTTCGCGGGCTTATTCCTTACAGGGATCTGCCGGCTCTTAGGACTGTTGGTTATGCAGAGGTTTTTGAATACCTGGATGGTGTCTGCACTCTTGAGCAGGCGGCGGAAAAAATCAAGACCAACACCCGTCACTATGCCAAACGCCAACTCACTTGGTGGCGTCGCGACCCCAACGTTAAATTTAATTGGCTACCTCACAAAGGAATTTGAGGCGGACTAGACGGACTTCGAATTCTTCGTAGTCCGGGCCCAGTTCCTTGATGGCATCCTCAATTGAATCGGATTCTGCTTCTTCCTTGAAGTAGGTATAGATGTCGTCAATGACGTCTTCGTCGATGTTGGCCTTGATGTAGTAATCCAGGTTGAGCTTGGTGCCGTATTCCACGATGTTCTCAATCTCGCTCAGAAGCTCGTCGAACTCCATGCCGCGGGCCTCGGCTATATCTTCCAGGTCCATTCTGCGGTCTATGCACTGGATTATGTAAATGCGGCCCTCGGAGCGGCTGGCCATGCTCTTTACTACGAAGTCGTCTGGACGGGTGATATCATTCTCCTCTACGTACTTGCGGATGAGGTTCATGAATTCCTCTCCAAACTTGCGGGCCTTGCCTTCTCCTACGCCCTGACAGTTTTTGAGCTCGTCAATGGTGATAGGGTAGGTGATTGACATATCTTCCAGGGAAGGATCCGTGAAGATTACCCAAGGCTGAAGCTTGAGCTTGCGGGCCATGTCTTTGCGCAGGTCTTTTAGCAGTGAAAGCAGCATGGGATCGCCTCCTCCGCCGCCCCCGCGCATGGCTGCGTTTGCGGCTGCAGTTTCCTCGTCGTCATCCTCTTCTGCGGTACCCTCAGAGAAAACGCGGTCTTCCGTGAGCATGATGGTCCAGGGGTTGTTGTAGAAATCCTGGCCGGCATCGGTCACGTAGATTAGGCCGTAGCTTTCAATGTCCTTGCGAAGCAGGTGTAGAATCATTCCCTGGTGGATTACCATGCACCAGAACTTTTCTCCGTGTTCCTTGCCGGCTCCGAAGTACTTTAGCTTATCGTGTTTGTAGGATTTGATCAGAGCGTTTGCGTTGCCGGAAAGTATGGCGGCCAGATGCTCCATCTTGAAGTGCTCTGGCAAGGCCTGGATAAGCTCTATCACAAGCTTCATGTTATCCCGTCCGTCGAAGCGCGGCTTGGGATTGACGCAGTTGTCGCAGTTATGGCAGTTGTCGTGCGGATAGTCTTCTCCGAAGTAATTGAGCAGCAGCTTTCTGCGGCATTCTCCGGATTCTGCGTAAGCTACTGTTTCCATTAGCAGCTGACGACCGATTTCCTGCTCCGATACCGGCTTGCCCTGCATGAATTTTTCCAGCTTGCGGATGTCCTTGTAGCTGTAATAAGTTATGCATCGGCCCTCCAGGCCATCGCGCCCGGCGCGTCCGGTCTCCTGATAATAACCTTCTATGCTCTTGGGGATGTCGTAGTGGATGACAAACCTTACGTCCGGCTTGTCAATACCCATTCCAAAGGCGATGGTAGCCACAATGACGCTGGCTTCCTCCATAAGGAAGGCGTCCTGGTTCTCTGTACGTATCTTGGCGTCCAGACCGGCATGGTAGGGAAGTGCCGTGATGCCGTTGATGACCAGCAGCTGGGCCAGTTCTTCTACTTTTTTGCGGCTAAGGCAATAGATGATACCGGATTTCCCGGGGTTCTGTTTTATATAGCGGATGATATCCTTTTCCGGCTCTACCTTGTCCCTAACCTCGTAATAAAGATTGGGTCTGTTGAAGGACGATTTGAAAACTTTCGCATCTTGTATGCCCAGATTCTTGAGGATATCGCTCTGCACCTTGGGCGTTGCGGTTGCCGTAAGTGCGATGATGGGGGCGGGGTGGATTTCATCCACGATGGCCCTGATGCGCCTGTACTCCGGGCGGAAGTCATGACCCCATTCAGAGATACAGTGGGCCTCGTCTACCGCATAGAAAGAGATCTTTAGCTCCTTCAGGAAGGCTATGTTCTCTTCTTTGGTAAGGGATTCCGGAGCTACGTAAAGCAGTTTGGTGCGGCCTTTCAGCAGGTCTTCCTGCACAGCGGCTATCTGTGCTTTGTTAAGGGAAGAATTCAGGAAGTGGGCTATGCCCTCGTTGCCTGCCACGAAGCCCCTGATGGCATCCACCTGATTTTTCATCAGGGCGATAAGGGGCGATATCACTATGGCCGTGCCGTCCAGCACCAATGCGGGCAGCTGGTAGCAAAGTGACTTGCCGCCGCCCGTTGGCATCAGCACGAAGGCGTTTCCGCCCGCAACTACGTGCCGTATTATTTGTTCTTGGTCTCCTTTGAAGGTGTCATAGCCGAAGAACTCCTTCATGAAACCACTGAGCGACAGGTTCTCGTTCATAGTGAAAATATGGTTTGATGTTTAAATATACGAATAATTTTCAACATGTCAATACTAATTCTGGAAAAAAGCCGGGCCGGTCATCCTTTTTTCATTTTGCTTTAGCAAAAGTTGGGGAATGTGAGAAAAAATTGCCATCTTTGTACGATTATGGACTTAGACTAAAAAAGTTAAACAAAATAAAAAACAGACATTATGAAATCAATGAAATTCCTTGCAATTGCAGCTGCCCTCGTTGCAGTGGCAGCTTGCGGCCCTAAGGGCGAGAAATCCGCAGAAGGCGCAGATTCTCTTGGCGTTAAGAAAGAAGTTGTTAAGAAGGCTTCAGAGCTCATGCCTTCAAAGGCTCAGAAAGACTCTGTAAGTTACCTTATCGGCTACGTATTCGGCGGTTACATCAAGGGTTACAACTTTGGTAACGACCTTAACTTCGGTAAGATCAAAGCTGGTATCAACGACCTTCTCAAGGCAGAGGGCAACCCCGGTTCCCCCGAGTTCGAGGCTCAGTTCGAGATCTCTCCCAAGGAGCTTGACAGGCTTTTCAACGACTATCTTGCAAAGAGGTTCGAGTACACCAAGGCTAAGAACTATGAGGATGGCGTAGCATTCCAGGAGAAAGCCCTTAAGAAGGGTTATCAGAAGACCGAAAGCGGCCTCCTTTACAAGATCAACAACCTTGGTGAGGAACCCAACATCAAGATGTCCGATACCGTAGAGGTTAACTACAAGGGCACCTTCACCGATGGTAAGGTATTCGACGAGAGCACTCCTGAGCGTGGTCCCATCAAGTTCGTTGTTGGTCCCAACAGCGTTATCAGGGGTTGGGTAGAGGCTATTCAGCTTGTTGGCAACGGTGGTTCCCTCTCTATCGTAGTTCCTGCTAACCTCGCTTACGGCGAGCAGGGCCGCCAGGGCATCGAGCCTAACAGAACTCTCCTCTTTGACATGGAGGTAGTTTCAGTTAAGCCTTACGTTCTGCCCGTAGTAGAGGAGACCGTAGAGGAGACAAAATAATGCCCTCCGGATTTGAAATAGAAGGCCGACTGAGCGGTAAACTTGCCGTTCAGTCCGGCCGTTCTGCAAAAGGCGACTGGGCCCGTCAGGACTTCCTGCTGGAGGTTCAGGACGGGAACTTCCCTTCCACGCTGTGTATGAGCCTTTGGGGCGCAGACCGCGTGAAGGAACTTGAAAAATACCAGGTAGGGGACACCTTGAAGGTATCCTTCAACCCGGTAAGCCGCGAATTCAACGGCCGATGGTACACTGACCTTCGCGCCTGGAGACTGAGCGGCGCTTCGGCAGCATCGGCAGCGCCGGTGCCTCCACCTCCGTCGGCAGAGGATATTCCCGCTGCAGACTTCGGCGAAGATCTACCATTCTAAAAATTAAATAGTTATGATACTTTTTGGATACAAAACAACCTACGGGACTATCATCAGGGCTCTCTGTGCCATCGGCGTCGGTGGCGTTATGGTGTTTATGCCCAACAGGGGTACCGAACTCCTTGTCAAGATTATCGGTGCAGTTATTTTTGCCGCCGGTCTTGTGTCGCTTACAATAAGTATTATTAACCGTAAAGAGGTGAAATCCAATCAGTTCACCTTTAACCTGATTCTTGCCTGCATCGTAGGCGGTCTGGGCTTGCTGCTGATTTTCTTCCCGGAAATCCTCACCAAGACCATAATCGTCGTGGCAGGCCTGGGTCTTATCATCTTCGGCGGCCTGCAGATGCTGGTCGTCGGTGGAGCAGCCAGCTTGCTTGGCATGGGATATACTCCCGTCATTCTTGGCGCATTTGCATTGGCTGGAGGTATCGTAATCCTGTTCAACCCTTTCACAGAGCAGGTTATGAGCGTTATCGCCGGTGCGTTCCTGATCTATTACGGATTGTCGGAGCTTCTTTCCCTCAAGAAAGTTACCGCTGCCAGGAAGGAGTATGAGATAAAGTTCTCCCAGACTGGGGAGAATCCTGTCAAAGAGGTTATCAAGGGCTCTGTAAACACAGCTTTTGGTAATGTCAAGGACGCAGAGTACACAAAAGTAGATGACCAATAAAGGCCGATGATTCCTCAGGACACAGTAAATAAAATATTGGATGCCGCGCAGATAGTGGACGTCGTTTCAGACTTCGTCACCCTAAAAAGGCGCGGCGCCAATTTTGTTGCCTGTTGTCCGTTCCACAACGAGAAGACCCCGTCATTTTACGTTTCTCCCTCCAAGGGCATTTACAAATGCTTCGGTTGCGGCAAGAGCGGATCAGCAGTGGGCTTTGTAATGGAGCATGAGAGCCTGTCTTACATAGAGGCCCTTAAGTATCTTGCCAGAAAGTACGGGATACCCGTTGTAGAGAAAGAGGAATCGGCGGAAGATGTAGCCAAGAGGCAGCGCTCAGAGAGCTTGCTGCTGGTGTCGGAGTTCGCGCATAAGTTCTTTGTATCCAGTCTGGATACTGAAGAGGGGCGCACTATCGGCCGGGCATACTTCCGCAGCCGTGGTTTGGAAGACGAAACCATCCGCAAATACGGCCTTGGATGGGCCCCTAAGGATAGAAATGCCCTTTGTAAGGAGGCCTTGGCCAAGGGTTACAAAGAGGAATATCTGGTGGATGCCGGCCTTTGCATCAAATACGACGATGGCCATCTTGCAGACCGTTTCTTCGACCGCGTGATGTTTCCTGTGCACTCCGTCAGCGGGCGAGTGATCGCCTTTGGAGGAAGGACGCTTCGCAGTGACAAGACGGTTGCCAAGTACGTAAACTCCCCGGAGACAGAGATTTACGATAAGAGCCGCTCCCTTTACGGACTTTGGTTTGCCAAGAGCGAGATGTCGCGCAGCGACAAATGCTACCTGGTAGAAGGCTATCTGGACGTACTTAGCATGCATCAGTTGGGAATACTTAACGTGGTAGCTTCCAGCGGAACATCGCTCACCGTGCCCCAGATCCGCCTTATCAAGAAGTTTACAGAGAATGTAACCATAATGTACGACGGCGACTCCGCCGGTATCAAGGCTGCCATCAGGGGTATCGGCCTGGTACTCAAGGAGGGCCTCAACGTTAAGGTTGTACTGCTGCCGGACGGGGATGATCCCGATTCCTACAGCCGCAAACATTCCCTTGAAGAGGTGCAGGACTTCATCGCCGCCAACGAGCAGGATTTCATCGCCTTCAAGACGGATCTTCTGCTTGGAGAGGCCGCCGGAGACCCCCTGAAAAAGGCTAATCTGATAAACGACATCGCAGATACCATAGCCCTTATTCCGGATGCTGTAAAGCGCTCCGTCTACGCCCAGGCCAGTGCGGACAAATTTGACATAGACTCCGCAATCCTCTTTACCCGCATACGCAAAACCCGGGAGAAGATGCTGGAGGATGACCGCAAGGCCGCCGACCGCGAACGTATGCGTGCAGGCTCCCTTGAGGTCGATATCCCCGGGCCTCAGGACGTACCCCCGCCGGAATACGAAGACGCCCCCGCCGGCCCTCAGGAAGAGGCTCCCCGCCAGGCTGGACAGTACTTCGAATTCCCTACGCTGGAGCCCTCCGAGCGGGATCTTGTGAGCTTCCTGCTGCGCAGCGGCCGCTCGCTGCTGGAGTTCGAGACAGACTCTGACTTTTACTCTCCGGACGGTCAGTACTCCGTGGCGGATTTTATTCGCGACTGTCTTGAGGCTGATGGCTTCTCTATGGAGAACACGGCCTACCGCAAGCTGTATGACAGCTATTTTGAATTGTATGATGCCGATGAGAACTACACCCAGCAGGAAATCATCCGCAACATGCTTAACGGCCCGGACCGCGCTGCGGCAGATCTGGTAGCCGATATCATCAACGAAAAGCACATGCTTTCCGTCCGCAGCTTCGAGGCCTCGATGACGGCCACGGCCACCATGCTTGTGACCTTCGTGCCCCGCGCAATCCAGGTTTATCAGCTTAAGAGGGTAGACCTTGAGATTACAAACCTTAACAAGAAATTAAAGACTGCATCGGAAGAGGAAAGCCTCCAAATACTGATGCAGATACAGGAATATGTCGGGCTTCGGAAGAAGCTCGAAGAGAAACTGGGCAGGGTGATGTAAGAGCCCTCCCGCAACTGAATCGGTATGGATAAAAATTTCAAAAGAACTCTGGTAACGTGCGCATTGCCTTATGCCAACGGCCCCGTACACATCGGTCATCTTGCAGGTGTTTATGTACCTGCCGATATCTATGTCCGCTATCTTAGGATGAAGGGCCAGGATGTGCTTTTCATCTGCGGCAGCGACGAGCACGGTGTGCCTATTACAATAAAAGCCCGCAAAGAGGGTGTTACCCCCCAGGATATTGTGGACAGATACCACAACATTATCAAGAACAGTTTCCTTGGGCTTGGAATCAACTTCGATATCTACTCAAGGACCTCTTCCAAGGTTCATGAGAAGAACGCATCGGAGTTCTTCCGCAAGCTTTATGACGACGACAAATTCATCACCAAGGAGAGCGAGCAGTTCTTTGATCCTGAGGCCAAGACCTTCCTGGCAGACCGTTATATTACCGGTACCTGCCCCAAGTGCGGCAATCCCAACGCCTATGGCGACCAGTGCGAAAAGTGCGGCAGCACCCTTAGCCCTGAAGAGCTTATCGACCCCAAGTCAGCCCTTAGCGGCAGCGCTCCCGTAAAGGTAAAGACCAAGCACTGGTATCTGCCTCTTGACCAGTACGAGCCCTGGCTCCGCGACTGGATTCTGGAGCAGCATAAAGAGTGGAAATCAAATGTTTACGGCCAGTGCAAGAGCTGGTTGGACGGTGGCCTGCAGCCCCGTGCCGTAAGTCGCGACCTTGACTGGGGCGTGCCCGTTCCGGTAGACGGAGCAGAGGGCAAGGTGCTCTATGTCTGGTTCGACGCTCCTATCGGCTATGTATCCAACACTCAGGAACTTTTGCCTGAGAGCTGGAAGAAATGGTGGAAGACTGACGAAAGCCGTCTTGTCCACTTCATCGGCAAAGACAACATCGTATTCCATTGCATTGTGTTCCCTTCAATGTTGAAGGCCTATGGCGATGGCTACATTCTCCCGGACAATGTGCCTTCCAACGAGTTCCTGAACCTTGAAGGTGACAAGATATCTACATCCCGCAACTGGGCCGTATGGCTTAACGAGTACCTTGAGGAGTTCCCCGGTCAGGAGGACGTCCTTCGCTACGTGCTATGCGCCAACGCTCCGGAAACCAAGGATAACGATTTCACCTGGAAGGACTTCCAGCAGCGCAACAACTCTGAGCTGGTGGCTATCTTCGGTAACTTCGTGAACCGTGCAGTCGTACTTACACAGAAGTACTTCGGTGGCCAGGTTCCCCAGAATCTTAAGCCGGAAGATGTTGACGCCCAGGCACTTGCAGAGATTCTTCCCTGCAAGAAGGCCCTTGAGAACTACATAGAGACCTTCCACTTCCGCGAGGCTCTTAAGGAGGCTATGAACATTGCCCGTATCGGTAACAAGTATATTTCTGATACAGAGCCCTGGAAGGTGGCAAAGACGGATATGGACCGTACCGCTTCCATACTTTACACTTCACTGCAGATTTGCGCAGACCTGGCCATTGCATTCGAGCCCTTCCTGCCTTTCTCTGCAGAAAAGCTCCGCGGTATACTTAACGTGAACATCAACGCCGGTTTCGACCATCGTGCCGGTGAGGGCCAGCCTACTGTTAACTTCTTCAAGGCCGGTGAGGCCCGTGCCCTTCACACTTCTTCCGCCGCTCCTGCCGATGCAGAGAACACTCTCACTTGGGAGAACCTTGGCGCAAGCGAGCTCCTTGCCCCCGGCCACAAGCTGGGAGAGAACGGACTGCTCTTTGCCAAGATAGAGGATGCTGTTGTTGAGGCACAGATTGCCAAGCTGGAGGCCGCCAAGGCTGCAAATGCAGCTGCAGCAGCCGCCAAGGCCGCAGCAGAGGCCGCTTCTCACATCGAGCCTCAGAAAGAAGAGGTAGAGTTCGACGACTTTGGCCGTATGGACATCCGCACCGCTACAGTACTTGCAGCAGAGCGTGTTCCCAAGACAGACAAGCTCCTTAAACTTACCATCGATACAGGTATCGACCAGAGAACCATCGTCTCCGGCATTGCAGAGTATTACAGCCCCGAAGATATGCTTGGCAAGCAGATTTGCATACTTGCAAACCTGAAGCCCCGCACCATCCGCGGAATAGAGTCAAAGGGAATGATCCTTATGGCAAAGCAGGGTGACGGCAAGATGCGCTTCATCACTCCTCAGGAGGCTGTGGTCAACGGCGCACAGATAGGCTAATAACGGTTTTTCCTAATACTTGTAGCTCAGTGTCTTATAAGATGCTGAGCTATTTTTGTATCATTTTGGACTTTACGGGTTCCCAGAAGGGGGTGTGACGGCCGATTTTGGACATCAGCCCAAGTTGGACGGAGGAAAAGGCGTATTCCTAATTAAGAAAACAGATGCAAACAGGAGCTGGAATGTCGATGCTCTTGTCCGTGAGGGTAAGCTGGCCTGTTTCCTGATTTATCGAATAAATCTCTATGCGGTTGCTGTCGCGGCAAGCGCATAGAAGGAAACGTCCGTCGGGGGAAATTGCAAAGTTCCTCGGATGGATGCCTGTATTCTGATAGCCGGCCTCCTTGACCTTACCGGTCTGCTGATTTACAGAGAAAATGGCGATGCCATCTTTTTTAAGACGGTGACTGGTGTACAGGAACCGGCCGTCCGGAGACAGATGGATATCGGCACTTCCGTGACCTTTTCCTTTATATGCGGTCAGCTTTTGGATAACTTTCAATTGTCCGGCAGCGTAACTGAAAACAACCAGTTTGTCCCCCTTTTCACATAGGAGATAGGCGAACCTGCCATCCTCGCTGAAAACCATATGTCGTGGCCCGAACTTGGAGAGGCCCTTGTTCTGCCATGCTATTTCCATGTTTCCAAGAGGCGAGCCGTCTCTTTTCCTGTAGAATCTGTGAATGCAGTCGTTCCCCAGATTGGTAACAAAAATAAACATTCCGTCTGGTGACAGTACTGCACAATGCATTTTTGCGGTTTCTTCTCCCAGGGAAATGTTAAACATGGTATTTCTGAACTCCATCGTATAGCCGGCAAAGCCGGATAGGCCGGATATGAATCCGTCGTTACCTAAAGCAAAAGAGCTGACGGTTCCCCCGGAATAGTTTGAGCTTATTATGGCGTCTCCGGTATATAGAAGATTGCACGGATCTTCTCCGTTAACCTCTGATTTCCGCATCGGTATGCGTTGTGACAGGGAAATACTGTCACCGACAATGGTATATGAGCTGACTCCCTGACGGCCGTCATTGTACTCGTTTACGGAATATGCCATCTTTCCGCCGGGAGAGGCAATCACAAAAGACGGATTACCGGATGATGCAACGGAAAGTAATTGACAATCAGCTGTTTGTGTGTCGTATGAATACATATACACGCCCTCGGCCTCAGTGTTTTCCGTATAAGTTCCAACAAGAAAGCGGATAATCTGGGCCTGAGCCGTCATCCCGGCAAATAGTATGGAGGAGATGACAGCAATTATTGTTCTGTGCGACATAGAGAGTCAGTAATTTTAAATCTCGGATTGGGCGGCTGCGGCTGCCAGGCGCTGCTCGTGCTCGCGCTGGGCGCGCTCGATGGAAATGGAGCGCTTGAGGACGAAGCCGGAGCCCAGATACTTGGTGCGGACGTCTTCGTCTGCAGCCAGTGAGGCCGGCGTACCCTGTTGCAGGATAGTACCCTCGTACAGAAGGTAGGCACGGTCTGTAATGGCCAGGGTCTCACCTACATTGTGGTCTGTGATAATAACGCCGATATTCTTGTACTTAAGCTTGGCGATGATGAACTGTATATCCTCTACGGCGATAGGGTCTACGCCGGCGAAGGGCTCGTCCAGAAGGATGAATTTAGGGTCTTTTGCCAGGGCGCGTGCAATCTCGCAGCGACGGCGCTCGCCACCTGAAAGCTGAATACCCAGACTCTTGCGCACCTTTGAAAGGTTGAACTCGTCTATCAGGGATTCAAGCCTCTCCTGGCGCTCTACCTTGGTCATATCGGACAGCTCCATCACAGACATGATGTTGTCTTCTACAGACATTTTTCTAAATACCGATGCCTCTTGCGGCAGATAGCCGATACCCTTCTGGGCACGCTTGAACATAGGCAGGCCGGTAATCTCTTCATCATCCAGGAATACTTTGCCCTCGTTAGGAGTGATCTGGCCGGTAATCATGTAGAAACTGGTGGTTTTTCCGGCACCGTTCGGGCCAAGGAAACCCACAATCTCTCCTTGCTCCACTTCCATTGATACGCCCTTTACAACGGTGCGTACGCCATATTTCTTTACAAGATTTTCGCAGTACAGTTTCATTGCATTATTGTTTTATGCGTCCAGACCCATGTCCGTTACCAGATTGCGGATTTCAGGGTTGGCCTGAATGAGTTCCTGGGCCTGTTCCCTGGGAGTGTAACTCTTCTGGGGCACTTCCTCGTCCGGGGTAACGTCTATATCCAGCAATATCTTTCCGCCGCCAAGCAGGCCACGGAGTTTATTATCCAGTTCTTTAAGCAGTTTTTCCTTGATCCAGTCTTTCTGGGCCTCATTGGTAACAAAGAAGGTGACCTTTTTTTTGTCCTCTTCTTCCGTCATCTGCAAGGCTGCGCCGGCAAGGGTGTTATAAAGGCGGGGCCTGTCAGAGTAGTTGCCAGCCAGTTCCTTCCACTTTTCCGTAATCTCTTCGTCTGCAGGGATGCGGCCTTCGGCAGCGCTGTCTGCGGCAGCGGATACCTCCTGCTGGGCGCCTTCGTTCTTAAGGGCGGCCAGGGACAGTGCTCCGGGAGTCTTTGCTACGCGACGGCGGGGAGCCGGAGCAGGTGCAGGAGCCGGGGCAGCTGCAGGCGCCGGTGCGGATTCAGGGACCGGAGCTGCTACGGGAGCAGGCTCTGGTGCCGGAGCCGGGGCGGCTACCGGGGCTGGCTTAGGAGCGGCAACCGTAGTAATCGCGCTGTTATCGCTCATACCGCCGCACAGGGCGCAAAGACGCATAAGGCAGAACTCTATGTGCAGCCTGGGATTAATGCTGGACTTGTAACCAGCCTCACAGGCCGTAGTAACGGCCAGGGCATCGTACAGGAACTTGAGGCTGCATCGGCCGGCCTGTTCCTGATATCTTTCAATCAGGGATTCCGGAAGCTCAAGCAGGGCTTTGAGACCACCGCTCTTGGCCACAATAAGATCCCTTAGATGGGAGCTGAGCGAGCCTATGAAGTGCAGGGCGTTGAAGCCCTTGGCAAGTATATCGTCAAAGCGCAGCAGCGCAGACTCATGGTTGCCTGCCAGGAAGTCGTTCACCAGATGGAAACAGTGGTCGTAGTCCAGTACGTTAAGGTTTTTGAGGACATCGGCATAATTGACCTCGGTGCCGCAGAAGGCCACTGTCTGGTCAAAAATTGTCAGCGCATCGCGCATTGCACCATCGGCCTTGAGGGCAATCACGTGAAGGGACTCGTTGTCGATGGTGATATTTTCCTTGGCGGCGATGTCCCTGAGGTTGCGAACTATGTCCGGAACGCTGATACGGCCAAAGTCGTAGGTCTGGCAACGGGACAGGATGGTAGGCAGAATCTTGTGCTTTTCCGTGGTGGCCAGAATGAAGATTGCATGTGCCGGCGGCTCCTCCAGAGTCTTGAGGAAGGCATTGAAGGCCGATGAACTTAACATGTGGACCTCATCCACGATGAACACGCTGTACTTACCAACCTGCGGGGGGATGTTCACCTGGTCTATGAGCATTTTAATGTCGTCTACGCTGTTGTTGGAGGCGGCATCCAGCTCATGGATACAGTAAGAACGGCCCTCTTTGAAAGAGATGCAGGATTCGCACTCGCCGCAAGGCTCCATGTCCGGACCCGGATTAGAGCAGTTGATAGTCTTCGCGAAAATACGCGCCGCACTGGTCTTGCCCACTCCACGCGGGCCACAGAACAGGTATGCGTGTGCCAACTGACCGCGCAAAATGGAGTTTTTGAGCGTCTTGGCAATGTTGTCCTGACCTATCAGGGATTCGAAGGAATCCGGACGGTATTTTCTGGCGGATACTATATATTGCGACATAGGCGTGACTTTTGTTACATAGTCTACAAATTTAGTAAGCCCGATTGAATTTCCCAAATCATTTAATAACTTTGCAATCTATGAAGAAACTCTCCACCATATTGTTCGTTTTTCTCTTTGTGCCGATGCTGGCCTTTGGCCAACTTCAGATCCGTACGCATAAAGAGAAAATCAGCGACTTTATGCAAAAGAGTACCAAGGTTGTCCTTACCGGGTCCGACTCCCTGGATGTCCCTATCAGAGAGGCACTTAAGGATTTCTGGACAATATCGGCATACGAGTTTTGCAGTGAAGAGGAATTCGCCTCGCTACGCAAAAACGACAACTATTACTTCCTTGCAGTAGGTAACGGCGGCGACGGAATGCGCTACTGGTATCTTGTAAAAGGCGGGTCTTACGACAAGAAAAAAGGCCTTTCGTCCATGCTTACCGTAGCCACCATCCCCATATGTCCGGCCGATGGTTACACTGGCCGCGAAGACTGCCTTCTTCCGGTGCTCGCCTGCAGCTTGCAGAATCTTGCAGCTAAGGCAATCGGCAGCAATTATGCCGGCATCGGCGGAAAAGTATCCTCTCTTAAAGAGACTAACGGCCTGCCACTTTATATTTGCGAGGACGAGCTTTCTCCGGAGATAGGCTGGACAGAGCGCACAAAGTGCCAGAACGACAATATCACCATATATTCCACGAGTGAGATTGACCGTTGTTTTTACTACGGAGACCAGGCTGCAATTTGTTTTGTAGTAGGACCAAAGAAGCCCGTCAAAGGACAGTCCTTCCAGGTATACCTGGTTGATTCCGTAACTTACAGCGTTTATTACAATAAGAAGCACAAGATAGGTTCCTCTGGCTGCGGCCTTCTTAAAGAGGACATTAAGGCTTTTTCCAAAGGCAGATAGAGGAGTATGATTACTGGTTTTTCCCCGGAAGGAATCGGTTATGCGGTACGCCGCGCAGGGGCTGCGGTTGGCTATTGCGCGCTTTCTATAGGCTGCGGCACGCGCCACGAGGCCTCCTTCCCTTCCGGAATAGCACATTTCACAGAGCACGCCGTTTTCAAAGGCACTGCGCATCGTAGCGCAAAGAGCATTAATTCCTGCCTGGAAATCCTTGGCGGGGAGCTTAATGCCTTTACCACCAAAGAAGAGACGGTAATCCATGCTACCGTGCTAAAGGAAGACCTTTCCCGCGCGCTTCGCCTTCTTGTGGAGCTTGCCACTGAGCCGTCGTTTCCGAAGGATGAAATAGAGATTGAGAAAGGAGTAGTAGTAGAGGAAATCCAGTCATATAAGGACAGTCCAGCCGATGATGTCTACGACTGCTTCGAGGAACTTCTTTTCAAGGGACATCCCCTGTCCAGGCCTATCCTTGGAACTGAGGAATCCGTGCAAGGCATTACTGTAGAACAGCTTAAGGCTTATTCATCCGGCGGTTTCCTGCCGGGCAGAATGGTTCTTAGCATGGTTGCAGATCTCCCGGAAGAGAAAATGGTAGCGATGGTTTTGCGGGCTGCCGCAAGGATCCACAGCAACCAGGCTGCGCCCGGGAAAACGAAGAGCGAAATAGTTTCTCTGAGTCAGTTCTTTGACAAGACAGTAAAGAAAGATAATCACGAGGCCAATGCAGTCTTCGGCGGATATGCGCCGTCACTGGCCGAAGGAAGGCCCAGACTGGTGGCCGGCTTGCTGGCCAACGTACTTGCCGGTCCGGCATCCAACTCAGTCCTGGGCAATGAACTCAGGGAGAAACATGGCTGGGTTTATGGAGTAGAGGCATCCTACACGCCCTACTGCGACACCGGAATAATGGCCATCACCCTGGGATGCGAGCCTTCCAACCTTGGAAAGGTCACCAAATCCCTGCGCCGCGAGCTTCAGAAGATGTGCGACACACCCATGGCTGCGCGCACGTTTGCATCGGCAAAAAAACAGCTGCTGGGGCAGATGGCGGTTTCTACGGCCAATGGAGAGGCCCAGTGCCTTGGACTTGGCAAGAGCATGCTGTCCTTCGGCCGCGTACTGGAAGACGATGTGGTACGTCAGGAAATAAGCTCAATAACCGCAGAAGAAATGCGGGCTATGGCAGTACGGATCTTTACTCCCGGAAAGTATTCTTCATTAACCTTCATTTAATCATGGAAAGCCCGCTGGACAAATATCTTCGCACCCATTCAGAGGCCCAGGATCAGGCTTTGGAATGGCTTGTAAAGCAGACTCACATACGCACCAACTATCCTCAGATGCTGTCCGGGCCGGTTCAAGGCGCACTGCTTACAATGCTTGCAAAACTGATTAAGCCGCAGCGCGTGCTGGAAATAGGCTGTTTCACCGGCTACTCTACCATCTGCCTGGCTTACGGACTTCCGGAAGGCGGCCACATAGACACCCTGGAGGTTAACGACGAGCTTGAAGACCTTATCACAGAAGGCTTCTCACGCGCCGGTGTACAAGACCGCATCACCCTTCGCATCGGCGATGCAAAAGAGACGATAAAAAGCCTTGCAGGCCCCTACGACCTGGTTTTTATCGACGCCGACAAACGTGAGTATTGCGATTACTACGAGCTCCTCAAGCCCATTTTACACAGCGGCTCGCTCATACTTGCCGATGACATCTTGTGGGACGGCAAAGTTTACCAGGACACGGTTCCGACCGATGCCCAGACCCAGGGCATAGTAAAATTCAACGACAGAGTCGCTGCCGACCCTGCCGTTGAAAAAGTTCTGCTTCCGCTTAGACACGGACTCTATCTCATCCGTGTGAAATAACTCGCCGTCCAACTTGGGCTGATGTCCAAAATCGGCCGGATTTGGGCTTTAGACCTGTTTTGGGAGGGGTGTAAAGCCCACCTGAAGCCAAAATCGGGCGTCACACCCCCTCCTGGAGACCCGTAAAGCTCAAAAGAGCGTCTTTACTGCTGTCAGCTTTCTAAAACAGAGTCGGAATAAGTGCTTTTTTTGTATCTTTGCTAAGATCACAAAAATAATGTCTATGAAACGTACTCTTATACTGAGCGTGGCGGCTGCCGCGGTGATGGTGGCCTGCCATCGGGGGCCGTCCGAGTCTGAAAGGAGGGCTGCAGAGCTAGTCGGAAAGCTTACCCTGGAACAGAAAGCCTCACTGATGCTGTATGGCTCTGCGCCGGTAGAAGAGCAGGGTATTCCGGCTTACAACTGGTGGAACGAGGCCTTGCACGGCGTAGCCCGTAACGGCAAGGCAACGGTATTTCCCCAGCCGATAGGAATGGCTGCGGCCTTTGACGAACAGCTTCTGTATGAAGTATTTACAGCGGTGAGCGACGAAGGCCGCGTGAAGAACCGTCAGGCCCTGGCAGAAGGCGCGGCCGGCTGGTATCAGGGCATCACATTCTGGACACCCAACATCAACATATTCCGTGACCCGCGCTGGGGCCGCGGCATGGAAACCTACGGAGAAGATCCGTACCTGACAGGTCAGCTTGGTATGGCAGTGGTACGCGGCCTGCAGGGCCCGTCGGACGCCCCGGTGCTCAAGGCTCACGCCTGCGCCAAGCACCTTGCCGTTCACTCCGGCCCGGAATGGAACAGGCACACCTTTAACGCAAAAATCAGCGAAAGAGACCTGCGAGAAACCTATCTTCCCGCATTCAAGGACCTAGTCACCAAGGCCGACGTCCAGGAAGTAATGATAGCCTACAACCGCTTCCGCGACGTCCCCTGTGGCGCCAATGACTATTTGGTCAACACCATCCTACGCGGTGAGTGGGGTTTCAAAGGCATAGTGGTCTCTGACTGCTGGGCCATCCGCGACTTTTATGCCGATGGTTGCCATGGCTTCAGCAAAGATGTTGTCGAGGCCACCGCAGCAGCTCTTAACAACGGAGTAGATCTTAACTGCGGAGACTCTTACGGCCATATTCCGGAGGCCGTGGAACGCGGCATACTGGATGAATCCACCGTGGACAAATCCCTGACCAAGCTGCTTGCCGCCCGCATCCGCCTTGGCGAACTTGACGGCAACATCGCACCCTGGGACAACCTTGCAGACGACATAGTAGAAGGCCCGGAGCATCTTGCCCTTTCCCGCAAGATTGCGCAGGAATCCCTTGTCCTGCTGCAGAATAACAATGACATACTGCCGCTTAAGGCAGACGCCCGCATCGCCCTCATCGGCCCCAACGCCGACGACCGTTCTATGCAGTGGGGAAACTACAACCCCATTCCGGAGAATACCGTTACGCTGGCCGATGCCATCAGGGAGAGAAACCCTGAAACTGTAATCTTCCCGGCTTGCGGAATAGTAGCCGATGGAGAACCTGTAAAAGCTATACTTAAAAAGCTGGAAGGAATTGATATAGTGATATTTGCCGGCGGTATTTCCCCTGCCTTCGAGGGCGAGGAAATGGAAGTTGATGCGCCCGGATTCCGAGGTGGAGACCGCACGGACATAGAGCTTCCGGAGGTTCAGCGCAAACTTCTGCTGGCCCTTAAGGCTGCAGGCAAAAAGGTGGTTCTGGTCAACTTCTCCGGTTCTGCAATGGGTCTTGTGCCTGAAACCGAAAGCTGCGAAGCCATACTCCAGGCCTGGTATCCGGGAGAGGAAGGCGGCCACGCAATCGCCGACGTCCTTTACGGAGACGTTGCACCATCCGGCAGACTGCCTGTCACCTTCTACAGCAGCGTAGACCAGCTCCCGGACTTTGAAGACTACAATATGAAGGGCCGCACCTACCGTTATTTCGAAGGCGAGCCGCTCTTCCCCTTCGGCTTCGGCCTCAGCTATACAACATTTGAATACGGGCAGGCGCGCGTAGAGGGCAGGAATATCATCGTCCCCGTAACCAACACCGGCCATGTCGATGCCACCGAGGTTGTTCAGCTGTATGTCCGCCGCCCCGACGACGCCGAGGGGCCGCTCAAGTCTCTTCGCGGCTTCAAACGCGCGTTCATCTCCGCCGGCCAGACGCTTGAAGTAAGTCTTCCTCTCACGGACGACACCTTCCTTTCCTGGTCGGAAGAGAAGCAGAACATGGTGCCTGCAAAGGGCGACTGGGAGCTCTTGTACGGAAGTAGCTCAGCATCCCTTAAGACACTGAGCTACAAGTATTAGCATCTTCGGTTATTTCTGCTGCCACGTCAAATTTTTAATAATTGTTTGGAAATAAGGGAATTACATCTTATCTTTGTAGTAACACTATAGTGTGACTATTATGATTGAGGTATTTCATGGTTCGGAAAGAATAATCCGCAAGCCTGCTTACGGAGAGGGAAATCCCAGGAACGATTATGGCCTGGGCTTCTATTGTACGCGCGAGTTGGAACTTGCAAAAGAATGGGCTTGCGCAGAAGAAGAGAACGGGTTTGCCAATCAATATAAACTAAATACAGAAGGCCTTACCTGTCTTAACCTTAACAGCGCGGGATATAACATCCTTAATTGGCTTGCTATTTTGTTGGAAAACAGACGCTTCGATTTGTCATCCCCTGTATCAGTAAGAGCAAGGATTTATATTATGGAAAACTTTCTTCCGGATTATAAAGAATACGATATTATTAAGGGTTATCGGGCCGATGATTCCTATTTCTCGTTCTCCAGGGCATTCCTGGCAAACACAATTACGCTTGATCAGTTAAAGCGGGCAATGCGATTGGGTAAACTTGGAGAACAGATTGTTTTACGCAGCAAGGACGCCTTTGATGCAATTGAATTTATTCAGGCAGTACCTGCCGATGCTTCTATTTATCATGCAAAAAGAATGGCCAGGGATAGGGGAGCAAGGGAAGACTTTCAGAAGATGCTTATGGAAACATCAACCGGAACAGATATTTATGTTTCTACTATAATAAATGAAAACTGGACTAACGATGACTCGCGCTTATAATATAGCGTACCTGGATGATGCAATGGCATCTTTGGGCGGGATGTTGGATTATGCCGTCAATACCTGCGGAGAAGATTTGGGTCTTTTCTATGCCCGTTTTCTTGGTAGCGGCGTAGCCAAAGCATTGTCATCGGCAAATCCAAAATATTTGTCCGGGATGTCCGGGGTAGAATTGGCATCATTGGTTGCTCGCAGGACCGGTGATAATCTCCCCGCAAAAGATGATTACGTAGACATAGGCAGTAAGGAATACTGGACCGGCTGGACGCTTGCATATCTTTCCTGGTATCTGTGTATAGACTACAAAACGCTTGAATCCAGAGGTGTAACCGTAATGTCAATATGGAAGCGTTATTCTACATTGCACGAAGCCGATCTGTCAAAAGCTGTTCGTTTCGCCGAAAAATGTCTAAGTGAGAATACGTCAAAAGCCAACCTTTTAAAGCAAGCCAGAACAAATGCCGGCTTAACTCAGAAAGAGTTGGCTGAACTATCTGGAAATACCCTCAGGAATATCCGAGCCTACGAGCAAGGACAGCGTGCTTTGGATAATGCTGCGGCAGAAAACGTCCAACATCTCTGCCGCGTCCTCGGCTGCCGCCCCGCGGATCTCCTTTCGTAAATAAAAGACACCTTTCCGCTTGCTACAAATTCTGGGGATTATTAAATGTCCCCTTAACTAAACGAACGTAATGCTTTTCACTTCCAGAATCATATGATAACTTAAAACCGCTAGTAGAAAGAAATACCAAGGTGTGACAGACTGTGCAAATATTCGCGCTGTTATTTGCTCAATCCATATAAATAAAGGGGGATTACGTTACTTTAAGGCTGTTTTTCTTCGTTATCCTACATTAAAAACAGGAAATGTGCAGATTCCCTTGCGGTTTTCTGCACATTCCTTATAAAACAGATTTATCTAAACTCTCGTAGTGCCTTAAACGTACAGTTTTACGTCTTCGGCGGTGATGGAATTGCCGCCTAGGATTAGCAGGCGCTCGACTATGTTGCGGAGCTCGCGGATGTTACCGGTCCAGGAGCGCTGCTGCAGAAGTTCGATGGCCTCCGGCGTAAAGGCTCTGGCGGCGCGGCCGGCCTCGGCGCAAATCTGCTCTGAGAAGTAGTTTACAAGCTCCGGGATATCTTCTTTTCTGTCATCCAGTGAAGGAACCTGGATTACGATAACGCTCAAGCGGTGGTAAAGGTCTTCACGGAAGTTGCCGGCGGCAATCTCTGCGCGCAGGTCTTTGTTGGTTGCGGCAATTACTCGTACGTTAACCTCTATGTCTTTGTCGCTGCCTACGCGGGAAAGTTTTTTCTCCTGCAGTACGCGAAGCACCTTGGCCTGGGCTGCAAGAGACATATCTCCGACCTCGTCCAGGAAGAGGGTGCCGCCGTCTGCCTGCTCGAACTTGCCCTTGTGCTGCTTGATGGCAGAGGTGAATGAGCCTTTCTCATGGCCGAAGAGTTCGCTTTCTATAAGCTCGGAAGGAATGGCGGCGCAGTTTACCTCTATATAAGGCATTGCGCTGCGGGCGCTCTTCTGGTGCAAGCTTCTGGCTACCAGCTCTTTACCGGAGCCGTTGGCGCCTGTTACAAGAACGCGGGCATCGGTGGGGGCAACCTTGTCTATCATCTCCCTGATATGCGTAAGGGCGGTGGAGTGGCCTATCATTTCCTGGCCGTATACCTTCTTTTTAAGGATCTTGTTATCTGCTACAAGTTTAACGCGGTCAGTGGCGTTCTTGATGGTGATAAGGATACGGTTGAGGTCCAGCGGCTTCTGGATGAAGTCAAAGGCGCCTTTCTTGATGCATTCTACTGCTGTCTGGATGTCTCCGTGGCCGGAAATCATCACTACGGCAGAGTCTATGCCCTCTTCTACCAGTTTTTCCAAAACCTCTGTGCCCTCCATTCCTGGCATCTTGATGTCGCAGAAAATAACATCGTATCTTTCTTTGGCGGCAGCCTCAAGGGCGGAAGGTCCGTCCTCGGCTACATCGGCCTGATATCCTTCGTCCAACAATATTTCCTTAAGCGAATTGCGTATCGCCCTTTCGTCATCTACTATCAGTATTTTCATAACCAGTTGTTTTCTTTTTCAATATATCTGCTATTACAAATATCGGACAAAAATTTCAGTTTTAGAATTAAATCAGTAAATTTGTAAGGATATGACCAAAGAAACAATGAACGCAATACCAGACATTATCATCGCAATAGACGGCTATTCCGCTACGGGAAAGAGCACCCTGGCCAAACTCATAGCCTCAGACTTCGGTTTTACCTATCTGGATTCAGGCGCAATGTACAGGGCCGTAACGCTTTTCGCAATGGAGAGCGGCTATGTAAAGGGCGGGGAAATAGATGCCCAGGCTCTTCGCAAAGCTCTTGAGACTGACGGACTGGACATCCGCTTTGGCGCAGAAAACCATACGTTCATAGGGGAGCGCTGCATAGAGAAGGAAATCCGCAGCATGGAAGTGTCTTCCTATGTAAGCCCCGTTGCCGCGCTTGCTTTTGTTAGGGCTTTTGTGGACGAAAAGCTCCATGCCTGGGGCCGTCAGGGCCGCGTTGTAATGGACGGCAGGGACATAGGAACCGCCGTTTTCCCGGACGCTCAGCTCAAGCTTTTTGTTACCGCATCTGACCAGGTGCGTGCGCAGCGCAGGTATGACGAGCTGGTTTCAAAGGGCCAGCCCTCTCCAATGGAAGAGGTAATGAAGAACCTCAAAGAGCGCGACTACATAGACTCCCACCGCGAGACCAACCCCCTTCGTCAGGCAAAAGACGCCTTTGTGCTGGACAATTCCGATATGAATCTTCACGAGGAACTTGTCTGGGTTAAAGGCCTGGTAATGGGACGCTTCCAGATCTTTGAAAGCATCTAGTATGAACCTTGAAATAGAAATAGACCAGCGTTCAGGCTTCTGCGGCGGAGTGATCCGCGCCATAGGCCGCGCAGAGAACTATCTTCAGGACAACCCCGGTTGCACTCTTAGTTCCCTGGGCGCCATCGTACACAACGAGGAAGAACTTTCCCGCCTGTCGCACAAAGGCCTCAAAACCATAAAATCGCTTTCTGAGACCGATGGCGGTCCTGTTCTCATCCGTGCGCATGGCGAGCCTCCGTCCACCTACAAACTGGCGGAAGAAAAGGGAATAGAGATCATAGACTGCACCTGTCCGGTAGTATTGCAACTCCAGCAAAGAATACGTGAGGCCTATGCCGATGTCACTCCGCGTGGCGGAAAAATCATCATCTTCGGCCGAATCGGCCATGCAGAGGTCCTTGGACTGGTGGGCCAGACAGGTGGCGATGCCATCGTGGTAGAGACCGTTGAAATGCTTAAAAAATTCATCGACGACGGCCAGATAAATACATCCGCCCCGGTGGCCTTGTTCTCCCAGACTACCGGTAGCCCGGAAACTTTTGCAGAGATTTGCCAGGTGCTGCGCGGAATAATGAAAGACGAATCCCTTATCAACGTTCACAATACCATCTGCCTACAGGTGTCTTCACGCCATGCCCAGCTGGCGGATTTTGCCGCTTCTCATGATGTAATTATCTTTGTATCAGGCAAATACAGCTCTAATGGCAGTGTGCTTTTCCAGCTCTGCAAGAGCGTCAATCCACGCACATACAGGGTGAGCTCGGAATCGGAAATAGACCCCTCCTGGTTACGTGACGGAGACCGTATCGGAGTGTGCGGCGCAACCTCCACTCCCAAGTGGCTTTTGGAGAAAATTGCCTGTGTTCTTGGCGGTTTCAAAACAGTTTCTTAACTTCGCAGGTCAAAACAAAACTTTATATGGCAACAACAGCTGATTTTAAAAACGGACTTTATCTTAATTTCAATGGAAAACCGTGCTCTATCGTATGGTTCCAGCATGTAAAACCCGGCAAAGGCCCCGCTTTCGTGAAGACCAAACTTCGCAACCTTGAAAACGGACGTATCCTTGAGAACACCTTTACCGCTGGTGCAAAGATCGACACCATCACTGTTGAGCGCAGGCCTTATCAGTTCCTTTATGGCGACGAGGACGGCTACAACTTCATGCACGAGGAAACCTACGAGCAGATTTCTCTTCCCAAGGATCTGGTTGAGAACGCAGACCTTATGAAGGAAGGCCAGCACGTAGAGATGATGTTCGTTACGGAGCCTGAGGAGAGATGCCTCACCTGCGAGCTCCCTACATACGTTACTCTGGAGGTTACTTATTCAGAGCCTGCTGTAAAGGGCAACACCGCATCTACCAGTGCACTCAAAGAGGTTACTCTTGAGACCGGTGCAAAGATTATGGTTCCTCTCTTCATCAACACCGGAGAGAAGATTACTGTTAATACCACAGACCGCTCATACGGCCAGCGCGTATAACCGCAGATAGCGTAAAAAAAATAAACGGGGCTAAATTTTAGTCCCGTTTTTCTATTTTTATCTGTTGTATCAGGTAATTCGTTCCTTCCAGATTTACGAAGATTGTTACCCTGAATACATCTCCGCCGGCTTTCATGGAGCCAAGGGCGTATTTCATCGATTCGCGTCCGGCCGTGTGTTCAATGTTGAAGGCGCGGGGAGTATATGTTTCAAAGAAGGATTTCAGTATCTGTTTAGCCTGATTCTTACTGGCGTCGTTCGTTGTATGGAGTATTGTAATTTCCAGATTGTCAGAGAACCATGCCGACAGTTTTTCTACGTCTCCAAGTCGGATGTATTTGGTAATTGGATTGAAAACATCATAGGACGATGTGCGCTGTTGATTGTTCTGCCCGGCAGCGTTATTGGCCGTGCAAACAAGGGCGACAATAGCCGCCAGTATGATTGTTTTCAGTTTCATTCCTTTATCCGGCTCAATTTTTCTTGCAAATTTCGAGCCTAAAACCTCTTTATTTTATATATTTGCAAAAAAGGTACTGACAGTATGAGGATTACCCTTCTTACGGTAGGCAAGACCGATATGCCATGGGTTAAGGAAGGGCTGGAGCTTTATCGCTCCCGCCTGGTCCATTACATCCCCTTTACCGTAAGCGAGATTCCGGAGCTCAAGGGTGTGGGCGCAATGTCCCCCGCGCAAATCAAAGAGAAGGAAGGAGAAAAGATTCTCTCTGCCATTAAGCCGACGGATGATGTAATACTGCTGGACGAGCACGGACGCAAGTACAGATCACTTGAGTTTGCGTCCTTCCTGGAAAAAAAGATGGCCGGGAGCGGCAGGGACATCGTCTTTGTAATTGGCGGAGCCTATGGTTTCTCTGAGAAAGTGTACGCAAGGGCAACCGGAAAGCTTTCGCTGTCGGATATGACCTTTTCTCACCAGATAGTGAGAACGATTTTTGCAGAACAGCTTTATCGCGCATTTACAATTATGCGCGGCGAGCCTTATCACAACGAATAAATGGGCGGATTGACACCGGCAAAGATCAAAGGTTTCCTGAAGAACAATCTGGCGATTGTGCTCCAGGTCGCAGCCATTGTCTTCATCGGCCTGTCCTTTATCTTTGGAAGAAGCTCGGATTATACCGATACCGCCGCCCGCAATCTGTCTTCCCGCCTTTCGGCAAGGGTAGAGCTTCTGGACGAGTACATCCAGCAGGCCCTGGAGAAATCGGACGATCCATGGATGAGGCTGGACAATCTTCCGGAGGACATGGTTATCTACCGGTACAGGGCCGATACTTTGCAGTCCTGGTGCCATCAGTTCCCGGTTAGCGACGACGAAATCGATACCCGCAGCCTCTTCCGGCTTGCACCTAGCCTCAGCAATACCTGGTCCATGCCGTTGGCCGACATCGGCCCGGAACTCAGTTTCCGCAGCATCGGCCCCAAATGGTATCTGGCAAAGAGTAGGGAAGAGGGCGAATTCAAGGTTATCGCCGGTCTGGAGGTCAAGAATACCATCAACACACTGTCGGCCAATGGCGTTAATCCGGCCCTTAGGCTATCGGACCGCTTCTCTGTCTATCCCGTAGGGTATAGCGGCGGAGCAGAGGTGAGCGTTAACGGCCAGCCTATGATGAAGGTAATCCAGGAGAACGCCCAGGTGCCTCCGCTGATTCCGGAAACCGTAGTTGTCTGGATAGCCCTTCTGATAATGCTCACTGCGGCCTTCGTATACCTTTTTACCCACCGCAGCATCAAGGGCATGCTGGTAACCCAGGTCTGGATACTTATAGTCCTTGGCGGTTATTACATTCTTGGCCGGTGGATGGCAAACGTAGAGGGGTTGTTTTCACCGTCGGTATATGCCGATGGCTCCATTTTCTACTCCCTTGGCGCAGTATTGCTAATAAACCTGGCGATTGCTCTGCTGATTTATACCCTGTACTGCGTTAGGATTCCTATTACAAAGGCGGTGCACAGCAAGGGCAAGGGCGCATTCTATCTCTTTCTACTCATGCCGGCCGTAACCCTTCCGGCCATACTGATTTACTTCTACATCTCCTTCAAGAGTATAATCGTCAACTCCAATATCTGCCTTGAACTCTTTAAGATAGCGGAGCTGAGCGCTTATTCCATATACGTATACATATCATACATCATGCTGTTCTCCGCCTGCATACTGATTCTTCAGATGCTGCGTCCATGGTTCTTGGCCCTCTTTGGCTGGCGGGTCAATTTCCTCTCGCATATCGGCCGGATGATAGCCATGATAGTGTGTGCGGCGGCTCTGGTTACCTTCTCTTCTATAGAGGGCATGAAGCGTGAAGAGAGGCGCGTCAATATATGGGCGAACAGACTTGCTGTAGAAAGGAATCTGGCCTTCGAGCTTCAGCTGATGACGGTAGAGAACAATATCGCCGCCGATGCCGTAATGGCCAACCTTGTGCTGCGAAACGTAGATTACCGCATCCTCCTTAATCGTATAACCGAGGGCTATCTTGGACGAATGTCCCAGGAATACGAGGTGGGCCTTTTGCTGTTCAAGGACAACGAGGGCGATCCCGGCGTAATATCATACATTGCCGATTTACTTGCCAGGGGCACTCCAATCGCCGATAATTCCCGCTTCTACTACAGCAGGTCCGCCAACGGCATGGCCCAGTATACCGGCCACTTCGTTTATTATTCACCGGCTACCGGCAGGGTGAATATGGTGCTGACCATAGAGGCCAAGATTGACAAGGATGACATCGGCTATTATGCTATCCTGGGTAGTTCAACTCCCGGAAGCGTACATCTCCCGCATACTTATTCTTACGCTAAGTACCTGAATGATAAGCTGGTAAACTACAAGGGAAACTATGCTTACCCTACGGTGCTCAAGGATAAGTTCAAGGAGGTAAGCGCCGCCATGCCTTCTAGTCAGATGAACGTTGACGGCTACGAGCACTTCTTCAAGAAAGTGTCTGGAGGGGAATTTATCGTTATTTCGCGTCCGGAGGTGGAGTTCTCCAATTACCTGGTGGCTTCATTCATGATCGCCCTTGCCGTAATGTTCCTGCTCGGGCTTGTTTCTATTGATCGTAAGAGGCGGTCCGCCTTTACCAAAAACTACTATAAGTCCACCTTCAATACGGTGCTGTTCCTGTCGCTGGGCGGAACAATGGTCGTGCTGGCGCTTATCAGCGTATGGTTCGTTTACAAGCGTAACGAGTCCAATATCAACAACCTGATGACCAGTAAGATCAACACTATCCAGTCGCTGGTACAGTCAGAGATTAGATATTACTCTTCCTACGAGGACTTCGATACCCAGCAGGCGGCCCAGATGCTGTCTGCCATCGGCGACCATACTGAATCCGACCTTACCCTTTATACAACGGACGGTCGTGTATTCAAGACTACCAGGGCAGAGGTCTTTGAGCGTATGCTTTGGGGCCTCAGGGCCGATGAGGATGCGTACAGGAGCATAATGTATGAGAACAAGCGCTTCTTCATTCATAAGGAAAAGTCGTTCGGCAGGCAGTATTATGCAATGTATGCACCTTTGTTCAATGCCGATGGCAAGGTGCTGGCCATTCTTTGCGCTCCTTATACCGATACCGGACTGGAGTTTAGGACAGAGGCTGTTTTCCACTCTCTGTTCATCATTACACTCTTCTTTATACTGCTGTCGGTTGCAAGGCTGATATCTTCAAGGATTATTGACAGGATGTTCATCCCTATCCTGGATATGGGCCGTAAGATGAGTTCCGCTCGCGACGAGGGCCTGGAATACATTATCTACGAGAGGGAAGACGAGCTTTCTACCCTTGTCCGGGCATACAACCTTATGGTGCATGATTTGTCGGAAAGTAGCCGCCAGCTGGCGCGCGCAGAGCGTGACAAGGCCTGGAGTGAAATGGCGCGTCAGGTAGCCCACGAAATCAAGAACCCGCTTACGCCTATCAAGCTGCAGATCCAAAGGCTTATTATGCTGCGTTCCCGTGGTGACGCTTCCTGGGGCGAGCGCTTTGATTCCATGGCTCCCGTGATTTTGGAAAGTATTGATACTCTTACCGATACCGCCAATGAATTCTCTACCTTTGCCAAGCTGTACAGCGAGGAACCCGTCACCATCGAACTGGATCGACTGATAAGCGAGCAGATTGCCCTGTTCGACGGCCGAAAGGGGATTGAATTCCAGTACATGGGCTTGCAGGGAGCCGTCATAGAGGGTCCTAAGCCTCAGATTACCCGAGTATTCGTAAACCTTATTACCAATGCCGTCCAGGCTGTTGAAAACCAAGAGGATGCAAAGGTTTACGTATCACTGCGCAAGAGTACCAGAGAAGGCTTCTACGATGTCGTGGTAGAGGATAACGGTCCCGGTGTTAAGGACGAGAACCGCGCACGCCTGTTCACACCGAACTTTACGACCAAGAGCAGCGGAACCGGTCTTGGCCTGGCAATCTGTAAGAATATTCTTGAGCGATGCGGCGGCGAAATCTTCTACAGCCGTTCATTCACCCTTGGCGGAGCCTGCTTCACAGTACGCCTGCCTATTTCTGCCTGATGAATACCTGAATCGGGCAGCCGGTAAGGTCAAAGTGTTCGCGGAGTTTGTTCTCCAGGAAGCGCTTGTAAGGCTCTTTTACGTACTGCGGCAGGTTGCAGAAGAATGCGAATGAAGGCGAAGCCGTAGGCAGCTGGGTGATGAACTTGATCTTGACGTACTTGCCCTTCCATGCCGGCGGGGGATAGTTCTCTATCTCCGGAAGCATGACCTCGTTAAGTACAGAAGTCTGGATCTTGCGACTGTAATTGTCGTAAACCTTGCCTACAGCGTCAAGAACGTCAAGTATGCGCTGTTTGTTGATTACGGACGTGAAGATGATGGGAACGTCGTTGAAGGGGGCCAGGCGGGCCTGGATGCCCTCGGTATACGTCTTCATCGTCTTGGAATCCTTCTCTACGGTATCCCACTTGTTGACTACTACTACGCAGCCTTTCTTGTTCTTCCTGATAAGGTTGAAGATGGCCATGTCCTGGGCCTCGATGCCATTGGCTGCGTCTATCATAAGTATGCAGACATCGGAATGCTCTATCGCCCTGATGGCACGCATAACTGAATAGAATTCAAGGTCTTCTGAAACCTTGTTCTTGCGGCGCATGCCGGCGGTGTCTACCAGGATGAATTCGTGGCCGAACTTGTTATAGTGGGTAGATATTGAGTCTCTTGTAGTGCCTGCAACGGGAGTGACTATGTTACGCTCTTCTCCCAGCAGGGCGTTTGTAAGTGAGGATTTTCCTACGTTAGGTTTGCCCACGATTGCGATGTGCGGGAGGCCTGCGTAGGGGTCTTCGGCCTGAGTCTCTTCCGGGAGAAGGCGTACAACCTCGTCCAGAAGGTCTCCGGTGCCGCTTCCGTTTGCTGCGGATATGCTCCAGAGTTCACCCAGTCCAAGAGAGTAGAACTGATATGTATCGAAGACTTTTTCTCCGTTGTCAACCTTGTTTACGCATAGTACAACGGGCTTCTTGCTGCGGCGCAGAAGATCTGCAATCTCTGCGTCGTAGTCAGTAATGCCGGTGGCGGCCTCTACCATAAAGAGCACCAGGTCGGCCTCATCGATGGCGATTACTACCTGTTTGCGGATTTCCTGCTCGAATGCGTCGTCGCTGCCGGATGACCATCCGCCGGTGTCTACTACAGAAAATTCGTGGCCACACCATTCGCATTTGCCATAGTGGCGGTCGCGGGTAACGCCTGCGGTCTCGTCTACAATTGCCTGACGCATGCCGACGAGTCTGTTGAACAGGGTAGATTTACCCACGTTCGGTCTTCCTACTATTGCTACAAGGCTCATATCTTTTTTACTTTATCAAATTCATAAAGGGAACAGCCGGCGCAGTCTTCGGACCATTCGCCTGTGCAGCCGGCTTTCTTCCCTTTTTTCTTAGGCTGATGAAGTTCTGCGTCAATTTCCTTGAAGCAGCGTATTCCCATCTTGCGCATGTTCTCGTTGGTCCCCACGTCGCTGTTGGGGAATTCTTTCTTCCGGAATATAATGTTGAAGCACATTATGAATACTCCGAAAGCAACGATAATAAGCGCTGCAAGGAATACCTTCATCTCTATTAATGTACGAATTCAGAGCTAATCTGCTCGTAGTTGTATACTCTATGAATAATGTTTGCGAAAGTTCCGGTCATTGATACAACCTTGATCTTGCTGGTATCCTTGGTGGGATCGGTGGTAAGAGGAATTGTATCGGTGACGAAAACTTCCTTGAGGGCCGATGAGGCGATGTTCTCGTAGGCTTTGCCGGAGAGAACGGCGTGTGTTGCGCAAGCGCGAACTGAAGCGGCGCCCTTCTCCATAAGAACATCGGCAGCCTTCTTAAGTGTGCCGGCGGTATCAATCATATCGTCTACGATGACAATGTTTCTGCCCTCTACTTCTCCGATGGCTGTGATGGAAGCTACCTCATTGGCTTTCTCACGGGATTTGTGGCAGATGATAACCGGGCATGCAAGCTCTTTTGCATAAACGTTGGCTCTTTTTGCGCCGCCCATATCAGGAGCTGCGATGGAGAGGTTCTCCAGGTTCAGCTGCTTGATGTAGGGAAGGAATACTTTGCTTCCGTACAGATGGTCTACGGGGAAATCAAAGAAGCCCTGAATCTGGTCTGCGTGAAGGTCGCAGGTCATTACGCGGTCTGCGCCGGCGGCTTTGAGAAGGTTTGCTACCAACTTGGCGCCGATGCTGACTCTGGGTTTGTCTTTGCGGTCCTGGCGGGCCCATCCAAAGTAAGGCATTACTGCAATTACCTTGTCTGCCGATGCTCTCTTGGCTGCGTCAATGGTAAGAAGCAGTTCCATAAGGTTCTCGGTCGGGGGGAAGGTTGACTGAAGAATGAAAACAGTGGCGCCGCGGACGCTTTCTGTGAAAGCCGGCTGGAACTCGCCGTCGCTGAATTTTGTTACAACAGATGCTCCAAGATGAAGTTCCGGCTCGTCGGGGTACTTGATCTTGTTGAGTTCATCTACCACTTTGGCTGCAAATTCTCTTGAGGCCGTACAAGAGAAAAGCTCCATTCTGTTTTTGTTGACCATCTGAATAATTTAGTTTTTTAGGAGGTTATCTATAAAGTTAAGAATATCTTCCTTTCCAAGTCCGTTTTCTGACGAGCTGGCAAAAAACTCCGGCTGCGTCCCTTCAAGTACGGGCTCCAATTGCCTTAGGTTGCTCTGGATTTGCTTCTCTCTTGCCACAGGGCCCATCTTGTCTCCCTTGGTGAAAATGAGGGAGAAGGGGATAGTGCTGCCTGCTATCTCTGCCAAAAAGTCTACATCGGCCTTTTGCATGTCGTGGCGGGAATCAACCAGAATGAAGAGGTGCTTAAGCTCCTCTGAATGATTGAGATAGTCCCTGATGATGGCCTCCAGTTTTTCCTTCTCTTTGGCGGGCATCTTTGCGTAGCCGTAGCCCGGAAGGTCTACCAGATACCATTTCTGGTTTATGCGAAAGTGATTGACCAGCTTGGTTTTACCCGGCGTGGCCGATGTCATTGCCAGTTTCTTCTGGCCTGTGAGCATGTTTATGAGGGAAGATTTGCCTACGTTCGATCGTCCGATGAACGCTATTTCCGGAAGTCTTTCCTTGGGACGCTCTGCGACCCTTGTGCTACTGCCGGCAAATATGGCTTCAGTTATCTTCATAAGGCGGTGCAAAGATAGCAAAATATTGGGATATTACCTCTTTGCAATAGAGGATTTCTTTTTGTATATTTGTGATTGTTACAAACAGATAATATACAGCACTATGAACAGACAGGAACCCTTCGTACTAACTATCAGCCGTGAAGTTGGATCAGGTGGACATACGGTTGGAGACATTCTGGCTCGCAAACTTGGCGTGAGTTATTGTGACAAACATCTTGTGGAGGCTCTGCAAAAACAGTTTAACTTAAGTGTCAGCGGTATAGAGAGATTGAAAGGTGAAAAGAAAAGCTGGCTTGCTGATTTGATAAACAAGATTGCCCCCATGCCTTCTGCTCAAGCTTTGGGCGTGGACCCTAAGTATTCTCAGGAATTCAGAATCAATGTAACAACAGACGATATTTTTAAAGCAGAGGTAGAGATTCTTCATGGTTTTGCCCAGTTGGGCTCATGTGTCGTAGCCGGACGTTCGGGTTTCTTTGTTTTCAAAGACCATCCCAATAAACTGGATGTTTTTATTACCGCGTCTATTCCGTTCCGTATAGATCGCATTATGAAAAAGCAGGGGCTTACGGAAGAATCGGCAGTCGCCTTGATCAAAGGCATTGATGAAGCCAGGGAAAACTTCACGCGCAGGTTTGCCGGAGTGAGCCGTTTTGATGCCCGTAATTATGACCTTACGCTTAAGGCCGACGGTTTGACCGAAGAGCAGATGGCAGACGTTATTCTTGCTTACGCAGACTCTGTCAAGAGATAAAAATCGCAGAGTCAGGCGAGTCTCCGGAGAGAAATAAAAGGACAACCCGATTGAGTTGTCCTTTTTTCTGTGATTCCGTTGGGATTCGAACCCAAGACCCACAGCTTAGAAGGCTGTTGCTCT
>CAMVFZ010000009.1 GCA_947166905.1 uncultured Prevotellaceae bacterium | reverse complement strand
CCCACGCCTTGATCACCTCGCCGATGGCGTCCCAGGCCGCGTTGATGGCACCCTTCGAGATGCCGCTGCGCAGGGCCGCCTCCGCGATCACCTTGCTCTGCGAGAGCTTGCTGTAGAGTTCGGGCTGCAGCACATACGCCCACTTCTCCTTGTCCTTTTCGAACGCCACGTTGCGTTCAATAGCCTTAACTTTGATTGCCATAGTAATACATAATTTTGATACACAGGCCGATAAGAAAGTGCGAACTTTCAAATCACAGTGCAAAGGTACTACTATTCCCCCACCCGGCAGTGGGTTGTCCGGCGCGGCGAAAGGCCGATGTCCGGGATTACGTGCAGGCCGATAAAAACGACGAAAGGCCGATGCCCACGCACCGACCCCGCTATCTCAAGAAAAACCGACTATCCTTGTAGCTCCGAAAACAGCTCTAAGCCTTTCTCGGTAAGATAGTATGCCTGGTCGGGACGATTGTCGGAGTCAGGGTAAAGCTTTGACACAAACCCCTCTATCATAGACGGTTCCAAATAACTATTTCGGAAATTGTCTCTACCCTTCAGCGATAGAATTTCCATTATCTCCTTCCTGGTAAGAGTCTGTCCGCCAATAGCTAACACGATTCGTCGAACGGACTCCTTTACTTGACCTGCTACTTGACCTGTTACTTGACCTGTTACTTGACCTGTCTCAACATTTAAACCCGATTCTCTACGCCAAAGGACGGTCACAAAACTCTCATCCTGTCGAAACTCAGGATGGCGAAGGCCAAGATTAACGCAGCGGCTGATAAGATCAGTAGTACCAGTACCAAGCTGCTCAATGTAGCCAGCAAGATAGACAGGACGAGCCAGTAGCGGATTGACTGGAATGGATTGATGCTCGCCACTCAACTTAACTATGGTGATACCTTGAGGCAAACGCCCGGGATTCCACACCTCCAAGCGGTCTTTAAAAAGCATCACTTGCACCGAACCCGTACTTGCATAATCGCGGTGAACAACGGCATTTACAATGGCCTCGGTGACAGCTTGAACCAGCCCTCATTTAACATTTAACATTTTAACTTTCGGAGCAGCGAGCACAATGCCAAGCTCGCTTGAGCATTGTCGAGTCGTGACGAAAGTCAGCGAAGCTAACACCCCCTAATCCTTCAAGCACCCGATGGGCACCACATACACGCCATCCTCTCTGCGGTAGGCGTACTGCCCCACACCGACCAATACCATCAGGAACGAGGGCTCGCGCATCCGGGAAGTATCTATCTTACCCGCCAAATCCTTCAGGGCATCTGCACCATCCCTAATCTTGTCCTCACCGCCCAGCTTCACCTCCACCAGACCGTATCGACCGTCCCGCAGATGCACCACCGCATCGCACTCCAGCCCGTTCTTGTCCCGGAAGTGATACACCTTGCCGTTCAACGCCTCTGCATACACCCGAAGGTCACGCACTGCCATGGTTTCGAACAGCAGCCCAAACGTATTCAGATCGTTGATCAGGTCCTGAGGGCCGACACCCAATGCTGCCGTAGCGATAGACGGGTCTGTGAAGTACCTTGTATCACTCGTGCGTATAGCCGTCTTAGAACGGAGGTTCGGGTTCCAGGCCTCACTGTCCTCCACCACGAAAATCTCCTTCAACGCCTTGTGATACGAGGCAATGGTATCCTCCGACAGCGAATCCGCCTCATTAGCCATCAGATCTTCCTTGATGGTGCCGAACGATGCCTGACTGCCCTGGTTTCTGGCCAGCGAGCGCAAAAGCCTATGCACACGAACCGGATCACGGTCCACTCCGTCCACCTTCTGAATATCGCGTTTTTCCACCGATTCCACATAGTCAAACGCCTGATCCAGCGCAATCTCACGCTCCATATCCACAGCCAGCGGCCATCCGCCACGGCAGGTCAGGAAAGCCACTTGCTCAATATCCATCTGGTTGATGGCACCAATCTGTTCAGGAGCCGTGAACAGTTCTGCCAACGACACCTCTCCACTCGATTCCTGCGACTCCCACAGGCTCATGGGGCGCATTCTGAGCCAGCCAATGCGTCCGGTGCCGGAATGAATCACCTTGCTCATGTCTGGCGGAACAGACGAACCCGTCAGGATGAACTGTCCCAACGGCCCGTGATCCGATTCAAAACGGATACTATCCCACAACTGAGGTGCCACCTGCCACTCGTCTATCAGTCTAGGGAATTCGCCTTTCAAGAGCAGTTTCGGGTTCAATGTGGCCAGTTGGATGTTCTGTTCCACCATGCCCGTTTCTGTCATATACTTCACGCTCCCAGCTATTTGTTCAGCCGTGGTAGTCTTTCCGCACCACTTTGCGCCCTCAATCAGCACAGCCCCCTTACCAGCTAACTTACGCTGTAACAGGCCGTCTGCTATTCTTTTCTTATACGTATTCTCCATACATAATCAATTAGAAATCCGGTGCAAAGATACGAATAATTTTTATAATTCACCCATTTGGCCAAAAATTATTCACCCATTTGGCCAAATTTTATTCCCCAATTTGGCCGATTTTCGTTCGGGAGTTTGGCCGAAACAAAAAAGCGAAGGCCGCTACAATAGCGACCTCCGCCCAAAGAGTTTCACCACGATGATGAGTACAATTCCCGCCACCAGTATCCAACATATCCATTTCAAATAACTCAGTGGTGAAGCCCGTTTATCCGTTCGATTCGTGAGATTCGTGGTCGAAACATAGACTGAATCAATCTTCTCGATATACACGGTATCCCTTACGATTTCCGTCCTTATCTCAACATCCTTCCTCCGGTCGAAAGCTCTTGCTCTGGTTCTATCTGTGACGGTACTCGTCTTGACGGTATCACCTACCTCGTTCAACTGCACCGTCACAGTAGTAACTTCAATCAGAGTATCCCTTGCAAGCTCTGAACTTTCCGCTCGAACTTGTTCGCTTTCCTGAGAAAGAACTCTCAACGCTGAACTCGAGCTACTCGCCTGCCTCGTGCTGCCGCATCCTGTCAAGCACAGGACACTCAGCCCGATAAGGGCAGCTGTTAATCCCTTCAATCGCATCGTGCAGACGCTCAATCTGTGACTCCAGCTTCTGAACTCTCTGTTGCAAGGGCACAACGATGTTCAGGTTAAACTCATCCACATACATCTTCGATAGGTCCATCTCCTTCTGCCGGTTGTCTGCCCGGATGCCACCCGCCTCCTGCTTGTCCTTGCGAAAGTTGACAAACCAGGCGCACCCGCCCAGCAGGGTGAGCACGCCTAGTATAATCTCAGTCCATCTCATAACTCATTCGATTTATCCTGAGCTTGTCGAAGGATTAATGATCATCCCCACCCGGTTCGTCATCACCGCCGGCATTGGAGCCCTTGGTGTAGGTGCGGCTGGTCACGCTGGAGCTTACTCCGTCCTTGATGGCGATAGCCTTGATGGTCGTGGTCTCGCTCAGGGTGATGGGCTCTTCATACTCCAGGCTCTGGTCGGTAGGCGTAGAGCCGTCAACGGTGTAGAAGATGCTGGCGCCTGCAGGACCGCTCATGGTCACCTGCGTGCTCTCCTCAAACTGGGTGTTACCGCTAAACGAAGGGGCTGCCACAGTCACTTGCTGCTGACCGCCGCCAGAAGGCGTCTCAGACCCGCCGCCATTGTCGCCTCCGCCGGGGTTATCATCACCACCCTCCGGATCCTCCACGGTGCCGTCGTCGCTCGAGGTCACGCGCTTCACCAGCTCACCGTTGCGGTCGTAGCAGGTGATGTTGATGCTGGTGCGCTTCAGCTCATCCTTGATGTCCACGTTGGGCACGAAGATCACGCGACGCGTGGTGATGAGGTCGCTGCCCACCTTGTTCACATCGGCCACCGAAGATGCGCGCAGGCCGAAACGCATGCTTCCCAGTCCGGGGATGGCCACCGCGTGACCCTCCGTGGCCCACGCCTTGATCACCTCGCCGATGGCGTCCCAGGCCGCGTTGATGGCACCCTTCGAGATGCCGCTGCGCAGGGCCGCCTCCGCGATCACCTTGCTCTGCGAGAGCTTGCTGTAGAGTTCGGGCTGCAGCACATACGCCCACTTCTCCTTGTCCTTTTCGAACGCCACGTTGCGTTCAATAGCCTTAACTTTGATTGCCATAGTAATACATAATTTTGATACACAGGCCGATAAGAAAGTGCGAACTTTCAAATCACAGTGCAAAGGTACTACTATTCCCCCACCCGGCAGTGGGTTGTCCGGCGCGGCGAAGGGCCGATGTCCGGAATCCCGTAATCCTCATTCCGGGCTTGACCCCCTCATTCCGGGCTTGACCCGGAATCTCCTGAATCGAAGGAGATTGCGGCTCAGTGGCCGCAATGAGGGTGTGGGACCGACTGCCGATGGAGCCCTCATCGCGGGCTTGTCCCCCTCATTCCGGGCTTGACCCCCTCATTCCGGCCTTGAGCCGGAATCTCCTTGAGATGCCGCATCGAATGCGGCATGAGGATTGTCTGCTACATACTGCCCTAGTTCATATGCATCCTTAACGGCCTGAATGTATTCTGCATCACAACCGATGTCTTCTGCAAGGTCCTTCCATTCAGGGTTGAAGTCTGTGATTGCCTTCTCCTTCCAATCACGATGCCATTTCTTCAACTGTTTCTCACGATGAATGGAATCCTCAAGCCGATCATACCATTCGTAGTACACGAGCTTCTCTGTGTTGTACTTTGCACTAAAGCCTTGGTTGATGTGCAACTTATGTTCAGCAAGACGACGTTGCAAATTACGCGTTACGCCAGTATACAACACGTTATTGTTTTTATTGGTCAGTATGTATACTATGCCTTGTAATTCATTCATTGTTCCTTCTTTTTATCCTCATTGCGGGCTTGACTCCCTCATTGCGGGCTTGACTCCCTCATTGCGGCCTCCGAGCCCCTCATTCCGGCCTCCGAGCCCCTCATTCCGGCCTTGAGCCGGAATCTCCTTGAGATGCCGGATCAAGTCCGGCATGAGGGCTAAAAGCCCTATCCCTAACAAGGGATTAATTTCCCACCCCAAATCAATACATCAAGGCTTATCAGTCCGGCTCCGACTACAATATTATTATGCATAATGTTCAAAAATCAAGAATTCAAAAGGAACTGCCTGGCGGAACAAGCCACAATTCCCGAGTCGTGAATCAGTCCCACATTCGGGTCCATAGTCACTACATATTTGGGATAATTGTCCTTGATCTGTTTCAGGTTGCCAAACTCACGCTCGTAAGTTTCTTCGCCGCTCACCTGCAAGGCCACTTGAACATAGATCAACTCGTCGCCCCGACGAGCCACGAAGTCAATCTCTTTTCCATTCAGTTGTCCCACATATACATCATAGCCGCTGCGTTTGAGCTTTAGATAGACGGCTCCCTCCAGCACCTTCTCCATATCCAGGCTACGCTTGTCGCGACACAGGTAGTTACGCAGGCCCAAATCCTCGAAATAGTACTTGTCCTGCTGCTCAAAAACGCTCTTGCCCTTGATGTCGTAGCGCTTCACGCGGTCAATCATATACGTGTCGCACAAAGCATCCATATACTCACTCACCGTATTGGCGCTCACGGCCAGGTTGCTACCCTTCAGGTATTTGGCAATGCTGTTGGCAGAAAAGACCTTTCCGCTGTTATCCGCCACAAACCGGGCCAGATTGTCAAGCAGCGCCACATTGCGCACATTCTTCCTACGCACAATGTCCTTTACAAAGATGGTATCATAGATGCTGCCCAGATACTCTGTCCTTGTCCGCTCATCCTCCAAGGGAACACGGTACAAGAACGGCAGTCCTCCCCAGCGCAGGTATTGTGAAAAAGCGTTGTCTGAATCCTCCAAACCATAGAACAGAAGGAACTCCCGATAGTCCAGGCTGCTCACGTGAACACGATGGTAGCGTCCCGCAAACGAGTTGGCGATATCGCTCGACAGCATAGCCGCATTGCTACCTGTCACCACCACATCCACACCGTCCTGCTTCACCCAGTAGCGCAAGGCTTTCTCAAACTCCTCAACCTCCTGCACTTCGTCTATCAGCACATAGTTGCGGCAACCTTCCACCACGCCAGCTTTAATCTTCTCCGACAATTCACGGAACGACGTCAAGTCTGCGTTCGCGGGGTCCTCCATATCGATATAAATCACGTTGCCATCAGCACTCAACTCATCAGAGAGCAACTCCAGGATGCAACTCTTTCCGGCACGCCTGTGTCCGGTCAGCACCACAGCCTCTCCTTTACCCAGTAAGCTAGAAACTTGTGCTATATAGTTATTACGTTTTATTCTCTCCATAATTAGAATTTTTTGCAAAAGTACAAAAACTTCTCAACATACAGCGAATTTTCTTCAATATTTAACGTTTTTTATGGGAACATACTTATACACAAGTCAGGGGCGGTTGCCCGCCCCCAACGTCACTGACTCGTCCTGAGCCTGTCGAAGGATTAATGATCATCCCCACCCGGTTCGTCATCACCGCCGGCATTGGAGCCCTTGGTGTAGGTGCGGCTGGTCACGCTGGAGCTTACTCCGTCCTTGATGGCGATAGCCTTGATGGTCGTGGTCTCGCTCAGGGTGATGGGCTCTTCATACTCCAGGCTCTGGTCGGTAGGCGTAGAGCCGTCAACGGTGTAGAAGATGCTGGCGCCTGCAGGACCGCTCATGGTCACCTGCGTGCTCTCCTCAAACTGGGTGTTACCGCTAAACGAAGGGGCTGCCACAGTCACTTGCTGCTGACCGCCGCCAGAAGGCGTCTCAGACCCGCCGCCATTGTCGCCTCCGCCGGGGTTATCATCACCACCCTCCGGATCCTCCACGGTGCCGTCGTCGCTCGAGGTCACGCGCTTCACCAGCTCACCGTTGCGGTCGTAGCAGGTGATGTTGATGCTGGTGCGCTTCAGCTCATCCTTGATGTCCACGTTGGGCACGAAGATCACGCGACGCGTGGTGATGAGGTCGCTGCCCACCTTGTTCACATCGGCCACCGAAGATGCGCGCAGGCCGAAACGCATGCTTCCCAGTCCGGGGATGGCCACCGCGTGACCCTCCGTGGCCCACGCCTTGATCACCTCGCCGATGGCGTCCCAGGCCGCGTTGATGGCACCCTTGGAGATGCCGCTGCGCAGGGCCGATAATAGGTTGGGACATTGTTGATAATCCCCACCCCTCACCCCCATGTCGATGAGCTCTCGTTCCTCCTGAGCCGAAGCCTGCGATTGCATCCCAGACATCCGACATCATCCCCCACTCAAGCACGTCGTCATGGCCGATGGCCGATACAGGCCGATCCTCCCACCCGCACCGTTCCAGGCACATTTGCGGAGCAAGTCCGCAAAAGAGCCTTCCACTACCACCCGATTCCCCCGCAGCGAAAGAGGCTCGCGGACAAGCCGCAAGCCCCATTTGCTCACCCCACCACACAAAAAGGAAGAGGCCTCTAAAACAGAGACCCCTTCCTTCCAAACCGAATCACCAGTACCAGCACCGTCACCGCCACCACAATCGCGAACACCCACTTCAGCACGCGCACCACTGCGTTCCCCCGACTGTCCGGCCCCCGAGTCGCCCCTGCACCAATCTTCTCCACGAATACGCTATCCCGCTTCTCCACGTAAACCGTATCTCGTTCAACCCGAACCACCTCCTTTACCAAAGAAGCCTTTTCCCGATCTCTTACTACCAGCCGGTCCGTCACCGTCGAAACCCGTAGCGTATCCCCTTGCTCATTCTCTCTCACCGTCACAGTAGTCACCTCCTTAACCGTGTCCCGCACCGCAACCTCCCGGAAAACCACCACCGTATCCTTTACCACCTCCGCAACCCGCAACTCCTCGCTATTTCTCACCGTCGCCACGCGACTTGCGCTGCATCCGCTCCCTAACAGGGCAATCATCCCTAAAGGGACAATCATAAATACCTTCAATCGCATCTCTTAACTCCTTTACCTCGTTACGTAATTTCTCCACTTCCCCCTCCAGCGGATCCGAAATCAACTCCCGGAACTTTTGCACGAAATCCGTGCTCAAGTCCAGCTCCTTCTGCTTCACATCCGCCTTCAGGGCCTCCAACTCCTGCTTGTGCTTCTTGCGGTCAATTACCCACCCGCATCCGCCCAGTAGGGTCATCACACCCAGAATAACACTTGTCCATTCAATCTGTACCATAACACGTTCCTCCTATCTTTTAATCAATTTCTGTTTCCTATTCACGCCGTTACGCTTCCACGAAACATGAATAAACCGAATACTGCCGTCCCCATTCACATACCTAATCAGCTGATCATACAAGCCATTAGCCTCAATAATCTCCGCCAGGCGTTTGTTGTCCGCGCAACAAATATCCGCCGCCTCCCCGCGAAGGTGCTGGCTCCCGGCCACGCCCCCTACCGCCTTATTCTTCAGCGGACACCTGTACCCCGAGTTCACCCTGACAGGTTTCCCCAAGGCCCTCCGAGCCGGGTCCAACACCTGCTCCACCAGCGCAATCGCATTCTCAATCACCTCACCCGGAACTCTTACAATCGTACTTTCATCCACCCCGCAACGGCCATCCTTGCAATGCCCGTCCACACACGGGATCAATTCTCTAATTCCAAAATATCTCATAATTCCTAAATCTATTTAAGTGAATAAAAAGGGGGCCGCTCGCACAAGGCCAACGGCCCCCAACCTAACTGTTAATGGTCATCGCCTCCGGGTTCGTCATCGCCACCCTCACTCTTCGTGAAGGTCTTGCTGGCAACCGAACTGCTCACACCATCCTTCACCGCAATCGCCTTCACCGTAGTGGTGGCACTCAGCGTCAAGGCTGACTCATACCCGGTACTCTCCGCAGTCGGGGTAGACCCGTCAATGGTGTAGTACACCGTAGCACCGCTAGGACCGGAGATGGTCACCGTGGTCGAATCCGCGAACGTAGTCGTGCCACTGATTGTAGGTGCTGCCACCGTCACGGTCTGTGAACCACCACCGCCGCTCGGCGTCTCCGAGCCACCGCCCGAAGCCGGCTCCACCACAACCGTCATCCCGGAACCCGCACCCATCGAACGAGGGTTCAGGTAAACCGCGCTGGCGTTGATGCCACCATAGCTATTCGCGCTGGCCTCCATTGCGCTCGATCCCTGGTACGATGCCAATACGGTGCTATCCACGTACAGGAACTGAGTCGAGACCTTCAGCCCGCCGGTACCATCCTCACGGCTGTGAATCCACACGGCCGCGCCGTCGGTAATGGCCCCGCTCATGCCCAGACAGTTGGAACCGCCTGCACCCTGCACGGTCGTAAAGCCAATGGCACTTACCACCTCGTACAGCGGAGTACTGTCACCCGGATTCAACATCACCTTGTATCCGTAGATACGGGCGCGGGGAATGCCGGTCACAGCGTCCTCGGTCTGTACACCGTAGAAGAAAGTTACCTGGTCTCCGGCCTGCCAGCCGTCGTTGTAGGCCAACACCGCGTTGGCGAATTCTGCCACGGTGGTATCGTCGCCTATCTGCAGTGCGCCAACCTTGATGTCGCTCACCAGCACGTCACCTACCTTCACCATAGCCACACTCGGAAGCGAGCCTCTGGTGATCTGGTACGGTGCCAACACCGATCCGCCATTCAAGCGGACACTCTTAGGCACGTACACCTTCACCACGTTGGTGTTGGCCTGGATGAACGCGTTGTAGTCGTTCATCTTGCCGTTCAGCCCCTCGAATCCCTTCTTCAGGGTCTGGTTAAACTGGCGGTACACGGCTGCCATGTTTCCCCACTGGGTGCGAATCTGCATCTGCGCTTCGGTACGCTGGGGGACGCTGGCCTTGGCGGGTGCTTCGTACACCACGGTACCATACTTAGTCTGTCGGTAGATTAACTGGCCTACCTTGCCACTTAGTTGCGTTGCAACTCCATTTACTTTTGCCATAATTCTTTCTTTTTTTGGCGTGAAACATTCTGTTAACTACCTTTTACTTCGTAAAAGGGATCATCTTCAACGCCCTCCGTCATGTGCACCTGACATCGTTTGTTTCTGAATCACGTTGCAAAAGTACCCCCCAGTAATGCAGACGAACTTCATTCCTACAGCACCCTCAAAATTTTTTCTGATTTTTACATTTTTTAACGCAAATATCCCCCAAAAGGGCATGAAAAAAGGTCCCGGACTTACTCGTCCGAGACCTTCTTCAAATTCTCAAGTATTTTTTCCGCTCGTTCCCTGAGCCTACGTTTCAACCAATCTCCTACTATCACCTCCATCTGGTCGGCATATACCAGAAGTGCCTGCACCAGCTCTTCATTCGGGATTACCTCCCATTGGAAAACCTTGTAGCCATCGCCTTCCTCAATTACTTGTTGTGTCTTGTGTATGGGCTTGGTATCCAGAAAGTGCTGTCCAAGCCCCCAGGCTTTCACCTTTATTTGCTCCGGCTTTCCCTTAGGCCATTTTGATACACCTACTATATCTTCAAAATAGGCTTCAATCTCCTTGTCGCCTGGCACCTTATACTTACCGCCGCTCTTCTCCCGAGCCACCTTCTGTTCGGGCCTTTCTATTTCAAGATCCACAATACGGTCAATTGGAACAACCACCATCGGTATCTTATGCTCCAATTTCGCATCTTCCAGCCCAACCAGATACCACCTATTATTATATTGTCGCATCTGGTACGGTTTCACCACCCGTTCTTCCGGCTCCTTATCAAGCCGGTCAAAACGGCTGTACTTCATCGTTACAATCCGCCTTTGCTGACAGGCACTAAACAGCGGTTCAAACCAGTCCAGCCCTTTCAGTTTCTCGTTCTGTCCTGGCTTCACTAGCGTAGGCCCGCCCTGCACGTTAAACTTCACGCGCAACAGTCGCAAAGCCCCATCCAGACCAGTATTCCCCGGCATCAGGCTGAATCGCCCAAGCATTGCCACCGCTTCGTGAAGTAGGTCGCTCTCGGCCTGAGTCATCGGCATATTCATAATACTGTATCCCTCCTGGGCGTAGTGATATAGCTTTTTGTCGCCAAAACTTTTGTGTGGCATCAACTCAATGCTCCAACCCCGTTCACTACGCATAAATTTCAGGTCTTCCTGAACTGTGCGCTTACTCACGGGGTCATAGCCATACTCCTCCAGCTTGTCGTTCACTTTATCTACCAGCTCGTCCAGCAGGTAGTAGTTTACGCGGTCTCGAAGACACTCGTCCAGAATCAGGAAACGTGACCAGGCGTCTAGGGTCTTTCCAACTTCTCGAAATTTTTTCTGTTCTTCAGCCACAGTTATCTCAATTGTGTCTCTTCGTAAACAAGCTTCATCTCCTCATTCTTGGGCACCATATTCATAAAGAAGCGCTCAAAAACTTTCATCGCAGAATTTACGGCCGTTTCGTCCATGTCAGAGATCTCAGATATTCTTGACCCTAACGTGCTTGGCGAAGCCAGACGTTTACCATATATCAAGTCATTCTCCGTATCAAACAGTATCCACCAACGGTCATGGAACGGAGCCTTTCTCGGATCGCCTTCATAGCAGCAAGATTTCACCTCAACCTTTCCCGTCATCTCAGCAGAAACAGCATTCCATCCGTTCTGGAAGACTTCATTCAGTGTCTCATCCTTAAAGGCTATATCTTTATTGGTAAGGATATAGCAGCGCAACGAGTTGTTGATGTCCATAAACGACTTGATGATATGCAGGTCGTCCGCATGGAAATAGGGATCAACAATCCTGATGATAGCACAAGGATGCTTTTTATACCATTCTATGATGTTCTGCACACCCTTGTCTGCCTGACCCACTTGTATCATATCTTCGTTCGTGTCTCCCCGCTCGTCCATAATCCGGTTTACGCGCTCCAACTTGTCACGAGTACCAGCGGCAATAGCCAACACCAACTGTAGGTTGTTTACAACGGCACGGTGCATTTCCCTCAATAGCGAGTTGTGCTTATGATTGCTCTGATTCCGCTCATACAGGTTCTCCATAAAGAACAGCACCGCGTTCTGGGTATCTGTTATTGGATTGTTATAAATCTGAGCCACTATCGACTGCGTTAGGTTCACATCCCTAACAACGTTTTTCTTCTTAATCAGATACTCCATCTGGCGCTCAAAGAACTGCATCTGCTCGTCATTGTTCAGGCGTGCCACCTGACTGATGTCCTTTTTAGCAGCCTCCAGTTTCTTGGTTGTATTTGCCCGCGACTGCAACCTTTTCTTATATTGCACGCGCGCAGGATCGTCATCAACCAACTCAAGCATCGTATCTGCCAACTGCTCATCGTGGTCTCTCACCATATCCAGTATTCGCTGGTAATCAGCATACGAGCCGTTCATATCAGCCATCATGGTATTCATCACCTTAGTGGCTATACCCTGCGCTCTCGACTTGGCAGCCATAAACGACTCCAGCAGGCAGAACTCATAGCGGTTCATCTTGTCATACATATAATCAATGCTCTCGGTGATTTTAACCGCTCGTTCAATGAACTCCGCCTTTTCTCCTGCCTTCGACAGGAATCCGGCCACGTTTGCATACAAGAAGGCTTGGTCTGCAAGATTGGGCACAGCCTCTATTTCTTTTATCAGATCTTCTGCCTTATTCTTGCTTCCACTTCTACGCCCATTAATCATGGCCATGCATACAATCAGGTACCCCCTATGCTGGATACCGCCCTCCATGGGCAGACGGCGTTTCACAACCTCTTCCAGTTTATTGAACAGCACCTTCTGTTGTTCCCTCGACAATTTGGTTTGCGCATTCCTGGTAATAGCATCCGACACGGTATCTGTCATTGAATACACAAATCCGTCATCGCGGCTGTTATCTATCAGGTCTATCAGATTCTCAATATCCTGCTGCCCCATCGGAACCTGTGCTTCTATCTCACGCGAACTGGTATATTCCGGATATGGATACTTGGTCTGGATATACCTTGCCACATTATCGATACAACTGTTGGCGAAACTCGTATCGTATTCTTTCAGGCGGGTGTAGAACAACGCTCTGGAATTCAGGAATAAAGCCGGTGCTATATGATAGAGTATCCTCTTCCGATAGTAGGCAGAATACTTATCCAATGATTTTGACACATAGCGGTTCATAATGTTGTTGAACTTCTCTATGTCATTCACCCCATAGTACTCCAGGGCAATTCTCGACCACATAATAAGGCACTCACCATCACTGCCGTCATAGCTCAGCAGCGTCTTGAACTGGTCAATATCCTCATCCGTACAAAGCCCCGACCTGATCAATATGCCCAGAGAGTGAACATACAGGTTCTGACTTTCTATGTAGGCCGCCACACACGATGAAGTTGACAGCAGTTGGTTCTTTTTAAGCTGAGCGGCCTTGGCCACATAATCACGAGCTTCAACTTTCAACGAAATCTTCGACAACACCTTGGCTATCTCATAACCGGTAGTTACCTTCAACCACGGCAAATTGATGATATTCCATGCATCATCCAGGTCTTTCTTCAAAGTCTGCTGGAACTCTTTTTCTTCGGGGTAGTACAGGCAAACCCAAACATACAGATTCGAGTAACAATAGCATTGTGCCTCTGCCTGTTCCACCTGCTTGAACATCGGGTAGTTATCTTTTACGTCGTTCAGAACCTTCGGGTCTTGGTCTTCAACCTCCGTGATTTTGTTCACCAGAGCCACCATAGGTCTGTTCAGTTCCATCTTGTCATAAGTCACATGGTTGAACAGTTTCTTGAAGTAGTCCCATTTGAACTTCTTCACCTCTGTCTGCCTCACATACTCCATGGCAGCCAGCAGGTATGCCCGGTGACGGCGCTCCTGAGTGTTCATCTTGGATATAACATCCTTGATAAACGAAGGGTACTCACACACCAGTGCCTTGATGGGGCCTTCTACCACCTTCATATGGTAGGCAGAATTAGCCAATATGTCTGTAATGTCTTGGGTAATCTCCTTCTGCAACTCAAAGCAGGGCGAAAGCCACTCTTCTACGTCGTTAATATCGCCCAATTCTTTGTAGTTGCGCAGCAGCAGTGCCTTACAGTGAGCCTGCAAAGCCTTATCCTTCTGTTCCAGTATCTCCAGATACAACTCCTGCAAGCGGTTCTTGGCAACCTCTTTGTCAAACTTGACAAGAGCACTGATAACCAGTATCTGCAGTTTAATATACTCAACGGTCGGATACTTGATATTGTCCATCACGGCATCCAGCATACTCACCACTTCCCTCACCTGCGTCTCTTTCATATCAGGCAGAGGAATACAAAAGTGCCGCAGTAGCGACACCTTGGGCATCGTAGTTGTCGAGGTATCTATCACCAGCTTAACGGCATACTCCACAGCATCTCCCACATCGTCGCGCTTTCTGTGGTCGGGAATCCAGAAGTTCAGGAAATATAGCTGACTGCTAGCCAAAGGCATCTCTTTCATTTTGGCCACTACCTGCTGCGCTGTGCTTTCTTTCATGATGCTCTTCATCACCTCAGCCATCTTGCGCAGACCATCGTCAGCAATCTTGGTGTTTACAATGTCTGCCTTGGCGGCATCATCCTTGTTTTTACTGTCTTCGTTATAGGTAATGGTTATTGCCGTATAGAGCCGGTCTATCTGCTGCCGGTCCTTGGTTACCTTGGCCACCTTGTCAATTATTTCCAAGGCTTTCTCCATCTTCACCGGCAACATCAGCTTGGCCAGTTCCAGTCCCTTATCGGGAATATGCTCAAAGTCAATGGCATCTGCCAAGGTTGTAATCTGCCTATCAATCTCCTCCCGCATGGCCTCGCTCAAATGCTTTCCTGCCTGTGCAATAATCAAAAGGCATTTCAGCCGTTCCTCCAAAAAAAACACATTCTGTGTGAGCGTGTACGCATTTTTGTCATCACCTACTGCAATCAGAGCTTCTATTTCCGCATCTGCCAGTTCATTCTTCTCAATTTCCCTCGACACACTCCGGTTAATAGCAAAACGGAAATATGCAGCAGCCTGTGATTCAAAATCAGTACATGCATTATAACCGTATTCACACTGCTCGTTTAATGCCGCTTGGCTCTGCTTATTCACCAAATAACTCTGCACATTGTCCGATGTCAGATAAGCCACAAGCGATTCTTTGTCCTTCACATGTTTGTACAAAGCAGGCAGGTATAGGAATTGATCTTCCACCCTGCTGCTATGCTCAAACACATTAATAAGTTTCAGCTCTATGTCCTTCTTATAGTCAGACAGTTTATCCCTCAGATACTTCCTATAATCATTCGATTTCAGTTCTATGATACCATCCTTTTCTTGTATATAGTCTTTGCAGGTCTCCAAGAGTTCCGTAACCTCACTGTCAGTCAGTCCTAAAGTGTCTATTACAGACGGTCGGCATTGCGGAACCTCGCTGTAGGTAAGAAGTGCCATCAGGAAATTGATACGCTCATCTTTTTGATTGTCCAGCCAGTCCAGGTCCTCTTCAAAATAATCCTCTGTGCCTGAACTATAGTAGTCACTGATGTGCTCTATTCCGTATTTCTTCAACTTCTCAACAAGAATGGTCAATGGTCGTGCAAGACCTTTGCTACTCAATGAGTAGATCAGGTCTATATCTTCTTTACTATGACCAGGAAATACCTTATTCAGGTAATCTTCCACGTCATTCCGCTGGAATCGGAGCATTTCATTGCTCTGCTTGGGCTTTATACTCTCAGGAAGTAGTTGTTTAATGTCCTCTTTATCACCCGAAAACAGGAAGCGAGCACCTTCAATGCTAAAAAGTGGAGTCAATGCGTTTTTGATGGAGTCCACATATTCTGAAGGAATCTTGGCGAAACCGTCAAAAACAAAGTAGATGTATTGGGGCTTGTTGCGTGTCCGTCTTATTAGTTTATAAAGAACGGGGGTCAACGTGTCTTCATCCTCAATGCTTTCCTGTGCAGTCTTTGTATAGAAGGCTAATTGCTGCAGTAGGCTGCGCATAATGGTTTGCGGAGTTAACAAGTGACGCGACCAACCGTTATTAAAATATGATGCACAGTTGTAACCGTGCTTCTGGGCAAACAAGGCCAGGGCGGTGGTCAGACCCACGCCCTCTACTCCGTCCACACACACCACTTTGAACTCTTCCAGTTGCTCCTCTATCAGATCCAAGTACTGGTCTCTTGATATGAGTTCTACCGGAAGCTGTGGTCTTGTCTCGCTTAGTGAAAACATGTTCACTAACATAGCTTCTTGATTGTTTGCCATATAGTTTTGTATTTAGTTACTTTTCTTTCTTTTCCCCGCTTCAGGCACAAATGGCTTGCTGCCATTAGAGCCTTTCGCTCCGCACGCACATCGTGCAGCCGCAAAAGCGTCAGCACCATGTACCATTCCCAACGCACTATTGGTATTGGTTAATATGCTTATATTTCTCCCCCACCTCCAACAACTCCTTAAACAACTCTACCCTATCTTCCTTCAACTCCCCCGCATTCACAAGTTTCTGCTGATGTTTCCACCAGTTTCTCATGCCGCGCTCCTCGTCGACGAACTTAGAAGGCCTCCGTTTATTGACCTCCATGAAGTTCATCACCTCTTTCCATTGAGCAAGCCACCTTTCGTCTTGTGTCATACTATTCAAGTAATACTCATTTCTCCATAGCAGTAATCCCCTGGAAAAAGAAAGTCAGAATATATGTTTCAAACTTGCTCAGTTCTAATGCTGTGACCAGATTCTCGCATCCAATCTCTTTAAAAGCCACTAAAATCTCATTCACAGAAATATCTTCCTGTTCCAAGTCGATGATACCTTTATTCTGTATCTTCCTACTTATCATTCTTGGCAACCCATATTCCTCCAACTCATAAACCAACTTCGGCAGGAAAGCATGCGAGGCCCTGAAAATAAACGGGCTGATATCTTTCGACTTAGGTCTTATATATCTCATGATTGAGTTCACCTGACCCAACATATTCGATAAGTCGTAAGCAACTCTTCTCTCATATTCAAAGAAATTGTCAATGCCTATCCCTACCTTTTTCTCTTCAAACTCTGCCAGCAACTCAGGTATTGTTTTAATCCAGTTTTGCGACAATATCTTCACAAACCTGATAAACTGCCAGTGTTGCAGGTCCATGTGTGATAAGTGATAGTAGCAATCACGTAAAGGGGAATTCCACTTCTGTACATCATCCGACAGGAGATATGGTAAACTGGAATAAGCTGATTCGTTCTCTATTAATTCCGAAACAACGCCTCTAATCTGAAAGCCAGTATAACCTCTCAATTCTGGAGCACTTATCAACTTGTTATAGGTTCCCGTTCCCACTTTTTCGTCAACCTCTTCACTAAAGGCCACAATCTTGATGATTTGCTCTCTCGTCAAATCCTGCTTGTGCTTTTCTACATCAATAGATACCAGCACGTCATCAGGGAAATCCAGCTTCAAGCTTTTAGGTTCACGTGCTGGCGGCTCAACCAGATTAAACACCCTTCCGACGAAATACTGAAACATCCGGCCTCCTCGCCCTGCTATATTGTTATAGGCAAAACTTGTTAGCCCGCGGCTGCCATTTCGGTTTGACCAGAGGACAACATTCTCTGCAGAAGTATTCACACCCTCAATAATTGAGGATGTGGAAACGAGTGTATTTAATCTTCCAGCCTTTTCAAACAGTTTGACTTGCAATTGACTCAGCGAACGATGTATCCTACCGTTATGAATCCCAACACCTTTTAGTACAGCCTGCGCCAATTTATAATCTTCGCTATAGTTCTCCTTAAGCCATTCTGAAAATGCGTTAAGAATCCAAGTATCAACATTGGGCAGATTGGCTATGAGTATATCAAGCACCTCGTCAGTCTGGGAATGACTTCCTGCATATACTAGCGTCTTGCTATCTCTTTCCTTTAAGATTGATAAAAGACATTCTTTCTTTTGCTCATCCTGATTCTCGGAATCAAATTCTTTATAATTCTCGTGAAACTCAGTAACAACAGTCTTGAAGTCAATTTTCACGAACTCCATCCCCTTTGTAAAAGGGTTTTCCTCAACATCCGAGATATTAGGAGCAAGATAATAACGCTGTTTTGCCTTTCTACTCAGTTCAATAATGGCTTTAAGCAGAATGTTTGCCCTTTCATCCTTGGTGGCGGGTTCAGCTTTATAGAATTCATCAACAATAAGAAAGTCTATAGTCTGTATTTTGTCAAGATACCCAAAAACTCGTTCTTGCGGGAATATCAGAATGTTTCTCGCACCAAGTGCCACTTCTGGTGTGGTAATGATAGTATAATCCGTAGAGAATTTCCGGTATAGCCTTCTTCTTGTCTCATCAGTCAATGCTATTGTTGGTACAATAATGACAACATTTTGAGGTTTGTTTAGTGCGATGAATGAGTCAACGATGAAACTTTTACCAAAGCTAGTCGGAGCGCTTACCGCAACGTCTGTTCCCTGCAACAATTTCTTCAGCAGGTATGACTGCGCCCTGTGCAGTGTCTTTGCCTCTTTTTCTCCTACATCCACCTTGAAAGCCTCGAAAGCCACTTGGTCCTGCCATGATGCAGTTTTCGTATCAATATATGGATACAGCCCTAACGACCTTACCAGATGATTAACTACGGGTAATGGCTTCTCTCCGTTTGCTTTCAATTCAGACAGCAGCCTAATGGTCAAGTTACGAGCTTTGTTCTCGTTGCCAGCAGATAACAAAGCGTTAATCTCCTGGCTTTTTTCAAATATATAATTCTCCTCCATCATTTTGCCCTCCTATAAATAGCGGCATCAGCCATAAACAATCTTACTATCTCATCTTTGTCAGGCACTGGGAACAATATCAAATGAAAACTGATTTCCTCGTACTTGAATACTTGGCCACTCAAAGCATCAATCTGTTTCTTGAAGTATTCATTAGCTTTCTTGATGTGCTTTCTCTCAAGAATCTCCTTGTATTTCTGGCTTATTTCTGTAGCAGATGCAGTCCTTCCGCATTGATGTAATAGCATGATAGGAATATGCAACTTAGGTTTGATATGGTCTATCGACGCATCTTGATTTAGCATATCTTTGATATTCTGCCTTGTCTCATCTGGCATATCAAACTTATCCAGATCCTGTAAATCCGTAATGATACTATTCTCTTTCTTTATCTTATCCTTATCCAAAGAGTTCAATACAGACTGGACGATAGTATCCAAATCATTGCCTGATAGCGTTTTGTAAAATTTTGCCTCACCAAACCACAAAGAGAAGTCCTTACCATCATGGCTTAACACTATATGAACACTATCAGCGCCTTTTGCGTTGTCATTCACATTTTGTTTGTGATAGATTTTTGGTACTACAGGTAACGCCCCGTAAAAATCTTGCATAACGCCATACAGCAGAATCTCAGCGATCTCACTACCTTTGCCCACCTCGTCATTATCAATCAAGCGAAGATTCTTGGCTGCGCGTCTCATCATTGTCCGAGGTTGACCAATCAAGTCATCCCGCTCCTGTTTCGACAGAGCTGTGAGGGCTATATTATCCCAAATATAATCAAGAAAACGTTCAAACCTCCACTCTCCTTCTTCGAAGTCGTTCAGCAGAGACAGCACGTATTTCCTGGCTATAGGTGCAAGGCCTTCTGTCGTACAAATGTCGGCAAAAGTCTTATTTATAAGAACATCAAATGTAATTGATGGCATAGTACTATATTATAATCTCACCACAAAAGCTCATTCCCTTAACTCCGTTACTCCTTGCCTCCGTTAATCCGCTTCTTAACCTTGGACGTTATTGTAATCAATATTTTGTTGATACGTCCACAGTCAAGAAGTATGGATTCCGCAGCCCGTGGTTCCAAATATCCATTATCCCGGAGCAGCGACAACCAGTTCTCGCTCTCCCGTGCCTCCTTCAGCGCAATACTAGCCTTACTTAGGAAGTCAGCATCGCTTTGCGGGTGCTGCGCCTCATTCATATTAGCATTAATGCTGGTTGCAGACCTCACCAGCTGCCTTCCCAACGCATCAATGATATCTCTATCCGCTTTACTCAGCTTCCCTTCATTCAGGTACTTGTAAAGCCTAATGATACGGCAGGAGAAGTCATAAGATAGTTCAAGCACTTGAGCGTCTTTCTTCTCCTCTTCCGTCATAAGTGGCTTAAGTGGATTCTCGAACTTCCGTGTATCCGTAGATTCTTGATTCCGTGAATCCTTAGATCCGTACTTTCGCGGCTTACCACTATATGATTTCTTGTATTCCATTGTTCCTTCCCTCCGTGACTCCCTAAATCCGTATATCCGTTACTCCTGCGCTATGCGCTCTCCGTGATTCCATGGTTCCGTATTTCCGTGGTTCCAGCATCCTTTGGATGCCTTCCCCATTGCGGCACGAACAAATAAGAGCAAAAAGCCCAAAACCCTTTCACCAAAGCCATGATCTTTTTGCTCTTCCCTCTTTTCATAAACTCAAAATATCTTCTGGACCAGTTGGTTCAAAAGCACCATCTTTACATTCCAACACAACAGATCCAGATTCCAATGCTCGTAGGCAGTGCCATTGACCAGCCGGAATATTTAGCAATACATTTGGGCCATTGGGGCTCAACTCAATTGCGTCAGTGCAAACCCTCTCTTGTTCGTCATAAAACTCCTCAACGACTTTGCCTCGCACACAAACCACTGTTTCCGAACTATTTCTATGACGATGTATTGGCAATGCTGATCCAGGTTCAACTGCATTTAAGATGCGTTGGCTTTTATCATCGGGGCTATTTCTTAAATCCAAGTGCATTCTTAACCTTGGATTATCTTTAGCCTGTTTAGTTAAATTGTCTATAACCGTGTAATTAATTGTCATCTCTTAATCTCCAAAATGCCTTCTTCTTCATGCTCCAAGAAAGGACCTTCTTTACATTCAAATATCACGGAGCCGGTCTCTAAGGATTCCAAAGTATGCCAAACTCCTTTGGGTATATTAACCCCATACTCTCCTTTTTCTATATCCAATACTATACTATCTATAACTCTACCATCATCGTTATATGTAGTTACTTTTATCTTTCCTCTAATCAAAATGAAAGACTCATCCTTTGTTGGATGATGATGTATAGGGATCTCTGCACCAGGCTCAATAGCATTAAGAAATCTATGGCACTTTTCGTCTAAGCTATGATGGAAATTGTAATTCTTTCGTAGACGCGGTGATTGTTTTGCCTCGGCAACTAAACCTTCTAACAACTTTTGATTAATAATCATTTATTACAAATACAGCTTATACTAAATGCTTCACCAACTCATTTGCTTTCTGATACTCTTGAGGATTACCTATATCAATCCAAGTACCATTCAACGGGAATCGAATAACTTCCTTTTTTTCCGAGATCAGCTTTTCTATCAAATCTGTTGCATTGAAAAAAGTATCATCAGGGATCTCATCTAGTGCCCTACGCTTAATCATATAGATACCAGCATTTGCATAGTAGTTATATGTCGGTTTCTCAATCAAACCGCGAATATCCCTTCCCTCTAAATCAAAAATTCCATACGGCACAGATACAGTATATGGTACAGCCGCTACAGACATCTCTGCATCATGCTCTTTAAAATGCAAATAGAAGTCTTCATAGTTGATGTTAGTGAACAGGTCGCTGTTCATAACTAGAACAGTCTCATTATAAAACTCCTTTACAAATTTAATAGAACCTATTGTACCAAGGAACTTAGGCTCACGAACCGTTTGGACTTTTACATCACCCCTAGGTTCAGAAAAATGTTCCTCTAACTGCTCGCCCAAATAATTAACTGTGACATTAATATGCTTAACGCCATTGGCAATAAGTCTGTCAATATTATGATCAATGATAGCTTTACCTCCTACAGGAAGTAGTGGTTTGGGAGTTTTCTCAGTAAGAGGACGTAGCCTTTCGCCTTTTCCGCCAGCCATTAATACAGCATCAATGGGCAAGCGAGTGGCATATTTCTCCAAATTGATTACATCAACAATATGCATATCTTTATCAAGCACCGGGATAAGTTTCATCTTCATTTCCTTTTGGTGCCTGATTTCCTTGACATTGCCAATCTCTTCAACTTTCATATAGTTGAAGTTTCGATGCATGATCTTTTCAATCTTATCATTCACCGAAGCTCCAGCAATCAATGCACGGCGAGAATCACCGTCAGTAAGAGTGCCGACCATCCGCTTTTCTGCATCTAAAACAAAGAGAACTAGTGGTTCAGGTGCTAATTCATTAATATGAGAAAGCGCCTCTAAGAGAGAGACATCTTTATAAACAATATGGTTATTCATCATCCTAACAGTTTTTCTTTTAAAACTAATTCTGCGACTTTCCAATCAAATGGATTGTCAATATCAACAGAATAATACTCAGACATGGCATATTTGCGAATTCTAGTAAAATGAGCCAAGCCTTTTTCCATCAAACTCTTGGCATTAATCACATAGATTGATCCATTCTGTTGCCACACACTGGGTGCATCCTGGCGACGTTCTATAGTACCATCGCCCTTACTGATAGACAATAAGCCCTCCTCATTTTCTTCAAAGCCATCATAATAGGGATTGCAAGAAGAAAGCTTCACGCTGGTTACCATATCAATACTATTATCATAGAGGGCCATTGCTTCTTTCAAGAATTCCACTTTACGGAAAGGCGAGGTCGGTTGTAAAAGCAATACAGCATCATAAGGCTTTCCCTTATCTGCAAAGAACTTCCATGCGTGTTGTATGACTTCATTACTTCCGCACGTGTCTGTTGCCAGATAATCAGGACGTTTAAATGGCACTTTCAGACCATAATTCTCAACCACCTCAATTATCTTGTCATCATCAGTTGTGACACAGATATTATCATCCGTTGTGAACTGACGAGCCACATCAATGCTATAGTAAATCAATGGTTTGCCTGCCAATGGTTTGATATTCTTGCCGGGAATCCCTTTACTTCCACCCCTTGCAGGGATTACAACTAACACTTCCACTTTCAAAATAGTTTAATCGGTTCATCAATATCATAGTCTTGCAAGGCCTTTGTTCCAACCACTACATCCCAGTGTACAGAACTGATACCAGCCCCTGCCCTCTTTGCCACCAATTTATCCTCTGTCAAAACTTCACCTTTCTTGATAGGCACTTTTGCTAGAATGGACTTTTGTACCACCCTGGCATTTTCAGCCTCGCTCTTGTTGGGGCGCTTGATTCCATCACCAAGAGCAGCCTCAACGTTCCTTATCTGTTGAACCATCAACTTCAACTCAGCAGGTTCAAGACTCGCCTTGTGGTCTGGTCCTTCCATATTGCGGTCTAGCGTGAAATGCTTCTCAATGATTTCAGCACCTAAAGCAACTGCAGCCACTGGTACTTCAAGCCCCATCGTATGGTCGGAATAACCCACTTGACATTTGAAAGCATCACGGAGTGTACACATGGCCTTCAGGTTTACTTCATCCACCGGGCAAGGATAATTGGTAGTACAATGTAACAGGGCAACAGAAGGTGCTCCAGCAGCCAACAAGGTATCGTATGCGGTTGCCACTTGAGCAAGGTTAGACATACCGGTGGAGAGAATCACAGGCATCTTCTGTGAACCAATCTTGCGCAAATATGGAATATTGGTCACTTCACCTGAACCCACCTTGATCAAAGGCAATCCAAGGCTTACTAAGAACGCCAGACTCTCTTCCTCATCAGGAGTAGAAAGGAAATCAATTCCTATCTTTTTGCAATAATCCTGAATATAACGGAAGTGGTCATAACTTAACTCCAGTTTCTTCAGCATATCATACTGGCTTTCTTCCACACCTGTATTCTCAGTCTGGTAAGCAGCTTGACGAGCCTGAGCGGTTACAATGTTCTCCGTTTTCCAAGTCTGGAACTTAACTGCATCAACACCGGCTTCCTTGGCGGCATCACAAAGTTTAAGCGCGAAGTCCAATTGGCCATTATGGTTTACACCAGCCTCCGCAATAATATATACGCCCATTATCTTAGTATTTATATTTCAGCAAATGATGTTTATAATGTTCTGCCTTATCCGGGTTCTTTAGTTCCCAATCAGCACAGATAGCGTTATATGCCTCCTGATTGAATACCAGCTTTCCTATATAGAACTGACAAGTATCTTTCGAGAACCTACGTTTAAATAGGAACAACGAATCATCCTCATTCCCTGTTGTACCTCCGCCAAGATGGAATCGTTTCACGCCCCTTTTTTGCAGTTCTTTGGCTGCCTCCCAAAGCATCAAGTTATTAGGAGAAAGACTTAGCTGTGTCTTATCGCTGCCTGACAAGTGATAATGTCCGTAAGTTCCACTATACATAAAGATAGCAGAAGAGATAATTTTGCCTTCAGCATCTTTCACACAACCCAGGAAACTATTAGGAATACCCTCTACCAGATGCTTATAGTAATTGTTATCAAAATAGTAGAAGCCATCCGCAGAAAGTTTATCCATAGTGGAGTCATATAAACGGATGAAATCATTCAAATGCTCATATTTGTCATCCACAACAAATGTACAGCCAGCCTTTTCTGCCTTGCGGATTACATTGCGATTCTTGGAATGTATCTCGTTTGACCAAACTTCGTCCATCGACTGATCAAGGTTAATCGCTACAGTATGTCTGTCAGCAATCAAACGACCTACAGTATCAAACACCTCCTGATTCTGGAGCAAAGGATGGAACCTAACAAACCCGGCAACATAATGCTGTTTGCCCAGTTCTTCCACCATGTACTTTAAAGCCTTTTCCTTGAATATGTCATCAGCTTTGTTCCAAACAGGCCCACCATAGCCGTAGGCAGTTTCAAAGTCATGAAATTCCTTTCCTTGAAATACGAAGGTACGACGTAAGAATGGAAATAGCATCATCTGCTCCCCTTCGCTCACAACACAGCAAACCGCTTTTTCAGTTTCGGTTTCATACAGACTGACATATTCCTCGCGGAAATATATGTCTGTTGCTGCCGGTAGAAAAGTATCAAGGTATTGATTCCAATGCCCTACAATCTGTATATTCATCTTATATATTGCTCTCAATGATACTTAGTATGCGCTTCATATCGCCAACTGTATATCGTTGGTCTACAATGATAGAAAGCTCATGCTCTGCTAAATCTAATCCTCGTTTTAATCTATCTTTGAACTCTTCTTCAACAGGCCAATGTACGGGAAGGAAGATATTGTTTGAGAACATAGCCTTGCGCACCTTATCTCGGCTCTCAATGCGAATCGGGATAAATAACGGTATTCTATTCTCTTGCAAAGGAATGATTGGGCTAATGCCAAGTTCTTTCAAACCTTCTAAAATTGTCTCCGCATTTCGTTTTCTAAGAATTGCCCATCTGTTCCACTCCATATTAGCAAGTATATCTTTGGATAGTTGAGTCATATCGGTTTTATAATCGTCATCTATCTTTACTTCTCCCTTATGGAATAAGTCCAGGTACACTTCATCATTAAACAGATGCTGATCTCGGATAACCTTAAGGTACGAAGCCGCTATCTTATACTGAGCAAACTCATTTACTCGATTGTACTGTGTCAGTGTTTTCTTCTTAGATATTACCCAAGATCCGTCTGCTACTGGAAATGCTTTTCGGAAGCTGGAAAAGGAATAATCTGCATCTGTTTCGCTCAGCATCTCGTATGGTGCCTGGACATTATCTAGAAGTATCATCATCTCCGGATGAATACCTCTTAGCTGTTCAACCATCGCATTACAGTCCTTCAGACCGAAATAGTTGATAAGAAGAACAGCCTTGGTTGCGTCATATTTTTTCGCAATATCTTTAAAGATAGGGTTCAGTTGTTCATCAAGTGCGTAAAACTCCACCTCCATTTGATTACGCTCTGCCATCTGATAAACAGATTCACAAAGATAATCAGGGAATAGAACACACTTGATATCACAATGCTCTTTCAAATAGGCTAGTATATTATAGAGTGCGGAACGGCCCGAAGAATAGGTCACGACCCCATCAGGCACAGCATTTCTCATCTGATAATGCTGTTGTACATCTATTTCAAACTCTCCACCTATTACTTTGTTTTCAACCATTCTTTTATCTTCGAAATAATGAATTGAGATGTATGCCCATCACCATAGTAGTTATCAATTATCTTAGGCTGAGCTAACATTTTTACAAATGCTGCATTTATTGATTCCCTCGTTCTATCGCACTGGATTACATTCTTGCACAGATGCCTGCCTTTCTGACGTTCGCCAATATTGATAACGGGAATTCCGAGGAAAGGTGCCTCAACAATACCACTAGAAGAATTTCCTATCACGCCAACAGTCTGTTGCATGAAACTTAGGTAACGTCTCTGTCCCAATGATGAAAACAAATGATACTTGTCTGCATCTTGTTTTACGTTTTCTTCCCAGAACTCATTGATTTGCATCCCACCAAAGTCTGCATTGGCTTTGCTGATAACAAACTGCACATTCTTGGTCTTTTGCATGGACTCGAAAAGGTTCTTGACCATCTCCAAGTTCTCTTCTAGACTCAATTTTGTTTCGGAATGAAGCGTTACCAAACACCACTTCTTATCTACATCAAGTCCAATGCTTTCTGAAAGTTCAGCTCTTGACATCAGGTCATACCGCAAAAAGCTTTCAAGGCCTGGCTCTCCTGCGGTAAAGATAGGAGCATCTTTACCAAGCATTCTTCTCAAATTCTCTGCAGAACTTTCTACGCCAGGGAAATGAATAGCAGACATCATAGACACAGCATTGCGCACCTCATTGTCAATAGCTCCTTCTGTAACATCTCCACCAGATATATGAGCCACGGGGAGGCCTAATACAAGTGCTGCACTTACTATGGGCAGCAACTCATAGCGATCGCCCAACACAACTACTACATCTGGTTGCAACTGTTCTAAAACGTCTGACATACCCGTTGAACAGTAGCCCATAGAACGCACTATGTCCTTACGGTTATCAGATGCAAGGTGCATATCTACACGAGCCGCTATGGGATATCCGTCTTCTTCTATAAAACGAACAGTATTACCATGAACCTCACTTAGATGCGCACCTGTTACGACAAGTTGCAACTCTAGTTCAGGGTCATTGTACACCCCATCTATGACCCATTTTAATAAGCCATATTCAGAGCGTGCAGCAGTTATGATACAGACTTTCTTCATTAAAGATTTAAACAATTAAACTCTTTATTGCTTCGCAGATAAACAATACATCATCGTCAGATACATAGGGACCTGCGGGCAAACACATTCCAACCTTGAACAAGTCTTCACTAACACCGTTCAGATAAGCAGGAGCATTCTTATAAACGGGTTGTTTGTGCATGGGCTTCCATAACGGGCGGCTCTCTACGTTCAAAGCATCCAAACCCATACGCATAGCCTCAACATTATTATTGGGCTGGCAGTCGGTAGTTGCAGATTCTGCAGCATGGATAACACCGGCCGCACCACCTACAGCACCAGTGATAACCTGCTTATAGGCATTCTCCTGACCCTTAACTTTAAGAGACGAATCAAGAGTCATCGTGCAAAGCCAATAGTTAGAGTCATATTCGCCAGTAGCAGGCTGAGAATGCATCTTGATTCCAGGAACATCTTTTAGCAACTCTTCATAAAGTTTCTGTACATGCTTGTGATGAGCAATATGCTCGTTGACAATTGTCATCTGACCACGACCAATTCCTGCACAGATGTTCGACATACGGTAGTTATAACCAATCTTCTCATGTTGATAATACGGGTAGCTCTCACGGTACTGAGTAGCATACATCATAATTTCACGCCACTCGTCATCATTAGCTGTAATCAATGCTCCACCACCGGAAGTAGTAATCATCTTATTACCGTTAAACGAGAGAACACCATACTTACCGAATGTACCAAGCACCTGACCATTGAACCTGGAGCCAAAACCCTCAGCGGCATCCTCAACAACAGGAATGTCATATTTGTTGGCTATCTCCATAATGCGGTCTGCCTTGTAAGGCATACCATACAGAGCCACCGGAACAATTGCCTTTGGTTTCTTACCTGTCTTGGCAATACGGTCTTTGATGGCCTTCTCCAGCAGTTCAGGATCCATATTCCAAGTATCCTTCTCGGAGTCAATGAATACGGGGGTGGCACCAAGATAAGTGATAGGGTGAGAGGAAGCACAGAAAGTGAAACTTTGCACACACACTTCATCGCCAGGGCCCACACCGCAGGCTATCAATGCCAGATGGACAGCGGCTGTACCCGCGGAAAGGGCTACAACCCTCTTGTTCTCCCCAACGAACTCCTCCAGATCTTTCTCAAAACCATTCACGTTCGGGCCAAGGGGAACGACCCAGTTGGTATCAAACGCTTCTTGTACAAATTTCTGTTCATTGCCAGAAAGGTGGCAGAGGCATAACAAAATGCGATTTTGTCTTTTTTCCATATTTTAAAATGATTATTACTTACATCTTTTGATCAAGGTTTTTTCCCTTCTCATCGTGTTCGAAATTGGGGATGAACTCACGGATGGCATCAACAACTTGTGCTTTAGTGAAGTCATCTTTCTGAAAGATTCCTTCAAGCTTACTAAAGAATGCATCCACTTCCATCATATCGTGACGGGTGGTTTGCTCCACAACTCCAAGGGCCTGGAAACGTTGCATATCTATTTTCTCTCCAGGCACATAGAATTCTTCGTATGCTTTCTCACCTGTGGTGTCACTCTTGAAATAGACTACGGGATAGGTGTCACTATCATAACCCATCTTGGCAGCATACTGCTTAGCTTCCTCATCAGAAGCACATTCTTTCTTAGTAAAGCCTTCACTCTTCACAAAGTCATCACATATACTGCTGAAGGTGAGCATCTGATCTTCTCCCAATTTCGGGAAGAACACTTCACCACCACGTCCAAGTATACAAGCCAACATACAAATCTGGCCTGATTCCTCAGGCGATACGAAGTAACGCTTTACATCTGAAGGTGCAGCCAAAGGCTGCTTCTTCTGCAGACGGTGAATCCAACCATCCGGCAGAGAACCATTGGAGAAAGCCACATTTGCAAAACGTGCGGTGGTCACCTTGAAGTACTTGTTGTAAGCCATCACAAGGTCTTCCATAATGCGCTTGCTGGCTCCCATGATATTCACAGGATTTGCTGCCTTATCTGTACTTACACAGAAAAAGTGCTTAGGCGGGAACTCACAAAGAAGGTCCATCAACTTCTTGGCCTTAATGTCGTTGTTTTCAATGAGTGCCTGTACACTATAACGGTCTTTCTCAGAGCGCACGTGCTTGTGGGCAGAGAAATTAGCTACAATATCAAAGCCTTTCTCTTCACGGAAAATACGGGTGAAGATAGGGTCTGCAAAATTCAATGTGTATGCACGATACTCTTCAGGCACAAACAACCCTTCAGTAGAACGGATGTCACGAGTCAGTTCTGCGAGTCCATTTTCATTGAGGTCAACTACTACCAATTTTCCTGGCTTAAACCGTAGTACTGCCTTGATGAAGCTGGAGCCAATACTACCAGCACCACCAATCACACACACTGACTTTCCCTCAATCTCCCGGGTCAGCTTGTCTGCGTTGGCTTTTATGTCCGCCTCAAACATACTTGAGGGGCGGAACGTCACACTATCTGCTATGAATTTATATAAGTTGAACATATTGAATTTATATTATTTCTCCTGCATATTTCATATTCTTACCGAACACCGTACAGAGTATCATCTGGATATCTTTAACGAAAGAATAATGCCTGTAATAATAACAATTAAGACGCACCTTGTCAGGGTAAATTACTGTATCATTAAACTCCACAGCTATCTCTTGCATAGGTCGTGTATCACCTTCCATTTGTTTTTGAGCCACATACTCAGCAATCATCTCATCCTCCAAGCGGTACTTCAGTGTTGCAGGTCCAGTGATTCCCGGCCTCAATTTCAACACGTCACGATCATCACCAACAAGCTTATCCGCATACCCAGGCACATCAGGTCTTGGCCCCACAAAACTCATGTTGCAAATCAGCACATCCCATAGCCCGGGCAATTCATCCAATTTCCAATGACGGAGTTTTGCACCCAAAGGTGTAATACGGCTGTCTCCAGCTACACTGACGGTACTGCCGTTGTGCTTGACGGTCATCGTGCGGAACTTGTGGCACTTGAACAGTTTACCTCCCCTACCTACTCTCTTCTGCACAAAGAAAGCAGGGCCACCAGGCATCTTAATCTTTACAAGTATAGCAACTATTAACAGGACAGGCCACAATATCGCCAGTCCAATGAATGCCACAATCCTATCAAATAAAAACTTAAGCCACATATTAATTTTCTCCTTCTTGGAATACTACTCCTTTTATTTTCAGAAGCAGGAACTCTAAGACTCCAACATTATAAACATCACGATATTTCCAACGCTCTTTCCAAATTCGTTTTACATTATTCAAACGGAACTTCCAAACATTCTCATCCCGCTCTCTGGGCTGTCCTACAAACATATAATCCCACACCTTATCCACCAAATCCTCATCAATACTCTCTGCGTCTCTGAGAATTGGTAGGGGAATCTCACTAACAGGCATTTTTAGATACTTTAAGGCGAGGGCGGTTGAGATATCTGCCAATTTACTATAACCATAAGTAAACTTTTGTTTTGCCTCCCTAAACATCTCAACATCTATTTCTTTCCCTTCGTGCACTAAAAACAAAGCCCAATCAAGCAGATGCCTTAATGTCACTCTTTCGAATGCGAAATGTGCAGAGACATGCCAAGGTAAAAACAAAGCATTGAAATTAGCCGTGGGATATATACCGCCTTTTATCTCTTGATTTAATACACTCGCAGTCTTTCCCTTTTTCAAACTCATGTTAGCTTCCCGTTCCAGCCATTCCTCTAACTCACGAGTCTGCTTCTTAGGGCCTCTCAGATCTCCAAGGACTCGATGATTTTCAATCATCACATTCTTGATATATGTTGCTGAGTGACGATAATAATATGGATCTGAATCAACACCGGCATCCTTTAACGCCTGATTACTCTCTGCAAACTTATCTCCCGGATAGATGTCAATATCTCCACAAGGTCTGTGTTTCGGATTGGGATAGTACTGCCCACAAGCAAAACCCTTCATTATCATAAAGGGGATTTTTTTCTTGCTTAAAATCTCTGACAATTCCGAAAGTGCAGCCACGTGGTTCATGTAATTATACTCAACCATCTGCAGTCCGCCTATGGCCGCCAAGAGGATTTGTTTAAAAGCGGCAGAATTCTTTGCCGGAGAATCTTGAGGTTGTTTAGACATATATACCTCAAGGCCATCTACGGCAATGGCATTTACACCCTGCTCCTGTGCAATGGTCAGAACATCTTTCCAGTCAACGTCCTCAGGAAGTGAGAAATCTGTTTCCCACCCCATGGCCATTCTGACCAGCTTAAGAAGTACTTCGCGACTATTAGCCACTACTTATTCTGAGTTAAGATACCCTCTTTCAGTGTATAACTACGACCGCAATCGCATTTCAAGGAATCGTCCAGCCTCTTTCCACACTCACATACCCAACCTATTTGCTTGGCAGGCACGCCTACCATTAAAGCATAGTCGGGAACATCCTTAGCCACAACAGCCCCCGATCCTATCAATGCACTTTTGCCAACATTATGTCCACAAACAATGGTACAGTTAGCACCAAGAGATGCTCCTTCTTTGATAACAGTCTTGGCATATACCCCATGTACTGGGAAATGCGCACGAGGTGTCGTCACATTGGTAAACACACAAGATGGACCACAGAACACATTATCCTCAAGTTCTACGCCCTCATAAACAGAGACATTATTCTGTATGCGAACGCCATTGCCTACCTTAACATTGTTTCCAATATTCACGTTCTGTCCAAGGGAACAATTCTTACCTATCACTGCTCCTTTTTGCACATGACAAAAATGCCAAATCTTGGTACCCTCACCAATCTGTACGCCTTCGTCCACATAGCTGGACTCATGCACATAGTATTTCTTTTCTTCCATTTGTTTTATTTCAAACAGTTATACATTATTTCAATCGGGTGCAACGCCTTTACACCAGTTCCATCTAGTATTTGCTGGCGGCAAGATGTGCCAGGTGCTGCAACTATCACATTTCTTTTCTTATCCTCAGTCGCCTTTCTTACGGCCGGAAACAACACCATTTCGCCAATGGCTAATGATGTCTCATAATGTTCTTTCTCATAGCCAAAAGAGCCCGCCATTCCACAACAACCACTCGGTATCACATTCACTTTAACTCCGGGGATTAGCCTCAACATCTCTGCACACTTCCCTACTCCTATCAAAGACTTCTGATGGCAATGACCATGGAGATAAATATCTGCATCTAGTTCTTTAAAAACATCCTTCTTGATTCTCCCCTCTTTTGCTTCCCTAACAATGAATTCATCAAATAGCAAACAACTCTTGCCAAGCTTCTTTGCATCTTCCCTCATCTCTGGTACCACCAGATCTGGATACTCATCTCTAAAGCTAAGGATACAGGATGGTTCAATACCTACTAAAGGCACCTCATCATGAATATGATGCTTTAATAGTCGTACATTCTCTTCTGCATACTGCTTTGCCAGTTTCAAACACCCTTTTGAAATAGCTGCTCGCCCGCTCTCAACATGCTGAGGTATCTCTACTCGATACCCTAACTTCATCAATAGTTTAGCAAACGTCAATCCCAACTCTGCCTCCTGCATATTGGTGAATTCATCTGCAAACAAATATACAGTTCTCTTAATTATAGATTTGTATATTTCAGGATGCTTCTCATTCTCCATCTCCACCAGCTTCCGCATACTATACCTACTGAGTTTTGGGATGTTTCGTTTAACAGAGAAACGAACTATCTTCTTTATCACCCATGCAGAGGGCTGGAACGTTGCGAAGAAATTATACAGAGGTCTTACTTTGGCCCCCAATTCTTCTATCTGAGCCATCCTTGCTACCATCCATGAACGAAGGGGTGTTCCGTGCCGGTCGTACTTCTGCTGCAAGATCTCACTCCTCAACTTTGTCATGTCCACGTTGGACGGGCACTCTGAAAGACAGCCCTTACAAGCCAAACAGGTATCTAATACTTCTGACAATTCGGGAATATCAAATACACTTTTTCCTTGGTTTACTCCAGCGAAGGCTTCACTTTCATAACCTCTGGTCAGAATTTCACGGAGCACATTAGCTCTTGTTCTGGTAGAGCGCATTTCATCGCCTGATACTTTGTAGGCAGGACACATGGTGCCACCAATCAGGTTGGATTTCAAACAAGCTCCGGCTCCGTTACACTGCTCTACACTGCACATCAAGGCATGGGCCTGACTGCGTACACCACTGGCTCCTTCTACTTTACATTCATCAAAGGCAGCTCTCCAGTTGTAATAGGTTTTGTTGGAGCAGAATTCTTCTTCAACAGCATATTTCTGACCTACAGCAAAACGCAACCATTCATCCATAGGGGGTGTGTCAATAATCTTATGCATATTGAACACACCATCAGGGTCCCAGGTCTGCTTGACTTCACGCATCAACTGATACACGGCATCTCCGTACATCAAGGGAATAAACTCTCCTCTTAATCTGCCGTCACCATGTTCACCGCTCAGACTACCTTTGTGTTTCTTTACCAGTTTGGCGGTTTCAAAGGCTACTTCACGGAAGAGTTTCTTTCCTTCCGCGGTTTTGATATTGATGATGGGTCTCAGGTGCAGTTCTCCAGTACTGATATGTCCGTAATAGACACAGGAAGTACCCAAGCGTTTGAGCATCTCCTGGAAGTCGGTCATATAGGCCGGAAGGCGTTCTGCTGCAACAGCAGTATCCTCTATCACACCTATTGGCTTTGCATCACCCTTCATGCCGCTCAACACACCAAGGCCTGCTTTTCTCAAGTCCCAAACCTTAGCTACTTCTGCACCATATACACGAGTACAGGTATATACTAATCCAGAATCTTTAGCGGCATATTCAAAGGCTGTTGCTTGGGCATCGATTGCTTCTCTAGTTTCACCCCAGAATTCTGCAATAACTAATGCCGCAGGTAATCCTTCAACAAAGAATGAGTTTCGTTTTTGCTCCAAGTTCTGGAAACTCAGTTCCAGAATCTTGCCGTCCATCAGTTCAACGGCAACAGGATTGTGCTTCAGTGCAACAAGATTCGCCAAGAAACTCTTGTCCAAAGTATCACAATGAGCGCAAACCACCATCTTTTCTGCAGGCGGTAATGGATCAAGAGAGACCTTAATCTCTGTAATGAAAGCAAGCGTTCCTTCCGAGCCTACCAGTAGTTTGCAAAGATCTATCTTGCCATCCTCAATTGCCTCATCAATGGCATAACCACAGCTTCTGCGTCTTAGACTCTTATCAGGGAATGCATCCTCTATTTGGGCAACAACTGCGGGATCATTTGCCCATCCTTTCAGTTGTGATAGTATCTTCTCAATTAAAGGATTGGATTCATCCAAATTATCTGTATCAAACAGACTCCCGTCAGAGAGCATTCCTTTGCAGGCTAATACATGATGACGTGTACTGCCGTATATCAAAGAATGAGTACCGCACGAGTTGTTGCCAAACATGCCTCCTATACAGCATCGATTGCTGGTAGAGGTTTCTGGGCTAAAGTGAAGACCGTATGGCTTAAGGGCAATATTCAATTCATCGCGAACAACTCCAGGCTGCACCCTAGCCCACTTTTCTTCTTCGTTTACTTCCAGTATCTGATTCCACTTTTTGATATCCACAACAATACCGCTTCCCACCACTTGGCCAGCGATGGATGTGCCAGCAGCACGGGGAATAAGGTGAGTATTCAGGCGCTTTGCTTCTGCAATCAAGGCTTGAATATCCTCATTGGTTTCTGGATAGGCCACTCCAAAGGGTATCTCGCGGTAAGCAGAGGCGTCTGTGGAATAGGCTATCTTGTGGAGTGAATCAGTTAATATCTTCATTATGATTCAAATGGTGCAAGAAAATCATTTGCTAATTTTTTCCAAGGCAAATTCTTCTCTACGTAGACTTTTCCTTTCTTACCCATTTCTTTACGCTCATCTGGTGCCATATCTGCAAGTTGGGTAATAGCATTGGCAATTGCTTCTACATTTTCGGCTTCTACTCGGATGCCACAGCCTACACGTTCTACAACAGAGCCAGGCTCATCAACAGATTGTACAATGGGCAACGAGCATAGCATATAATCAGTCATCTTGTTATATGATGTACCATATTGGTGTAGCTCTGAATGAAGCCCGCCTAAATGAGCTATATCAAAATGCTTATTAATCGCCGGGATTAGGCTCTTGGGGACTGAAGGAAGAATAGTAACATTTAAAAGATTGTTCTCTTCAATCACCTTATTATATGAAGGCAATTCAGGGCCTTTCCCTACCAACACAAAGTGAATATCAGACCTGTCTTTCAATACATCGGCAGCTTTAACAAGCGAAATCACATTACCAGATGCAGCAAAACCGCCAGCAAAACCAACAATAGTCTTTCCTTTCAATTTATCAAAGGCCCTTTGATGTTCTTCAGGCAGAGGAAGATCAAACTTGTCTGATGTCCACTCATCAGGATAATATCCATTAGGGACAAAAACAAACTTACCATGAGGTAAACCTCTTTCGAGCATATGGCCCTCTGCATTCCAGAGTAATGATACCACCTTATCAACGTGTTTATATGCATAGTCCTCTGCTTTTTGCATTACCCAAATGAAAGGATGATGGTAAGAATACCCTCCTATTAACTTAGGAGACAGCGGCCAAATATCACGTACTTCATATGTATATTTAGCCCCCGACAGTTGGGCAATCTTGTGGGCGACATAATTATCCAACGGATAACAAGAACCGGCTATTACTAGATTGGGCTTTTCTTCTTTAGACAATCGCTTTGCATATTTATTGACTTTATAGACAAAAGTACCCATATTAAGGATTCTTTTTATTGAGCCCTCATATGCCGGTGTCTTAAGCCAAATATACTTAATACCATCTATCATCTCAAACTGATAATCCTTCTCAATTACAGGATTCTTCAGTCTAAGATGAGAAAAGGTAGCAGCCACTATTGTGACTTGATTGCCAAGCTTAACCCATTCTTTAGCCAGATAGTAGGCACGGTACTCCATACCGTATTCTTGACTACCGGCATAATGGTTGATAAGAAGTATGTTCATTTACTGTCCTAAATACTTTCTGAATTTACGAGCAAGGCCTTCAAAATTCTCTAACAAAGACATAGGATAATCTGAATGCTGTTTAGCTGGTAAAGCAACTATTTTATCAAATTCCTCTCTGCTTATACCTAACCAATCTGCAAGAAAATTCATGTCAGATTCTTTGAGTTCTTCAGAAACATAGGCCGGTTTCTCTAATTCCTTTATTGCATCTTCCCTTGTCATCTGACCATCAACCACTAGGCTTGAGAGGTGTGATTTGCGTTTGTCTGAGTGATACTTTTCCGGAAGGTAATAACATTGCAGGAAGCGAGTCAACACGCATTCGTAATGTTTGCCGCCATAATAGTTGTAATCTGAAAACTCCTTTAGCTCTGCCAGCACACGTTCCTTGTTGTAATCAATATAGTTTAAGGGATATAAATTCGTTACTTTAGAGAAGTAACGCCATCCAATATATGCGGACCAAAGATTGCCAATTCTAAGCTTATTAACTGGTTTTGTACCAAATCGCTTATGAATCGCTAAGATATGCGTTTTGTCCATCGCATTTATACCTGTAGAACGCTCCAGAATTGACTCGTGTGCAAAATTAGCCCCGCTTAATGAATACTTGATGCCATACTGTTTAACTATATCATGAAGAGCCTGAATAAGTAGATTATCTTGAGGCATAGCAAGATTAGGGACAGAGGCCTTGAAGAAAGCCAATGTCAAATCCGCATATTGCTCCTTATCAGGACATACATTAATAAGTTTAACATTTGCCTTTTCACAGAGATTCTTTATGTTCTTCTTTGAAATCTCGGTATCTGTTCCATCATCAATGTGAACGGCTAGCATTCTTAATCCATACTTATGACCGAGATAAATAATATATGAAGAATCAAGACCTCCAGATACTCCTACAATACAATCATATTCTTTACCTTGCCCTTCCTTCTTGAGCATTTCCATCATTGCATCAAGTTTCTTCTTCCCCTCTTCATTAGGGAAATACTCACTACTGCGACGGGCTAAAACATCATTACAATAATTGCAGTGCCCTTCGGCATCAAAAGTTATTGTTGGGTCAGACTCATTGTCCATGACACAACGCGTACAACGCTTATATTCCATTGTTTTTTATTTATAGAACTCTTTAATATTATTAATTACCAAATCCTGTATGTCTTTCGTCATCTCCGTATGAATCGGAAGCGACAAAACAGAATATGCACACTCCTTAGACTTATCCAAGCTCTCAGCAGCCCTTGTAATAGGCTTAAACGCCTCTTGCTCCTGGAGCGGCAGCGGGTAGTAAATCATGGAAGGAATACCTTGCTCTGCAAGATATGCTTTCAACTCATCACGCTTATTGTTCTTAATCTTCAGTGTGTACTGATGGTAAACGTGAGTGCTGTTAGGAAGTTCCTTAGGAGTAATGAAGAATTTTTCTTCTGGGTCAAAAGCCTTCAACTGCTTAGTGTAGTATGAAGCAGCCTCATAACGAGCCTTTCCATACTCATCCAGATGCTTAAGTTTCACATCAAGGATAGCAGCCTGAATAGAATCCAGACGGGAGTTACATCCAATGACAGAATGGTGATACTTAACACGCTGGCCGTGGTTGGCAATCATATGAATGCGCTCTGCCAACTTTTCATCTTTTGTGAAGATGGCACCACCATCACCATAGCAACCCAAGTTCTTTGACGGGAAGAAAGAAGTGCAACCAATTGTACCCATTGTGCCTGTCTTAGCCCTATGACCATCACTGAAAGTGTATTCAGCACCAATAGCCTGAGCATTATCTTCAATCACAAAAAGGTTGTGCTCCTTGGCAAAAGCCAAAATAGGTCCCATATCACAGCTCTGACCAAACAGATGCACAGGAATGATAGCTTTTGTCTTAGGAGAAAGTGCCTTCTTAATGTTATCAACAGTTACATTGAAGGTCTCATAGTCTACATCAACCATTACCGGGGTCAGGCCAAGAAGTCCAATCACCTCTGCAGAAGCCACATAGGTAAATGCAGGAACAATCACCTCATCTCCGGGCTTCAGTTCCAAAGCCATCAATGCAATCTGGAGTGCATCTGTACCGTTAGCACAGGGGGTCACATAGCATCCGCCCATATACTGGGACAGATGCTCTGCAAACTCCTTTACAATAGGACCATTGATGAATGCGGTATTGTCAATGACATTCTGAATACCGGCATCCACCTCGTCCTTTATCTTAAGATATTGACCTTTAAGGTCAACCATTTGAATCTTACCCATAATTGTCAATTATCAATTGTCAATTAATACTTCACATCGTCCCAACCAAACGGGTGCTTTGCAAGAGGCATCTTGGCAAGAGGATGGTAATCACCAACTAGACCCACAGGAGTTGCATTACGGATGTCATGAACAATCTTGATGCAAGGCAGTGCTTCACTGATACGGAAACCATCTCCAGCAAGAATGTGCTGATAGCTCTTGGTGTGGAGCTCAGTAAAGCCTGCACTAAATTCAAACTCATCACCATCAATGTTCAACGTACGGTAAGTTTTCTTCTCGCCCTGAACGGCATTCGGAGGTAAGCACTCAGAGTTAATGCTCAAGAAATAACGAACACGCGCTTGCTTCAAACCAAGATAGCCGGCCACACGGTCAAAGCTCATCACGTGAACAATATTCTCCTGAACGGGGCCAAAGATCCACTGGAGCATATCGTAGAAGTGAACGCCAATGTTGGTAGCCACGCCACCAGACTTGTGATTATTGCCTTTCCAAGATGTGTAATACCATTTCCCGCGTGAAGTGATATAGGTAAGGTCAATGTCATACACCTTATCCTTAGGGCCTTCCTCTACCTTCTTTTTCAGAGCAGCAATACTGTCGTGCAAGCGAAGCTGAAGGATGTTGTATGCCTTATGACCGGTTTCTTCCTCCACCTTCATTAACTCTTCAAGATTCCAAGGATTCAAAACAACCGGCTTTTCACAGATAACATCAGCGCCTAAACGCAAACCATAGCGAATGAAAGCATCGTGAGTGTAGTTTGGAGTACAAATAGACAACCAGTCGATGTTGTCTTTTGTACCCTTCACCTTGCTACAGAAGCGATCAAACTGCTCTTGCTCCGTAAAGAATGAACACTCGGGGAATGACGCATCAAGCCTTCCCACACTATCAAAACGATCATAAGCGGCCACCAGGTTGTTACCCGTATCTGCGATGGCCTTAATGTGACGCGGTGCAATATAACCTGCGGCACCAATTAATGCAAAATTTGCCATTTATTTATCTAATTCTCAATTATAATCTACCATCAACAATCTCTCTCGGAAGGATACACTTCACATCAAAGATAACGTGGTTCTTTTCAAGCAATGCATCCCAGTTAACATCATTCTCACGGAACTGCTTATGAGCAACAGCAACAATAGCTGCATCAAACTTGCCCTTGGGCATCTCGCTCACAATGTCAATACCATACTCACGCTTTACGGCCTCAGGGTTTGCCCAAGGATCGTAAACGGTAACATTCACATTGTACTCCTGCAAAGCGTGATAGATATCAACAACGCGGGTATTACGTACATCAGGGCAATTCTCTTTAAAGGTAAAGCCCATGATAATGATGTTTGACTTCAAAACCTGAATACCCTTCTTAAGCATGTGTTTGATGGTCTGATCAACAACGTAAGCGCCCATACCATCGTTCATACGTCGCCCTGCCAGAATAATCTCAGGGTTGTAACCAAGACGTTGTGCGCACTGAGCAAGGTAGTAAGGGTCAACACTGATGCAGTGACCACCAACAAGGCCCGGGTTCATTTTGATGAAATTCCACTTGGTGCCTGCGGCCTCAACAACATCAGTAGTATCAATACCCATCAACGTGAAGATCTTTGAGAGCTCATTGAAGAATGCAATCATGATATCACGCTCAGAGTTCTCAATAACCTTAGCTGCTTCTGCAACTTTGATTGAGGGGGCCTTATGAGTACCATTAAGAAGAACACTGTTGTATACGTTATCAATGATATCAGCCACTTCAGGTGTGGAGCCCGAGGTAATCTTCAGAATCTTTTCAACAGTATGGACCTTATCTCCCGGATTGATACGCTCAGGGCTATAACCCGCAAAGAAGTCAACATTGAACTTCAAGCCAGAGACCTTCTCCACTACTGGGATACATTCGTCCTCGGTTACACCAGGGTAAACAGTTGATTCGTAAACAACGATATCTCCCTTAGAAATTACCTTACCTACAGTTTCACTAGCTCCCCATAGAGGCCTGAGGTCTGGGGCCTTGTTCTCATCCACGGGAGTAGGTACTGCAACGACATAGAAATTACAATCACGGATCTTTTCCAAATCAGTTGTACACACGAATCCGTGGTTCTTGATGGCATCCTGGAGAAGATCATCTTTAACCTCCAGAGTAGCGTCATGTCCACTCATAAGTGCATCAACGCGCTTCTGGTTCATGTCAAAGCCAACAGTTTCATACTTTGTTGAAAACAAGCGTGCCAAGGGCAGGCCAACGTAACCGAGTCCGATTACACCAATTTTAATATTATTCATCTTATAAAAAATTAATTATCACTCCATTTCGATAATACAGGAATTTCTTTTTCTATTAACAAATACTGCATTTCTTTTAGCTTATTATACTGCCCCAGAAAAGTCACATCATCTAATATCACTATTTTCCCATTATAATATGCCTGTAACAGTACTGTCGTAAAAGATCCGATAGCATAATCTAGATTTGATATTGACTCAAGAATTGAGACTTCTGAAGGATCTTCAATGAAGTTTTTAGGGACATGTTTGTATAAAAAACCTAAATCACTATATCTAGGATGAGGCCTGAACTTTATTTTGGAACTATCATTAAGCGGGACAGGTAACGACGAAATAATACCTAAAAGCTCCTCTTCTGAAAAAGATTGTAAGTAATACTTGTATTTTGCATACGATTGATGATTCTTGTATTGTTCAACATTAATTATCAATGAAGGGGGTAATTCAATAATAAACTGATTTGTTTCCGCCCGCATGCTTATAAACAATTCTTTATAATGATTATCCCAAACATAGCATCTATTAAAATGAAAAAAAGAATCTCTAATATTGAAAAGTTTTTCACCATGCATAACATTAAAATGCATTATGCCAAAACTGTTACAATAAGCGGTAAGCAAAGAGCTTGAAGCTGAATCCTCTTCTGCTCTAACTATTAATCTTGGGGAATACTTTTTTCTTATATAACTATATTGAGCCAGGTTAGCAAGTCCTTTTAAAAGATAGAATGGATGTCCGAAGAAAACTGAGAATAATCTCTTCAAGAACTTTAAATCTGTCCACTGTAATAGCATTGGTTTTATTACAATTGGTATAAGATTAAATTCTTTCTGTAATGACAAGGGAATAATTTCAGGCATCCCATTATCCTCCATTATATAATTAATGCTTTTTGTCTTGCTGACAAAAAAAGCTTTAAAAAGAAAGAAAGTAATCAAAAAAGGTAGGGTGATTACGGAAACCACATTAAAGATTAAAGCTTTCCTGGTCTTTCTATTAAAAAAGCCTTGACATCTAAATTGATTAAGACTTCTTTCAACATCACTTTGAGGTTCAGGGAGAGAATCCAAAAAAACTCGCTGTTCTGCCACAGAAATCTGGAATACATCTAAATCACCGTCATTCAAATATTTTGAAAGACTAAACAATGTCATATGTAACAATATTATACAACAAGATTAAAAGAGCAATTTCTTGTATACATCAATATAATTCTTTGCCATTGCTGCTGGAGCAAACTTTCTTGAATAGTCTTTTATTGCATTTTTATTCCATTCACTACTTAGCAACTTCTCTATGTTACTGGCGACCGTATCGTCTGATCTATTATTGATACAAACAGATGCACTTTCATCAAAAATATCACTAAATGCATCAAGATCAAAAGGCATGGCACATGGAATTCCAAAATACAACCCTTCAATTAAGCTTAATCCAAAGCCTTCGGCAAAACTCAACAAGACAACACCATCAGCAGCTTGATAGTACTTAGGCATTTCCTTTTTATCTATTCCACCGCACAATTTGAGGTGATCTGCATATTTTTGAGCTTTAATCAAATCATGTAATTTTACAGCATTATCATTATCTTGACCACAAAACAATACGTAGCTCTTCCGCTGCAAATCCTCAGGCAAAAGAGCGAAAGCCCTCACCATCTGTTCTTGATTCTTATTCTGACTAATATTGCCTACATATAACAACACCTTTGCCTCTTCAGGAATATTGTATTGTTTTCTTATAGATTCCGACATAGTCTAAAGCCATTTTTGAAGATTCAAATTTCCGTGAACAATTTATTATCTCAACATTGTTCCATTTAGTATTTAATAGACACATCAATCCTTCTGCAATCTTTTCATCTGTATGCTCCTTAACTCCAATCATTGAACTTTCATTATATATATCATCATATGCATCAATATCAGTAAATGACATGGCTGGCAATCCAAAGTGCATTCCTTCAATAAGACTTAAGCCAAACCCTTCAGACAAACTCATCAATACAACTGCATTACTTTGTGAATAATATTGAGAAACAAGTTCCTTGTCAATATCACCACACATTATGAAATGGTTTTCATACCGACTGCCTTCTACAAATTATACAATATTATAATCTTCATCTGCATTCCCACCCAAAAACAAGACATAAGTGTTTGTTGCTAACCGGGATGGCAACAAATTAAAAGCATTAATCAATTGACCTTGATTCTTTCTACGACATATATTTCCAACATATAAAATAAGAATGGAGTCTGGAGACAACTGATACAATTTTCTCACATCTATTTTTTGCCCCCACCAGATCCTTCTGAAAATGAGAAAGAATTACAAACAACCGTTATGTTTCCACAGTCTTTAACCCCATATGTATTTTCAATGAGACGTTTCATTCCAGTACTAATAACCGTGATAGGGAACTCACCGTCGGTTACTCGCTTTAGGAAATCACGTTCGTACTGTTTACCCGCCGGCTCTAATTTAACACTATCAGAAAAAGAATTCAAACCATGGAGAGTTACCACATATTTCTGATGACATTTCTTGCATACCTGCATCCAAAGTTCTGTTGGAAATATACACCCATGAATGTGCACGATATCATAATTACCAATATCTAATAACCTTACTAGGTAACCTGACATCATCCAATAATACACAAGACGAATAAATGCCCCCCAGCTCATTCTATACTTAAGCAGTAATTGTAAAAGAATTCGAATAGAAACACACCTGAAGAGGTTTATTATGAACAAGGGAAATGAACGTTTTAAATAAGTAACACCTTCAATGGTAAAATCCGCCCCCCGTGAATCTGTACATAAAACCTCAACACTTACTTTTGCGCCCACACTTTTAGCGATATCATAGACCATGTAGCCGAAGCCCGTCTTATTCTTAACAAATTCTGGGCGTGTGTTGATAGTGACATATGGTGCTATCATTAATACCTTCATAATTCTACTAATTGTGCTTAAACTGTTTGGCTAAAATCCCCTTAATATAACAATATGAGTCATTGTTAGAGAAATGAGATATTCCCACATAAACAACAAAACCACTAAGAACTTGGACAATTATACAAATTAAAGAATTGTCAATGAACATGGAAATAAAATATGCGCACACACACATAATTCCCGAAAAGAATGATGGAACAAACAAATCCAATAATTGATATCTGAATCTGTATCCAACATACTTTGAAGTAAATAGACCATAGACTATCAACGCTACCACTTGCCCTGCTAGCATTGACAAGGCAATAGCGATAACACTATCAAATAAATAAACGGAAGCAAACAAAAGAGTTAAACCAAAACCTTTTGATATAAACTCCATATACAAATAGAGATCAGATCGTCCTATTGCTTTAATAGCCTGGCTGGCACAAGTCTGAGTCGGTTGTAACCACCAGACCAGACACATGATTTGAAGGAAAGGGACACAAGGTAGCCACTTCTCTCCTAAAAGCAGAAGAACAAGAGGGTTAGCGACAATAGCCATACCAAACAGAATCGGTGTCATAATGTACGCGCTCGTCTTTGCCGCTCGTCTTGTCTTGTTTGCTAAATCAAATTTATCATCTTGCTTTTCAGCGAGTGCAGGGAAAAGCACTCTTGTAATTGTTCCATCAATATTTCCCGCTATTAATCTTGGAAAGGAGAATCCTCTATCATAATAGCCCAATTCTTCTGATGAATACCTTTTACCTATGATTAATGAGCGAATCTCTGTATATGCAGAGAATAAAAAACCTGTCACCATCATTTTCCAACCAAAAGAAAACAATGGGCGCACCCTTTTCATAGAAAACAAAAAACCAGGACGCCAGTCTACAATAAACCAAAGGATAAGAGTGGTAATTGCGACACTCAAAAGACGTTGTGCCACCAAAGACCAAACGCCAAAACCCAAATAAGCCAATACGATGCCGAAAATGCCCGAGATAATAGAACCGCCAGAATTTGACACGAATGATTTCCTGAATATCATTTTTTGCGTCACGAAAGCCTGCTGAATACAATTAATAGCACTTAATGGTATGCTTAAAGATATGACACGGAGGATTAATATTAAATCATTATTGCTATAATAATAACCTATTAAAGGAGCCGCGAAAAACAAAACAAAATATAAAGCTATTGCTACTAATAAATTAAACCAAAACATAGAACTGTAGTCTAGTTCATCTGCATCCTTCTTCTGAATTAATGCCGAGCTTATTCCGGAACTAACAAATACACTAGCAAGGTTAACAAAAACACAAACCAGAGCAATTGTACCGTAGTAAGTTGGCTCAAGAAGTCTCGCCAGAACAATGGTAACAACGAAGCTTACCAATTGTGCGGCAATATTCTCTAAATATACCCACAATAATCCAGATACAACCTTGTTTGTGCTATTATTTATTGTAGACATTTTGCTTTTTTATAAAGAATAATCCAAGCCTTCTGACATCTTCTCTGTTATCCTTTGAGCTTCCATTAACGTGGCCACCCCATTTAAATCTTTATAATTAGAAAGATTAGGTTGTTTTTTATTATATTTGAGAAAAACTCGCTTCAATAGTCCTTCAATGAACCATATAAGACGACGTGGGGAACGAATTACAAAGGAGATCATATCGGCAGCCACATCTTTATGATGCCAAAAATAAGTAGCATACAAAGTTGAATAGTCTAACTTATGCTTGTTCCCATCAACATTCAAAATATTTAAGGCCTGCGAGACAGATTGGGCGACTATCGTCTCCGCAGAAAAAATTAGGGGGATATTTGGATCCCATTTTTCTCGAATATCTTTAGGTAACCATGGCTTTTCTTCTAACTTTCCGAAGTGTTGTTTTCTGTTTCCTTCTCCTCTTCCACTTACTCTTCCATATCCAGAAACAATAAGATAATCATTTAAATAGACAGCTTTCCCAACTGTGAGGCATGTGGCTACCGCATTTGCGATATCAGGAGACGGGCCAGGGAAATAAGTGCCTATTCTTGAGTATATGCGCAATAAACAATCTCGTGAAACCAATCCATGATAGACTCGAGGAACAGTAGTAGTTAAATCGCCTTTACATACATTAGTTTCGAATTCTTGATAAACGTCAACGATATAAGCCTTCCCATCAGCTTTTGTTTTAAAAAACATATTTGACTCTTGGGTCATGCCATTTTCAAATGTCATATCTGGCCAATTAAAGCCTGGGAAATTGAAACAACACGCCTCAATATTATTATCTTTCATGAAATGGGCCGCTTTAACTATACTACTGCAGACTGTATCATCATCACCGATCATACATACAAAGTCTCCTGTTGCATGAGCGACACCTAAATCACAGTTCTCGGATACACTTACATGTTCCATTTGGTGATAGTATTTAATTCTACTATCATTCAAGGTATCTATGAAAGTGGAGAAATCCTTGTTATCTGGAGTATTATCCTGTATGACAAACTCTATCTCTTCCGATTGTAAATCATGAAGTGACCTAACACAATCATACAAATACTGATACCTATTATAAGTAGGCACCACAACGCTAACAATTGGTATCTTTTTATTTTCAATCATAAGATATATCCTTACATCCACCACCCGCTAGGCAGTGCAATAAACTTATTATAAAACTCGTCTACACCTTTAGGCATTTCTTGTTTTCCAAATGCCGAATAATAGGAATTGGGGAGGTGAACTGCAGAACAAGCATAGCCCTGCTCTTTGAACATCTTCATATCCTCCTCTTTGTTGCTAGATAATATACCACATATCCAATAGTTGGGTGTTGCATCCTTTCTATCTATAAATCCCAAGAATGACGGCATATCAAACAGCCTATTCTCCCATAGCTTAGCATTTATTGCTTGCTTCTCCAGAAGGTCATCGATAACCCCCATCTGGCAGCATCCAATATAGCCGTTAACATCGCTGGGTGTCGCGTTTACGCTTGGAATGCTTATGTCACAGGCAGCTGATATTTCTCCATTCTTATCGCGGAATATGCTTCTATCTATACCAAGGTCTCGGATGATTGACGCTCTTTTGAAAAGCTCGTCATCTTCAAAGACGAGTGCGCCACCCTCAATTGTATTGGGCATACGTACTGTCTGGAAATTGAAGATAGACATAGTAGTGCCAACATTCCCTAAGCGTTTTCCTTTATACTTAGCGCCAAAAGCTTCTATACAATCATCAATCACAAAGATTCCGTTTTCCTTAGCAATCGCATTAATCTCATCTATATAGCCAGGGTAGCCACAGAAATGGTAGTTGGAAACGAGTTTCGTTCTGGAAGTAATTTTACTCTTTACGCTTTCGGGATCAAGTATACCATAGCGAGGGTCAATATCAGCCCAAACCACCTTCAGCCCTGCCTGTGCAAAAGGCATAGTGGATTGAAGGCACGACATTGGAGTGGCTATAACCTCATCTCCTGGCTTAAGATCAAGTGTTCTAATCAATACTTGCCAAGCAAGGCCATAGGTATTGGTGTATAGGACTTGCTTTACGCCAATGTAGTCAGCCAACTTCCTTTCAAACTCTCTAGCCCACTTTCCGTAAGCTAATGCTCCAGAATGCAGGATATTCCCCAACTCCGGCAAATCTGCCGGCATATAAGGCTTATATAATGGAATCATCTTATAAATATTGAATTACTTCTCTTAAAGAATTAACAATAACAGAAGGGCAATACGTTTTCAACTTTTCCGTATTACGAATACCAGTTGTTACAGCTATGCTTTTAACACCGATTTTATTAGCTGGAATAATGTCGTTCTCTGTATCACCGACCATTGCAAAAAGGCCTTTGATATCGTTCATAGCCTCTTCTTTGTTGCCAGTAACAATCTTAACGTCTGCATACTGTCTAAGACCAAGTTCAGTTATTTGTTTCTCAGTCTCCTTTGTTTTATATCTCTTAGTCAATATTAGGAGTCGATATTTCTTTTTTAGATAAGAAAGGGTGTCAACCACATCCTCAAATAATTTGTCAATGCTTAAATAATCCCACTCCTCCATTAGAGCTTTCCTCTGTTCAAGGAATGTATCAACATCTTCAGACGATACAAGGTTAGATAATGCCAAAATATTATGTATGTCGGTTACATCTCGTCTTAGTGGCCAATACACTTCTTTAGAGACTGGCTTATAACCAAGTTTCTGGAGGATATCACAATAAATACGATAATCTCTTTCGGAGACATCCACCAAGGTACCATCTAAGTCAAAGGCGATAGTCTTCATCTTCTGCCACTAATAATAATACCCACAATAGTACCGCTTCATTTGCAATCCCCACTGAGGCTCAACGTAATCAACTGTTTCACCCGTAGAATTCCTCAACCAAAGATATGGCATATCAACTCCTGCATTGATGGACAAGTCTATCCCGCTACCAGGTCTAGGATTTATCTCAATAAAGTAATACTTCCCTTCTTTTGTCTTAATACACTGGATGCAACTCATACCAACCAGACCAACTGAATGGCATACTTGACCACATTGTGATATAAGCATGTCATCTTTAACTATTCTTGCATGATGAACCATGCCACCTACAACACTGATTCTTTCACGAGGAACTGCTGAAATCAAATTTGAATTCTGATCACATATAACATCTACGGTATACTCTACACCTTCAACATACCTCGACATCAAACCTGCAGAATAATCTTCTTCTGCAATTTGTTCCCTATCATCAGGTCCTTTAACGATATGAACGAACTTCTTTCTTTTACCCATATTCTCTATCCTAAGAACATAAGGGTAATCATTTCTGTCCGTTAAAATAGTTGGAGTCAGAACGCCTGCGCCTATAAATAGCCGTTCTGTCGCTCTTTTATCCAAGCACTTTACCGTATTGCTGCAGAAACAATTTAAATTAGGGAATCTTCCATCTGATGCGGCAAGTAAACTCAATGCACGTACGTCATGGTCATTTGATGCAATGATATGAGTAATATGCTCGCTATTAATAATTGATAATATAGCATCAGGATATCCCGGCTCTGCACATTTGGGCACTTTGAAATTCTTGCAAAATAGCCTTGACGGGTTTTCTTCATCAAAATCACAGCCCACGATATGAACATCTTCATGTTTGGCAAGAGACCTTATAACATTAAGACCTGTAACATTGCCAGAACCTGCAACAAGAACATTATATTTCATATTATATTATTTGTTCAAAATACAATAACGACTTACCATCCTCTAATGAATGATCCGTTCGACTATTGGAGCAGCCCACTTTTTCCATAGAATAGCTACCAAAACAGTTAGCAATAACGTAACCAATAGCATTATCAGTTCGTTCGATATAAAATGTTGAGCTAATGTTCGAATTGGAAAATGGAAACAATACAACTCATAAGTTAATCCACCTAACACCACAAGTGGAGTCCATGACAACAATGGATGCTTCTTCTCGGTATCAACGCAATAACGCAAAACCCCGGCAAAGAACAATGCAACAAAAAAATATGTGTTACCCGTTAAGGGATTGTGCATATAACCGCCTGCACTTTGGTATAATTGATAAGAATCGCCAAAACTACAGTTATGAAGATAAGCATTGTAAATGGTAAGCAACCCAACACCCACCGCTCCGACAATTATCTCTGACCACATAAGAATGTCTTTCCCTACTCTTTCTTTCGTATTCAATGCAACCAGCCCTCCTAGTGCGAAGCTATCCAACATACCTAATGGAATGACATACGATATGGATATATTGTCTGGTATTAATAAAAGAAAACAAGTTCGCCAACACAACCCAATTATTAGAGAGGTGATAAAAGCATAACGATATAATTTTCTTGGGACATACTTAAGTACAACTATCCATACTAAAAACAGCCAAACATCAAGCGCAATATACCAGAAATGACCAAGTAAGAAATCTAAACTAGCCCAATCACCACTAAATATGCATCTAAAATTCTGTGAGACAAAAATATACCATACTGAATCTGAGGCATTACCAACTCTAGTAGTTAATGATAATAAAACCGCAAAAGCTATAACCGTTATATAGACTGGATACAGTCGCTTGATTCTATGGACAAAAGCACCTCCAATACGGATATTATTGCAAGATTCATTCTTTAAAAACTTGGTTGTAAGAAAGTATGATGTAATGACGAGGAATGCTTCTACCCCCCCCCATCCAATTGGCAACCAATTACTTACACAATGAAATACAAGTATTCCAAGGAAGAGGAGGAATCTCAAACCCTCGACGGCTGTGAGATTACGGGTTGACATTTTTTTTACCAGCCTTTCTTTATAGTTTCTACAATCTTAGTTCTTGTTTCTTCATCAACCCACCATCCACAAGGGATATGCACAAAGTGAGAATACCAGTCTTCCATATTTGGAAGCTCTCTCTTCGACTCCTTGAAGATACTATGAGTATCACTACGGTGGTGAAGCTGGGAAGCCATGATGCCATTAGCTTCCATCATTTTGCAGAAATCATCTCGACGTTCTACGCGCATAGTGTAGAGCCAATAGGAAGGCTCCGTGTTATTGTTATACTTCACCAACTCAACGCCAGGGACACCCTTCAGAGCCTCATCGTAATACTTACCATTGGAGATGTAAGTACCTATCACATCATTGAGATGCTTCATTTGGCAAAGACCAATGGTAGCATTCACATTGTTCATGGCGTACTTGTAGCCCACTTCAGTGATATCATTATCCAAGCGGCTTTTGTCCTTGGAAAGACCAAACCAACGTAAGCGTCTTGCTCTATCCATCTGGCTTCCATCACGCATGGCCAAGAAACCACCATCAACGGTTGTCATGTGTTTGATGGCCTGAAGAGAGTAGATGGTATAGGCAGAGTTGCAGCCAGTCATCTTACCATTGTATTTGCTTCCCATAGCGTGAGCGGCATCTTCAATGATAGGAATGTTAAAATCTTTAGAGATCTTGGTGAACTCATCCATATCGCAAACCATACCGGCATAGTGAACCATCACTATGGCTTTAGTCTTTTCGGTAATCAGCTTGCGAACACTTTTAGGATCAAGAAGACCGTTCTTGGGGTCCACATCACCCCAAACTACCTTAGCACCAACCATAGCAATGGATGTGTTGGTAGGCTCTGCAGTCATAGGAGTACTGATAATCTCATCTCCGGGCTTCACACCAGCAAGGATATATGCAAGGTGTAAGGCATCTGTTCCAGAATGAACAGAAATGATATTATCATTGCCAATATACTTCTTGAACTCGTCTTCAAAATCGAAGACGGGCTGACCTGTTGCCACATAGCCACTATAGAGAATCTCCTCAAGGGCGGGCATCAATTCCTCACGTGGAGGAAAATATGGTTTAACGAGAGGTATCATACGCTTATGCTTTTACTTGTTGGCCTTTTTTGCCTTTTCAGCCTCCCACTCCTTCAGCTGTTCCTGTACATAGTCCAATTTAAGCAGCATCTCCTTCATACCTTCAAGATCAAGGCGGCGGGTATTATCTGAATTATACTGGTCAAAATCAACACGATGGCCAAAGTTGTCAATGTACTGGTCATAGTTGAGGTCACGCATATCAGCGGGAACACGGTAGAAATCACCCATATCCTCTGCCTTTGCCATTTCCTCACTGGTGCAAAGTGTCTCATACATCTTTTCACCGTGGCGGGCTCCAATAACCTGAATAGGATTATCTGCCTTGAAAATCTCCTTCACGGCTTGAGCCAACACCTCAATAGTAGCAGCAGGTGCCTTCTGAACAAACAGGTCGCCCGGGTTGGCATGGGTAAATGCAAAGATTACAAGATCGACAGCCTCATCAAGAGACATCATAAAACGAGTCATCTCAGGGACTGTTACTGTCATAGGCTTACCCGTCTTAATCTGCTCAATGAACAAAGGAATGATAGAGCCACGGCTACACATCACGTTACCATAGCGGGTTGCGCATATCACCGTTCCGCTCTCTCGCGTGCGAGGGTCACGGCTCTTGTTGATAGCAAGCTTTTCCATCAAAGCTTTGGTCATACCCATTGTATTGATAGGATAAGCGGCCTTATCGGTAGAAAGCACCACAACACGAGACACTTTGTTACGTACAGCTGCTTCCAGCACATTCTCGGAACCAAAAATATTAGTGCGTACAGCTTGCATAGGATAGAATTCACAAGCAGGCACCTGTTTCAGAGCAGCAGCACTGAAAACATAGTCTACACCATGCATTGCAGCATCAATGGCATCCAAATCACGCACGTTACCAATGATGAAGTGCACCTTTGATGCCTCCTTTGGATGCTGTGCCTGAAGACGATGACGCATCTCGTCCTGCTTTTTTTCATCACGCGAGAAAATACGAATCTCCTTAATATCACTCGTAAGGAACCTACGAAGAACGGCATTACCAAATGAACCCGTTCCACCTGTAATCAACAGGACTTTGTCTTTAAAAACACTCATTATGCAAATTGTTTATTATTATTCATACGATTATTAATTCTACCAATATTTGTATTATACCTTGTATATGAAACTAGGAAGACGATCTGAACAATATCAAAAAACAAAGACTGTGTAAATAAAGAGACTACGATAATAGCCATATATGGGAAAAGAGACTTGTCCTTTTTAAAGAAATAATAATACATGTTTAAATAAAGAAGCAATCCTATTACCCCATACTTTATTAATACAAGCCAAAATGTCGTAATATATACATCCCCATCTCGTACTTCCAAACTTGCTCCAGAAAAAAGGCTTGTATGGTGTGCATAATAATCAGAAGCATTAGCATCATTAATACCCAGTATCAGTGTGCTAGGAGAAAGACTTTTGACGTATTTAATACCGTTAGCCGTTCTTGAATTCTCAGTAATATCAGTGTTTTCAATTTTAGTAATACCCTGTTCAAAGAATTCTGAATTAACAAGGAAATAAACAAGTCCAACACCAACTACAATCATTAATAATTTATACCAAAGCTTAACGCCCTTGCTGCTAATGGCATAGACAAAAACTAGCCCCAAAGAAAAGAAAATACCATTTGTTGATGTAGATAAAAACATCATTATAGTAATAAAAGTCGAGAGCAACAGCTTTTTCTCTTTTAATGCAATAAAAAGAGGAATAATCAAATATGTGGCAAATTGACTTGGCTCAAAAAAGAATGATGTTGGCCTAATAACTATCTCATCAAATCTAGAGCCGGCTTCTAATGGAGAAAAAAACGGCAATCTTATAGGAGATACTGTACCACCGGCGGCAATTATCATATACTGATATATCAAGCCACCAATACAAAATACAGCTACCCAATAAAAAGAATTGATTAATTTCTCATAATTGATACTTGAGCTAATAATTGCAATAGATACTATGATAAAAGAAAGTTGGATAGTTGCATAAAGCATATACATAGGTTCAAAGCCAAGTATAAACCACAATACAAACTCATGTAGAATAACATATCCAGATATCAAATAAAAAGCACGATTATTAATGAATTTTACGTGTTGTTTTGATAACACATACACATCCACTAAAGCTATAGCAAGTAAACCAACATAAAAAAAACCATATATGTATCCGATAAGAATAGGATACATTGCTATTACCAATTCAGGAAAACCAACCTTTCCCAAATGGAAATAATCTAACAATCTCCGGAACAGATTCATTTATAAATAATATGCAAAGAAGCATCAAAGACCTAAATAATCAAACAACCTTTTGCTATTACCGGCTCGGTAATCGTTATAAATATATGATTGATTATCTCTCTCATGCTTAGTAACGTCAACATTATTAGATACGTCTTCCAAAAATGCTATTAAGTCCGCTTCATTAAATAATTTAACACCTGGTAGATAATCTAATGGATTATCGAAAATAAAGCCCCTATTACTTGAGTAATCGGAAATATCAGACAATAAAAAGCCAATGGGCCTATCCAAATTCAAATAATCGGCATAAACGCTAGAGAAATCCGTCAATAAGGCATCAGAATAGTGTAATAAGTGATATAACTGTAGATCTTTCTCTGAAAGATATGACTGTGGTAAAATTGCCACATTACTTAACACGTTATATTCTAATTGATTTACGTCAGCCGGGTGGGGCTTTACGACTAAGACAACACCAATTTTTTTTAAATAATCATTAAGCTTCATCAAATTGGACTTGTCATAGAAGTCGAATAAACCGGATGAAAAGACATCCTTTTTTGAATCGCCTTCAGATTCTGCACTTGTCCGGCGAAATGTCGGTAGATATGTTACCAGCTTTTCATCTTTTCCAACACTAATACCAAGGTCCGAGAGAATAGATGACTCTTCAAAAAGCCAGTCATTCCTTGGATAGCCTAATGGTAATATGATATCTTCTCTCCTCCCAAAGCAACGTGCCATAATTGGAACATAGTATTTGGATGAGCACAAAATGAAAGAAGCATTACTTAAATAATTCTTATTATTGGGATTTTGTAAAACCGCTATTTTTTTTAAAGGCGTTCCGTGCCATAGGCAAATATATTTCTGCCTGTGCGTATTAGCAAAAAGGAACGCTTCATGAGTACTAAATAAAAATTTAGCAGAGACTGTATGGTAAATAAAGCGAATTTTATCAATCAAATAACGCCCCCCATCAGTTTCAATAAAAGTTATCCGATCATTACTCTGATAATTACATGCCTCTTTCACCGACCAATAAATATGATAGGTTGTATTCTCAATTAAAAAATCGGAAAATGCCCTACAGTTATCAGAATAGTCAGGTATACTTTGAAATAGGATTTTATCATTCTTTATTGGGATAAGAATAGATAATATCCATCTAACTACACAAATCCCAATGTGACGAATAGACTTTAATAATGGAATCATAAAAAACGTTAATCCAAATTACAATAAATTAAAGCAAGTAAATCTATTTCTTATTTGTTTTGCATAAGGAATCAAAGAGTCGAACTCATCCTCTTTCCAAGGCACCATTTTTTCATATATCTCGGCTAACCCTATTTGCTGATAAAACTCATTTATCTTATATGGATCATTCCTATACCGTTTAGCAATAATTCCTTGAGCCCAGCCAACCTGAATTCCATGTATTGTGGATTTCTCGGGGAAGAACTCGTCAATGGCATGACTAATCAAGTGCTCTGCACCACTGGTACCACGAGTATTTCCAGAGACTATCATAGCCAAACCGGATGTTACAATTCCATTTACCAAATCCAAGATAAGACCATCGGAATGCAAGTCTTCTTTCTTATATCGTAGAAGAGGCAATGCAGCTTCTTTAGCCAACATATAAGAAAGTTCATTAATAGGCTCACCAATTTCATTATGCGCCAACAACCAGTCTTGGATCGCAGAAAGATTAGAAACAATATCTGCCACTCCAGCATACAGGAGGATTTCTGGTGACTTATTGATGATATTGATATCAACAACTATTCCTATAGGTGGCTGAACACCAAAGCTAAACTTCTTACCGTTCTTTGTCAGACGCGCCACACAAGAATATACTGCATCATTAGACAATGCGGAAGGGACATTGATATATGGCATATCTAACTGACTAGCTGAATACTTAACCAAATCAAGCACACTGCCACCACCAAATGCAACAATGAGAGCATCAGTTTCCTTGCACTGTTCTTTTACGGTCGGAACCTCATCCACATTTCCACCTTTCACAATCACGACCTTATCAAACCTTACATTTGCCAAATCCTGCTCGTACTCCTTATAGAGATTATCTTGAGTAACAAGAATTTTCTTTCTATATATAAGGTGGGCATCTTCAAGTATCTGGTCAATACTCTTTAAGATTCCCTTTCCTGTCTTCATAAAGGCAGGTGTCTTGATTAAGTTGTAATACATAGTCTAGAGCAATGCTTCGTATAATTCTTTGATAGAATCAAAACAATAATCAGGTTTCTGGTCAGAACCATCAATCTCTTCGGGTGTTGCTTCACCGGTTAGAACACAGATAGATGTCGCTCCGGCATTAATACCTACAGCTATATCCGTATAGAGACGGTCACCAACACATGCAATCTTGTCAATAGGCACATTCCATTCAGCTGATACCGCATCAACCATGGTGCGCTCAGGCTTACCAAGGAACTGTGGCATTCTGTCAGTTGCCAATTCTATCATTTTGGCAATTGCACCACAGTCGGGAATGAATTTGTTATCCAATACAGGGCATTTCAAATCACAATTGGTGGCAATATAGGGATAGCCCCTACTTACATAAAAGCAGGCTCCTCTCACCTTCTCGTAATTCAACTCTGTATCAAAGCCAAGGAGCACATAGTCAATATCATCACCACGATAACCCAAAGGAACCACCTCAAAGCCTTCGTCGAGCAACTCTCTCTTCAAAGACTCTGTTCCAACAAGAAACAGCTTTGCTCCAGGCTTGCGTTCCTTCAAATACATCACTGTTGCATTGACGGACGAAGCTATATGCTTCTCAGTAGCGTCTATTCCAAGCCTCCTTAACTTCTCCACATACGAGATTTTGCCTTTTGACGAATTATTCGTCATAAAGACATACTGTTTCCCCTGTGCTTGGAGTAACTTAAAGAACTCCAATGCACCTGGAATCAGCGTATCCTCGTTGTAAATGGTTCCATCCATGTCCAGCATATAGAGCTGGATGGACTTTAAATCTTGCATAATTTGTCGCCTTTGAAGATTTCTTCTGCCTTGTGAAGGTCGTCATGGTTATCAATCTCAAACCAACGGCCTTTCGCATAATTGATGATATAGGGTTTGAATGTAGTCAAATGGAAGATATTATCAAGAGCTACTTCAGTCCAAGAGTTTTCGTCTTTACGACCAATAATAGTATCTTCGACTTCTTTGAATAAGACCTTGGAAGACTCGGCGGATATACGATATACATCTATAGAAACAGCATAGTACTCTTCTTCACTGATTTTCTTACTGATATGCTTAATGATATCCCCAAAGACGGTTATTTTCATGGATTCCTCAAGATATTGGGAAATATCACATGCAATGCGGCTGCCTTCACCATCCATAATACCCTTGATAATGCAGGAATCAAAATAAACGTCTGCATTCATCAGCAAAAACTCTTCTCCCTTTACATACTTTGATGTCAGGTAAAGCGAATACATGTTATTCGTCTCTGCATAACGAGGGTTAGATACAATATGTACCTGGGGATAGTTTGCTTTCAAGTGCTCTGCTAGAACCTCAGCCTTATAACCATCCACCACATAGATTTCATCAACACCATTTGACAGCAGGTTATCTATCTGCTTGTCAATAATCCTTATACCATTTACTGGCACCATACATTTAGGTACCTCGTTTGTGATAGGACGCAAACGCGTACCTAATCCTGCTGCTAAAATAACTGCTTTCATTATCTTTATTATAACAAATTATACTTGAAATAACGTGAGAGCATGTCATGAGTAATTCAATCATTACTCTTTATTTTCAATTTTGCTTTTTTCCACTCTTTTGAATTACTATTTGTATGATCCTCTACTAATAAAAAACCATCGTCATTGCTAGACGAAACAATTTGGTTGCTTTCAGTTATTGTATAAACCCCTGAAAATGATTTGTCAATACAGGCAAAAAAGCATCCATTTGAGGCGACTCGATTATTGTCAATTAACACATTACCAGAATGAATTTGACCAATATTCTGAAGAAAAAAAGGATATTCCTTCATTTTTAATGAATTAAAGAAAATCTCGTTCTTTCTAATAATTATATCTCTAGAACCAGATATTGCCAGTAAATAATCTAGATCCTTCGCATTTATTATATTATTCTCAAAGAGGACATCATTAACAACAAACAGAGCGATTCCACCTGTATTATTACACTTATTTTTTTGAATAACCAAACCATCACCTTTGACGACATCGTTTACTCCTGATTGCGAGCCGTCAAAATCAAAACAAGATGAATTGTCACAATCTACAATAGTGTTTTTTTCAACAATGACATTATGAAAACCATGGAAATTAATAGCACTGTTTTCTCCCCATGTTCCTTCACCTTCTAACTGCTTTTCTCTGATATGCGTATTAGTAATAATATTCTTTCGTATAATAACATTCTCAACTTCACCACCTGAAAAAGCTATTCCTCCATTTGAAACAGTATTTATACAATTCCTTTCTATAATAATTTTTGAATTCTTATCTCTCTTGAAGCCTAGTCCGCAAATTCCAATTCCAAAACAATTGTTGATTGAATTATTACAAACAGAGATATGACCATTGCATTCGTAAAGCATAATGCAAGAAGTAGCCTGTTTTGCACGAGGATTGTCAAGAAGTGTTCCCTCAAAGCTACAATTACTAATCTCTACATTTGAAAAAAGACGAGAGCATAATAGATAATCTACTTCTGGTATATTTGTAAAAGAGCAATTGTCAACAAAAAAACGTTCACCTGAGCCAATAATATATAAAACTCGAGTGTCAGCATATGAACAATTAAAGCTAATATTGCTTAATTCCACAACCGGGCAATAGATGATTGGAAAGCAATTAGATACATTGATTGTGTGTCCCTTGCCCTCTATGCACAATCTTGATAGTTCAATATTTTGACTATTAAATGATGATGGAGTTATATCACAGTCAAGTTTAACAGTTGCATTTTGAAAAGACTGGAGTATGCCCCAAAAATCTATTTCATTACCAAAGGCTGTTTCCGAAATGCTAATTCTATTGTTAACGAATGACCCAGCGAAATGTATATTATCTAGTTTGGGTGAACGGATTAAAGTCTCATTTCCGCACAGTATCCCGTTTCTTAATTTTCCACCCTTTTTGAATATGAGTGTAGAACCCTTTGGTATTTCAACTGTCTGCCCTTGAAGATCAAAATCATTTAAGACGTAATACTTAGTATTTTCTTCTTTTATCTGCTCAGCTATAGGTATGCTATCGTCAGACAAAAATACTTTCTTCGGTGCCAAAAGCATCGAAAGAATAATACTGAGTATCGACAAGATTCTAATCATCCCCTAATATAAAACTATACTAACTTTGTTTTGCTGAATGTTGAAATAAAACTATCTATTCCAATAGCTAGCAAAAAACCAAATACTACACCTAAAACAATATTCTGCGAAGCAGCGCCCAATATTGACAGAGGCAAAGAGATAATGATTGTTAATAAAGAAACTATCCTTTTCTTTTTCTTCGATTCTTTTCCCATATAATACTCTTAATGATTACTCTTAAACACTTACAATAGCACCACGATTCTCATCAGTTTTGCCTATTATGTTCTCGCCTTCGGCTCGCCGTTCATCGCCGTCTCATCTACGAGCCATCTTCGAACCATCTCCGAGCCTTCCCCCTCTCTTCTCGCCCTCCGGGCTCGGGTCTCGGCCTATCGGCCTCGGCAGGTTGGCGTGGAGCAGCTAAGCTCCGCTTCGCTACGCTTTTCCTCCTGCTCGCTCGGCAATACTCAAGCGCAGGCTTGGTATTGCACTCGCTCGTGCGTCGGTTCGGCCATGGGGCTGCCGGTGACGTAGGTGCGCTCCTTGGGGAGGCCGGTGTCGGCCAGGTAGCGGCGGGCGTGCTCGCTGTAGGCCATATTGACGTCGGAGATGATGTCCACAATGCGGCGGTTGGTCTCCTCGGGCAGGCACTCGTCCTTGCACCGGTTGCCGGCCTCCATATGGAAGATGGGGATGTGCAGGCGCTTGGCCCCGATGACGCTCAGGCAGCTGTTGGTGTCGCCCAGCACCAGCACGGCATCGGGCCCCGTGGCCACCATCAGCTGGTAGCTCTTGGCAATGATATTGCCCATGGTCTCGCCCAGGTCACTGCCCACGGCCTCCAGGTACACGTCCGGATCGGCCAGCTTGAGGTCCTTGAAGAACACCCCATTGAGGTTGTAGTCGTAGTTCTGGCCCGTATGCGCCAGCAGGCAGTCAAAGTACGTGCGGCACTTGCCGATGACCGCCGCCAACCTTATAATCTCCGGCCGCGTCCCCACAATGATGAGGAGCTTGAGTTTGCCGTTGTTTGCGAAATGTGACATTTCCATATGTTGTTTAATTGTTATCGTTACTTGCTATTCTCGCGTTGCTTTCTCTTTCTCGTCTCGGGGCTTCGCCCCTCGCCTCGCGCCCTACCGGCTCCGCCGGTCAGGCTGGGGTTACTTTTATTCCCTCATGTGGGATTAAATGCTATACGCAAATGCGTGTGATATTCGGCGGTATTCAAATCCCAGTGCCTCAATCTGCGGGCAAGATATCTTTACGCCATTTTCTCCACTTTGGCGTTCTGCTTCTGTCATTCCCCGAGTGAAGGCTGTGACAGGGTCACCGATGAGAGCCATCGTATCCGAAGTGTAAAGCTTATACGAACACAGGCAAACACGCTTTAACTGAGAATCAAGATGATGCGCAATCTCTGGTACATCATGCAAAGTTTGCAATGACATCAGCAATTGCTGTTCAACCTTCTCAAACTTGCCACCCGGATACTCCTTTTTACCCGTGATGGGCTTTTGAAGATTCTCTATACCACTTACAGAACTTGTTATTTCATCCAAGATGACAGTGGATCCTGTTTCCGACTCCAGAATGCAGTCGCATTTCATACGCCCCGCATGGAATTGCGTTCCAGAATACTTGTCAATATACCCCTCATAGTCCAGCACTGTGATATCACGCTGAGCATCATTCTCAAATGAAGCAGAGCCACTGCCAAACGCAACGATAGCCGTACCGCTGTTCTCATTCAAGTCAAAACGGCTATCAGTCGTGTGATTCTCATCAATCGTTACCACACGCCCCAGCTTGTAATGGCTAGCAAAATGATTATCTATCAGTTGCTTAATCATAGTGCCTCGTACTGCTCATAGATATCCGTAATATCTTCCGACAATTTTGCCGTATCAATCAGGTGTATGCCATCATTCTGCACCTTCAAGTCCCGAATCTCACCTTCTTGCACGGAGAATACGTTTATTTCATCGAAATTAATTGCCGCTCCATTTACCTGCTCGTTCCTATCTGCAGCCTTGAGCAACAAGTTGAGTTGGTTGATAATATACGGACTATGAGTAGTAATGGTGAGGGCATGCGCACTCTCCCAATTACAAGAAGCCACAATGAAGTTCAGCAGATCACGCTGGGTAGAGGGATAGAGGTTCTGCTCAGGTTCTTCTACGATATAAGCTGTACGTACAGGAACTGTCAAACGTTCCAACTCCTCTCTATACTTCTTTAGCAGCTCTCTCGCTTCAGGATTCCCCTCATGGATAAGATTATTCTGCTTTTTAATCAAATCATTACGTTCAAGGGGGTTGAATCCAGGATAAGCCACACTCAAAACGTACTTGTCGATAACTCGCGCCTGAATCGTCCTGGTTTTGACATCTGAGTCATATGAAGTCTTATCAGCAAATGTCTTAAAGTATTGGCTTGAATAATACTGAATCATTATTTGCAGAGGAATAACCGACTGCAAACCACTCGATGCACTACCAAGAGGAATCTGATATGTTTTTCCGTTTACGTGTTCAATACGGTCCTTAAATTTCTTCTCATTAGGATCGTAGAAATAACGGACACCCAAATCCAGAATATCTGTTTTATTATCTTTCCCGTAATACTCTCTGGCATTAAACCAGTCAAACAAGAAGCTGCGAAGGTTTGTTGGACCGAACTCATAGCCTTGAAGCTCCGGAAGGGTTACAGAATTACGTTCCGAAGGAATATAGCAAATCTTCTCTCTGCGATAAAGTTCCTGGTTCTTGAGTTGGACGTTGAAAGATTCACCCTTTAGTGAAATCTTGATAACATCCGTTTCAAACTGAATTTCAGAGTCCTCGACAAAGTAATCCGTCATCTTATGAAAATCAACCATCAGGGCACGGAATGCAGCCGCATCAGCAACTGCATGCTCATCCATAGTGGTAGCCACCTCCTTCTCCACCCAACTGCAGGTACTCAATATCTTGGCAATGGTACTTTTACCACTGCTCTGAGGGCCAATGATGAAGTTGAACCTTTTCAACTCAAACTCAGCAAACTTGACTGGCCCAATATTGCGTATGATAAGATGTCTCATACTTTATTCTTTTATTATCTGCAAAAATACTATTTTATCTCGTCTGAGAGATCTATTTCTGAGAGGTTGAGGGATTAATTATTCCCTTATTTATTCCCTCTATCGTGTTTATATTTCCTTATTATAATGACTACTTCGCTCTCTTGTTCTCGCCCTTCCGGGCTCGTGCTCGGCCTATCGGCCTCCGCGGTCCTATCGGCCTAAGCGGCCGCGCTGTAGGCCATGTTACGCTTCGCGTTTCCTCCTTCTCGCTCGGCAATGCTATTGAAAATCAAGGCATTGCGCTCGCTCGTGCGTCGGTTCACGTCGGAGATGATGTCCACAATGCGGCGGTTGGTCTCCTCGGGCAGGCACTCGTCCTTGCACCGGTTGCCGGCCTCCATATGGAAGATGGGGATGTGCAGGCGCTTGGCCCCGATGACGCTCAGGCAGCTGTTGGTGTCGCCCAGCACCAGCACGGCATCGGGCCCCGTGGCCACCATCAGCTGGTAGCTCTTGGCAATGATGTTAACCTTCGGTTTTCCTCCTTCGCGCCTCGGGCATTCAAGCGAGCTTGATGCCTCTCGGCTTGGCGTCGGTTGTCCCATGGTCTCGCCCAGGTCACTGCCCACGGCCTCCAGGTAGATGTCCGGATCGGCCAGCTTGAGGTCCTTGAAGAACACCCCGTTGAGGTTGTAGTCGTAGTTCTGGCCCGTATGCGCCAGCAGGCAGTCAAAGTACGTGCGGCACTTGCCGATGACCGCCGCCAATCTTATAATCTCCGGCCGCGTCCCCACAATGATCAGTAACTTTAATTTTCCGTTGTTTGCGAATTGCTTCATATAATGTTTTGTTTATTTCGTGTACCGATTCTCGATTTCGCTCCAGTCCACTATCCCCCACAGCGACTGCAGATGCGCAGCCCGGCGGTTCTGGTAGTCCAGGTAGTACGCGTGTTCCCAGACGTCGAAGGTCAGGAGCGGCTTGAAGCCGTGCGCCACCGGATTGTCCGCATTAGCGTACTGGGCGATGGACAGCTCGCCTTCGGCGTTGGCCTGGAGCCAGACCCAGCCACTCCCGAAGAGACCCGTTCCCTTGGCTTCGAACTCCGCCTTGAAGGCGTCCACACTACCCCACTGTTTTTCGATCTGGGATTTGAGATGCCCGATCAGGTCGGGCATAACGGGGGTAGAGCCGGTCGAAATGACAGGAGAGGCTGCTTTGAATTGACTAAAGTACAATTCGTGATTGAGAATCTGGCCGGCATTATTGAACACCCCACCCGTCGAAGCCTTCACAATCTCCTCAAGGCTCTTGCCTTCAAGCTCGGTACCTGCAATCAACTTGTTCAGGTTATCTACGTAAGCCTGAAGGTGTTTGCCGTGGTGGAATTCCAAAGTCTGCTTTGAGATAACAGGCTCCAGTGCATCGAGTGCGTATGGTAAAGTAATTAATGTAAACATAATTATGCGATTTCTATCCAGTAAGTAAATTCAAACTTTTTACCGGGTGCGAGCCGATGGTTAAGGTATCGCTCCGATATATCTCCGTCGAAGCCGACGATGTCTGTAATGCCGCACCAAGGTTCGAGGCAGACGAACGGGCAACCAGACTTATGAGGCGCCCAAATGCCGTAGGCTTCGGTCTGGTCACTGCCGACGGTAATGTATGGCTTCCTGTTCTTGTCCAGAAGCGTGACACTCTTCACGGAACCGTTCTCCAGCATGAATGTATCGATGGCGAAGGTATCACCAGTGATGGTCAGCAGACCGTCTTCATCTACCGGCATGGGCACGGGAGCATCAAGCTCGGTGAGGTACCCGCCATCAAGGCCATGGCTGAGCATAGGCTGTTTCACTATTCTACCGGAAGCGTCGAAGCACTGCAGGTAGCCGTGAACCGGATCCTCCTCGTGGTAATCCGGCAACATCAGAGCCGGATGCGCGCCAAGCTGGAAGTGAATATCGCGGGAATCGATATTCAGTACCTCCCACTCGGCAACAAACCTCCGCCCATCAACACGATACTTCACCGAAAGCTCAAAATTATACGGATACTTCTCCAGCGAACAACCAGCCAACACATACCGCTCTCCGTCAAAGGCAAACTCCGAATCCCTCGCAAACCCATGCTGCCCCATGGGGTATTCCTTGCCGTCCACGCGGAAGGAACCGCCATACACCTTTCCCACCATCGGGAACAGGATCGGCGACCTGCGGCCCCAGTACTTGGGGTCTCCGTGCCAGAGGTATTCGCGGCCGTCACACTGCAAACTCTGCAGCTCGGCCCCGTGGGTTGATACTTTGTATTCTATCATTGGACGAGATTCCCGATCAGGTCGGGAATGACAGGAACTGATTCTTAGCTTCGCTCAGAATGACAGGCATGCTCAGAATGACAAGATGCATCTGCCACCGCCTTCTGCAGCAGCGGCACAAAGCCGTTGCCGTGGAAGATGTTGTCTCCAAGCACAAGGCAAACGCTGTCATTGCCGATAAACTCTTCACCAATAAGGAAGGCCTGTGCCAGGCCGTCGGGCGAAAATGTCCTGAATGCCCGCAAGCATCAGCGCGCTGATGGGATAGTACACCATCGGCTTGTCGTAAATAGGCAGAAGCTGCTTACTTACTCCCTTGGTAATCGGGTAAAGACGGGTACCGGATCCCCCGGCCAGGACGATTCCTTTCATACTAATCAATAACCTTTACTTCAGAGCGTCTAATTCTTCCTTTTTCAAGACTACGCATTTTGAGCCCGAAGTAAACATCAAACCGACTTTGGAGTCAACCTTAGCTTTAGCAACATCTACTTTATAGCCATCAAGGTCTTTCATTATAACGACAGTCCCCCACGGAGCAACTATAAGACTGTCGAGAATCTTCTTAGTATCGTCGTCATATGCTATAACAATGTTATTAGAATACGATGCTCCCCAATTAGATGGGATCTCCTTCCTACCTGTTTTTAAGACGAGAGCATTCTGTCCCTTCACAATCTCAATACGGGCGCGAGAAGACTCTTTCTTATCGTTTGTTTTACTGTTGACTTGAGCTCTTACCGTGAAAGTAAGGCAAATCAGAACAATGAATAAAGCAGTTTTAAAGTATTTCATGGTTTACTTTTTTAAAGTCACTATTACGTTGCACATCGGAACTGGAAAGCCCAACGGCCTAGTAATTCTCCGGCTTCAGTTGGAAGTAGGACTGAGGGTGGTCGCAAACGGGGCAAACCTCAGGGGCCTTCTTACCAATGACGATGTGGCCGCAGTTGGAGCACTGCCATACCATGTCGCCCTCGCGGGAGAAGACAAGGCCGCCCTCGATGTTGGCGAGGAACTTCTTGTAGCGATTCTCGTGCTCACGCTCGATGGCGCCTACCATCTCAAACTTTTCTGCAATCTCAAAGAAGCCTTCTTCACGAGCCTCTTTTGCCATGCGGTCGTACATGTCGGTCCACTCGAAGTTCTCGCCCTCGGCGGCTGCCTTAAGGTTCTCCGGAGTAGAGGCTACGCCGTTATGCAGGTACTTGTACCAGATTTCGGCATGTTCTTTCTCGTTTGCTGCAGTTTCTTCAAAGATCTTGGAGATCTGTACGTAGCCGTCTTTCTTGGCCTTGGAAGCAAAGAAAGTGTATTTGTTGCGTGCCATTGATTCGCCGGCGAATGCTTCAAGCAGATTCTGCTCGGTCTTGGATCCTTTGAGGTTCATAATTTTATCATTTAAAGTTTCTCGTCTGCAAGTCTTAAAAGGTACTGGCCATATTGGTTCTTAGCCATGGGGGCGGCCAGCTCGCGAAGCTTATCGGCCGATATCCAGCCGTTGCGGAAGGCAATGTCCTCCAAACACGCAATCTTAAGCCCCTGGCGCTTTTCTATCACCTCAACAAAAATTGATGCCTCTGCCAAAGAGTCATGCGTACCGGTATCCAGCCAGGCGAAGCCGCGGCCCAGCGTCTGGACCTTCAATTCACCATCGGCCAGAAATGCCTGATTCACGGATGTAATCTCAAGCTCGCCACGAGCCGATGGCTTGATGCTCTTGGCGATATCCACCACCTTGTTGGGGTAGAAGTAGAGGCCCACAACGGCATAGTTACTCTTGGGCTTGGCCGGCTTCTCCTCTATGCTCAGGCAATTGCCTTCGCGGTCGAACTCCGCTACTCCGTAGCGCTGCGGGTCTGACACCCAGTAGCCAAAGACGGTGGCCTTGCCAGCCTCCGCGTCCGCGACAGCATTCCGCAGCAGCTCGACGAAGCCGTTGCCATGGAAGATATTGTCTCCCAGCACAAGGCAAACGCTGTCATCGCCAATAAACTCTTCGCCAATCAGGAAGGCCTGAGCAAGGCCGTCGGGCGAAGGCTGCTCTGCATACTGGAAATGTACTCCGTAGTCAGAGCCATCCCCAAGAAGCCTGCGGAAAGCCGGCAGGTCCTGAGGCGTAGATATAATCAAAATGTCCTGAATGCCCGCAAGCATAAGAGCGCTTATCGGGTAGTACACCATCGGCTTGTCATAAACAGGCAGAAGCTGCTTACTTACTCCCTTGGTAATTGGGTAAAGACGGGTTCCGGATCCCCCGGCCAGGACAATTCCTTTCATCGGATTTCTCTTAAAAGGGCAAAAGATTATTGCTTTTTTTGACGAATATTAAAATTTGTAAAAATTTTATAAAGATTTGTAAAAACTTTTCGTCACGATTTTGTTTTTACGGCCCTATTCCCTAGGTTTGCTATTGCCGCCCACGTCCGGGTGGCTCTTTTGTTTAAACTAAATATTATAATATGAAAACTTCTTTCCTATTTACGTTTGCAGCCTTTGTTTTGTTAGCCGCCGGCTGCGAGAAACAAGTTCAAAACGGCTGTGCAGATGTATCGGTTCACGTGAACGATTTCACCATCACTAAAGAGGATTACCCTGCCTCCAAAGCTACCGCAATCGGCAGCACCACCAGTGTTAAAGCCATCACGCTGGGCTTTTACACATCGGCAGGAGTAGAACAGTACAAAACCACTCAAATCAAGGATGACACCAGCACTTATACTACTTTCGGTGAATTCTCCTGCTCCCTGCCGATCGGCTCCTACACATTAGTAATTCTTGGTTATGGTCACGATGTCGGAGACAATCTTTCTCTTACAAGCCCCACGGTTGCCGAATATACATCCGGGCGAGTATGGGAAACCTTCGCTGCCACACAGGCTGTTAATGTTACCACCACAGAGGCACTTGACCTCACTGCCACTCTTGACCGTATCGTTGCAAAACTCAACCTTGTATCCACCGACGGTGTTGCTGCAAATGTTCAGAACATCCGTATGACCTTCGCCTCAGGCGGAAAGGTTTTTAACCCAACAAGCGGACTCGCAACTGCAACGTCCGGCTTCTCCAACACTGTAGGAGTCAGCAGCTCTGTTGGTCAAACAACCAGTTCTGTCAGCTACGTCCTCCTCAACACAGATGAGCAAACGATGAATGTCACTATTGAGACCCTGGATTCCGGCGGAAACACTTTGTTCAGCAAAGTGGTGGAAAATGTCCCATTCCAGCGTAATCACATTACCCGTCTAACCGGTGCAATGTACAGCGCGGATGCGTCTGCGGGCTCATTTCAGGTAAATAACTCTTACTCTGACGACATTAACAGCGTTAACTTCTAGTCTCTCTTGAAAATATCTCTTGTATAGACCTTGCTCTGGACGTCGTCCAGGGCCGGGTCGTACCTGTTTGCAATTATTGCGTTGCTCTGGGCCTTGAAGGAGGCAAGGTCGTTGACCACCGGGGAGCCAAAGAAGGTAGAGCCATCTTCCAGAGAGGGCTCGTACACGATGACCTTGGCACCCTTGGCCTTGATGCGCTTCATAATGCCCTGAATGGCCGATTGACGGAAGTTGTCGCTGCCCGCCTTCATAGTAAGACGATAAACGCCCACGACTACCTCCTTCTCCTTGGCAGTATCGTAGGCGTTAGCATCCGTATAACTGTAATAACCGGCGTGATTTAGCACTCGGTCTGCAATAAAGTCTTTTCTGGTCCTGTTAGAATCCACGATAGCCTTAATCAGGTTCTCAGGGACATCATTAAAATTGGCCAGCAACTGCTTAGTATCCTTTGGCAAGCAATATCCGCCGTATCCAAATGACGGATTATTATAATGCGTGCCGATGCGCGGATCCAGACAAACGCCCTCGATGATGGCCCTAGTATCCAGGCCCTTCATCTCGGCATAAGTATCCAGCTCATTGAAGTAAGAAACGCGCAACGCCAGGTATGTATTAGCAAACAGCTTCACCGCCTCTGCCTCCGTCGTTCCCATAAACAGCACCGGTATATCCTCCTTAATCGCACCCTCTTTCAGCAGACTTGCAAAAGTATGAGCTGATTCTTCAAGAGGCGTAGAGGGTACTGCCTCCGGGGCCTGTGGCCGCCCATGGCCACATGAATGGGAGGGGCCCGCGCCGTTAGGCGTGGGAGGGATGAAGCGAAGCGGAAGGCTACCGGAGGTAGTACCCTCTACACTTTCGTCAAATCCCACAATTATTCTGCTAGGATACAGATTGTCGTACAACGCCTTGCTCTCACGCAGGAACTCCGGACTAAACAAGAACTTCCCACCCGGATACTTCGCCTGCAAACTCTTAGTATAACCCACCGGAACCGTACTCTTGATAACCATCACCGCCTGCGGATTAACCTCCATAACAAGCTCCACAACCTCTTCTACGTGACTCGTATCAAAGAAATTCTTTACAGCATCGTAGTTGGTAGGAGCCGCAATCACCACAAAGTCCGCATCGGCATAAGCCTTACGGCCGTCAAGCGTAGCAACCAGATCCAGAGGCTTAGTAGAAAGGTACTCTTCAATCTCGGCATCTGCAATAGGCGACACGCGACGGTTGATCTTATCCACCTTCTCGGGGATAACATCTACCGCTACCACCTTGTTGTGCTGAGCCAACAAGACTGCGATGCTAAGTCCCACATAGCCTGTTCCGGCGATTGCTACTTTCATATGTTATCTCCCTTTGTACATGTCTTCGTAGTACTTCTGGTAGTCACCGGAAGTTACGTTATCCATCCAGTCCTGGTTATCCAGGTACCAGCGGACGGTTTTCTCTATGCCTTCTTCAAACTGAAGTGAAGGCTCCCAACCAAGTTCACGCTGAAGTTTGGAAGAGTCTATTGCGTAGCGCAGGTCATGGCCTGCACGGTCTGTCACGTAGGTTATCAGATCCATATCGGCACCCTCCGGACGGCCCAGCAACCTGTCCACGGTGTTAATAAGGACCTTGATGATATCGATGTTCTTCCACTCGTTGAAGCCGCCGATGTTGTAGGTCTCACCCACTTTTCCCTGATGGAAGATTAGGTCGATGGCGCGGGCATGGTCTTCTACGTACAGCCAGTCGCGGACATTCTCGCCTTTGCCATAGACCGGCAATGGCTTGCGATGGCGGATATTGTTGATAAACAGCGGAATAAGCTTCTCCGGGAACTGGTAAGGACCGTAGTTGTTAGAACAGTTGGTCACCACCGTCGGCATGCCGTAGGTATCGTGGAACGCCCTTACAAAGTGGTCGCTGCTAGCCTTGGCAGCGCTGTACGGGCTATGCGGCTGGTACTTCAAGTCCTCTGTAAAGAACTTTTCACCATAAGCCAGATGATGCTCGCCAGAAGAAGCCTTTGTGGTAAACGGAGGCTCAATGCCCTCCGGGTGGGTCATCTGCAGGGCGCCATAAACCTCGTCGGTAGAGATATGGTAGAAGCGCTTGCCCTCCCAATTGCCGTCCCAGGCAATCTTTGCAGCCTGAAGAAGCGAAAGGGTACCCATTACATTGGTCTGAGCAAAGGTGAAGGGATCCTTGATGGAACGGTCTACGTGGGACTCTGCGGCAAGGTGGATGATACCATCCACGTGCTCTTCCTGCATCAGCTTAAGAACACCTTCAAAATCGCAGATATCCATCTTGACAAAGCGATAGTTGGGTTTGTCCTCAATGTCTTTGAGGTTAGCGAGGTTGCCGGCGTAGGTAAGCTTATCAAGGTTGATAATCTTGTATTCCGGATACTTGTTAACAAACAGACGCACTACGTGGCTGCCAATGAAGCCGGCTCCGCCGGTGATAATAATGGTTTTACCCATGGTATTAGTGTTTAGATTTTCTCCAAAAACTCCATGGGGATTTTCGAGATGGCGATGACGGTGACGCCTTCGATGGCGACCAGGAGCTTGCGGTCGTGGCGGATACGCTTGACAACGCCGGTGGCACCTTTGTAGATGCCGTTGATCACACGCACGGGCTCGCCAGCACGGAAGAGTTTCATTCCCTCAACATCATCCATCACCTCAACATCCTTGTTCCCGTAGGCCGATGTCGCCTTCTTGAAGGCTTCCATCTGCGAATCAGGTATAGGCGCGGGCTCTGTACTGGCAGCGCTTGTGTATACCATCATCTGGCCGAAGTTTTTGTATCTGAGTTCTTTTACGTAAGTAATATCCGATCTTAGGAAGAGCAGGGCAGGGATGAGCGCCACCTCTTTGTAGCGGAGCGCTCCGCCCTCTACGGCATCTACAACCTTCATCGGGCGATAGGTCTCGCGGCCGGACGCTTCTATCTGCGCCTTGATGCCGTTAATGCGATTCCTGAAAACTCTTACTGCGTACCAGTGAAGTTCCTGTGTGCTCTGATTATTCTCTTCCACTGTTTTGGTTGGAGTCGGGATGCATTCTCCCCTATCCGTATGTAAGGCGCTATTGCCCCGGACAGAAACGGCCCCGGCGGTAATTTTTCCTACCACGACGACCTTACTCCTATCCAAGAGCAGAATTCGCAGGCCCCGACTTCATTTTTGGTTAAAGCTGGGACAAATTTAAAAAAATATATACTAATTTACAAGTAAATTAAATCTTTTTGCGCGTACGCACAAAGAAAAATGCGCTTATTGCGACAAGGCTGAACAGAACCGGCAGCCAGGGGAAACTACCCTCCTTGGCGATAACGCGGGCCCACATTTCATCCAGTTTGTATGTGTTCTCGCCCCAGTCGTGCTCTATGTAGCTGCGGGCAACGTCTTTCTTGTCCGGGAACATCACCGGATTAACTCGCACTGCACCGGCCTCCGGGCCAAAGAAATAGCTCAGATCAGATACCGGATACTTGTCGTCGATGAAGTGATTCAGGACCTCCAGCGAACTGCAGCTGGCTACGTAGCCGGTAACCTCTGAATTACGTATAACGACGTCCGGCTTAAGCATATAGTTGATGAAATAGCTGGCAGCTTTGGGATTCACGGCATTTTTAGGGATAGCCCAGCCGTCGAACCAGATTGTGTAACCCTCTTCCGGCAGAGCAAAACGCAGGGTAACACCTGCCTGTGCTGCCTCCTCGATGGCCATTACAGCCTCTCCGTTCCAGTTAAGGTTCACATAACCTTCTTCGTGGATCATCTTTTCCTTATCCTCTACCGCATCCCAGCTGTGTACAATCTCGTGCACGTTCATAAGGAACTGCTCCACCTCTGCAAGGTTTTCCTCGCCGGTGTAATACATCAGTTCGTCGGGAGTAACCTTTCCTTCGGCAATCTCCTTCCCCTTGACGGCAAGGATAACCTGTGAATACACGTCACGGGCAGCATCCTTGATCAGGATCCTGTCACGGTATTTGAAGTTACGGAGGATATTCCAGGTGTAGGCATCGTTGTCCGTAACATATTCTGCATTATACAGAATACCCGTAGTACCCCAGTTGTTGCCCACGGCATACTGGTTGGCATCCAGGGTATCGCTCAGCATGGCAAAGTGCTCCCTGATGAAGGGAGACACGTTGTCGTCGGTCAGATAATTGGGGGCATGGCCGAAGTCCCTGTTGATGGGCTGCAGCATCCCGTATTTGAGCATTCGCTCAATCATATAGTCCGATGGTGCTATGACATCATAGTCTCCACCGGCCTCCAGGGCACTCCAAAGCTCGTTGTTGGTCTCGAACTCCTTGTATTCCACCTTGATGGTCTCCCCCGTCTGCTGCCTGTACCAGGCCTCGAATTCAGGGATTACATCAGGGTTGATGTAGTTATACCAGTTGTAAACTTTAAGTACCTGGCTGCGGTTTCCACCACAGCCGGGTAACAATACAAGTGCCAGTGCGAACACTGCCAATTGGAGTATTTTACGCATAAAAATGTGCTATATTTACGGGTCTAATTCCGCAAATATAGACATTTTATTTTCTCTTCCTATGGGAAGTCTTCTTTTTCTTTGACATAACCATACCCACGATCAGGGCAACAAGGCATACGCCAATGACAACTGCGGTCATAGGGCTGGCGTTATCTCCCTTGATACGTCCCCACATCTGGATGAGCTTCTCTGTGTCTGCTCCCCAGTCGTGCTCAACAGTACTGCGGTCGATATCGGCCTTGTCGGGATAAAGAACGGGATTGATATGTACGGAGTCTGCTTCCTCGCCAAAGAAATAGCTGAGGTCAACAGCCGGATACTCCTCATCTTCAAATGCTTCCATAACCTCTGCGGCGCCGCTGCAGGCAACGTAGCCGGTGGCGTCGGAGTTGCGGGTTACGATGTCCGGGCGGTTAAGGAAGTTAATCCAATACTTGGCGGCCTTGGTGTTCTGGGCATACTTGGGGATTACCCAGCCGTCAAACCAAACGGTGAAGCCTTCCTGCGGAAGGGCGAACTTGAGCTCTACTCCAAGGCTGTCGGCCTCTTCGATTGCCCATACTGCGTCGCCGCTCCAGGTAAGGTTGACCCAACCAATTTCCTGAACCATCTGATCCTTGCCGAAATCGGCCTCCCAGCCTGCTACAAGGGTCTTAACATCGGACATATACTTCTCTACAAGGGCGATGTTCTCGTCGCCTGAGTACTCCATGAGCTCGTCGGCGGTTACGCGCCCCTCGGCCAGATCCTCTTCCTTGGTCTTGAGGATGAGCTGTGAATATACGTCTCGGGCAGAGTCTTTGATGAAGATGCGGCCAGCATAGTTGTGATTGCGGATTACATCCCAGGTATTGGCGTCTTCGTCGGACACGTGAGCGGCATTGTAAAGGATGCCGGTGGTGCCCCACATATAGCCTACAGAGTAGTCGTTGGCATTTTTGCCGCCGGTGTGGAAGGCCTCGAAGTTCTTCTTAACGAAGGGAGAAACGTTGCCGTCGATATAGTTGGGAGTCTCGCCGAAGTCCCTGTCAATGGGCAGGAGCATATCCTCTTTTAGCATGCGCTCGATGATGTAATCGGAAGGGCAAACTACGTCGAAATCCTCGTGGCCCTTCTCAATCTTGGAGAGCATGGTCTCGTTGATGTCGAAGGTCTGGTAGATTACCTTCACTGATTCACCTGTCTGCTCCTGATACCACTGTTCGAACTCAGGGATTACAGACTCGTCGATGTAGTCGGACCAGTTATACACCTTCAGCAGGCTTGTCCTGTCCTGTGAGCAGCTGCAAAAGAGGGCTGCAGCAGCCAAAAACATAAATATTTTTTTCATTCTTAATGCTTATGAGTTGTTAGTATTTGTAAAGTTTCTGTTTAATGTAATTCTTCTTGGCTATCCTTGCCTGACGTATGTTGATGACCAGTAGCAAAATAAGCACTACAAGGAAAATAAGTGTCATCAGCGGGCGAAGCTCCGGGGTAAGGCCACCCTTGCGGGCATCGGCATAAATATACGTACTCAGGGTATCCAGGCCGATGGTTCCACGGGTAAAGAAGGTGACGGCGAAGTCGTCCAGACTCATGGTGAAGGCCAGTATGAAGCCGGATATCATTCCGGGCTTAAGCTCCGGTACAAGTACCTTCCAGAAGGCCTGCGCGGGGGTGGCGCCAAGGTCCAGCGCGGCTTCGTAGATATTGGAATCCATGCGCTGAAGTTTGGGCATTACGCTAAGCACTACGTAAGGCGTACAGAAGGTTATATGTGCCAGAATGACAGTAAGATAGCCCTGGCTTATCCCAAGGAAGACAAAGAGCAGGAAGAGCGATACACCGGTTATGATATCCGGGTTTATCATCGGCACATTGTTCAAAAATGTAATGGCCTGTTTCTTCCTTCCCTTAAGGTTGTGTATTCCGATGGCGGCTATGGTTCCCAGCATCATCGATACCAGCGCGGCTATCAGTGCGATTATCAGGGTGTTCTGCACTGCCGACAGCAGCGAGGCGTTGCCCTGCATATTGCCTGTTAGCAGGTTCTGGTAGAGCTTTGTAGAGAAGCCGTCCCAGCTACCGAGCACGCGGCTCTCCGTGAAGGAGAAGATGGCGATGAACACCAGAGGGGCGTACATCAGTATGAGCAGCACCCAGATATAGGCTCTTGCGGCGAACTTTCTCATAGCTATACGAGCCCTCCTTCGGCCTGCTCCTTATCCTTGGAGAACAATGATGTTATACCGATGATTATCAACATGATAAGGGAGAGTGCGGCACCGTAGTTCCACATGCTGGAGTTGATGTTCTCCTGGATGATGGTACCGAAGAGTTTTATCTTGTTGTTGGTCAGGAACTCCGATATCGCAAAGGTGCTCACTGTGGGCATGAAGACCATCAGCACGCCGCTGGCCACGCCGGGCATCGACAGCGGGAAGGTGACCTTCCAGAAGGCGCGCCACGGGGTTGCGCCAAGGTCTACGGCCGCATCGATGTAGCTCTTTTCCATCTTGACGAGCACATTGTATATCGGGTATATCATAAACGGCAGGAAGTCGTACACCATACCAAAGAGCAGGGTGCCTTTGCCAAGGTTCATTCCCAGTATGGTGAACAACTGGGCGGTGGCAAGGGTTCGCATCAGCGCGTTGATCCACATCGGCATGATAAACAATATGATGGTGACGGCGCTTTTGTTATATTCCCTGCGGGACAGTATCCATGCGGCGGGGTAGCCGATGAGTATGCACAGGATGGTTGTTTCCAATGCTACTTCTATGGATACGGCAAAGGTGGACAGGGCGTCCTTGTCTGTGAAGAATCTGGTTATGTTGCCCAGCGTAAACCCTCCCTGACCGTCCTGAACTGCGTATACAAGGATAAGTATAAGCGGCAGTACAACAAAGATAATCAGGAAGATGAGGTACGGAAGGCTCCAGTTACTACGCTTTCTCATCCTCTATGGGTTGTATCTTAAGGCCTTTGTTCTTGATGTTGATACCCACCAGGTCGCCCTTGTCCCAGATATCCTGAGTGTCTACCCAGAAGTATCCGCGGTCCTCGGTGCGGATGGTAAGGTGGTAATGGTCACCCTTGTAAAGGATGAAGTGAACCTCGCCGTTGGTAAGGCCTCCGTCGATGTCGTCCAGGAGGTCTACGCTGCTGAAGGGGATCTCCACCTTGACCTTGGTGCCCTTGGGGAAGTCATGCTTCAGGCCTTCTGTAGGAAGGCTGAATTCGGGCTTCTCAAAGTCGATGTAATCACCGTTCCAGACGCCTTCCAGGGTGTTGCAGACGCGTTCCTTCTTCATAACCTGGATATCGTCCGGGTCTATGTAAAGCTGGACGGTCTCCCCTACTCCGTACGGGTCGTAGTCCTGGATCATTAGCTCGTTGCCGGTGTCAGTATCTACGAACATCTCGTAGTGTACGCCTTTGAAAACGCAGGATTTGACAACGGCGGTGAACTGGGTCTTTGCAGGGTCCTTGGTAAAGTAGATGTCCTCCGGCCGAACCACTACGTCTACGGGTACGTTCTCTCCGAAGCCCTCGTCCACGCAGTCGAAGTCATGGCCGATGAAGCTTACCCTGCGGTCCTGTAACATGGTGCCGTTCAGGATGTTGGACTCTCCGATGAAGTCTGCCACGAAGGAGTTTACGGGCTCGTTGTAAATATCGGTAGGTGTACCAATCTGCTGGATCTTACCCTGGTTGATAACGACGATGGTGTCGCTAAGCGTAAGGGCTTCTTCCTGGTCGTGGGTTACGTATACGAAGGTGATACCCAGCTTCTTATGCATTTCCTTGAGCTCTGTCTGCATGTCCTTGCGCATCTTGAGGTCAAGGGCTGCGAGGGGCTCGTCAAGGAGCAGCACTTTAGGCTGGTTCACAATGGCTCGTGCGATTGCGATTCGCTGCTGCTGGCCGCCGGAAAGGGTTTCCACGTCACGGTCTTCATAGTCGCTCATGGCCACCAGTTTGAGCACTCTGCGTACCTTCTTGTCTATTTCTTCCTTCGGAAGTTTTTTAAGCTTAAGTCCGAAGGCTACGTTGTCGTAAACATCCAGGTGAGGGAAAAGGGCGTACCTTTGGAAGACGGTGTTCAGGGGGCGCTGGTGAGGCGGGATGCCGGCCAGTTCCTTGCCGTCCATGAGGATGGAGCCCTCTGTAGGCTGCAGGAAGCCTGCGATCATTCGCAGGAGAGTTGTTTTTCCGCAGCCGGAGGGGCCTAGGAGGGTTACGAACTCTCCGCGTCTGATATACAGATTAATATCGTTAAGCACTTGTTTATCCCCGAAGGATTTGCTCAAGTGCTTGATGTCGATTATTGTGTCTGTCATTTTACTTGACCTTTAGGCTGAAGTTGTAGAGAACTCCGGCAGAAAGTGTCATGGTCTCGAATCTGTTGTTGTAAGCGCAGGTTGCGTGCAGGCGGAGGCCCTTGTCCTTGAGGGGGAACCAATGAGCTGCTACACCGGCAGTTATGGCATTCTTCTTAACGTCGGGAATGTCGTTCTTGGTGCGCTCCAAGCTTGCCTTGAAGATGAGGCCAAGGTTGTCGTTTACAGTCCAATCGGCAGAAGGCATGATTGTCCAGCCACCCAGCATCTCGTCATTTGCGCCTACCTTGTTGAATACGTCCATGGTAAGTACAACGGGCTCTGCGTCATAGCGAAGACCTACTGCGAGCAACTTAGCGAAGCAGTCCATGAATTTGGTGCCTTCTCCAAGCTTGGTGCCCTGGATGAAGGTGATGCTGCTGATGGTAGAGAAGTTGCCGTAGGTGCCGCGCCACTCGCCGCTGTAGGTGAAGAGGCCGCCCTTGAAGAATTTCTCTGCGAGAGGAGAGGTGGTGATCTGACCGCCGAAGTAGGTGGTTTCAGATACGTTCCAGCCTACTTTTGCGCCCCACTGATAGCAAGCGAGGGTATTCCAGAGACCGGACTGGAGCTCTGAGTGAACGTCAAAGTCGTAGTCGTCGAACTCGAAGCCGCCGGTGGTGATCATCTGCTTACCCGCAGAGATTTCCCAGTTGCCAAGGGTGAGGGTAAGGTATGCCCAGTCAATGAAGTTGACGTCGTCTGAATGGCCGATGTTTTTGTAAAGGCCCTTAGGTTTCTCACGGAACCAGTGGTTTTCTACACTGAATGAGAGATTGTCGGCAAGATTGCCTTCAAAGAGTGTGTAGAATGCGGTGTTTCCCCAGTTGAAGTCGTTGTCTCCGCCTTTAGCGGTAGAGAAAACGGGGTTAAGGTCGATTCGGGGAATTACGTTGAGTACAATACCTTCTTCTTTAGTAGTATTGTCAGCCTCTTGTGCGTGCACAAGCAAGCAGGGCAGCATCAGTGCTGCGCAAACAACCAATATTTTCTTCATTTTTAAAACACATAAAATATAAGTTTGTTGTACTTGACAGTCTACCAGCTTGTGCATCGGACTGATTCGTAGGGATAATCGGGCTCGAACCGATGACCTCTTCAATGTGACTGAAGCGCTCTGAACCGACTGAGCTACACCCCTGTCATTTCATACAGTTTGCAAATGTACGGTCTTTGTAAACAATATCAAAGGATTTATGAATATTTATCGATTTTAGTCACCGTAAGTGTGTGATCTTCAACGACAAATCGGATATTGTGGGTGCCGAACCTTAGGCCGTACTCTTTTGCGCCGGTCTGATATTGGGGCCTAGGGTCCTGAGACAGAACTTGTTCCAGGGCTTCTGCGTCCGGGATCTGTGCGCGGATGTCATCGGGGATTATTACGGTCAGTGGCTGCCATGGATTGGCGTCAACGAAGCCGTTTACGGCGTCCGGGTGGGCATCGGCATAGGCGACATATGGTTTGATGTCGTAGATGGGTGTGCCGTCCATTAGGTCTGCGCCTGCCACGTGGATTACGGGTCCGTCAGGGGTGGATAGTTCTATTTTTTTGATGCTGACGGCGGATAGGCCGATGGGGTTGGGGCGGTACGGGGACCTTGTTGCGAAGACGCCAAGGGATGCGTTGCCACCGAGCCTGGGCGGTCTGACGGTGGGTGACCAGCTGCCGGTTTCACGGTTGGCGGAGAAGCCCCAGAGTAGCCAGAGGTGGCTGAAGCCTTCCATGCCGCGGAGGGCGTTGGGGTCGCGGAAGCTGGGGACGAATATTATGCGGCCTTCCAGCGCGGGGGCTAGGCCTGCTTGGCGCGGGATGCCGAATTTTTCCTTTAGGGGTGAGTGATAGGTTGCTATCTTGACCAGTTCCATAGCGTTTTTCTTGCCTTTGTGCAAAGATAGTCAATTAGTCTGGTTTGCAAAAGCAATTAGGTTTGTCTATTTTTGTAACATGAAGACAGGAATTATTGCGCAGCCCAGGAACCAGTGGTTACTGCTGGGCGTACTTGCCATTGCGGCTTTTACTACTCTTATTTCTAAGAAGGGTCCGGAGCCTTTCCCGGGACGTGAACGTGAGATTATCACCAGGTCGGATTCGGTGATGTATGTTACGGTTATGCCGGAGGATAGTGCTATTCTGCGCACTCCCAGTGCGGATCTTACTCCGGAGGAGCTTGCCTCTCCCCTGCTGCGCGAGCTTATGGCAAAGATGCTTCGCACAGTGCAGGATCCGTCTCAGGATGGCATCGGCATTGCGGCTCCGCAGGTGGGCATTAACAAGCGTATTATCTGGCTTCAGCGGCTGGACCAGGAGGGCGAGCCGTGGCGCTGCTACCTTAATATGCATATCGATTCGCTGTTTGGGCCGCAGATCGTGGCCGCAGAGGGCTGCCTTTCGCTGCCTACGCTCCGCGGCAACGTTGTCCGCGACTCCTCCGTCATAGTCTCCTTCATTAACCCTGAGACCATGACTCCTTCCCGCGACACCATCCACGGCTACACCGCCCGCCTCTTCCAGCACGAAATCGATCATCTTGAAGGCATCGTCTACGCCGACCGCTCCGACAGCCTCTTCATCTCCGACTCCTGGGCCGATTCCCGCCGCCCCTACTCCTACTCCCGTCCCTCCTGGTGGCCCCGCTAGCTACGGCTCGGCTCAGTTGTTAAAAGAATGGAGTGGACGCTCAGGCAGGAAGGGGATAACGCATATTTTCACGTAATTATCTGCGCATTCCCTGTTTTCAGAGGGGGATAACGCAGAAAAACCCAGGAAAACTTGCTCTATCCCCCTCAATTTTGAAGGATAGCGCAAAAAAATAAGCGATTTTCTGCGTTATCCTTTTGCTGTAAGATAGCCAGACTAAAAACTGACAAGAAGGTGCTCCTGGTCTGCTGAAATAACGCAGACCGGGAGCGATTTCCCGGCAAAACTGCTTCCGGTCTGTTCAAAAATTGCAGACCGGGAGCACCTGAAAGGCAGAATACTGGCGGAGGCAGGGATAGGGGGGCTATGGCCTTAGAAAAAGAACCGGGATGTGCGAGGGCATGCGCAGTGAGCGGTGATCAGGCGAAGAGGATGCCTGAATAATGCTTGCATTAGACAGGCAGACGATGAGACTGAGCATGACGGACGTTGTTTGACGACGTTAGACAGCCGCAGGCTGGCTAAAAGGAGGAGTTGGACGGTCAAGCGAGCGGGTTGGGCCCGTTCTTTTTCGCAGGTCTAGTCCCCCCTCTTCCCTGCCTTTGGCCGTGGGGAAAAGGAAAAAGGCTGGGCCCGGGGAGGGTCCAGCCTTGAGTTATGCTAGTAAAGTACTATTTGCGGCGGATGAGGCAGCAGAGGCCGGCGATGGTAAGGGCAGCGTTGATGATAAGAAGCTCAAAACCAATCTTATAGCCATTGAACCACTCCTGCGAGTTAAGATCAAGAACAAGGCAAAGAACCGGTGCAAGAATAGCCACGAGCGGAACCCACTTGTCATTAACCGTCTTCTTGCAAAGAATACCAAAAGTAAACAAACCAAGAAGAGGACCGTAAGTATAAGAAGCAATACGGTAAACCGCAGTAATAGCACTATCCGAATTAAGAGCATTGAAAATAATGATCACGATGCCCATAAGAATAGCCATCACAATATGAACCTTGCCACGAATACTAGCAACCTTAGCCTCAGACTTATCCTTAGTACCGATAATATCTACAGTGAAACTAGTAGTAAGTGAAGTCAGGGCGCTACCGCCGGCACCATAAGCAGCCGCAACAAGGCCGATGATAAAGAACACGCCCACAACAGCAGGCAGCTTACCGCTGGCGCTGGTAGCAACAGCCGGGAACAACTTATCCCCAGTCTCGGTAATACCATTAGCACCAGCAAAAGCATAAAGAAGAACACCCAGGCACAAGAAGAGGAAAATAACCACAACCTGCATAAAGACGCTGGTAATCAAGTTCTTCTGGCTCTCACGCGCATTCTTGCAACTAAGAGTCCTCTGCATCATATCCTGGTCAAGACCAGTCATAGCAATCACAGTGAACAAACCACCCAGGAACTGCTTCCAGAAGAAATTAGTTGAGTTGCTGTCCTCGAAGTGGAAAATCCTTGACATAGAACTCTCGCGGATAGTATCAAAGATGTTGATACCCAAGCTCTTAGCAATAAAAACAATGGAAAGCACCACTGCCAGAATCATGCACAAAGTCTTAAGAGTATCGGTCCAGATAACAGACTTAACACCACCCTTGAAAGTATAAAGGTAAACAATAGCAATCGAGAACAGCACATTAAGCGCAAACGGCAGACCAAGCGGCTCGAACACCAGAAGCTGAAGGCTCAAGCAAACCACGAACAAACGCACAGCCGCACCAAGAATCTTGGAAATAAAGAACACCCACGCGCCTGTCTTATGAGTAGTAACACCAAAACGCTGATCCAGATACTCATAGATAGAAACAACGTTCATCCTGAAGTAAAGAGGCGTAAGCACAAACGCAATCACAAGATAACCAGCAATGAAGCCCAGACACATCTGCATGTAACCGAACTCATTCGCAGCCACCATACCAGGCACAGACACAAACGTCACGCCAGACATAGTAGAACCAATCATTGCAAAAGCAACAAGCAGCCAGTTAGACTTGCGGCCACCGCTAAAGAACGTGCTGTTGTCACTACCCCTAGATGAAATAATGGATACGGCAAACATCAGTGCCAGGTATCCCAGAACCGTAATAATAATTGCTAAAGTAGACATATACTGTTTATTTTACTATCTCTTTTACAAGCTCCACGCTGTTTCCAACCGGCACTGCCGTAAAGGAACCCTGACGCTCGGCCCACCAACGATACTCAAAATCCTTGCACTTCTCATCGAACGCCTTCTGATCAAACTCCACACCAGCGGCAAGCGCAGCCTCTGCATCAGCAAAGAACATCTCCCAACGAGGCTTGTAATAACTGCTAACAAGCCCGGCCCAGGTACGGTCAGCATAATCCGTAAGAAGGTTGCCACGGTCACCCCAAGTAGTGAGAAGATTGCGGGCATTGGACTCAAAGTAATCCGCCTCGGCCTCATCGGCACCCCAACTACGGGCATCGGCAATCCACTTGCCAAGAAGGAAGTAACTCTGGCTCTGAAGCAAAGTCTCCAACTTGTCAAAGGTATTTAGAAGCTCCCTGGAAAGCGCCTTTACAGTACGCTCATCCTTGGCCTCATAAGCCTTCTTATACTCTGCAAACTTAGCCTCGAAGCCATTGCTAAGCCACTGACGGGTAAAGTTCACAAGGTCAAACTCATAAGCGGCCCCGGAACCATCGGCAGCAAGCAAAGCCTTGATATCATCAATCAGTACGTCGTTCTGATAGGTGAAACGCACACTGGAATGATAAGAACTTGAACGGCCGAACGAAGGCCTAAGGTTAATGATCGGACTGTGGCCAGGCACGCTCCTATCGATGTAAATCTTCTCAAGAAGCTCGTTCCAGGCAAGACGGCCAAGCTCGTCCTCCTTGCCAAGACGACGGTCTGCAAGACGCTGGGCATAATCCTTCACGCTCCTGTGCAGAGGAAAATCCCAAGCCTTCTCAAAAATATACTGATACATGAAAGGATTGCAATCGAAGCCCTCAAGCGTAGAACCGATACCCTTGAAATTGTATCCAGCCTTATCAAAAGCATTCTCAATCTTGGCATTCACATCCTCTATGTTGCCAGCCAGATAGGTATTACCGCCGAAGTTACCCAGATAGCACCAGATAAAAGGCACACCATAGTAGCTCTGAGTCTTCTGCCATACCTCCATACGCTCGCAGTAATAATCCAGAAGGATGGATTTATCTGCAGGATAAGAAGTAAGGAAGGCCTTTACACGCTCGTCAGAATCGTTCTCGAACCAATACTTACGCTCGTTATAGAACAGCCAGGTCATCTGGAGCCAAATGGCGTCAGGATCGGCGGCAGCCAGGGACTCGTACACGCCCTTGCTTACGCCAGCCAGATAATCAGGCTCCCAGCTGCGGGGAATCATCTCGTTGAAAATATCGATACCGTAGATATGGTCGGTACCGTAAAGCTCCGTCTCCTTCTCTACGAACTTCTTCTGGATAACAGGGAAAAGCGGATCCATCGGGTCCAGGAAGTAAGGATAATCCTCCAGCGCGAAGCCAGCCCAGTCGCTCATACGCTCTATGCGGGCCTCCGGAGCAACCTCCTTGAGCGCTGCCGGAACATGACCTGCAAAAGCAGGCAGAACAGGACGCATATTGAACTCACGCTCACGGGCAACAATTTTCTTCTGAAGAGCCTCCTGTCCGTCCAGCCAGGACTTGGGCAGAGGACCGCCCCAATGGTCTATGTTAAGCATACGGTGCCAGGGCAGATGGGCAGGGCCGGTAAAGTAGCTGCGAACCTGCTCGTCCGTAAGCCCCATCTCTGTCCAAATGCGGTACCAGATAGCCTCCTGACCGGTAATAGCAAGCGGCAGATTGATGCCGTTAAGGGCCATCCAGTCAATGAAATGCTCCCAATCTTCCCACTTCCACCAGGGCATCGTATAGCCGTATGTACAATAATTAAGGAAGAACCTGTCCTCTACGCGGGCATTAACCTCTATAGGGCTCAGAACCTCCGGAAGCACCTCCGGCAGGGTAACCTTCTCGTTCTTGAACCAGCCCACATTAAGGTTGCAATAGTATTTAAGGTAGTAATTGAAGCCTACAGCCAGGGAATTGGCATCGTTACCAGTAATAACAATCTTCCCTTTCTCGCTCTCCAGACGGAACCAATCCGCAACGACGGGCTCATCGTGACCAAAGTCTTCAAAACCCCTGTCCTCCAGCCGGAACACGAATCCGGAAGGGAACTGCCCCGTAACTCGCTTTACAAGTTGCTGGACAGATGCGATTTGTGAATCATCGGAGAATTTTTCTGCCCTTAAGAATACTGCGGCCACAGAAATGACCACAACAGCTACTACAAGCCTTAGAAAGTGTTTCATTTTTTATTTTGCAATAAAGCTGACTGCAACAGGTTCTTCTTTTAGGTTTTTAGGCAGGGCGACTGTAACCTTGCCATCTTTAATTTTAGCTGTTAATTTTGCTCCGGTATTAAGCAGGGTAACCTTGCCGCCAACGGGCAGCTGGCCCGTCCAGGAAAGCTCTGCAGGGACCTTTTCACCATCGGCAAGGGCATAAATGGCATAGTTGGTCTTGCCATCCTTGGACGCAGTAACCCAAAGCTTCTCCGCAGGATTGTAAGCCTCCGTAGTCACAGTGCCATAAATGGCAGCACCGCATCTGCGAAGCCACTCCCCTATCTCTTTGAGGATGTAAATCTGCTTCTCCTCTACCAGGCCCTGGGCATTCGGGCCAACACCAAGTACAAGGCAACCACCCTTTGCAACTATCTCTGCAAGTATGCCGATAACCGTCCTGGCACTCTTGTAAGGGGCATTGGGCACCCAGCCCCAGTCGTTGCTATGGGTAAGGCATGACTCCCAGGGATGATTCACCTGCTTTTCAGGTATCCGCCTTTCCGGGGTCTGATAATTCTCGTTAGGGCCCTTGATGGTACGGTCTACGCAAATCATACCCGGATAACGGGCACGAGCCTTCTCAAGAACGCTCTCGATGCCAACCTGGCTGCCCTTTATCCAGCCGCCATCAAGCCAAAGAATATCAATCTGGCCATATCGGCCGCCGGTAATCTCATTCAACTGATTCTGGGTATAGTCAACATAGGACTGCCACCAATCCGGATGGTCAGCAATCTTGTAATTGGGCCTGCGGTTGGCGGTGGCATAGTACGGATTCCAGAATCCGGTATGATGCCAGTCCGGCTTGCTGTAATATGCGCCGATCATAAAACCCTTGTCCCTGAAGGCCTGGAACACATGTTTTGCAACATCCTTTTTAGGATTGCCAGCAAAAGGACCGGCCTTGGCGACGGAAAAGTCCGTGTACTCAGAATCGAACATACAGAAGCCGTCGTGATGCTTGGTGGTGAAGATAACATACTTCATACCGGCATCCTGGGCTGCATCGGCCCACTGGACAGGATCAAAAGCATAGGGATTGAATACCTTGCAAAGATCCCAATACCACTGCTTGTAACCCTCGTAGGTAGTGCCTGCGGGGCGGGTAACCCAGTCTTCGTTGCAGATAGACCAGGATTCCACTATACCGGGCACGGCATAGAGACCCCAGTGGATCAGCGCTCCGAATTTAAGGTCTTGCCAATCAGAAAGTTTTGCCAGGACCTGGGGATCGGTCGGCCATTCGTAGCCATCGGCCTGCTTGACAATATCATTCTCCTGGGCACAAACAACCAGACCCATGAATAGGGCCGCAAGGGTAAGTATCGACTTTCTCATAAAGCAATGATAATTATTTAGTTTGCAGTAATTTCAAGTGTAATTTCCTCTGTGTCTGCACTGGAGTAGAAAAGCTTTGCCATTACGGTGTGCTTGCCTGCGGTAACAGTCACTGAGGTGCCACTCTGCTTTGCACCGTCCCAGTACCACTCAACCTTTGCAGGCTTGTTTTCTTTTGCGGTATCAAGGTTAAATGCAAAGGAGTCTCCGGCCTTGTATTGACCACCCTTAGGGTCTGCGATGCTGTTGAAGCCCATCTTTGCCAAAGAAGAATCATTGAGCTGGGTTGCCTTAAGGGTTATTTTTGAATCGGCAAAAGCGATATCACTGAATACGATGGTCATATCTTCCCCACTCCATGCTGTAAGGGTAAGATTGGTCACATTAGCGGCACCAGGGAACACTGTCCTGTCCATGTAACTCTTGTTGGATGAGGGCACAGGGACGCAACAGGGGTGGTTGGAGTACCTGTTGATATCGTTGATAGACCAAAGTGAACCGGCGGTCAGGTTACCATATACCTTGTTGCTGGACTGGTCTACATGATACACAAGCATACCCTTGGCGACATAAGCATCCCAGCCACTGCCATCACGAGTCTCCAAGATAAAGTACTCTTTGTCGACATCGGCATTTACCCTGAAGCCGATGTTATTCTTTACTGCGTCGATGGTGTTGGTAACAGCCTCGTTGTATTCGCCGGTCTGGAAGGTGCTGTAGCCGCTCATCCAGTTAAGCATATTGCGCTCCAGTGAATTCAGGTAAGGAGGGGTACGGCCATAATTGTTGTAATTGCCACCTGCCATCAGGGAGAATTTATCCATATGGTCTGCCTGGCCGTTTGTGCCGTAGTTTACATCATAGAAGTCCGGCAGTCCAAGTACATGGCCGAACTCATGGCAGAATGTACCGATACCGCACATATTATTGCCGGCATTGCCACTGTACTCTGAAGTACATGCATAGCTGCTTACCCTTACTCCGTCAAAGACAGCGTTGTAGCTGTAGGGGACACTGGAAGCATGGGGCCAAATGGTGTTTTCAGAAGCATTCTCAGCCTCATTGTGACCGGCATAATAGAAGAAAATATTGTCTACGTAATGATCGTTGTCGTGATCGTAAATGGCAAAATTAATCTGGTCGTCAAGGGCGACGCAGGCTTCGTAGAGAGCCTCCTCCGGATGCTCGTCGTAACCGTTGCTGTCGTTCTTGCCATAATATGCGTACGATTTGCTCACTTTTACAGGGCCATAAACGTCGTAAGTAGGCTTGAACTGGTCAGTTGAATTCTCTTCGTAATAGTCCTTTACAGAACCTGTTCCGCCGTTTGCAGAATAGTTCTTCTGGTTGAGCAAATTGGAGAAGGCCTGGTTGGCATTTTCAACGGTAAAGGACAGGTCACTGAACTCTATAAGGATTACAAGGAAGTGTTTTTCACCCTGGTTGATGGCAGAAGAACGTGCAGCCTCTATCCTTTCAGAAGCCTCGCGACGCTTTGCAATGCTCACTGCCGATGCCTGCTTGTAAGCGGACTGGTTGGCAACGGGACGCCAGTAACCGTCCGGGCTCATCTTTACCACTACCCCATTCATTGTGGTCCAGTGGTGGAATTCGTCTCCGTGTTTTACAATGGTAACAACACTGCCGTCCGGCTGCCTGTACTGGATAGGAGTCTCCGGGGCCTTGATGGCGAACAGGGATGCTGTGGCCATCACTGACAATATAATAGTTGAGAATATCTTTTTCATACGACTACTTCTTTACAACTGCGCCTGAGCCGTCGGACAAGGCAAGCCAGAGATAGTTGTCATCGGCCTTGACAACATAGGCGGTGTCATTCTTCTGGAGAACGATGTTTTTACCCTCAAGGACTTTGATGGTAACATCTACAGCCATGTTCTCCGTTACGTCCAGAGGTAAGCCGGCGATTTCCACTACCCTGATATCCAGGGGGCTAAGAAGCCTGAAGCCGAATTTCTCCGATGACTTGAAGATGGAAAGCTGGTCCTTTCCTGCGGCATAAGCGTACTCTGTGCCGCCAACCAGGTAAAGACCGGGAAGGGTCTTGGTGGTAACAGAGCTCATAGGGCCCTGAGCGACGTTCAGCACCTCTGTAAGTTCTGTGCCGTAGCTGAAGTTAACCTTTGCGAACCTGGGGCTGGTGCCTGAGTTCTGGTCTACCATGAAGGTGGACTTCATGGTATTAAGGGCCTTGGTCTCTACATAATGGAGCCAGTCGGAACCCTCTGCAACGGTTACTGTGAAGTTGACGTTCGTATTGGTAGCTACCTCAAAGCAGCGGGCCTGATAATCTACGGCAACGCTGCCGGATTCGAAGAGAATCACGTCCTTCTGCCTCTGGGTAACAGGAATTTCAACAGAATCACCGCCGATGTTGATGGTAACCGTGGTTTTACGGTCGCCTACGTTGATGTTCTCGTCAACGGCCTGGAAATAAACGTAAATATCACCCTTTCCTGTCTTGGGATCCATCTTCAGCCAGTCCTGGGCATCGGCCGGAATGGTTGCGGTCCAATCCTGTACGGTGACTATCCTGAACTTGGCAGCCTCTGCCTTTACAAGGTTGACCTCGGTCACAGGCAGCATCTCTGTAATAGCCTTCTGGGTGATGTTGACCACGGCAGTCTTGGTCCCGGATTTAACGGTAAGGGTGGCTGTACGCGAAGATGTGCTCTTGTTAATCTTCATAGAAGCAGAGACGGTAACGGCAGGAACTGAGCCGTTTCCGGATGAAGGGCTGACGGTAAGCCATGACTCGCTTGAAGTCATTGTCCATGGCGCGTCACATGTAACGATGATACTTGCAGTATTGGCCTCCGGACTGAAGGTTGTCTGCACCACGCTGGTAGTCAGAATAGTAGGCTCTTTTACCTTAGGAGTTTCTTCCTCTTTGCCGCCACCGCATGAGATGGCAAACAGAGCAAGACAGGCAAGGCCCAGGGTCTTAATTTTATTCATCAGGTTTTAGTAAGTTTAACCGTTATGTATGCCGTTACGGGCGACATATCCACGCAAATATAGCTTTTAGAATCGATTTAAACAAAAATTTAACTATATTTGCGGGCCGATTTTAGATAAAAGACACATAACCTAAGAATATATGAACACTGAAGCTAACCGCTGTTTACTTTGCAAGAATGCACGCTGCATGAATGCGTGCCCTGTACACACCAATGTTCCGGTTGCCATGAAGCTTTATAGGGAGGGCAACACGGCCGAAGCAGCAAGGATCCTTTTCCAGAACAACCCGTTCAGCGCAATTACCTGCCAGGTATGCGACTGGGCCCTTTTCTGCTATGGCCACTGCGTACTTGGAATCAAACAGACTCCCGTCCGATGGTATGAGATTGAACAGGAGATTTCCATGCCTTATATATTGGGCGATGCCCACGTAGAGGTTCCCGCTGCCGATTGCGGCAAATCCGTTGCCATCGTAGGTGCCGGCCCCGCCGGTATAGCAGCAGCCATCTGGCTGCGCCAGAAGGGCGTAGCAGTAGACCTTTACGACGTTTTCCCGCGCGTAGGCGGAGTGCTTCGCTACGGCATTCCCGACTTCCGTCTGGACAAGAAATACGTAGACGCTTACGAGCGTATTCTCAATGAGATTGGCGTTAAGTTCCACGGTGGAGTAACCATCGGCAAAGAACTGACTGTCAAGACTTTGAAAGATAGCCACGATGCTGTTCTTATGGCTGCCGGCGCATGGGTGGCCAAGGAAATGCGCATCCCCGGAGAAGACAATCCCCACGTAATTCACGCCCTGGAATTCCTTAAGGAGCCGGAGAAATTTGACCTTGGCAACAAGGTGCTGGTTATCGGCGGCGGAAACGTGGCCATGGACGCTTGCCGCACGGCTGTTCGCCGCGGCTGCGACACCACTGTAGTATACCGCAAGACTTACGAGAATATGCCCGCCAACAAACTGGAGGTTAAAGAGTCCCAGGAAGAAGGCGTAAAATACAATGTATTCACCGTTCCGGTAGAGGTAAAGACCGAAGGCTCAAGAACTTACGCCATCGTCCGCAAGTGTGAGAACTACACCCGTGAAGACGGTTCACTAGCAACCCGCATTCTTGACGGCACTGATTCTGAGATGGACTTCGACACCATGATCGTAGCAGTTAGCGAGGGCGTGGACAAGGATCTTATGGAAGGCGCTTATCCGGACGGACTGGAGGGCGTATTCACCGCTGGAGATTACAATTACGGCCCCAAAACCGTAGTCGAGGCCGTAGAATCTGCACGTGAGCAGGTCGCTGCTATTTCTTCTTACCTTCAGCTTTAGGCTTACGGAAGCTCTTCTTCAGCTTCTGCCAGCCTATCTTGAATACAGATTCAATGTAGCGCTGCTTCTTTTCCGGGTAAAGGTCGTCGAAGGTGACCAGGATACCGGAATCGTAGACATCGGCAAACTCATCGTTTATCCCTGTTCCAAGATACTTCATGGACGGGGATAAATTCATGTATGAGTTAACCAGGGGCGGGATATTAAGGCCCATGGCACGAATCTCTGCATTCAGTATACGGTAGCCCTCTTTATAGGTCTTACCCCTGAACAGGGGACGATATTTCTGGGGATGTTCCGGTTTTACGGGGATGCCAACGCTGGCAAGTTTCTGATGGTCCGGGAAATACTTGCGAAGGAAGACCATAATCATATCCAGGGCCTCTCGCGGGTAGTCCGGATAAATGGTCATTTTGCCAAAGAAGTACTTGATATCCGGATAGATATGGGTAAGGGCTCCAAGTCCGTCAAAAAGGTTGTCAAGGGCGTAGATGCTCTTGCTTCCAAGACGTGTGCTCTGATAATCCAGGGATACGAAGGAACGGCCCAGCTCTATTGAATAAGGAAGATAATGCTTGATGAACTTCTTGGAGAAGGTGAACATGTGGGAAGAGGTGATGATGGGCTGGCCACTGATATTGAAAACAGCCTCTGAGCACGGTACATAGCGGTATCCGCCTATAATCTGCTCTTCTTCCGGGCTCCACAGTACAAGCTGCTTGTAACCGTAGACGGGATCCATGTCAAACTTGTCCAGGTCCAGTTCTTCTCCTGTTCCACCGCCGCCGGCGCGGAAGGCTTCTTCTCTAAGGCGGCCAATCTCGCGGAGCACGTTGGGTGCCTGCTGCCAGGTTACCACATAGATCTCGTTTCCCGCACGATTGGTGTTGCGGAGCAGGTACTCCGGTTTAAGCTCGGCCTTAAGCAAGGCCCTGTCTACAGGTTCAATAATCTTCTTCATTATATACCGTATACCATCTCTCTTACCGCAGCGGCCCACTGGAGAGGTGTCTTTGTGTTGTCAAAATGTTCCGGAGGGATAGGCTTTCCTATCACCAGCCGGAGCGTACTGCCCTGCGCACGATAAAGCTCGTCCGGCAGCAGTATCATTGCCAGCGGGAACTTCATTCCCAGCATTTTTCCAATCTTGTCCAGTCTGTAGAACCGCTTTGAGTTCTGGCCGAAGAACCGGCAAGGAACCACCATACGGTTGTTCTGGACGCTTTTTGTAATGAAAGATTTGCCCCAGGCAACGTCCTGGATCTTTCCGTCAATCTTGCGGGAGCACTTCCCTGCCGGGAAAGTGCCTATCTGGGCGTCGGAGGCAAAGGCGCGCTCCATTCCAAGCGCCAGTTCCCTGGACTGGGTGCCTACTTTGTTCACGGGAATTAGCATACCGGAAAGGCCCTTGATATTCATCAGGAAGTCGTTTACCGGGAAGCGGCAATTGTCCCCGAAGAGCTCTCCCATAACCTTTACAAGGGCTATGGCATCGGCCCCGCCAAGCGGATGGTTGCAGGCAAAGGTGTACCTGGTACCATCGGCCTTTATATTCTCCAATCCCTCAACTACAAGATTGATATTCAAGTATTTAATACACTCCTGAGCAAACTCCACCCCCTGGTATCCCTGGCCGATGAAGCCGTTCAGGAAGTCTATGTGAAAGAGCTTTTTTATCCAGCGAACAAGAAACCCGGGGATCCTGGGGAATTTCTTCCTCAGGATCTTGTCCAGGTCAATCATGTATTCGCTTTTAAGCTCCAACTTATTTTATTTCAAGCTTGCCTATGTTAAGGCCCCAGCATCCGTCCTGAACGATGGGAATATCCTTGCCGTCAAGGTTCTGGGCGTATTCGATCTTCTCCAGGAAGGTGTGGGTGTGACCACCGATTACAAGGTCAACGTTGCGGGTTGCCTTCACCAATTTGATATCGTCAAACTCCGGGATATTGAAGCCCAGATGGCTGAGGGCGATCACAAGGTCGCATTTCTCTTCAAGTTTAAGATAATCGGCCCACTTGTTGGCAACCTCTACGTCATCCAGCTTGGGAAGACGGTCGGCCACGTTTCTGTCCACAACCTTGGTGATATCGGTAAGCATGCCGAATATTCCAATCTTCTTTCCTCCCCTGTTGATGATAACATAGGGCTTTACATACTTGCCTACCTCAAAGACAGAAAAGTCGTAGTTGGCGCAGACAACGGGGCAATTAAGGTTGGCAAGGCGGCGGGCAAGTTCCTCAAGGCCATTGTCAAACTCGTGGTTGCCAAGGGTTACTACGTCATATCCGAGGGCGTTCATAACCTCTATTTCAAGGTCTCCGTTAAGCTGTGAGAAGTAGGATGTACCCTGGCTGAAGTCTCCTGCATGAACAAGGAGAACGTTCTCGTTGCCAGCCGCGTTGCGAACGCTGTCAATGTAAACAGAGCGCTCTATAACGCCGCCACGCATTGAATCGGTGCCGCTACGGATGGGCTCGAAGTGCGAATGGGTATCGTTCAAATGAATGATAACCAGCTCCTGTCTGCCGCAGGCCAAAAGCAGGAAGGCAGAAATGACTAAGATAGCTTTTACTATTACGTTTTTCATATTCCGGTCCTCCTAATTTTCGTCTTCTGTATTGAATATCTGGATACGGCCGTCGGTCTGATACTCGATAGCCTTACCCTCTGCGGTAGTGCGCAGAACATAAGGGAGCATGATGTCTATCAGGTACTCCGGGTAGATTTCCAGCTTCTTTGCATTGCGGGCGACAAAGATATCGTCACCACCGTTAAGAAGGAAGGAGATAGTTGCAACGCTGTAAATGCGGTTGTCGTCGAGGGGCTTGCCGTCGATTTCTGCGCTCTCCAACTTACCGTTCCTTACGACGCAGCGTGCGCCGCCCACAACCTGCCAGCCAGTAGCTGCGAACTGCTCCAGAAGGGCACGTACTTCCTTGCCGGCCAATTCTACGTAGCAAAGGTTGTTCTTGAAGGGGAACATGGATACGATATCGTCCTTAAGCACGTCGCCAACAGGCATATCAACGCGGATGCCGCCAAAATTGGTGATACCCACATCAATCTTTTTGCCGGATTTACGCTCTGCAGCGCGCATAAGCTCGTCAATGAACCAGTCGCTGATCTCGCTCTCAGGACGCATCCTTATCATCTCGCGGGGTGAATAGCCGATAACAGTCTTAAGGTCTGCCATCTTGGGCTGGGCGTCCAGCATAGCCTTTGCAACCTTGTAAGTAGAGGTCTGGGGGCCGAAGGTACGGCCGTTGGGGGCCGTGTATACGGAATCATTTATTGTTCCTACCGTCTCTGCCACATTGGTAGCATTGCAGGCAACGACACCTGTACGCTGGCCCCTGATAGAGGCGCGAGTCCAGGTGATCTGGTCCCCTGCACAGGATACCAGCAACAAGGCGGGAATCGCTAAAAATAATAAACGCTTCATATATTGGTATTTTAAGTATTTATGCAGATTTTAACTCTGCCTGAGCCACTTCCACAGGTCTTTGAAGGATGACTTTTTGCCATACATCAATATACCTACCCTGTAGATTTTTGCCGATGCCCATGCCATCACTATGAAGGTGACAAGGAGTATCAGTATAGAAGCGATAAGCTCTATTGCAGGCACTCCGTAAGGGATACGGGCAAGCATTACGATAGGAGAAGTGAAAGGAATGAGTGAGCCGATGACTACAGTACTGCTGTCCGGGTTCCTGAAGGCAAAGAACACAATCATGTATCCAATCATAAGGGGAATGGTAAGGGGCAGCTGGAGCTGCTGGGCGTCGCCTTCGTTCTCTACTGCGGAACCGATGGCTGCGAACATGCTGGAGTACAGCAGGTAGCCAAGGATGAAGTAAACTATGAAGGAGAGTATCATGGTGCCCCAAGGAATCTTCACAAGGGTAGAGAAGATTACAGCGGAGTCACCACCCTTGGCTGCAAGGCCCTGGAGGTCACCTGCACCGGCCATTTCCATCATGGCAGAAGCATCTCCGCCGCCAAAGCCGCCGGTAAGATATCCAAGTACGGTAAGCACGCCGATGGTGAGGAGTATCCACAGCACAAACTGTGTAAGGGCCACAAGTGCTACGCCAATAATCTTTCCGAACATAAGCTCGGTAGCCTTTGCAGAAGAGATGAGGACCTCAACTACGCGGCTGCTCTTTTCCTCGATTACGCTGGACATTACCATGGCTCCGAACATGGTGATAAACATGAAGATAAAGATACCCATAACCATGGATACGCCCATGTAAACACCTGATTCAGAAATACTTTCATTACCAGACTCATCCAGCAGGAACTCTGTCATAGAGACGTCGCTGCGTACGCTGTCTATAATCTGGCGAAGGTTCTCAATATCCTTGTAAGTGCTAATCCTGTATGCCTCGATGGCCTCGTTTACCTGGCGGTTCACCATTCCGGAGAACTCTACGTTAAGAGGCTTGCGGGAATAGGCCTGCAGGCTTACGCTGTTAAGGCTGTCCAGTTCCGATACTACCAGTATTACATCGATGCTCCTGGCTTCCATCTGGGCCTTTAGTTCCTCTTCAGTCTCCGTGGAACAATCGGTATATGTATTGGCCTTGTTGTCCTTGAGGAAAGGCATTACTATGCCGTCGGTATGGTCGATAACGGCCACCTTCTGGGCACGTGAGCCGATATTGGTTGCCAACTGTATCATAATGAAGAAGGCGACGCCAATGATGATCGGCACTATAAGAGAGGTGATAAGGAAGGATTTCTTCCTGACCTTGGTTGTATATTCCCGTGAAATTACGGCGTTTATGATCTTGAAGTTCATTTATTTGCCCTCCCCTGTTACAAGTCTGATGAAAATATCGTTCATTCTGGGGATGAGTTCCCTGAACGAGCGTACGGTAATGCCCGCGCCAAGAATGGCGGCAAGGGCCTCGTTGGTACCGGCGCCAAGGCGGAGCATGGCGGTGTGAACACCGTCCTGGACAGTGTCTGAATCTACGTCAAACACGCCTGGAGCGCTCTGCAAGGGGGCATCGGCAGTGTAAATCAACTCTACGCGGCTGTCTCCGTAAGAGCGACGGATATGGTCGGTCGGACCGGTTACAACCAGTTTGGAATGGTTGACCAGGGCTATGCTGTCGCAAAGTTCCTCTACTGATTCCATGTTGTGGGTAGAGAGGATTATGGTTGCACCTTCTTCTTTAAGACGGAGTATTTCCTGACGGATAACCTCTGCGTTAACGGGATCGAAGCCGCTGAAGGGCTCGTCCAAAATCATCAGTGAAGGTTTGTGGACAACGGTGGTAATGAACTGAACCTTCTGGGCCATACCCTTTGAAAGTTCTTCTACCTTCTTGTTCCACCAGGATTCGATACCAAAACGTACGAACCAGTCCTTGAGGGCTGTCATAGCGTCTGTGCGGCTCATTCCCTTGAGGCGGGCCAGGTACAGGGCCTGCTCCCCTACCTTCATCTTGCGGTAAAGGCCGCGCTCTTCCGGAAGGTAGCCGATGCACATTACGTCTTCCTGGGTAATGGGCTTGTCTTTGAAGAGGACCTGACCGGAATTGGGAATGGTTATTCTGTTGATAATTCTGATAAGTGTGGTCTTACCGGCGCCGTTAGGGCCCAGCAAGCCAAAGATCTGTCCCTCCGGAATATCAAGGCTCAGGTGATCCAGAGCCACTTTTTCTCCGAAGTTCTTACAGATGTCAATAGTTTTTATAATCATACTGCTAAGATTTTAGACGTAAGTTCAAGAAGCAGTTCTTTGTCTTCAGTATCTTGTCCGGCGCCACCCTTGCCCTTGTAGTCGTATTCCTCTATTGCGGCAAGTACGCGCATTAGGCGGGGCATCGGGTAGTTGGCCAGAGCCTGGTCGTATTCCCTTAGAAAATAAGGGTTTACGCCAAGTATGGCGGCCTTTTCCTGCGGCGACACCGGGCCTTTGGCCAGCCTTGCCGTCAGGGTGAGCAGCCTGTAGAAGTGCCCGAAGATGGCTGCGGTAGCCATCGGCAGTGCAAACTTGGCCTCGGAGCCAAGCCTTGCAGCTATGTACAGGGCCCTTTGGGCATCTCTTGCAGACAGAGCTTTTGTAAGCTCAAATATATTGAACTGCCTGGAAATGCCGATGTTGTTTTCTATGTCTTCTGCGGTAACTTTTTTTGCACCCTGAGGAAGGTTTTTCAGCATTTTGTCCGTCTCCAGAGCGATTTTCCCCAGATCCGTACCGGCCGATTCTCCCAGCAGCGCGGCTGCCTCAGGGTCTATTTCCAGGCCACGGGAGGCGTAGTAATCGCTAATCCATCGGCCCATCTCGTAGTCCCGGAGGGGCTGCGATTCCAACACCGTACCCACCTTGGAGACGGTCTTGTACAGGGCCTTGCGTTTGTCGGCCTTAGCCCCGCGCATCAGAATTACAAGGACTGTGGAGTCGAGTGGATCTTCACAGTAAGTGGCCAGGTCTTCCAGGCTTTTCATGCTCTGGGCTTCCTTTAAAACCACCAAACGCCGCTCGGCCATCATCGGATAGCATCTGGCTTCCGAGGCAACCGTACCGGCGTCTGTATCAAGTCCGTAGAATATTGTCTGGTTGAAGTCCCTTTCTTCCGGGGCCAGGGCGGCATTGATGATGGCTTCGCAGGCCTTATCCGGATAATAGGGTTCCTCCCCCATTAAAAGGTAGACGGGGCTGAACACTCCAGCCCCGGCTTCCCTGATTATCTTATCGCACAGGGCAGCAGTATCTACATATGCAGGATTCCTTGCCACTGCCGCGACCTCCTGCTCTATTACTTCTCTATCGGAACAAGAGCAAAAGTAAGGTCTCCCTTGCAGCAAAGCTTGCCGTCAACTTCCAGTTTGGCGCTGCAGAAGAAAAGCTGACCGCGGCGCTCGTTCATCTTGCTGGTGACCTTGCAAACGTCTCCGGGCTTAACTACGTTCTTGAATTTCACGTTGTTAAGGCCGGCATAAAGAGTAATATGTCCGGGGATTTCGTCCTTTACAAGTACTGCGCAGCTCTGGGCCATGATCTCACACTGGATTACACCGGGAACTACGGGGTTGCCGGGGAAGTGGCCGCGTGTGAAGAACTCGTCCTCTTTGATCTTGTACTCAGAGTGGGCGTTGCCCTCTTCGTCGATATAGGATTTCTCTATAAGGAGCATTGGTTCCCTGTGCGGGAGAAAACCTTTGATGTCTTCTTTATTAAGTTCGGTCATAGTACGTTATTGGGTTTAGTCTTTATACTGACGGAAGGCTACGCAGGCATTGTGACCGCCGAAGCCGAGTGAATCTGAAATACCAAGGGTGATGTCGCTCTTGAGGGCCACGTTAGGTGTGTAGTCAAGGTCGCATTCAGGATCCGGGCAATCCAGGTTGATGGTAGGAGGAATGATTCCTTCCTTAAGTGCCAGGACTGTTGCGATGGCCTCTGCTGCACCGGCTGCGCCGAACATATGGCCTGTCATTGACTTGATAGAGCTGATGTGTGCCTTGTATGCAAAGTCACCAAGGGCGGCCTTGTATGCGATAGTCTCTGCTACGTCGTTCAGGTGGGTACCTGTACCGTGAGCGTTGATGTAAAGGTTATCTTTCTCTTTGTCGAAGCCAGCCTCTTCCAGGGCAAGGGAAATACACTTGGCCTGGGTCACGCCGTCCGGACGCGGTGCGGTTGCGTGATATGCGTCGCAGGTGTTGCCGTAACCTACCATCTCTCCGTAGATCTTGGCGCCACGGGCCTTTGCGTGCTCAAGTTCCTCAAGAATGAGGATACCAGCGCCGTCGCCCATTACGAAGCCCTGACGGTTCTTGTTGAAAGGCAGGGATGCGTATTTAGGATCTTCTACCCTTGTAAGGGCCTTTGCGTTTGCAAAGCCTACGATACCAAGCGGAATGGTTGCGTTCTCGCAGCCACCGGCGATGATGGCATCGGCATAACCATGCTTAATGGCGCGGAAGGCCTCACCAAGACAATGGGAAGAGGTTGCGCAAGCGGTTACGATGTCAAGGCAGGGGCCCTGAGCGTGGTTCTTGATTGCGATGTGGCCGGCAGCGATGTTGGAAATCATCGTAGGAATGAAGAGCGGAGATATCCACTGACCTGAAGGGTCTTCAATCATCTTTGCGGTCTCGCGGTACTGAACCTCGAAGCCACCGATTCCGGAACCTACGTAAACACCAAGGCGGAAGGGATCGATATTGGCACCCTCGCCCTCTGATACAAGACCAGAATCCTGCATTGCCTGATATGCGGCTGCAACACCGTACTGGGTAAATCTATCCTGCTTGCGGACGAAGGGTTTGTCCATTCCGTAAGCCTCGGGATTAAAGTCCTTGATTTTGCCGGCAATCTTTACGGGCAGGTCGTCCGTGGGGAAATTGTCAATTACCTCAATGCCGCAAACACCGTCTTTAAGGTTCTTCCAGTAAGTCTGGATGTCATTTCCTACGGAGGAGATGACGCCCATACCGGTGATGACTACTCGTTTTTCGTTATTCATTACTGTATATTAATTTTCGTTTGGACTGCAAATGTAACACTTTTTTTTCAAATTACCTATGGTAATGGTGCCTCTAAAGTTGCCAAAATTACCATTTTACCATCTGACGATGGCGGCGGCTGACAGAAGGCCTGCTCCGAAGGCGCTGAACACAAGGATGTCGTCCTTCTTGAAGAGTCCTCTGCGATTGCACTCGTCCAGGAGGATGAGGCAGGATGCCGATGATGAATTGCCGTGGTCTGCAATATTGGTAGGGAACTTCTCTTCAGGCTCTCCGAGGAAGTTCTTGATGGCATCGATGATGCGCATATTTGCCTGGTGTACAATATAATAGCCCACGTCTTCCTTCTTCATGCCGATGCTGTCCAGAAGGGCTACGACCTCTGTTGTAGAGGCGCTTACGGCAAACTTGAATACGTCTTTGCCCTTCATCTGCAGAGGCATGTTGAGCTCCATCTTGTTGATGTAGGGAGTGCTTTCAAGTATGCGGGTTTCCCAGAGTTTGTCCACGTTGGGCTGGGAGTTGATTTTTGTTGCGAGTACGTTGTCGCCTTCGCCCAGTACTACGGCACCGGCGCCGTCTCCGAAGAGTACGCAGGTGGAACGGTCGGTCCAGTCGCACATGCGGGAGGGTTCGTCGGCGCAGACGATAAGTATGTTTTTGGCTTTGCCTGCCTTGTAGTAGCTGTCTGCCATGTCAAGGGCAAACAGGAAACCGGGGCATGCGCAGTTTATGTCGTAGCAACCGCATTTAACTCCAATTTTCTCTGACACTACACAGGCCAGTGAGGGAGTTACATACTCGTTGACTACGTTGGAGCAAATGAAGAGGTCCATGTCCTCCGGCTTCTTGCCGGCCATTTCAAGGGCTTTCAAAGCAGCTTCTGCGGCCATGTCTTCCAACTTCTCGTCGGAGATGACGTGACGCTTCTTTATACCGGTTCGTGTGGTGATCCACTCGTCGCTGGTATCCAGAAACTTTGAAAGGTCATCGTTGGTGACAATTTTCTTGGGAAGTACGCTTCCTGTTCCTAAAATTTTCATGCTATTTAAAGGTTTTCTGCCGTCTTGGCATAATTTATCGGATGCAAAAATAAACCTTTGTTTTATAAATCGGAACAGTTTACGGGAGTTTGTGGTAAAAGTGACCACTTATAGCTATAAATCAGTAATTTAGTGGCGAAATTGCAATATATGTGGTGAAATTAATGGATTTTTTACTACTTTTGTGCGGATATGGCGACTAATGACAAGCATACATTGCCGGGTTATTTCCGGGGCAAATTCCAGATGATTGGTACCGTTACTTTCACGGCGCTTTTCTCCCTGGTGCTTATGCTTCTGAGTATTCCATTTTCCGATAATGCCTGGTTCGAGCTTAAGCCTTCCAGGGCCTTCGCCTTCACAGCCGTTTTCTTTGCCATCGCCCTGCTCATTATCATTATCAGCAGGCGCGTTATGTACGCTACGCGCAGGATGCGTATGACTTACTTTGGCTTTGTGATGTGGATTGTGGCGGAGTCGGTGATTATCTGCCTTTTATACTCGGCTTTCACTATCCAGGGGGACGAGATCGGCATCATAGACATAGAGGAGACTTCGTTCCTGGAGTTGCTTGGAAAGGCGATGGTTTACGCCATTACTTCCCTTATCGTGCCCAATATTATCGCGGGAATGTACTTTGCTTTGCTGGATAAGAACAAGACTATTGTAAAGACCAGAAAGGCTGTGGCGGAGCCTGCTGCGCCCCTGCCTTGGGAGAAGAAGATCAATCTTTACGATCTTAGCGGTACGCTTAAGTTTTCTGCGGTGCTTGGCAGTATTTATTACTTTGAGTCGGACGACAATTACGTCATCGTTTGGTACCATGGCGCCGATGGCAGGCTTGCCAAGTTCATGGTTCGTACTCGTCTTAAGAATCTGGAGGATAATTTCAAGGATACGCTTCTGGTACGTTGCAACCGCCGGTTTGTTGTTAATATCGGCCGTGTGAAGGTGCTGCGTCAGGGCGCTCAGGGCTACGAGCTTGAGTTGGACGAGGAGGGCTTGCCCGTGCTTCCTGTTACCAAGACTTACGAGGCTCAGATTCTTAATGCTGTCAAGGATTTTGGGGCCTAGAGGGTCCTGCGCTTGAATTCAGAGATTGCAAGGGCTGTGGCTACGGCTACGTTGAGCGATTCTGCTGTGGGCCCTTTTGCAAATGATGGTATTGTGATTTTTACGCTTACATGGGCTTCTACCTGGGGGCTTATGCCGTGGGCTTCGTTGCCCATGACGATGAGGCCTTCGGCGGGGAGGTCCGCGGTGTAGATGTTTTCTCCGCCAAGGAAGGTGCCGAATACTTGCAAGCCTTTGGCTTTGAATTCTTTACAGAGTTCGGGGATATCGGCGGTGACGGGTTGTTTGCGGAAGATTGTGCCCATGGAGGCTTGGATGACCTTAGGGTTGAAGGCTTCGACGCTGTCGGGCGAGGCGTATACGGTGTCTATTCCAAACCAGTCGGCCATGCGTAGTATTGTGCCCATGTTGCCGGGGTCGCGGATGCCGTCAAGGGCCAGGCAGAGACCGTGGGCGGAGGGTTTTGCGGGGTGTGGGATTTTTACTACGGCTAGGACGGGGGATGGGGTGGTTAGGGCGCTGATGCGTTCCATTGCTTTCTCCCCTATTTCTTCTTTGCGGTAGACTTCTACTACTTCAAGGCCGGAGGCCAGGGCTTCTGCTACCATTTTTTCTCCTTCTACGGTAAACAGTCCGCTTGCGTCGCGGAATTTCTTTTCCCGCAACGCCCTGATTTCCTTAATCTTAGCAGCAGTTAGTTCCATTATTCGTGGGATTCCAGGCGCTTAGCGGCGAGGGCTTCCCACTTGGTGCCGGGGCGGCCGTAGTTGGCGTAGGGGTAGATAGAGATTCCGCCGCGGGGTAAAAAGAAGCCGGTTACCTCTATGTACTTGGGATCCAGCAACTTGATAAGGTCCTTCATTATGACGTTAACGCAGTCTTCGTGGAAGTCTCCGTGGTTGCGGAAGCTGTAGAGGTAGAGCTTCAGGCTCTTGCTTTCTACCATCTTGTCACCGGGGATGTAGGCGATGCGGATTTCGCCGAAGTCGGGCTGGCCGGTAATCGGGCAGAGGGTGGTGAATTCGGGGCAGTTGAAGCGTACCCAGTAGTCGTTGCCTTTGTGCAGGTTTTCGAAGCATTCAAGGACTTCGGGGGCGTAGTTGTCGTTGTATACGACCTTGCGGCCCAGGGCTTTCAGGCCCTCATTATCTCTGTTTGCCATAGTTCTGTCCGATTAATTTTCTCCTGCCTCTTTAAGGCGCTCTGCGTTTTCTGCTACGACCAGTGAGTCGATGCAGTCCTGGATGTCACCGTCCATGAAGACGGGAAGGTTGTACATGCTCCAGCCTGTGCGATGGTCGGTTACGCGGGACTGGGGATAGTTATATGTGCGGATCTTTGCGGAGCGGTCTCCGGTGGATACCATGGTCTTGCGTTTTGCTGCGATGCCGTCAAGGTACTTCTGATGCTCCATGTTGTAGAGTCGGGTACGGAGCTCGGCCATTGCGCGGTCAAGGTTCTTGAGCTGTGAGCGCTCTTCCTGGCACTGTACTACGATTCCTGAGGGGATGTGGGTAAGACGTACTGCACTGTAAGTGGTGTTTACGCCCTGTCCGCCGGGACCTGAAGAACAGAACAGGTCTTTGCGAATATCGTTCATGTTAAGTTCGATATCGAATTCGCCGGCTTCGGGGAATACTGCGACGGATGCTGCAGATGTCTGCAGCCTGCCCTGGGTTTCTGTCTGGGGTACGCGCTGTACGCGGTGTACGCCGGATTCATATTTCATTGTGCCGTATACTCCGTCGTTATTGCTTGACAGTGTGAAGACTATCTGCTTGAAGCCGCCGGAGGTTCCGGGGGCCTGGTCGGTTACTTCCAGTTTCCAGCCCTTGCGCTCAGCGTACTTGCTGTACATGCGGAAGAGGTCGCCGGCAAAGATTGCGGCTTCGTCGCCGCCGGCGCCGCCCCTAATCTCTACGATGGCGTTCTTGCCGTCGTCGGGGTCTGCGGGGATGAGCAGGAGTTTGATGTTCTGCTCCATTTCGGGGAGTTTGGGCTCTATTTCTGCGATTTCTTCGCGGGCCATTTCGCGCAGATCTTCATCCTTTTCGTTCATGAGGATGTCTTTTGCGGTGGCCATTTCTTCTAGCATGGCTTTGTAGTCAAGGCCTGCTTTGATGATGGGCTGGAGTTCTTTGTAGTCTTTGTTGAGTTGGACGTATTTTTTCATGTCCGACATGACTTCGGGGTCTGCCAGCTGCTCTTGTAGTTTCTGATACTTATCCTGTAGACTGAGTACTTTCTCAAGTAGTGTATTGTTGTCTGCCATAATCTATTTCTATAATCGTGCAAAGATACTCTATTTTTTATATATTTGCAATTGTCACTTATTGTAACGTCTATGTCATCCAGCAGAAACAAGCTCGTAATCTACCTGATTTATCTTGCCATCATAGCTTGCGCTATTCTTATCCCGCTTTGTATTCCCGGTAATTCAAACAAGCAGGAGGACAGAAAAGAGACCGCCGTCAAAGGAAGACCTTGCATCCTTGACCTTGTAACGGAAGAGAATCTGGCGCAGTTCAAACCCGGCGCCCCGGTTGCTCCCGGACACGGAGAAAGCCAGCCGTTCAAGACAACGCCAATCAAGGAAATTACGGTTAGCGCCCCGGCCGGCGCATTTCCCTCTGATCCTGACATCCGCGTAAGCAAACTGTCCGGAGAAGAAATGCAAAGGCTGGACAAGAAAATTGAGTCCCAGCTGCCCGACGAGCAGCTTCTGTGGGCCTGCGACCTGGATGCCGGACTGGCATCGGATGAAGTTCTCCCCGGCAAATTCTCTGTTCAGGTGAACCTTAATGAACTGGGCATTCCGGAAGTTCTGCAGCCTGCCATCCGCCTGTGGCGTATGGATGACAAAGGCGGGCTTCGCCGCCTTAACACCAGACTTGACGGCGGCGTTTTGCGTTACGAGGCCTGCCAGAACAGCGTGCTGGTTACCACAATCTGCTCCCTTGTCCTGGTGAGCGTAGCGGGCTATGCTTTCCATACCGGCGCCATCGGCATTCCGTTAAAGACAAGACTGGACTTCGAGGGCTGGAAAAATGCCGGCTACCCTATCTGCTTCTGGGAGAAGAGCGACCTTATCCAAGTGCCTGTGACAGATGACTTTGGCAACTTTGTCGTGCTCTTCCTTTTCAGCAAGACAGAAGACGGTGACCGTATGCAGACTTATCTGGAAAAGACAACAGAGCTGAAGGGCCGGCTTAGGATACTGGAAGACAAGGCCACACGGAAGTACGACAGCGAACACGCAAAAATCGAGAACGCCTGGCTTGGAAGCGAAGAAGCAGAAAGGATGCGCAGAACAGGCATTCTGGTAGAATACACAGAAATGCTTAAGAAAGACACAAAGACCAGAAACATCCTCAAGGACCCGGATATCAGACTGCCGCAGAGCGTAAAGGACGTAATTAAAGGCACGAAGCTTGGCAACCGCTTCGCCCGCGACAAGGAAGGTCTGGGAATGAATGCTCTTTCTTACGACTATTACGTTTACATCATACCTTCCAGCGAGATCGGCAGCTCTGCGACAAAGGCGCTTTTCAAACCCTATCCCGTTGTCGGCGGCACCATCTACGTAAATTACGATGGCTATCTTAAGAAAGACGGGAGCAAGACCGTCTATGACAAGAAGTCTCTGGATGCGCTTTGCGTTACGATGGCCCACGAGATTGGCCACGCATACGAGTTCGAATACGTTACCTCCATTTTCTTCTCTGACAAGCGTTTTATGGAGGCCATCGGGTCGATTACAGAACACTGGTTTGCCGTCTGGATGAATAAGAAAGGCTATTTCAACTATGGCGATACTGAATCCAAGGAGGTATCGGACATCCTGCAATATGCGGAACGTGATTGCAAAAAGCTGCTTTGCTGGCCGATGGGCCTCAGTTATCCAAAGGGCATTCTTGGCGTAAACGACCAGGACACATATGGCGGATATATGCTGGCCGATTTCATCCAGTATCTGAACGACCATAAAAAGAAGGTCAGCTTTGACGACATAATGAACGGATATGCCTACAACAAGACCTTTGTCGAGGATATGAAGGACATCTTCGGAATAGCATCGGATCAGGAATTCAGCAATCTGTTCGAGAAATTCTGCTGGGAGTATATGAAGGAAATTGTGGAAAGCCAGGGATCGGTTCTGGTCAAAGGCTATTCCAACTACATCATCCCAGTCTTCAAGCACAGCCCGGACCTTCCGGTTCACCGAATTGCCAACCTTGGAATAGACAACAAGGAAACCGCAGAACCCTTTGCCGTCAAGATAATGAGGTACTGGTCCGGAAAGGATAACAAGATACCATACAACGTGTTTGCCATGCCATCCAAGAAGGTCAACGACCAGAAAATGAAGTTTACCTTCCTGAACGACCGGGATATGTCGCAGGCCAAGAACCGGTTTTACCTGGAGTTCAAGCCCGATGCCGATACCCTCAGGGAATCGGTATATGCCGCCCTGTTCTACAGGCCGGACATTAAGGACGAAGTCATTGACAGTGAATTCTATTACGATGTCATAGCGCTTTACCAGCCACGGAAAAAACCTTCCGTCTCCGGTGAAAACTCAGACAAGAACGGTCTGCTGATCAACCTGCAGGAGCAGCCGAACGACAAACTTGTAAAGTACAAGTACCTTTCTGGAATGCGTCTGCTGGTTAAAAACAGCAAAACCGGGAAAGAGTACCCGGCAGATTTCCCCGTGGAAGAATGTGGTAAAACCGTCACCCTGCCTTACGGCCTCGCAAGTATAAGCCGCTCTGACATAGATATTTCCATCCGCTCGATGTGGTTCTACAAGAACGAGGATAATGGCGATGTTTACGTCAGTCCCCCCAGCGATCCCGTTGCTTATCAGAAGAAGAACGAAGACCAGAAGACCGATGTCGCTGTGGAAGAGAAAAAAGAGGAGCCGGAGCAGGAAGACCTGGTATTCGATAGTGATTTCTATATGGTCAGGGGTATCACGTTGAGCTTGTACAGTCTGGAGGATTATTATGAGACGCACACTGTTACCGGTCACATTTCAATAAAGGACGGACGCTATTCCATCACCGTTCCGGCGCATTCCGGAGAAGCAGTACACAACGACCATACCTACACGTTCTCTTTCTCCGAGATTCACGCAGAAGGAAAGGTTAGGAGTTATTACAAAAATCCCAAGAACGGTAATCTTTCCGTCGGTTTGGATGATGGTGAACATACCTTCGGCCCCGTTAAAATCAGATGGACTTCCACTTCCCTTACCTGGTGGAACAATATCATTTACGAGGCCCCGCCTCTGGACAAGCGCAAGAGAGGCACAGTCTCATCAAGGCTAGAAATCAACGAAGAAAAAGGAACTTCCAAGCTGGTAATAGGCGCAGGAGAGTGTTACTGCTGGGAATGGGGCGACCGCAAGGACGGCACCCGTAACGGCACCAAGCCTGAAAAGCCAAGCCGCTGGAGCACCTCCATCGCCGGTTGTATCAAAGGCTACAAACCCGCCAAATAGGGTTGATGGATGATTGGCAGCGCTCCGGAAGCAGATCTTCAACCGCGGGGGTGATGGTCAAGGATGGAGCGCTGCCAGGTAGCGCGGTCGATGTGAGTGTAGATTTCGGTGGTGAGGATGCTCTCGTGGCCGAGCATTTCTTGGACGGCGCGAAGATCGGCGCCGGCTTCTACAAGATGGGTGGCAAAGGAGTGCCGGAAGGTGTGGGGAGAGATTTCCTTCTGGATGCCGGCGGCTATGGCTTGAGTCTTTATGAGATTGAAGATAGAAATGCGGCTGAGGGGCTTTCCGTGGGCGTTCAGAAAGAGCACGTCGCCGCTGAAAGGACGGTCGGCAAGATAGGCGTCGATGGCCGCAAGAGCGGGCTCACCTATCGGCACAAGGCGCTGCTTGTCGCCTTTACCAACGACCCGCACAAAGCCTTCCTCCTTAAAAACATCGGCAATGCGCAAATTGGCGGCCTCTGAAACCCGAAGACCGCAGCCGTAAAGGACCTCAAGAATGGCGCGGTCGCGTTTACCGCGCCAGGAGCCCGTGTCCACGGACTCGATTATAGCAAGGACTTCCTCCAGCGACAGTACTGAAGGGATGTACCGGCCCAGCTTGGGCGCAGCCACTTTGTCGCAAGGATTGTCGTTACGTAACTTCTCAAGAATCAAGAAGTTAAAAAAGCTCCGGAGCGCGCTAAGAAGCCGTGCCTGGCTACGCTCAGACATCTTCTTGCCGGAGATGTAGGCTACGATATCATCGGCCTTTACACCCTCCGGGGCAAGGCTTGTTTCCTGCAGAAAAAGGTCTACATCGGACCCGTAAGATGCCACCGTATTGGGCGACATCTTGCGTTCATACTTTAGATAATATCGGAACCGGTCAGAAAGCACTATTGTTCCTCTGAAAGAGCCTTGTTGAAGCACTCGCGGCAAAGGGGCTCGTAAACGTCCTTCTCACCCAGCACAACAAGTTTCTTACTCTCTGACAGACGATGCGAATGATTGGCCAGATTACCGCATTTTACGCAAATGGCATGAACCTTCTGCACATCTTCTGCAATGGCCATGAGGCCTGGGATGGGGCCGAAGGGCTTGCCCAGATAGTCTGTGTCAAGACCGGCAACAATCACGCGAACGCCCTTGTTTGCCAGCTCCTGAACTACATCGATAAGGCTCATGTCAAAGAACTGGGCCTCGTCAATTCCTACAACTTCTACATCCGGCTCTATCTGCAGCATGCGCGCAGGAGTCTTGATAGGAGTGCAGGAAATGCTGTGAGAGTCATGGGAAACCACGTCAAGGTCTGAGTACCTTTTATCGATTGTGGGCTTGAAAGTTGCTATTTTCTGCTTTGCAAACTGAGCTCTTTTAAGCCTCCTGATCAACTCTTCGGTCTTTCCGGAGAACATCGAGCCGCAAATTACTTCGATACATCCGGATTTTTTTGTGTTTTCTGAAAACATATTCGTATTTTTGTGAGGTATTGCTATGCTTTAGTCTTAGCAAATATAGTCAATATTGCGCATTATGAACACTAACTTTTCAGAAAAATTTGAGGATCTTTTTCAGAAGTGGCAGAAGCTTTCTTCCGATGTCGAGGCCTTGCGAGCTGAGATTGAAGAACTTAGGGCCATGCAGACGGAGTCTGACTCCCCTGTTGCAGAGCCCGCCGCCGGTGATGAAGAGCCGATAGATATAAATTTGTCTCCCGATGACTTCGAGCCGATGGAGCCAACCGCAACCGCAGAACCGGTTGCCGAAGAGCCGGTCGTTGAACCCGAGCCGGTTGTAGAAGAGCCGATTGTTGCAGAGGAGCCAGTTGCAGAACCAGAACCGGTGGCAGAACCCAAGCCGGAACCTGTTGCTGAGCCGGAACCAGCAGATGCTTCAGAGGATATGCCGGAATCCCTCTTTGGTGACGCTCCGGAGCCGATTGAAGATCCCGCAAAGGGCCGCCGTAAGGCCGGCAGGGCTGTTTACCAGACCTCAGCCGCACCCAAGGCTGTGGTAGACGCAATGGCAGCAAAAGCAGCATGGCGCAACGATATGCCGGGCCCGGAAGTACGCTCCCTGCGCAGCGCAATCGCACTGGGAGACCAGGTTGTATTCATCAACCGACTGTTCAGGAAAGACAGTTCCCTGTACCAGAGCACCATCGACACATTGAATAATACACAGACGCTGTCGGCCGCCATCGGCTACCTGAGCGAGACCTTCCCGGAATGGGATCTGGAGTCCGATGACGTTTACCGCTTCATGATGGCCGTGCGCCGTAAAATCCGCAAATAATGGCTGGCATACTGTACATAGTTCCTACGCCCGTCGGCAACCTTGAGGATATGACGCTCAGGGCTGTCCGCGTGCTAAAGGAGGCAGACCTTATCCTGGCAGAGGATACCCGCACCAGTTCCGTTTTGCTTAAGCATTACGATATTCACAAGCCGTTGCGCTCTCACCACAAGTTCAACGAGCATAAGGCTTCGCAAGAGGTTGTAAATGAGCTGCTTGCAGGCAAGAATATCGCGCTGATTAGTGACGCCGGAACGCCGGGAATTTCCGATCCTGGCTTCTTCCTGGCACGTCTTTGCGCTGCAGAGGGAATAGAGGTCCAGACCCTGCCCGGAGCCACCGCTTGCATTCCGGCTTTGGTGTCTTCCGGCCTGCCGTGCGACCGCTTCTGTTTTGAGGGTTTCCTGCCGGTGAAAAAGGGCCGTCAGACCCTGCTGCAGACTTTGGCGGAGGAGCCGCGTACTATGGTCTTTTACGAGTCTCCTTACAGGCTTGTAAAAACGCTGGAACAGTTTGCGCAGTACTTCGGAGAAGACCGTCCCTGCAGCGTTGCAAGGGAGATTTCCAAGAAGTTTGAGGAGCACCGCCGGGGCAGCATCGGCCAGGTGCTGGAGCATTTTAAGAAGACTGAGCCTAAGGGCGAAATCGTAATAATTGTTGCGGGGAAACCTGCAGTCCGGGGCAAGGCTTCGGAGGAGTAATTCTGTTTAACCTTAGGGGGAAAGCCTGAGGAGAAATGGGTAAAGATAAGGAGGGGAAGAAGGTTTCTGCTTCCTTTGCAACCGGGGTTGTAGCTCTGGTGTTTCTTGCCGTTGGCTATCAGACGGCACTTTTTATTCATAGCGCAGCAGTTGTCCACATCGCCGCCGGCCGGGATACCCCCGACACGGTGTTTATCTATTCTAATGAGGCAGGTTTTGGCAGGGCCAATGCCCACCAAAGCCCAGAAAATATGGCCGATGGGCTTTGGCAGGCACAGGCCCCTGCCCGCAAACGTGGGCACCATACGGCAACGGCGGAGGCAGTACGCAAGAACACTGCAACGCGTAGCTACGAGAGCTTTCCGTTCGATCCCAACACTGCCAGCATAGAAGACTTGATGAGGCTGGGCTTTAGCCAAAAGCAGGCGGAATCAATAGACCGATATAGGCAAAAAGGCGGACGCTTCCGCCGCAAAGAAGACTTTGCAAAGTCCTATGTAGTAGCCGATTCCGTCTACCAGCGACTGGAACCCTTCATCAACATTCCCAAGACCGATATCAACACGGCCGATTCCGCCGCCTTTGACGCCCTGCCTGGCATCGGTCCCTGGTTCGCCGCCAAAATGGTAAGCTATCGCGCAGAACTCCACGGCTACTCTTACCCCGAACAGTTAATGGACATTTATCGCTTTGATCAGGAAAAATTTGACGCCCTCAAAGACCTCATCGAGGTCTCGCCCCCGGAGCCATATCCGCTCTGGACCCTCCCGGAAGACAGCCTCCGGAAGCATCCCTACATCCGATCCCGCGCTCACGGCGTCGTACTCTTCCGCCAGAACAACCCGCCCGAAGCCCTAACCGTCGACGCCCTCGCCCACGCCGGCGTCCTCCCCCCAGACCTCGCCTCCAAACTCACCCGCTGCGCCCTGGCTTCGCCCTAGGGCGCAGCCAATCATCCATCTACCGGGGGGCGTACCCCCCGGCCAGCCTTCGGCTTCCCCCTGCGTCAGCCCTTTGGGCTTCCAAAACCGAAGAACGCAGTGCTTCCTTCCTAGCTCTGATTATCAGCCACTTACGTGATTTGCTTGTCACGTTTTTGCGACAAGCAAAGTGGTTAACTCATTGATAATCAATGATGGGATTTCTCCGCTCCGGTCGAAATGACAAGGACGGGGTCGGTCGAAATGACAGGATGTGGCAGGTGTGAGCAATTAACGTCGCAGGTGTGCTGGCAAAGCGTCGCAGGTGTGACAAAAATGGCTGACCTGCGACGCTGTACGCTCTGAGTGGCCGAAAACCGTTGCAGTTCGGGCAAAAAAATCACACCTGCGACGTTTTGGGTTGTGAGCTGCGACAGTTCAGGTCTAGGCCCCCTCTCGCTGGCCTCTGGAATTAGATGCCCGATCAGGTCGGGAATGACAGGAAAGGAACGTCGGGCAGGACGGGGAAAAGAGTGCCGGAGTGCGGTATAGCCCCCAGGGGGCTTGTCCACCCCCGGACAAGTTGATGTGCACCCCAAAAGTTAGACAAAAC
>CAMVFZ010000008.1 GCA_947166905.1 uncultured Prevotellaceae bacterium | reverse complement strand
ACCTCTATAGTCAAACATTTACATCATATCAGACACGGAAATTTGCAAGTGTCCCTCTTTTGCATTCCACTTGTAGTTGGTCTTGGTCATACGAGGCAGGGTACCGTCGGTGCGGGGCTCAGTCCACTCGCACCCCTCAGGCAGCCAGCACTTCTCTGCGAACATCTTCAAGAGACCACGGTGACCGGTGTTGGTGAAAGGAACTCGGTAGTCCTCGTTGTAAACACGGCATACATTGGTAGCTGCAATCCAGTTAAGGTTGAGGCTGAAGCCCTTGTATCCGAATTTCCAGTTGGAACCGAACAGATATTCAGGTCTGTTAGGATAACCGTCGATCATCTGGTCCTCGTCGTCGATGATACCATCGCCGTTAAGGTCTTTGTACATTGCGTCACCAGGCTTAACTGTACCGTTAGGCTGAGGCAGGCTGGGTTTTACGCGGTATACGCCGTTCTCGTCGGTGTAGAAGTCGTCGTACTGATACAGACGCTCGAACTGGAACAGGCTGTAACGTCCGGTAGAACCACCGGTGCGGCGCTGATACTCGTAGTTAGGCTCAACCTCGTCCATGTAGATAATCTTGTTGCGGGCGAAGGTTACGTTGGCGTTGATATCATAGCGGAAAGCGCCGATGTTGTCACGCCAGCCGATCTCAATCTCATAACCCTTGTTGTCTACCTTACCCAAGTTCATGTTCGGGAGGCTGGTAGCAATGATTGAAGGAAGGGTGTTAGGAGAAATGAGGATACCAGTACGATGCTCCTTGAACAAATCAACGGTCATGCGCAGACGGCTCCTGAACATTTCCAAATCCAAACCGACGTTGCCCTTTGTAGAGGTTTCCCATGTGACGCCAGGGTTACCGGGAGTACCAAGGGAGTAACGAGGAACACTGGATGAGCTGTTTACGCCGAAGGGATAAGAACCGGCCTCTGTCCAGATACCCTCCATGTACATAAATCGGGATGAAGTACCAAGGTCGTTACCAACCTTACCGATGGATGCACGGAGTTTGAGGAAGTCGATCCAGCCGAGCTTCTTGATGAACTTCTCTTCTGATGCTACCCAACCGAGGGAGATTGAAGGGAAGAAACCGTAACGGTTCTTGCCGGGGGCGAAGTTCTCTGATCCGTTGTAACCTGCACTTACGTCAACCATGTACTTGTCGGCATAAGCATAAGTTGCACGGCCTACCCAACCGACATAGCCACGGGGCAGCCAGTCGTATGAGTCAGGATAGTAGTTGCGGGACTGGTTGTAAAGCAACAGACCGGAAACGGAGTGCTTGCCGGCGAACTTGCGCTTGTAGTCGAGGCGGGCCTCAAGGTACCAGTCCTTGTCGTTATCGGTAGACTCGTCATAAGAGAGCGGATAGTTGCTACCGGAGATAACGAAGAGGTAGGTCTTGTCAAAGTCAGGGTCGGTCATGTCAAGGCCGGAGCCGTCCTTCCAGGACTTGTACTCTACGGTCTGCTTCATTGCACCGCTACCCTTGTGCTTCTTGGTAATATACATATCGGTACCGTAGCTACCCTTCAAGCTGACGCTAAGGCCTTCGGTGATGAAGTCAAGGCGCTGGGTGATGGTCATATCGGTACTGAGTGAAGTCTTGTATTTCTCCTGATATCCGTAGCCGTACCAATACTCGAAACCGTTCCAACGGGTAAGACCGTCAGGAACTGCGTTCTCTGATACCTGGGTGATAGGGAAACCGTTTACGATACCAGGGCTGGAGAATGCTTGTGACCACAGCATGGTACGCATCCAGATGTTGCTGGCATTGTAAATAGGCTCACGGGTATCGCCTATCACACCGCTGATGTTGAACTTCATATCGGTTGTACCGGTAAGTTTGAAGTCCAAGTTGGCACGGTAGTTATAACGGTCGTAGGAGTAGTTGTTGTCGTAATTCAGACCGGGCATCTGCTTGAGCAAACCATTCTGATACATGTAACCGAGGGAAACGAAGTAGCGTACGTTCTCTGAACCTCCGGAAATGTTGATGTTGTTCTTGGTCTGAAGGAAGGACTTGCGGAACATCAGGTCTGTCCAGTTCTGGTTAGGGAACATGAGAGGATCAGATCCTGTGCGGTAAGCCTCGATAGCCTCTTTGGTAAAGTAAGCACCCGGGTCGGGGTTGTCGTCGTTCCACTGGAATACGTTGTAGTACTTGGAGTACTCGTAACTGCTTGCCTGCTTGATGAAGGACAGCGGAACCTGTACACCTGTGATGGATGTGAGGGAAATCTTTGGTTTGCCGGCATCACCGCGCTTGGTGGTAACGATGATAACACCGTTTGCACCACGCACACCGAACACAGCCGTAGAAGCAGCATCCTTAAGGATGGACAGGCTCTCAATTTCGTTAGGGTCTACTGTATTCAGGGAGCGCTCTACACCGTCTACAAGGATGAGAGGGGTAGATGCACCGTCGCTGAGCGAGCTGACACCACGAATGTAGATTTCTGCGTAGTCTTCACCAGGCTGACCACTGAGCTGTACGGTGGTTACACCCGGCATCTGTCCTGCGAGCACGTTGGTAACGTCTGCTACAGGAGCCTTGACCAGTGCTTTGGAGTCTATGGAAGTAAGGGCACCGGTGACCGTTGCTTTGGTCTGGGTACCATACGCCACGACTACGGTCGCTTCAATTGATTCTGAATCTTCCCTGAGGACGATGTTCAAAACCTTTTGCTTGCCGACCTTGACTTCCTGGGCGACGTAACCGATTGCGGACACCTCCAGGATTGTGGACTCTCCGGGAACAGTAAGTTCAAACTTACCATCCATATCGGCAGCCACACCGGTTGTCGTACCCTTAACGAGAACGCTGGCACCGATGACAGGAATACCCTCGGTGTCTACGATGGCTCCTTTAATGGCGATGCCCCGGTTCTGTCCAAACAGAGCCGAGCACATGCCCATGAGAAGGAAACCTACAACAACCAGTCTTGTCAATTGGACTGTTTTGTGTTTCATAGAGTGTTAGTTATTTGTTTAAATTATTCATCCATCACTGTTGACTTGCCGTAAACGGCGCTTACCAGAGCCTTGAGCAGGGACTGGTTGCTGTCGTCATGGCGATACTCCCAGAACATTGCTCCAAGAAGCTTCTTTTCTACAACGTACTTGCCCTTCCAAGTAACGGACTCGGGGTCGTCGTAAGAAAGAAGGTTGCGGCCCAGGTTGTCCGTCAGGAACGGAACCTTGGCTACATCGTCCCAGACGCGGTTGTTCTTACCGGTAACGTCCAGGCTTCTCTTCTTGTACCAATTGTTGTGAAGAATGTCATACATCTCGTTGTAGTTCACCTCGTACTCGTAAACCTTGGTGCCCTCTGCCGGATTCTTCTCTGACTTGCCATAGAAAGGCACGCCAAGATTCATCCTGTTCAGCGGAATTCCGGCATCCAGGTGGGCCTGGATACTCTCGTCGCAGCTGCGATGGTTGAATTTGGCAGATCTGTACAAAGGAGAGTTGTGACCGTTGGGAGCTGCGCCCATATCATAGGTCATCACGTTTACATAGTCGATGTACTGGATGGCTGTGGGCCAGTCTACGTACTTGGCGCTTGAAGAAGATGCGAAGGAGATAATCTTGGAGTTTCCAAGGGTCTCGCGGAGCTCTTTGAGGACAAGGTTGAAGTTGCCCTTATCCGCTGCCGATGCACCTGTTCCCTCTGCGGAATAGGTAGGATACTCCCAGTCGATATCTACGCCGTCAAGGCCGTATTCGTCAAGGAGACTCTTTACCGATGTGCAGAACTCGGTGCGCTTGTCGGCGTCACGGGCCATCATGGAGAAACCATCGGCCTTGATACCCCAACCGCCGATCATAAGCAAGACTTTGAGCCTGGGGTTAACATCCTTCAGTGCAAGGACCTTTTTCATAAGGCTTGTGCCGGAGATTACAATACCGCCGTCACCCGTAGTAGGGTTTTTGAAACGGCCGTGAGCGTAGTTGATGTGGGTAAGGAGGGTCACATCAGGGAGATCGCTCGAATTCTCCGTGTAATAGGCCAGGATAATCGGGGTCTGGCCGATATCCGAACAAAGAGTACCAGTGTCTGTTGAACCGCCACCACCGCCGCTACCGCCGCCGGTGTCGTCATCATCCGGTATTTCTTCATTTACAGGCTTGGGGGCAGGGAGAGTGAAGGTATCCCCTTTGTTGCAAGCCGTAAAGCCCATCGCCAAAAGGAGACAGGCCGACCAGATTGCTATTAGTTTTCTAAACATATGTGTAGATTAGTTTTATTGTCAAAAACTCTTTTTATGTGTTCAGTTTCGCAAATGTATCGTTTTAATTCTTTGGGACCGGTAATTAATGCGTATTTGAGTTCACAATTTGCGCAAACTTGAAAACGGTTTAATTAAAACTGAACGCCCATGAGCTTGGCGATAATCTGCGATACCTCCGCATTTTCGTGTACGCCCATAAACTCCTCGCAGTGAGGACCATAGGCAAATACAGGAACTACGATACCGTTATGGCCCTTGGTAGAGAAGTGTACTTTTACCTCTCTTTCCTCCAGGCTACCCTTGATAAGGGTAAGTCCACCGGTTGCGTGATCTGCGGTAACGACTACCAAAGTATGACCGTCTTTCTCTGCGAATTTGAGGACTTCGCCGATGATGCGGTCGAACTCAAAGAGTTCCTCTGCCATGTGGCCTACCTTGTGACGATGTGCCCAGTCATCTATCTGGGAACCCTCTATCATCAGGAAAAAGCCTTTCTCGTTGTCAAGAACCTCGATAGCCTTCTTTGCGCACTCTTCCAGAACGGGGCCACGATCAAGGACAGGATCCATGTCCAGCGGGGCGAAGAGGCCGAGTACCGGACCATTTTTTACCTTCTTGAGACCTTCAAGATCCTCTACGAAGGTATAGCCAAGGCCCTTCATTTCCTTGATAAGGTCACGGCCGTCCTCGCGGTTCTCCCAGAACTGGCGGCCGCCACCAGTGATGAAGTCTACGCCGCTGCCAACGAACTGGGCGGCGATATTAGCCTCTTCGTGCCTGTCCGGGGAATGGCAAACGAAGTCTGCCGGAGTGGCGTCGTTGATGCGGCAGGTAACTGCAACACCAGTCTTCATGCCCTTTTCCTGTGCCAGATGAAGGAGGCTCTTCATAGGATTTTTGTCGGCATCAATGCCGATGTAACCGTAATTGGTCTTCTTTCCGCAGGCAAGACCGGTGCCGCCTGCACTGGAATCGGTGATAAGTTTATCTACTGCATAGGTGCGGGAATAGCCTGCAACCTTGAAGTTGTCAAGATTAAGATGACCGCCGTTAAGCACCCAGCCGCAACTTACCTGCTCTACGCCCATACCGTCGCCAATCAGGAAGATTACATTCTTAATCTCTCCTGCGGGAACCTGGGCGACAGATACTGTCTGGTAAGGAGTATCAACCTTGTATTTGTCGTCTTTCTCAAATTTGTCGTCCGCGTATTTGGACAAATCGCGGCCCTGATCCACCTGCTGTGCCAGCATGCAGACCGCCTGGCCAATGGCCAACAATGAAATGATTAGTTTTCTCATTTGTTAATTCTTTGAAAGTTCAAATTTTACATCGGCTGCGTCTGTCTTGCAGGTAACGGTCTTGGTCTGGCCGGGGAGCAGAGGGAAGAAGTTGTCGCTCCAGAGGGCAGGCACAATAAGGTTGCCGTCGGCATCCTTGGCCTTGAGGATATTCATGTAAGAGATTACATCGGACTTGTTGGTAAGGGTGACCTTGTTGCCCTCGACCGTCATCTCTACGTCTGCGGAAGGCTGCTCAAAGGCAAAAGCCACGCTTGCATGCTTGCTGATGGGGGTAATGAACCAGTTGGACTTCTTCCAAACGTACTCATTGCCCTCTGCAGGGATGCAGTAGAAGTTGTCTGCAACGGCCGATCCGTCCTCCCTGGTAAGCTCAAGGGCGACAAAGTGGGGAGCGCCGTCATACTTGGCAAGGTCGAATACCGGGAGTACCTGACGGTAGCTGATTGCAACATTGCCGGTCTCCTGGCCGATGAGTTTGGACTGGGCGTCGTAAACCTTTACGTTGGCAACCAGCTTGGCATCGGCGGCGGACTCGTTGACTGCGTAAACCTTGCGGTCTTTGTAGTCGAAGAGCAGCTGCAGGGGCTCGCAACCCTTCTTGGTGCCATAGTAGGCGGCTGTAGGAACGCCGTACCAGTCGTAGAGCTGCCAGTAAAGTGAAGGCCATGCAGAGTTCAGCATCCACTGAACGATACCGGTAGCTACGGGCACGCGGACACGGAAGGACTCGAACATGGCGCGGGTACCGTCATAATCTACGGCATGTGCCTTGCGTACAAAGTCCTCCAGGTCCTTGGCCGGCCCGTACTGGCCATTAATGGTTTCCTCCAGTACTTTAGTGTTATTCATTACGGAAGATGAAGCGGTACAGTGGTAATTCCAAACATCTGACAAAGGCCAGAGCTTGTCTTCCGGGATAAATCTTTTAAGGGATTCCAGCTGGGGCAGGTTGGTGCCGATACCGGTCTCTGTGTTGAAGCCGAAGGCTCCGCCGTTCTTGGTATCGAGGTACCAGTAGTCCGGAGCTACGTACTCATAAGGTCCTTCCATCTTGGAGCCTGACCAGCCGCTGACCTCGCTCTTCTGGCTCTTTGCAGAGTTAACGTAAGGACGATAGTCCTCTTCTTCAAAGATTGCAAGATACCTGGGTTCCAGGCGCGGGTTGGGGATACGGTCGCTACCGGTCATCCATGCAATAACGGCCGGATGGTTATGGAGGCGAACAACCTGGTCATGGAAGTACTTGACTGCAAGGTCCTCCGTCTCAGTAGTGTTGATGCAGCCAAAGCCCTTGACCTCAGGAAGGCCGCAGTAGTCTTCCCACTCCCACTGGCAGCTGAAGCCAACCAGGGCGAGCACACCCTCGCGGTCGCAGAGATCATAGATATAATCGTCTTTTCCCCAAATATTCTCGAACCTGATAAGGTTCATGTTCATATCCTTTACATACTCAACCTGGCGGGCGATGGACTCAGGAGTGTCCTGCAGGAAGATATCGTCCGTCCAGCCGGCGCCCTTGATAAGGATGTCCTTGCCATTGAGGGTAAACTGGCGGTAGTGGTCCCCTATCAGGCGGCTTTCAATCTTGCGAACGCCAAAGGTTACGTCTTTCTTGTCGGATACCTTGCCGTCGACCTGAGCGGTAGCGGTAAGGTTATAGAGCTCCGGTGTACCAAGGTCGTGGCTCCACCATACGCGCGGATTGACAATGTGAAGAAGAGGTGTCTCCTTAGGAGTAAGCTGGACGTTTTTAGACTCTCCAGGGGCCAAGGTTACGGGTACTGATGCCGTTCCAAGGCCCTGGAGGTCTACAACTAAACTAACATTAACCAACCTACTTTCCATATTCCTCAAATGCACTCTCACTTTTATATCTGCTGAACTGAAGGTCTCAGTGTCAAGTTCCGGAACCACGTAAACGTCACCTACGGCCACGGAGCCGGTGGTATGCAGGGTTACGGGGCGGACAATGCCCATGGTCTCGTCCAGAGGACGGGGGTTCCAGTCTACAAAGCCGATGTTAAGGTCGCCTTTCTGCGCCCTGCGGGTGCGGACTTCGAGTTTATTTTTCTTCTTAAGAAGTGATGTCACATCGTATGCGCGGCGGATGAATACGCCGGCGGTGGTATCGGCACTGGCAATCTGTTTGCCATTGAGGAAGATATCGGCATAATAGCCGATGCCGTCGAATACCAGTTCATAATATTTTCCGGCCTCCGGGCGAATAGAGAAGGTTTTCTCCCATGCCCATGCATCGTCAAAGATGGACTTGTCAACATCGGCATACTTCTTCCCTTCAAGAATGGACTCGCCAAAGAAGCCGGCCTTATTGAGGGCGCCAGCCACGGTGGCAGGAACGTCGGTAGTGCATTTTTCCTTTCCGCCGATGCGGCTGAGCTGCCAGTTATCTCCAAGGACCATCTGGTCTCCGCAGGCAACCTTCTGTGCCTGACTCTGGCAATGAACGCTTAAAACAGCCAATAAAAGTATGAATAACCTTTTCATATCTGCTTTCTAGATTAATGATGCGCCTATTACTGGAATGTCATTATCTGTATAAATGTTCACCTTAAGTTTCTCGATGGTCTTGGTGTACGGGAAGTGCTCCTTCACGAAGGCCTCCATCGACTGGCAGAAGTATTTATAACCGTTGGCGACACCGCCGCCAAGGGCGATGTGGCTGGGGTCGTAGGCATAAAGGACGGAACAGATGAGGAAGCCCATGTGCTTTCCGAACTCGTCGTAAACGAGGAGGGCGTCCGGGTCCCCTTCCTTGGCCTTGGCAGAAATGGTCTTGCCGTCCGTACCCAAGCCAGTGAAGAACTTCTTGCTGCAGTAGTCCTCAAGGATAGAGTCCCTGTACGGCAGGCAGCCAACCTCACCGGCGCCGCAATTTGCGCCGCTGTAAAGCTTGCCGTCAATGACGATACCCGTACCGACACCTGTTCCAAGGGTAACCACTACCAGGGATTCCGGCTTATCCTCTGCAGGATACTTGGCGTAAACGCCCATCGCGTAGCAGTTGGCATCATTGTTAATGGCCACCGGGACCTTGAAAACATCCTCAAGATACTCTTTCAGATGAACCTCCTTCCAGGAAGGAATGTTCTGGGTATCATAGACGATGCCTTTTTTCACGTCCACCACCGACGGAACACCGATGCCAATCTTTTCGGTATCTTTTGTGAAGATGCGCCGTATGTTGGATACAAGGTATTCCATGGTTTGCTCCTGAGTGGCATCAGATGCAAAAGAAGGCACTGAAAACATAGTTTTCAGCCGACCATCCTGAACCTGTCCAAAGCTCAGATTGGTACCTCCGATGTCGATTCCTATAGTCATATTTGTGTGTATTTTTTCGCAAAAATATCAATAAGAAACGTTTAACACGCGCAAATTTGCGCAATTAGTGTAACAATTTGCGTATTTTTATTTAACGTTTTAATTTTTTATGCCATATTTGTGGAAACAATTAAAATACGTTGATAATGAAGGCGATGCACAGTTTATACCTATTATTTACGTGCGCGATGTGCGTAGCGTGTTCATCCCCGTGCAAAGTGATTTGGACCGAGGGTCCGAAGGACCCTGAGACCGGAAAGGCCACCCACATGATGGAAATTGTGAACCCTCCGGCAGGTACGGAATGGACAATCTGGTTCAACCAGTTCCGCACTCCCGTCATCATGGAAGAGGGCGCTATGGCTGATATTCAGCATCTTAGCGGCACAATGTACCGCGTAGTTCCCATGGCGGAGGGCAAGGATACGATCCGCCTGCGCTATCAGGCCAAACCTCTGGTAAACCAGTGCCGCGCTCCGGAAGGCTTCTACCTGCAGAAAAAAGGACAGAAAGCAGAGCCTCTTGACGCAAAATACGTATTCCTACCCGCAGAAGAGAAACATTCCTTCGAATATACGGCCGTAGAGGTTGGTGTATACGACATTATTCCCCGTCTAAAGTCCGTTGAAATGGCTGATGGAGAAACAGATATCACCGCTCTTGCGAACGGCGAGGTCATGATGACTGAAGGCCAGGTTCCCGGCTGGTACAGGATTACCATCGACGGCGGAATAACCATTGAGGCCGCCGATGAGGCCGGAGCATACTACGCATCGGTCACACTGGACAACATCCGCCGCAACGCTGCGGGTAAACCCGTACCCAACGCAGTTGTAACCGACTGGCCGGATATGCCTTACAGAGGCTTTATGCTGGATGTCAGCCGCAACTTTACAACCAAGGACAACCTTCTCAAGCTCATAGACTTGCTGGCACATTACAAGGTTAATTACCTGCATCTTCACCTTGGCGACGACGAGGGCTGGCGAGTAGAAATCGACGCCCTGCCGGAGCTTACAAGCTACGGTGCCTTCCGCAGCATCCCGGTACTGGCAGAAGACGGAACGTTCTCTGAGCCAGAGGCTCTGCAGGTTACCTACTGCACCACCCCGGACAGGAATGACGCCACATCTTCCGGCAACGGCTACTATTCACACGCAGATTATGTAGAAATCCTGCGTTACGCCGCCGCACGCCAGATTCACGTGATTCCGGAGTTCGACACTCCCGGACATTCCAGGGCCGCAATCAAGTCCATGGAAGTACGCGCACAGCGCACCGGAGACGTCAGCTGCCTGCTTTCAGAGGCCGCAGACACATCCAAGTATACATCGGTACAGGACTATACGGATAATGCCATCAACGTGGCGCTGCCCTCTACATACAAGTTCATCGATACCGTCTTCGACGGCATAATCGCCCTCTACGAAGAGGCAGGCGTGCCGCTGGATGCCATCCACGTGGGCGGCGACGAGGTCCCGGAGGGCGCATGGGTGGGCTCCCCTGCCTGCCAGGCACTGATGGCGCAGAACGGCTGGGAAAAGACGGATCTGCTCAAGGACTACTTCATAAGCAACGTACTTGACATTGCAGAAAGCAAGGGTGTAAAGATCGCAGGCTGGCAGGAAGTTGCGCAGCACCTGCAGCCGGAAACCTACGAGAAACTCAAGAGGAACGTATTCACAATTTACCTCTGGGCTGTTTCCAGAGGCCGCGTAGATCAGGCCTACACCATGGCCAACGACGGCATCCAGGTGGTGCTTTCAAACGCTTCCCACAACTACTTTGACATGGCTTATAACGACAGCAAGCTGGAGCGCGGCCACTCATGGTCAGGTTTTGTTAGCGAGAAAACCTCCTTCTCTTTCCTGCCCTACGCAATCAAGTGCAAGACAGAGCTTACCCAGGCCGGACGGCCCAACATCATCGGCACGCAGGGCCAGTTATGGTCTGAAACAATACGTAATTTCGACCACGTAAGTTACTACATCTTCCCAAAGGCAGTGGGCCAGTTCGAGCGTGCATGGAACGCTGTTCCCGCCTGGGGCAAGGACGACGAAGAGGCCTTCCTGGCAGACTTCGACAAGTTCTTCAGCATAGTCGTAGAACACGAATACCCTTACTACGACTCAATCGGAATCACATATCACAAAAACTAATATGATTAAGCTTCTGATAATATCAGACTTCACAGAGTCATTCCCGCACAGACTGCTTAAGGGAATCGTCAGCTACTCCCGCAACACCAAGCCGTGGGATATCATGCGAATGCCGCCCGAGTACAAGAAAATGCTTGGTATAGAGGGCGTTGTCAAGCTGATAAAGGATAACGGCGGCGATGCGGTAATAGGTCAGTTCGACGAAAACGAAGACGTAAGCCTATTTGCCAAAAACGGCATCGTGGCCTTTGCGCAGGACTATAAAAAGCGCTTCTCCTGCATCCCCAACATTACCGGAGACTACTACGCCCAGGGACGCATGGCAGCAAGGTTTTACCTGGAAAGAGGATTCAAGAACTTTGGCTTCTTCGGGTTCAAGGACGTATGCTGGTCGGACGAGCGCTTCGAGGGCTTCCGCCGTGAGATAGAGGCCGCCGGCTATGGAGATTCCCTGTTCTCCTACACCATGCAGAACATTGACCAGCTGTGGTTTTATGAAAAGAACCAATTGGACGCATGGCTCCATGCCATTCCCAAGCCGATAGGCATAATGGCCTGCGACGACAACCAGGGCTCGCATCTTCTGGCCGCATGCAACATCAAGGGCATCAAGGTACCTACCGATGTCTCTGTGATAGGTGTGGATAACGACGAGACCCTTTGCAGCCTGGTTGTGACTCCCCTGTCCAGTATCCAGATCGATATCGAGGACGGTGGATACCGCCTTGCCCAGATGATAGAGAAAAGGGTAATGACCCCGGATCTGCCGCCGGAAGACGTAGTGCTGCATCCTGTAAAGATAGTGGGACGCCTTTCTACCGCCGCTTATGCGACTAACGACACCCAGATCCAGAAGGCCGTGCAGTTCATCCACCAGAACTATACCAAGAAGATATCCGTAAAGGATGTGATGGGAGAGGTTGCGCTGTCGCGCCGCCTTCTGGAACGCCGCTTCAAGGAAGTGACCGGCCATACGCTCTATCAGCATATATCCGACCTTAGGATCAAACGCTTCGCAGAGCTTCTTGTCGATACGGACGAGCAGGTAATAGGCATTGCACTTTCCCTTGGAGAGAGCGACACCAAGAGCATTTCACGCCGCTTCAAGCAGATTTTTGGCTGCTCACCCAGTGAATACAGAGAGAAAAATCAAAAGAAGAAATAACCATGAGAACAAGACATCTTTTTGCCACCATTCTATTGTTGCTGACATCCCTGTTGGCAAGCGCACAGGTGGATTTTCTTAAGGAAATAAAAGAGCATCCCGAGTATCTGGACGGCACCGATTTCCTCTGCCCCACCGGCCCGGTTCAGCTCACCCCCGCACCGGAAGGCTACGAGGCCTTCTACCTTAGCCACTATGGCCGCCACGGCGCACGTTACGCCTGGCAAAGCGACATCTACGACAAGATTCACAAGTTGCTTGTCAAGGCCGCAGAAGAAGGCAACCTTACAGAGCAGGGCAAGAGCTATAAAGAGCGCTTCGACCAGCTTTACCCTTCTGTACGCTACCGCGTAGGAGACCTGTCCCGCAAGGGCTGGCAGCAGCAGAAAGAGCTTGCAGAGCGCATGTACGCCAACTTCCCGGAGATATTCCCGGACGGCGCCCACGTACGCGCATGGACCTCTACTTCTACCCGCTGCGTAATGACGATGTCTTCATTCTGCCTTGGGCTCAAGGGCTGCAATCCGGGGCTGGACATCTTTGAGAATTTTGGAAAGTACTTCCTTCCCGCCATACTGCCTCTTGACAGCAGCAATCCTTTCAGGAATAAAAACTTCAAGAAAACCCCCGCCTCTTACAAAGAGACCTGGGAGCAGTACATAGAGCGCACCATCGACTACAAGACCATCATGGGCCGCGTTTTCAAAGACATCGACCAGGTTGTTCCCGAGAAAGAGCAGTGGGATCTGGTATCATACCTTTACTTCTTTGCAGCCGGCATGCCCAGCCTTGATACTGACCTGGATTTCACGGACATTTTCACCCCGGAAGAGCGCGTCGCCCTGCTTAAGATAGACAACTTCCAGTTCCACTGGTATGCCTGGGAGACCCATCTTGGCTACTACCCTATCCTCAAGGATATTATCAGCAAGGCCGATGAGCGCATCGCCTCCGGCGAGGTTGGCGCAGACCTCCGTTTTGGCCACGACTACACCATCCTGCCCCTGTTCATGACCCTTGGTGTAAACGGTTTCGGCCACGATATTGACAATGCGGACGAGATTCCCGCATGGTGCCCTATTTGGGACGTGCCGATGGGAGCCAACATCCACTTTGTATTCTATCGCTGTGATGGCAAGCCTACCCTGTTCAAGGTATTGTTGAACGGTCGCGAGGCCAAACTGCCGATGGCTACTGCATCCTGGCCTTATTACAACTGGGAAGAGTTCAAAGCTCAGTCTTACAAACCGGAATAGTACCTACCCTGACAGGTATCCCTTTCCTCCAGACGGGCATCCAGCATCCGCAACACTTCAAAGTTGCGGATGAGGCCCCAGCGGGCTTCCTTGACAAAGCGGGGCGGAACCTCCCCTGCAATCCTTTCTATGTACAGGCCGGGTCGTAGACGTTCCAGAATATCTATCGCAAAGTCCAGATAATCAGATAGATTCAAATCCAGAAAATCCTCCGGATGGGCGTCGTGCTCGGCCTCCATCCGGGTTCCTTTTACATATTGAAGCTGATGGAACTTTACGCTGGTAAGAGGCAGCTCGTTTATAATTGAGCACTGGTCCAGAAGCATCTGCCGGGTTTCTCCCGGAAGGCCCAGTATAAAATGGGCGCCTACGTCCAGCCCCCTTGCTGCCGCAGCCTCTACGGCAAGGCGGGCGCACTGGAAGTCGTGCCCGCGGTTTATGCGCTCGAGCGTAGCGTCATAGCAGGATTCAATGCCGTATTCCAGCATTACTATTGGCGCATTTATGCGGCCAGAGGCAAGATCCCTATGCCAGCCGGGCAGGGCGCGGCCGCCAGTGATATCGGCCAGGAAATCCAACTTATCGTCATCTGCGCAATCCGGACGGGTGCCGATTACTATGCCTGCGACTTCCGGATGCTCCAGGGCCTTGAAATAGCGCTCCCTTAGCACCGGCAAAGGAGCGTAAGTATTTGAAAATGACTGGAAATAGGCCAGGTAATGCCCGGCGTTACGATAGCGCACCTTATGGAAGGTAATGCCCTCATCCAACTGTTGCAGTATTGGCATTGAGGGTGAGCTGTACCCGGGGTGGAAGGCCGCGTTATCACAGTAGGTGCAACCGCCGCGCCCCACCGTTCCATCCCTGTTGGGACAGGTGAAGCCGGCATCTACGACAAGCTTCTGAAGACGCTCGCCGTACCGCCCCCTGTAATACCCCGCAAAGGAGTTATATCTCTTTCCATCCGGGAATTCCATAATCCGTCAAACTTTTCCGCTAATATCGGCAATCTTTTCCGGATTGACGAGTTTTTTCGTATCTTTATCGGGCCGAACATAAACTAATATGAAAAATACAATAAGACTGCTGCTGGGTTTGTCAATCGTGGCCATTCTGGCTGCCTGTGGCGGTGAAAAGACGCCTGCATACAAAGACGCCAACCTGCCCACCGACGCACGCGTAAAGGACCTTCTGGCACGGATGACCCCGGAAGAAAAGATAGGACAGCTAATCTGCCCGCTTGGCTGGCCGATGTACGAGAAATTCTCTGAGGATTCCGTAGATATCACCCCGCTGTACCGCAACTTCGTAGACAGCCTTGGAGGTGGTATGCTCTGGGCGGTTTTCAGAGCGGATCCCTGGACCCGCAAGACGCTGGAAAACGGCCTCAACCCCACTCTGGCAGCAAAGACTTACAATAAACTCCAGAAATACAGCATAGAGCACAGCAGGCTGGGTATTCCCATCATTCTGGCAGAAGAAGCCCCGCACGGCCACATGGCCATCGGGACGACAGTCTTCCCTACCAGCATCGGCCTGGCATCTACATGGGACCCGGAGCTGATGACAGAGGTTGGCCGCGTAATTGCATCCGAGCTTCGCGCGCAGGGTGGCCACATTTCCTATGGCCCGGTGATTGACCTGGCCCGCGAGCCCCGCTGGTCCCGCGTAGAAGAAACCTACGGAGAGGATGTGTATCTTACCAGCACTATGGCGGCCGGAATGATGCACGGAACCAGCCCAAAATCAAATGGTTACGACAAAGGCGTAATTTCTACGCTCAAGCATTTCATAGCTTACGGCATCCCGGAAGGCGGCCATAACGGCAACCCGTCCTTCGTTGGCAAGAGAGACCTTTATGAGAACTTCCTGCCAACCTTCAAGGCTGCCATCGACGCCGGAGCTCTTTCTGTAATGACTTCCTACAATGCCATCGACGGAGAGCCCACCACGGGTAACCGCGAGCTGCTGACGGACCTGCTGCGCGGGCAGTGGGGCTTTGACGGCTTTGTGGTTAGTGACCTTCAGAGCGTGGATGGCCTGGCAAACGACCATCGTATCGCAGCAGACCTGCAGGAGGCCGGAGAAATGGCCCTTAAGGCCGGTGTTGACGTAGACCTTGGAGCCAACTGCTTCAGCCGCCTGAAAAAGAGCCTGGACGAGGGCAAGATTTCAGAGAAAGACCTTGACCTTGCAGCCGGACGCGTACTTACAATAAAGTTTGACCTTGGCCTCTTTGACAACCCTTACGTGCCGGAAGACGGCATCCAGGTGCGCACCCCGGAGAATATAGAAGTTGCCCACAAGGCCGCCCTGGAGAGCGTTACTCTGCTTGAAAATAACGGCATACTGCCGCTTGGCAAGAATATCAAAGTAGCCGTCATCGGCCCCAATGCCGACAATATGTACAACCAGCTGGGAGACTACACCGCCCCTCAGGAGCGCAGCAACGTGGTAACTATGCTGGACGGCATCAAGGCAAAGATCGGCGATGGCAATGTAATCTATGCTAAGGGTTGCGCAGTGCGCGACAACTCCGCCTCTGGCATTCCCCAGGCGGTTAACGCCGCCATGCGGGCCGATGTTGTAATTGCCGTTGTAGGCGGATCCAGCGCCCGCGACTTCAAGACCAAATACATTGATACCGGCGCCGCCGTGGTAGACGAAGGCACGGTAAGCGATATGGAGGCCGGTGAAGGCTTCGACCGCGCTTCGCTTGACCTTCTTGGGCAGCAGAACACGCTGCTGAAGGTACTCAAGGCCACCGGCAAGCCCCTTGTGATTGTTCACATAGAGGGCCGTCCGCTGGACAAGAACTGGCAGAAAGAGAATGCCGACGCTCTTCTTACCCTTTGGTATCCCGGCCAGGAAGGAGGCAACGCCCTTGCCGATGTCCTCTTTGGCGACTACAACCCTGCCGGCCGACTGCCAGTCACGGTGCCCCGCAATGTTGGCCAGCTTCCGGTATACTATAACAAGAAGTTCCCCTTTGGCCACGACTACGTAGAAATGTCCGCCAAGGGCCTGTATGAGTTTGGCTACGGCCTGAGCTATACCAGCTTCGAGTACTCCGACCTGGAGATCGTCCGCATCGGCGATGCCAGCGCCACGGTTTCCGTAACCATCGCCAATACAGGTGATTACGACGGAGAAGAGGTTGTCCAGTTATATATCACCGACGTCAAGTCATCGACCGTACGCCCGCGCAAGCAGCTGCGCGCCTTCAACAGGATTTATATTCCCAAGGGCAAAAGCAGTCGCATAAGCTTTGAACTGGGGGCCGATGCCTTCCAGGTATACGACAAAGAGATGAAGGCTGTTGTAGAGCCGGGAGACTTTGTTATCGGCATCGGGGCATCATCGGAAGATATAAGGCTGACGGGTACGCTTACCTTGTAAATAATTAAAAATCAATATGAAAAGATTCCTTACTATTGCTCTGGCAATTTTGGTAGTATCGGCTCCGGCATGGGCGCAAAGAAAGCCCAGGAACGAGGCTCAGAAGTATTTGGACAACATTTCTAACGGAAAGGTCTTCAAGGGTTCGCACCTTGGAGTGCTTGCGGTCAAGGCCAACGGAGACACCGTGGCTGCCGTCAACCCGTTCAAGCGTCTGATGCCCGCCTCTAACAACAAGTTGATATCAACCGGTCTGGCAATCAACGAGTTGGGCCCGGACTTCCGCTTCGAGACCAAGATTGGACACAGCGGCTATGTGCGTGACGGAGTGCTGTACGGAGACCTTTACATAGTGGGTGGCGGCGACCCTACCACCGCCAGCGAAGATTCTATCGCAGACCCTACGGATGTTCTCCTTGCCAAATGGAAGAAGTTCGTTATTGATGCCGGCATCCGCGAGATTCGCGGTATGGTAATCGGTGACGGCCGATATTTTGACGGCGCCTATATGCCCGACAGCTGGCAGTACGAGGACATGGGTACCTATTACGGCACTGGCGGACACGGCCTGTCCTTCTTCAGGAACAGCCAGGATATCGACGTTGCTGCCGGCGCGGCTCCCGGGGAGCCTATCACTATGACTGTGAAGTATCCCCAGGCCCCTTGGATGAACTTCTATAAGGAGTGCTGCACGGGCGAAAAAGGTACGGGCGACGAGCTGTATCTTTACGTGACCGAGTTCGCTCCCATCGCCGTGATGCGCGGTACTTTTGCGGTGGACCGCAAACCCAAGACCGAGAGTTGCAGCAACTTGTTCCCGGAGCTTACCTGTGCTTGGTATCTTAAGGAGTGCCTTGAGGAAGGTGGCATAGAGGTTACCGGTGGTGCAGGTGACATCGGTGCTGACGGACAGGTTCGCAATGTGCCTCAGTATGGCAAGGGCCTTTACCCGGCAGTGGCTGCAGAAGAGCTTACCTATATTGGCAGCACCTTCTCCCCTACCGTAGAGCAGATTGCCCGCGTAACCAACTGGCGCAGTGACAATTACTATGCAGAGACGCTGTATCGAATGATAGGCCGCAAGAATGTTGGTTCTGCCGATTATTACGCTTGTCGCAAGGCAGAATACAATGCCCTGGCCAAGCTTGGAGTAAGCACCAGCGAGGTTCAGATTCGCGACGGAAGCGGCCTTAGCCGTGAGGATTACCTTACGCCTGAGTTCTTCTGCAACTTCCTCAGGGCTATGAAGGGTTCAAAGAATTATGACGCCTACTACAGGACCATCGGCTGGCCGGGTCACGGAATGTACGAATACCGCCTTGCCAAGGAGCCGGAGGCGCTCAAGGCCAGGATCCGCTACAAGAGCGGCTCAATCGGCGGCGTACTTAGCTACAGCGGCTACGTTATGCCTTCCAGCGGCAAATCGGAGGACACCATTTTCTTCTCCGTAATAGTAAACAACTGCCTTGCGGGCTACGATGTCCTTAGGCCGATAGTGGACAAAATCGTCGCCCTGATCGCCGCCCAGAACTAGAGAGTTTATATAAATCAAATAAAATTGCTATCTTTGCAGCGCAATTAGGGGATAAGCCCCATGAACTGAATCAATTAATTATTAAAGATATGAATCTTAGAGTTTTCAAAAAAGATGTAGAGTACTTCGTAGGTGAGTTCATCGACGACTGCTCTCTTTTCGTTTGCTACAATCCTGATAAGGCTACTGACGAGCTCGCAGCCGTTATCGAAGAGGCTGTTGATCTTTACAACGATATGAAGGATAAGGCTTCCGATAAGGTAGAAGGCAACAAGAAGGTTTACTTCAACGGTCTTCGCAAAGAGATGGGCGAAAAGCTTGACGCCCTTTACGAGAAGCTCAGCGCCATCGTAGCATCCAAGAAATAATAGCGCAAGGCTAACCAGCTGGTTATCAGCGCAAAGCATAAAGTGCCTTAGGTGATATCGCCTAAGGCACTTTGCGTATCTAGCTACTACTCAAGCGCTTAGCTTTGCGCAGCTTAGCCCGGCTATGCCTTGCGCCGCCAGCAGCGGGTGACGCCAAGACGCTAAGGCCGGAAGGGGATAACGCAAAAAATCACGTTGTTTTTTGCACATTCCCTGTCTTCAGAGGGGGATAACGCAGAAAATACCAAGAAAACTTACTTTATCCCCCTCTATTTTGAAGGATAGCGCAAATATTTGAGCGATTTTCTGCGTTATCCCTTTTTTAAAAGTAAGCCGAACAAAAAATATGGCAGGAGCACTGGAAAGGCAGAATGCTGGCGGAGCAGGAAAAGGGGGGCTATGGCCTTAGAAAAAGAATCGGGATGTGCGGGGGCCTTGCGCAGTGAGCGGTGCGCAGGTGCAGGGACTGCCAGGATAATGCTTGCATTAGACGGGCAGGCAATGCGACGGCGCATGACGGACGCTGTTTGACGACGTTAGACAGCCGCAGGCTGGCTAAAAGGAGGAGTTGGACGGTCAAGCGAGCGGGTTGGGCCCGTTCTTTTTCGCAGGTCTAGTACCCCCTCTTCCTGTCTACGCAAGAAAAAGCCTGGCCGGGGAGGGTCAGGCTTTTTAAGGCTAGAAGCTGTAGCCGACGCCTACTTTGAAGGCGTTGACGCGGTTGGTGAGGTTTACGTCCACTCCCTTGGTAAGGCCGTAGTCGTAGCCAAGGCTAATGATGAACTGCTCTGAAATAACGATACCGACGGAAAGACCCAGCTGAACATGAATCCTCTTGAGGGCATCCTTACCAAAAGCATTGTCATCATAAGGATCAGTAGTGTCATCGTAGTCATCGTAAATATAATTCGGATTCACATCAGCCTTGCCAAAAGTACCAACATTGATGCTGGGACCGGCAGACGCAAAGAGTTTAATACCCTCTGCTGCAGGATAGGTGTATTTAAGCTGAACAGGAACACGAATATAGTTGGCCTTGACGTCACCTACTCCAAGATCCATTGATTTATAATCCCAGAAAAGGCCAGAAGCAATGCTAAGGTTTTCGGCCTTCATAGCAAAGTCAGCGCCAACGCCGGCATAGAAACCATTGAAATCTACACTTCCGGAAACGCCGGAAACACTGACGGAAACTTTAGATCCAAGATAACCGCCCTCAACACTCCACTTGATGCCCTGGGCCTGCATTGATACTCCACCAAGGAGCAAAGACGCAATTACAATTGCGAAGAATTTTTTCATAGTCAGTATTCTAAAATAATGTTAGTTCTTACCCATGAGGTGCTTTTCCCAGGCCCAGGCGGCGGCGAGGGTTTCTTCCGTGGTGCGGGTAGCCTTCCAGCCAAGCTTTTCGTTGGCAAGGGTAGGATCGGCCCAAATGGCGATGATGTCGCCGGCACGGCGGGGAACAATCTTATAGTTGAGCTTCAGGTTGTTAACCTTCTGGAAGGCGTTCACCAACTCCATAACAGACAGAGGACGGCCGGTACCAACGTTGAAGATCTCGTACTCCTTCTCCATCTTATCGTCAAGCATACGAGCCACAGCGCATACATGAGCGCGAGCCAGGTCAACGATATCAATGAAGTCACGCAAGCAGGTTCCATCCGGAGTAGGATAATCGTTACCAAAGATATTCAGGCACTCCCTACGACCGGCAGCAGTCTGGGTGATATAAGGCACAAGATTGTTGGGAACTCCACGAGGCAGCTCACCAATCAAAGCTGACGGATGCGCACCGATAGGATTGAAGTAACGCAGCGCGATACCCCTAATCTCCGGATAAGCAGCAACGCAGTCGCGCAGAATATCCTCGCAAATCTGCTTAGTATTACCATAAGGAGAAGTAGAAGGCTTCCTGGGAGTCTGCTCAGTAACAGGCTGCTTGTCAGGCTCACCATAAACAGTAGCAGAAGAAGAGAACAGTATGTTCCTGCATCCGTGACGGCGCGCAGCACCAATTACATTCACGAAGCTATTAAGGTTATTGCCGTAATACTTGAGCGGATCCTCAACAGACTCACCCACTGCCTTGAAAGCCGCAAAATGAATAACAGCATCAATCTTCCAATCAGAGAAAAGCTTCTCAGTCGCAGCCTCATCGCAGAAAGACATCTTCACAAAGGGGATATCCTCACGGCCAGTAATCTTCTTTACACCCTCGAAGCAGGTAAGGTCGCAATTGGACATATCATCGGCCACAAGGACCTCGTAGCCAGCCTGAATCAATTCTACAGTTACGTGGCTGCCAATATATCCGGCGCCTCCGGAAACAAGTACTCTTTTGCTCATATATTTTTATCTATTAAATTATTTCTGCGGGAAATACCAGGGACTCTTGAGGATAGAAACGATACCCTTGCCGTTGTCCACGTTGCCAAGCACGCGGCGGACAGCCAACATACGGGGCACACCGTTGCTGTAATAGTCCGGATCGGCAGGACGCAAAGAATTGATCCTCACCACATTGGACGAATGGATAATATGTCCGTCGCCGATGTAGATGGAAACGTGCGACACCTTTTTGGTCTCCGGATTGCCAAAGAGAATCAGGTCTCCAAGCTGGAGGTTGGAGAAATCACCGTCCTTTACACCGGAGAAGTCTACCTCCTCCCCTACCTTGATCTGCTGGCTGGTATTGCGCGGCAGCAGAATGCCATTCATAAAGAAGGCACCACGGCTAAGGCCGCTGCAGTCAGTACCCTTGATAGTATTGCCGCCCCAAAGGTAGGGAACGCCAACATAAAGCATCGCAATCTTGATAACGCTCTCTGCCGTAGCCTGAACGTTATTTGCCCACTTGGTAAAGTCAGTAACGTCCTTAGCGCAAACCCAGCCCTCTTTTCCGGAAGGCAGGACAGCCTTTACAAAGCCCTTCTTACCGATGGCCTTGCCCTTCTCATTGAAGGCAATACGAAGAAGGTCGCCCATCACAAGGTCGCACACACGGGCCGATTTCACTGAAGGATCGGCAAAAACATGGGAAATCTCTGCGGTCACAAGATACTTGGGAGCGGCGATATAGGCATCGACCTGCTCCTTGGTCATCTCAACTACACCCATATCCACCACCCAGGCGGTATAAGGCTCCGGAGACTTGATCTTAAGCCAATAACCGTCCTCTCCAAGAATCTCTACAACAGTACCCATAAGGGCCTGGTTGCCATTTTCCTGGGCAAAGCCGGGATTCTCACGCATGTAATTGGCAGAAAACTCTACCACACCGTAACGGGTGCCCTCCTGGGCATAAGCTACAGCCGCGCTTAAAAGCACGGCCAGAGCTGACAAAATTGCAAAACGCTTCATTATAGATTTAATTTATTTCTTTCGGTTTTTCCAGAGAGCCGTCATCTCTTCCAAGGTCTTGCCTTTGGTCTCCGGTACAATCTTCCATACAAAGATGGCCGCCCCGATGCAAATCACGCCATACAACGCGTAAGCAAGGAAAGGACTTCTGGTATATATCGGAACAAAAGTACTTGACACAATGAAATTGAATATCCACTGGAAGGCGACTGCAATCGCGGTAGCCTGGCTGCGGATGGTATTGGGGAATATCTCTGAAATATAAACCCAGCATATCGGGCCCCAGCTAAACATGAAGGAGGCGCTGTATACCATAATGCAGATAACCGGCAAAATGCCAAGATCCACCACATTGCTAAGGGCAACGCCAAGCGCGCCGATGGCCATACCAAGCGAACCCGTAATGAGCAAAGGCTTACGTCCTATCTTCTCTACAGAGAAAACGGCCACCAGAGTGAATGTAATGTTGATTACACCCATGATTACCGTAAAGAGCATATTGTTGCTCACGCCCATCGACTCAAAGATTCGGGGAGCAAAATACAGCACGGCGTTGATACCGATAATCTGCTGGAACACGCTTAGCATGCAGCCGATGAACACCACCAGAATGCCGTAGGTGAAGATCTTTTCCCTCTTCTCTACTACCGTAGCCTTGATCTCTGAAAGGATCTCCTTTGCACGCTCATAGCCGTTGATATTTGAAAGAACGGCAAGCGCCTTTTCATCCTGCCCGTTAAGAACAAGATAACGCGGGGTCTCGGGCACAAAGAGGATCAGCAGGGCGAAGATGCCGGCCGGAACGGCCTCTGACACAAACATCACCCTCCAGCCGATGGCATTGGTCCACTCCACGACCGCCGGATCATTGATATGCGAGCGGATAATCAGGAAGTTGACAAAGTATACGACCAGCTGACCGAAGATAATGGCAAACTGGTTCCATGATACCAGCGTACCTCTTTTGGACGCCGGCGACACCTCTGCGATATACATCGGACACAAGGCCGATGCCAAACCAACGCCGATGCCACCCAGTATTCGGTAACCGTTGAAGGCAAGCATCAGGCTCTTTGAGGCAACGCCTTTTTCAAAGAATAGGAACTCCGGGCAATAAGATCCCAGGGCCGACAGCAGGAAAAGAATACCTGCCACAAAGAGGGACCTCTTACGGCCAAGCCTTGAGGCCAGAAGGCCGGAAAGCAGGGCTCCAATCACGCAGCCAATCAAGGCGCTGGATGTGGTGAAGCCGTGCCAGGCGTCTGTGTAGGTGAAGTCCGTGGCGCTTTGGAAGAAGGCCTGAAGGCCCTTCTCCGCGCCGGAGATCACGGCTGTATCGTATCCGAAGAGCAGGCCTCCCAGAACCGCTACCAGAACGATTCCTGCAAGATATCCTACGCTTCCTTTTTGTCTATAATCGCTCATCTTACTTGCTGTAAATATTCAAAAGCGTCTCGTAAAGCTCCTGCTTGCCGGAGGTCTGCTTAGGCTCTCCGTTAGCCTTGGCATAAGCCACAAGGTCTTCCAGGCCAAGCTTTCCATCCTCGAACTCCTTGCCCTTGCCGGAATCGAAGGAAGCATAACGCTCCTTGATCATCGCCGGAATCGGGCTCTCCTCTACAATTGCAGCTGCGCTTAGCAGGCCACGGGCCATTGCATCCATACCGCAGATATGGGCGATGAAGATATCCTCCGGATCGGTAGAATTACGGCGCAGCTTAGCGTCGAAGTTACTACCGCCGTTGCCAAGACCGCCGTTACGGATAATCTGCAGCATAGCCTGGGTAAGGTCGAATACATCTACCGGGAACTGGTCTGTATCCCAGCCGTTCTGGGCATCGCCACGGTTGGCGTCGATGCTACCCAGCATACCGTTGTCCACTGCAACTGCAAGCTCGTGCTCGAATGTATGGCCGGCAAGGGTGGCATGGTTGACCTCAATATTTACCTTGAAGTCCTTATCAAGGCCATTGGCGCGCAGGAAGCCGATAACAGTCTCTGTATCTACGTCATACTGATGCTTTGTAGGCTCCATCGGCTTGGGCTCAACAAGGAAAGTGCCCTTGAAGCCCTTTGCGCGGGCATAGTCGCGGGCAGCGGTGAGCATCTTTGCAAGATGGTCTTTTTCACGCTGCATCTGGGTATTCAGAAGGCTGGTATAACCCTCTCTACCGCCCCAGAACACATAGTTGGTTCCACCAAGTTTGATGGTGGCGTCGATAGCATTCTTAATCTGTACGGCAGCGCGTGCAACAACGTCAAAATCGGGGTTGGTAGCGGCGCCGTTCATATAACGCTTGTGACCGAAGACATTGGCGGTACCCCACAGAAGTTTGATATTGGTACCCTTCATCTTCTGGGCCACATAGTCAGTGATCTCCTTCATGCGGGCCTCGTACTCCTCTATCGTAGCACCTTCCTCTACAAGGTCTACATCATGGAAGCAGAAGTACTCTATTCCAAGCTTCTGCATAAACTCGAAGCCGGCATCCACCTTGGCCTTTGCACGCTCCATGGGGCAATCAGGCTGGTCCCATGCATAGCTGCGGGTCTGGCCACCAAACTGGTCGGAGCTTGCCTGGCCCAGAGTATGCCACCAAGCCATTGCAAACTTGAGCCAATCCTTCATCTTCTTGCCAAGGACAACCCTTTCGGGCTCATAGTAATGGAAGGCAAGGGGGTTTTTGCTGGCTGTTCCCTCGAAGGGAATCTTGCCGATGTTAGGGAAGTATTCTTTCATAACAGATTGATTATTATTTAGTTAGTTTTGTTTACTGCAATGCTTTTGCAAGCTCTGACTTCCAGAGTTCATAGGCCTCTGAAATAGAACCGCCATGGTTTTCCGAAGGCTCGATGGTTTCCATCTTGTGCAGAGAGGCGAAGGCCTCATTATGGTTGGCATAGATGCCTGCGCCCATACCTGCACCGCGGGCTGCACCGGCAGCGCCATCGGTATCAAAGAGTTCTATGGTTGAACCTGTTACGTTGGCCAGGGTCTGGCGGAAGATGGGGCTGAGGAACATATTGGCATGTCCTGCGTGGATGGTGCCCACCTTCATGCCCATATCGGCCATGATGTCCATTCCGTACTTGAAAGAGAACACGATGCCTTCCTGGGCAGCCCTGATAAGGTAGTATTTGTCTGTAAGATTGAAGTTTACGCCGTAGATGCGGCAGCCGATTTCGCGGTTTTCAAGCATACGCTCCGCTCCATTGCCAAAGGGCAGAACACCTACGCCTGAGCAACCCGGGGGCACTGCGGCTACAATCTTGTTCATCTGATCGTAGCTGACGCCTTCCGGGGCAACGTTGCGACGCATCCAGGAGTTCAGTATACCTGTACCGTTGATGCAAAGCAGTATGCCAAGGCGAGTGTTATCCGGGGTGTGGTTAACGTGGGCGAAGGTGTTTACGCGGGACTTGCTGTCATAGGCCACCTTGCCGCTGACGCCATAAACTACGCCCGACGTACCTGCTGTTGCGGCAACCTCTCCGGGCTCGAATACGTTAAGCGACAGCGCGTTGTTGGGCTGGTCGCCGGCACGGTAAGTAATTGGAATGCCTTCCTGGAGGCCGAGCTCTCTGGCTGCCATGGCGCATACCCTACCCTGCTCTGCGAAGGTGGGGCGGATGTCTGCCAGAACAGACTGGTCGAAGCCGAAGTAATTCAGTAGTTCCTTGCTTACGCAGCCCTCCTTGAAGTCCCAGAACATACCCTCTGAAAGGCCACTGACCGTAGTGCAGATTTCTCCGCTAAGCTTGCTGGCGATATAATCTCCCGGAAGCATTATCTTGTGGATACGGTCGTACAGGCGGGGCTCATTCTCCTTTACCCAAGCCAGTTTGGCGGCGGTAAAGTTGCCCGGGGAATTGAGCAGATGCTCAAGGCAGAACTGCTCTCCAAGGGCCTCCTGGGCACGTTTTCCGTAAGGAACGGCGCGGCTGTCGCACCAGATGATGGAAGGCCTTAAAGGCATTCCGCTCTTATCTACGCAAACCAGACCGTGCATCTGGTAGGATACGCCAATCGCGGCAATCTGCGCGCCAACGGAAGAATAATCCGCCTTTGCTCCGGAGCTGTTGAAGGTGGCGGCCTTTTCTCCGGCGGCCTGCGCCAGTACATCGCGGGTGGCGAACTTAAGGTTCTCCCACCACATGTCGGGCTCTTGCTCAGCCCAGCCGGTTTTAACAGAAAGAATCGGAGCCTCGTTCTTGGGATAGAAGGCGCGTGCAATACATTTACCAGACTCTATGTCTACGAGCGCAGCCTTCACAGAAGAGCTGCCGATGTCGTATCCGAGCAGATATTTTCCGGTCATAATTATAGCTGTAGATTTATCAATCTACAAGTTTAGTGATTTTTGGAGCAAAATCCAAATTACCGGGCAGAGACTTCATCCAAATAGAGTCCGGCCTCGCTTATCACGGGGGCGGCCAGACTGCGGATAAAACGCACTCTCACAGCACTTGACACGGTTTCCGGAAGCAGCAATATCCTCTTGTAGCCAATGGTGGTACCACAGGCGATTTCTTTCCATCCATCGCCATCCGGCACATCTACCGCAAACTCCGCCACCCTCTGGCCAAGGGCGATGTTCTCCTGGAGGACCAGCCTGTTGAAGGGCTTGGAAGGATCGGCCTTGAGAGTAAGCATAGGCACACCGTCATTGCCGGCGGCCCAATAGGTGTCAAAGTTGCCATCCAGGACGGCATCGGCCTTATGGGCAGAAGAGAAGTTGCCGGAAGAGACTGCGGCAGTGGCAAGATTCTGAGCAAAAATTCTGTCCAGTGCGGCGCGGAAGCCCCTAAGTGAAGCGATATCGTTGCTGTGGAAGCGGCCGGATGCTGTAGGAGGCACATTTAGCAAAAGAACTGCGCCGCGCCCTACGCTCTTGTAGTAAATATCCAGCAGATTCTCCGGAGTGCGCACTTTGTCGTCTTCCGATGCCCTCCAGAACCAGCCGGGACGTATGGATACGTCCACCTCTGCCGGAATCCAGTAAGCCCCGCCTTCGTCGCCGGAGCCAAGGTAAAGCTCGTAGTCGCCGGGCAGGTTGCTGCGGTCTGCATTATGAGCCTCAGGGGTAAAGGTAGCCCAGTTGGTCTCACCCGCATGGCCCTCTTCATTACCCACCCACCGGCAGCCGGGGCCGATGTTGCTGAAAGTCACTACACCGCCCTGATACTCACGCACTTTACCAAGGAAGAGATCCCAGTCATAGACCTGTTTTCTGCCGTCCGGGCCCTCGCCGCAGGCACCATCAAACCAGACCTCGAACAAAGGTCCGTAAGAAGAAACCACGCTTTCAAGGGACTTTGCATAGGCATCGTTATAGCGGTCAGTACCATAGTCAGGATGGTTCCTGTCCCAGGGGGAAAGGTAGACACCAAAGCCGATGCCGGCCTCTTTGCAGGCTGCGGAAAGCTCTGCCAGCACGTCCCCTTTGCCATCACGCCAGCTGCTGTGGGCAACTGAATGATCGCTGGACGGATTGTCCCAAAGAGAAAAGCCGTCATGGTGTTTGGCGGTAATAATAATGCCGCCAAAACCAGCTTCTTTGGCAACGGAAGCCCACTGCGCGCAGTCCAGGCTATCCGGAGCAAAAAGATCGTTGCTCTCCGTACCCTGCCCCCACTCCAGACCAGAATAGGTATTGGGCCCAAAGTGGGCGAACATATTCATTTCTTTCTTGTGCCACTCAAGCTGTTGCGGCGTAGGCACGGGGCCAAAGGGCTCCGGATCCTGAGGTCCGCAGCAAGAGGCTGCCAGCAGAACTAAAGGCAAGTATTTAAAATGCATAACTCTTTACGTATTTCTTTGCAGGTGATGAATCGGGAACAATAGAGAAGCTGAAGCTGTAATCCTTGTCACTCCAGAGGCAGCGGCCGGGCTCCGTTCTGGCACCCCAGCTGTTATAGCCACCAACGCCGGACATCTCTCCGTCAATGCAAACCTCAACAAAGTCGCGCGCCGGGATTTCGTTAATATGGTTGGCAGCGTCCAGGTCTTCCTGGCTGCATCCAAGCACGTTGAACTCAAAGCCTGTCCCCACTACGCTGAAGGCCCGTTCAAGTTCCAGCCAGCGGGCACCAATGTGGTGGCCAGTCTCCTGAGGACGCACGTAAGGGTAGATTTCTTTGTCGGCAGAAGAGGTGTAAACGCCGGGTTGGGTACCCTGGTAACGGTCCTGATAGTTCTCCTGAGGGCCATAGCCATAATAGCTGAAGCGGCCGTCAGTTGCAGTGCGCAGCCTGAAGCCGTAGCGCGGCAGTTCCACATTCTCTATGCCGCTGCTGGCCAGGTGGGCATCAACCTTAAGAACGCCCTTGGTATCCAGACGGTAGAACACTGTGAAACTTCCCTTTTCAGGCAAAGAATAAACAACCTTGAGCACTGGAACGCCGTCCTGATCCAGAAGCTCTGCCTTGGCGCTGAACTCTTCAGAAGCCGTCTTCCAACGCTGTGAACGCGCGAGCAGGCCATTACCCCTGTCGTTGTCTATGAGTGCACGCCAGAAGTTGGGACGGATACCAAAATTACTGTCAATCAGTTCTTTACCAGCATAAGTATAATTTGTCACATAACCCTTTGACTTGTCATACACAAGCACGGCATTGCCTGCAGAAAGGGTGATATTTGAAGCATCCTCCGCTATCCAGGCCTTTGTAAAGTCGTATTTATAGGCAGCCCTATTAGCCTTGGAAAGTATGTAGGCATCCTGGGCCACAACCTCCCCTTTGGCGTCCTTTACAGCAAACTTAACCCAAGCCTGCCTGTCTTCCTTGATGGCTGGAATTTTTATGCCGATGCTCTCTTTTTCCTGCGGCGCAGCCTTTAGGCCGATGGTTCCGGAACTTTTGCGCACGCCGTCCTCTTCTACCACCCACTCCAGCTTATAACCAGCTAAAGAAGTGAAATAGAATCGGTTAAGCACATCGAATATACCTGCACCAAGGGAGGTGGGAACAACCTTTACATTTTGATAATTCCACTTGACCTCCGCTGCGGCCGGATGGAAGTCACGGTCCGGGTTGACTATGCCGTTGCAAAGGAAGTTTCCGTCGCTCGGCAGGTTGACTCCGTAGTCCCCGCCATAGGTAAAATAGACCTTTCCGTTGGCGTCTTTTTCATACAGGCCCTGGTCTACCCAGTCCCATATCCATCCACCCTGAAGGTTGGGATACTTGTAAATCTGCTCCCACTGCCAGTCCAGTGATCCGGTAGAATTTCCCATTGCATGGGCGTATTCCGACGGCGCAATCGGCCTGTCAGGTATTTCTTCTCCCATGCGGCGGAACCAATCGGCCCCGGGATACTGGGGAACTATCATATCGGTGTTCCACTCCCGCTCTGCACGCTCGTAACAAACAGGACGGTTCATGCAACCCCTTTCCAAACTCTTGAGCACACGGTAGTTGTCGTAGAAATTGACGCCGTTACCAGCCTCGTTGCCAAGGGAAAGAATGGTCACACAAGGGAAATCTTTGGTCCGATAGTACATGTTCATACTCCTATCGCCGTGCTTGAGTCCCCAATCAGGATTATTGCCAAGAGTGCGGTCAAGACGGTAGCCCATTCCGTGGGACTCGATGTTGGCCTCGTCGTAAACATAGAAGCCAAGGCGGTCGCAGAGCTCGTAGAACTCCCTTGACTGCGGATAATGACTTGTTCTTATGGCGTTGATGTTCAGGGATTTCATTAAGAGCAAATCCTTGAGTATCAGGTCTTTATTCACATAGTGACCAGTGTGCGGATTATGCTCGTGGTAGTTCACGCCCTTGAACTTGACCGGCTGGCCGTTTACCAGGAATACGGGGTATTCACGGCCGTCTTCGCCGGTAATTTTAGTAATCTCAAAACGGCGGAAGCCAACATCCATTGCAGTGTATTTATCCCCCAATTTAAGCACCAGGGTATAAAGGTTCGGAGTTTCGGCGGACCATTTTTTAGCATTCGGCACTATTGCTTTGAAATTGCCTTTACCAGAAGCCACTACGTTACCGTCGGAATCAAGTAGTTTGGCCTCTGTAGTATCCAAAATCCCCAGATTGAAGATTCCGTCTTTCAAGTCCGGACCAAAGGTGGCGACGACATTGATGCCGGCAAAAAAGGCGTTCTTATCCTCGCATGAAAGGTAAACGTCCCTTTCTATACCGCTGATACGCCAGAAGTCCTGACACTCAAGATAAGAGCCTGTAGTCCAGCGGAATATCTTAATAGTCACCTCATTCTCTTCTCCCTTCAGGAACTTAGAAATATGGTATCTGGTGGCAGCTTTTGAGTCTTCATTATAACCTACGAACTGGCCGTTTACATATACGTAAACTCCGGCAGAGGCTCCGGCAAGGGTAAGGAAAATATTTTTTCCGTTCCAATCCTTGGGCACCTTGAAGGTGCGGTGGTAAACACCGGCCTCTATGACTTCCGGCAGCGTTGGAGGCTGCGGATTCTTGGGCTCGAACTCGTAAGTGGTGTTAGTGTATATTGGATAGCCATAGCCCTGGACTTCCCAGTTGCCGGGCACGCGGATGCTGCCCCAATCCTTAATCTTGGTGACATCGGCGGGGATATCACGGCCATCCGTGTAGTACTTGAAGTCCCAGGTTCCGTTAAGGTTGATATAATATGGGCTACACCCAGGGCCATCCTTGAGGCCCTCGATGGCAGCCTTCTCTGAATCGTAGAAGAAGAGCTCCGGCCTTCGCGTCTGAGCATTGACAGAAACGGTATTGATATCCAGGTGGTACGGAAGGCCGCCTTTTACTATTTCTTTAAGCGGGATAGCCTGGAAATAGATGTGGGCGCGGGAGGATTCGTAGAGGATACCAACAGTCTCCTGATCTATCATGGTAAGGCAGGAATAGCCCCAGCCTTCGCCCTTGTCAATAAGGAGTGAATTCTCTGGCTTCCAGGTCCTTCCGTCGTTAAGGCTGGCCTTGATTGTCATATTGACGCGTTTGGCAGGGTCTGCCGGATTGGAAAACAGCAGTATGTCGCGTCCCAGCACGTTTTCACCGGCTGGAACCATCAGCAAAGAAGCCATGCAAACGGGCTCCACCAATGTTTCTGAACTGGGATGCCCTAGCCAGGTCTTGCCCATATTGCGAGTAGTCTTAACTACGCGGCCGGTTTTGCGGTCATTACGCATATTCAGCATCAGTACGCCCGGCTCAATCTCTGCAACCTGAGCTTCCGTAGTCCTGGCGGCAGCGCCGGTACCCATGGTCCAGGTTTCGCCATGGTCCTTGCTGTACATTATGGTTGAATGCGGGGTACGGTCAACCTCGTCCTGATACTGGGCTGCAAAAACCAGGGTACCGTCCGCCATCTGGATACCGCGGCCGGGGCCCTGTAAGGTGAAGTACCACTCGGGCTTCTTTACCATTTTGGTTATACTGCGCGGGGTGCTCCAGGTAAGGCCGTCGTCGTCGCTGTAGGTAAGCATTATCTGGGCTGTTTCTTCCGGTTCAAGGCCGTTTCCCACCTTGAACCAGGCCACGGACTTTTGCGGCAGCCCGTGCGTCCAGGCGGCCACTATAAAGATGCGGCCGGTTTGTTTATCCACCAGGATGGCCGGGTCTCCGATGCCGTTTTCTCCCTGCGGACGTCCGCCGTAGCAACCCATGTCCATTGCAACTATCATCGGCCCCCAGGTCTTGCCACCATCGGTAGAGCGGCTAACGCCGATATCAATGTCTTCCTGTAAATCCAAAGAGTTGTTATGTCGGATATCATAACAGGCGACCAGTGTTCCAGCATTACTGGTCACCAGTCCGGGAATACGATAGGCGGCCACTCCGTCATCGCCCGCAGTCCTTACAACTACTCCGGGGATATCGGCTTCCTGCGCTTGGGCGTGGATGGATCCTGCAAAAAGGAGCATCGGCACGAAAACTGCAAAGAATCGCTTCATAATTTTCGGTTTTTTCAAATATAGCAAACTTTTAGTATATTTGTAGAACATAAGTCTAAAGAAACACATAATATATGACAAACGAAGTCCAAATTCACGAGATGCTGAAGAAACTCTTCGGCCACCTGGAATTCACTGCAGAGCCCGCAGGCTTGTATGATCCTCTCCGTTATATGATCGCTCTCGGCGGTAAGCAGATAAGGCCGCGTCTTTGCCTTACCACTTATTCGCTTTACAAAGAGAAGTTCGGGGAGGATATTCTTCAGCCCGCCGCCGCCCTTGAGGTATTCCACAACTTCACCCTTATCCACGACGATGTTATGGACCGCTCGCCCAAGCGCCGCGGCCAGGCTACGGTTTGGAACAAATGGGGTGAGGATACAGCCATTCTGTCCGGCGATGTAATGTGCATCGACAGCTACAAGCGCATTGCAAAGGCTCCGGCAAAGGTTCTGCCGCAGGTTCTGGACCTGTTCAGCACCACAGCCGCCCAGGTTTGCGAGGGCCAGCAAATGGATATGGATTTCGAGGCCATGTCAGAGGTGCCGATGAGCGACTATATGACGATGATCGGCCTTAAGACCGCAGTGCTCATTGCATGCGCCGCCAAGATGGGTGCAATTATAGCCGGCGCCCCCAAGGACGATTGCGAGAAGCTTTACCAGTACGGCTATTCACTTGGCCTGGCCTTCCAGGTGGCCGATGATTACCTGGACGCCTACGGCAACGAGGCTACCTTCGGCAAGCCTATCGGCGGAGACATCGTTCTGAATAAAAAGAGCTGGCTTACCACCCGCGCGCTTGAAAAGGCCGACGAGGCCCTGCGCCAGGCTGTTTTTGATGTGGCCGACATGCCCGTGGAGACATCGGAGCAAAAGGCTGCCAAGATTGAAAAGATGATGGCTCTCTATGAAAAACTGCACATAGAGGAAGACGCAAAATATGAGATTATCCGCCTTACAGAGCAGGCTCTGGGCCACGCGGCTACCGTATTTACGGGCGTGCGCTATGAGATGCTTCGCCGTTTCGCCGACAGGCTGGTGGGGCGCGTAAAATAGAGTTTTGATGAATCATAAAGAACTTGAAATAATGGCTCCTGCAGGCAACTTCGAGTGCCTGCAGGCTGCTATACAAGGGGGTGCTAACAGCGTTTACTTTGGCATCGGCCGGCTTAACATGCGCTCGCATTCCGCAAATAATTTTGCTCCGGAGGATCTGCCGGAGATTGTCCGCATCTGCCGTGAGGCCGGTGTGAAGACGTATATGACGCTTAATATCGTCCTTTACGGGGAGGATATTACCCCGGCTCACGAGGCCCTGGATGCGGCCAAGGCGGCTGGCGTGGATGCCATTATTGCGTCCGATATGGCGGTAATCCTTTACTGCCGCCAGATTGGGCTGGAGGTGCATATTTCTACCCAGCTTAGCATTTCCAACTACCAGGCCCTTAAGTTCTACGCCCAGTTTGCCGATGTTGTGGTTCTGGCGCGCGAGCTTAACCTGAACCAGGTGAAGGAGATTCACGAGAAGATTCTCTCCGAGGGGCTGCGCGGGCCGTCGGGAGAGCTGGTGCGCATAGAGATGTTTGCGCACGGAGCATTCTGCATGGCTATTTCCGGAAAGTGCTACCTTAGCCTTCACCATTACAATGCTTCCGCCAACAGGGGCGCATGCATGCAGCTTTGCAGGCGCGGCTACAGGGTGACGGACCTTGAGACAGGTACGGAGCTGGAGATTGACAACAAGTACATAATGTCACCTAAGGACCTGTGTACCATAGAGTTTATGGACAAGTTCATAGAGGCTGGCGTGAAGGTGTTCAAGATAGAGGGACGCGCACGCAGCGCAGAGTACGTGCGCCGTACGGTTGAGTGCTACAGGCGCGCGGCCGATGCAGTCTGCGACGGCGAGTATACGCCGGAGCTGACGGCGGAACTCAAGGCTTCACTTTCAGAGGTATTCAACCGCGGTTTCTGGGACGGCTACTATCAGGGCGCACCGCTGGGCGAATGGAGCTCTGTTTACGGCAGCCAGGCTACCAAGAAGAAGGTTTACCTGGGCAAGGTCACAAACTGGTTCGACAAGATTTCCGTGGCAGAGATTGCGGTAGAGGCGGCGGACCTGCCTGCCGGCAGCGAGATTATGGTGATCGGTGCCACTACCGGTACGGTTATTTTCAAGGCCGATGACATCAGGGTGGACTTCAAGAGCGTTCCGGTGGCCGTCAAGGGCGACCGCTGCTCTGTAGCCTCAACCGACAAACTTCACCGCGGCGACAAAGTTTTCCTTTGGGTAGACGCATAACTTATGGCAAAAGACAAGACAATATTCTTCTGCACGAACTGCGGGAATGAGAGCCCCAAGTGGATGGGGCGCTGCCCGGCGTGCGGCGAGTGGAATACAATGGTAGAAAAAACTGTGGCTACGGGAAAGCCGGCCAAGAATGCGGGCGCCGCCAGCCGGGCGGGGGGCCACAGGCCCCAGGCGCTTGCAGAGATTAGCTCTGCAGCGCAGCGCCGCATCTCGCTGGGAGACCCGGAAGTTGACCGCCTGCTTGGCGGAGGCCTTGTAGAAGGCTCCCTGGTATTGCTGGGCGGCGAGCCCGGCATAGGCAAGTCTACCCTGTCACTGCAGCTGCCACTCGGCTGCCCGACCCTTAAAACACTGTACGTGAGCGGAGAGGAAAGCGCCTCTCAGGTGCGCATGAGGGCGGAAAGGCTGGGCGGCGACGCCTCCAATTGTCTTATCTACTGCGAGACTTTAATAGAAAATATCATTGCCCAGGCAACGGAAATCAATCCCGGCCTGATGGTGGTGGATTCCGTGCAGACGATGTACTCAGAAGCCGTGGATTCATCGGCCGGCAGCGTGACTCAGATAAAGGAAGTCACTTCCCTGCTGCTTCACTTTGCAAAGTCTACCGGAATTCCCGTGATTCTTATCGGACATATTACAAAGGACGGCTACATTGCCGGTCCTAAGATTCTGGAGCACATTGTAGACGTTGTGCTGCAGTTCGAGGGCGACGACAAAGGCGCCTACCGCCTGCTGCGCAGCATCAAGAACCGCTTCGGCTCTACCTCTGAGCTGGCTGTATTCGAGATGACCGGTACCGGCCTCAAGGACGTTACCAATCCGTCAGAGATGCTTATGCCGGTTCATGACCAGGGCCTCAGCGGCACGGCTGTAGCCGTTATGCTGGACGGCCTGCGGCCCTTCCTGATAGAGGTGCAGGCGCTGGTTAGCACGGCGGCTTACGGCACAGCTCAGCGCAGTGCTACGGGCTTTGACGCCCGCCGCCTGAACATGCTTCTGGCGGTGCTGGAAAAGCGCGCCGGCTTCAAGCTCACCATGAAGGACGTGTTCCTGAATATGGCTGGCGGCCTGCGAGTGGCCGATCCGGCCTGCGACCTGGCAGTAGTTTGCGCGGTGCTGTCGTCAAACTTTGACTTCGCCCTCCCGGCAGACGTATGCTTCGCCGGCGAAGTAGGCCTCAGCGGCGAAGTCCGTCCCGTGCCCCAGTGCGACAGAAGAATAGCCGAAGCATCACGCCTCGGCTATCGCAAAATCTATATTTCGAAGTACTCTTCAATAGCAAAAACCCAGATTCCGGAAGGAATCCAGGTTTTAAAAGTAGCCGATATTCCGGCCCTTGTCAAATCACTTTTCCGCGGCTAAATCAGCGGCTCGGCGGTCATGGCGGCGGGCTGAGGGATTCCCATCAGCTTGAGGATGGTAGGTGCCACGTTGCAAAGGGCGCCGTCCTTGACGGTCTTTACAGCGTCACCTGCGTTGATCACTACAAACTGAACGGTGTTCAGAGAGTGGGCGGTGTTGGGGGTACCATCGGCGTTAACAGCGAAGTCGGCGTTGCCGTGATCGGCGGTGAGCAGAACCACGTAGTCGTGCTCAATGGCTTCCTTCACTACCTGGCCTACCAGCTTGTCGATGCAGGTAACGGCGGTTGTGATGGAATTGTAGATGCCGGTGTGGCCTACCATGTCGCCGTTGGCAAAGTTCAGGATAATCATATCCTGCTTCTCGCTGCGGATCTGGTCTATTAGCTTTTCTGCAACCTCCGGGGCGCTCATCTGGGGAAGAAGGTCGTATGTAGGAACCTTCGGAGAGTTAACCAGAATGCGGTCTTCGTTCTCGAATACGGTCTCGCGGCCGCCGTTGAAGAAGAAGGTTACGTGAGCGTATTTCTCTGTTTCTGCAATACGGAGCTGGTGCTTGCCGGCCTTGGAAACGGTCTCTCCAAGAGTATCCTGTACAAGCTCCTTGTCAAAGAGGATGTGAACACCCTTGAAGGAAGCGTCGTAAGGAGTAAGGCAGCAGTAGTAAAGCGGAAGGGTATGCATACCTTCTTCCGGCATATCCTGCTGGGTGAGAACGGTGGTGAGCTCGCGGGCGCGGTCGTTGCGGAAGTTGTAGAAGATGATGGCATCGCCCTCTTCTATCTTTGCAAGCGGAGCACCGGCAGCATCGGTAATTACGATTGGCTTGATGAACTCGTCGGTAACATCGGCGTCATAGCTGGCCTGGATGCCCTCGGTGGCCGATGTGAACGCTGTACCCTTGCCTTCTACCAGAAGGTCGTAGGCCTCTTTAACGCGGTTCCAGCGTTTGTCGCGGTCCATTGCATAGAAGCGGCCGCAAACAGTTGCAACCTTGCCGGTAGTCTCGGCCATCTTGGACTCGAGCTCTGCTACGAAGCCTTTTCCGCTGCGGGGATCGGTGTCACGGCCATCCATGAAGGCGTGAACGAATACCTTGTCAAGGCCCTGCTCTGCGGCAACGCGAAGGAACTCGTAAACGTGGTCAAGTGAGCTGTGAACGCCACCGTGGGAGGTAAGGCCCATGAGGTGGAGCTTCTTGCCGGACTGCTTAACGTAATCGAATACGGCCTTGATCTCTGAGTTCTCGAGGAGCTTGTGCTCGCGGCATGCGATGTTGATTTTTACCAGGTCCTGGTATACAACACGGCCGGCCCCAAGATTCATGTGGCCGACCTCTGAGTTGCCCATCTGGCCATCGGGCAGGCCTACGTATTCGCCGCAGGCCTGGAGATGACCGTAAGGATATTTCTGGCGCAGGGCGTCAATGTTAGGCGTTCCCTTTGTCCAAATTGCATTGGAATAGTCGTGGCGGCCTTCGCCCCAACCATCCAGAATCATAAGAAGTACTTTTCTGTTCATATAGGATATTTCTGATTATTCTTACAGTGAATTAGTCTGCAAAGATAATCAAAAATATCCTTTTTTCTTATTCGTAAGTAATTGTAAACTTCAGAACGTCAATCTCTGCGTTGTTGTTGGTGAAGGTTACGCTGCTTACATCTTCAGTTGCTTCCCAGGTATGGTTGGAGCCGCTTCTGCTGTAAGAACCGTTGTCTACAGTGAAGTTCCTTGAACCATAGGTGTTGGTGAAGGTAATCTTAGTAATCTTGAATCCGGATGCAACGCTGATGGTAACGCCGCTGCCCGTATGGAACTCGACTCCGTATCTTGAACCACCCCAATTGACTCCTCCGTTGAAGGTGAAGGTTATATCGCCATCTGTGAAGTTGTCGACGCTAGTAGTGGTGATGGTTACGGTCTGAGGCTCGCGCTTGATGGTCACAGGAACAGAATCGGAGAACTCTCCGGCCTTGACAGTGACAGTGACATTGCCGGCTGCAATACCGGTAAGAAGACCGTTCTCGTCGATTGAAGCATAATCGGTATTGTCTACAGACCACTCGAAGTCAAGAGACTCGGTAACATCGGCAGGGTAAAGTTCAGCCTCGAACTGGAAGGCCCTGTGGGCTGCCAGCTCAGAAGTGTAAGTGGTGATCTTTACGCCATCGGCATTCCTGCGGATATTGAAATCACAGGCCGATGACACTCCGTTGATGCTGACTGCCACGGTTGCCTGTCCGCCGCCGACGGCCTTTACAAGGCCTTTCTTGGAAACGGTGACAACGGACTCGTTGCTGGAGGTCCATACGGTGTCCATGGGTACGTTGATGTCATCCGGGTTGGCGGTAGCGGTAAGCTGGAGCTCTTCGCCGTACCAAAGCTCGGCGGTGTTGTTGTCAAGTGTAACGGACGTAACCATAGAGGTCACATAAACAGTACACTGAAGGCTCTTGGAGCCTGCTTTTGCGGTAATAACCGTCTCGCCTGCGCCAACTGCGGTAACAACACCCTCGTTGCTTACGGTAGCGACTGCCTCGTTGGCGGAAGACCAGTTAACCTGGGCGGAGCCCTTAGGGGTAACTGTAGCCACAAGCGGAGCAGAAGCGCCCTTGTTCAAAGCAAGGTCTGTACGGTTGATGAAGAAGCCCTCACCGTCGTTTGTGCCGATGATGTCCTCGTCATTCTTGCAGGCCGTGAAGGCAACCATAACGGCGGCCATCACAGATATAATTTTAACTATTCTCTTCATTTCCGTCAGTATTATTTGACTACGATTTCGGTTTTGTCATTCTTGGTAACAGCTACAGTCTCAACCTGAGCGGAGGTCATGTAGATAGTCTCCAGAGAAGTCTCGTTCTTATAATATGAAGAACTGCTTACGCGCTTTGTGTTGAGCTTTTCAAGGGCAGGGCAAGCGGTTACGTCGATGCTCTTGAGAGCAGTCTCATTACCATAGCCGATGTAGGTGGAAGAACCGCTGAAGTCGATTTCCTTAACCTTTGAGCCCTTGAATACAACAGACTCTGTACGCTGGTAGCCGTAACCGGTGGTCTTGCAGCTGAGCTTCTCGATTTCTTTGTCACCAAGATTAACCTCTGTGAGGTAACCAAGGGAAAGAAGGGTAACGGTGGTGAGAGCAGGATACTTGCTGACATCAACCTTATCCACCATACAGAAGCCTACATTAAGGGTCGCAAGTGCCGGGAAGGCCTCGAGCCCCTCGATAGAAGCGATTGAGTTAACGCTGTAAGAGTTGCTCATAGTACCCACTGTAAGGGTGGTTCCGGTCATACCTGCCTCAAGAATCTCGCTCTTGCCGGTTGTAGGATCGAAGAGAATCCAGCCGCTTTTCTCAAGACTGGTGGCAAGATTGGAATCCTTGATCTCTGCGAAGACAGGGTTGGGATTCTGCTGCTTGATATAGACGCTGCCCCTTACGTTGCTGCCCTGCTTGAACTGGAGGGTGGTTGCGCGGGAACCGCCGCAGGCATCGGCATGCAGGCCGATGGTCTTGGTCTTAAGACCGGTCTCCTCGTCCATATCGGTATTCTCTTCAGAAGTCTTGGCAAGCCATGAGGGCAAGCTGTAGGTAATGTCGACATTGCTCTTTACGGTAAGGGTAAGATCCATGGCCTCGAGGCCCTTGACGATGCTTACGCCCTCCACCGCAAAGGCGGTGTCGCGCTGCGCCTGTGCTACGTCTACCGATGTTGAAAGGCCCTCTCCGCTGATGGTAATCTTACCGTCGCGAGCTTTGAACTCGCGTGAGCGGGCGATGTCGAAGGTAAGAACCCTCTTGCCAAGTGCCTCGATCTCGTCGGACTTGACAATCCAGTCGGCGCCTCCGAAATCGCATTTGAGGTCGGTCACATTGGTCTTGAGGATAACCTTAACCTGGTTGGCATCGGCATTGACGGAAACTGCATCGTTGCTCAGGAGTTCCAGGCCGAAAGCCGGAAGGGAAACAACCATGAGGTTTGCAACGGCAGGGCCGACAAATACCTTGAAATATGCAACGCGGGCCTTGTCACTGTCGTTAGGTGCAATATTTATTGTAAGGTCCTGGTCTTTCTTGCCCACCTCGGCAGAAGGGGTAGCCCACTCGCAGAAGCCGGAAATGCGCCAATCGCCGCTGGAAGTAACCTTTACGGAGCAGATTCCGCCCTCGGGGCCGGCGCTTACTGAAGACTCGGAAAGAGTTACAGAAGCATTGTAGTCAACAACCTCTTCCGGATCGTCTTTGTCGCTGCAGGCTGTAAGAGAAAGCGCTGCAGCAATTGCTATGATTGAAAGTATCTTTTTCATACGCTTACCAGGTTATAGGGAGTGTATCAAGAGACTTTGTCTCGGGATAGTAGAATTCGGGCTTCTTGAGAGGAGAACCGAACATAGCGTTGGAAAGGATGTTCATGGCATCCCAGTCTGACTGACGGCCCTGGGTGTTCCAAAGAGAGAATACCATCCAGAATCCGTAATCGGAATTGACAAAAGCTTCCGCAGAAGAATCGGTAGGCAGATACCTGCCCTGTGCAAATTCCGTAGACTGGTAAGAACAAGTTGCGTTAGTGGAATTACCGTAAGGAACGCCCCTGCTGCCATAGTCACCGTTAAAGATATCCATATACTCAGACGGATCTATCCCGTCGACAGCACGTATTCCAAGAGCGCTTCCGAACTGGTAAGAAACCATTTCCTTGTCCGGAAGCAGTTTCTTTGTCTCAAAGTACAGGCGGTCGCCGCGATTGGTGGACCTGGAAGCGAACAGAGGATTGGAAAGATCCGGAGCGTTGGAGTACTCGTCATCATAGTTAACTCCGTCAAAACCGTAACCGTTTACAATGGCGGCCACCTTGCTTGCGAACTGGCGGCAGCCAAGGTCGCTGAGCTGTGCAAGACCGGACTCGTCGTGGTTACCAAGGATACTGATGATAACTTTAATTCCACGCTCACGAAGAGGCTTGACAACCTCGTCATAATGATCCAGGATGTACTGGCACTGGGGGTTGGCGAATACGTAAACCTCACCGGTCTCCTTGTTATAGTTGATATTGTATGCGAACAATACAACGTAATCGGTGATAAGGCGTCCGTCCTCTGTCTCGAACTGAAGCATGTTCAGAGGGTTGGTGTTGTTTACCTCTATCCAGGCGATAATCTTTTTCTCGCCCTCTTTGCGGATAACGGTAGACTGCCAGGACATGTTCTTTACAAGGTAAATGAGGTGCTCTTCTGAAACCTTGATACCATCGGTAGTGGTTGTGGCGCGAAGCGGGAGAAGATAGGTAGCCTCTTCCTTGTTGTCGAAGGGCTGGAGAGTAAGGCCAAGGGTGTAAGACTTGGTCTCGTCAGGAGCAACCACAACCTTGCCCTCGTTCTGAAGGGTGAACTGGCTTTCAGGGAAAAGCTGGAAGTCGGTTCCATGCTCGTTGTTGTAAGCCTCAAGGTAAGCAGCATCGTAAGAAATCTTTACATCTACGCCTTTGCGGGGTGTGCGGGCAAGATAAACGGCCACGTTGGTAGAATACTCATTGTTGCGGAGTTCCACTACATTGTTGATCTTGCTGCTTTTGCCGTCGCGCAGCGATACGATAAGATTTTCTACGTTTGCATAGGCGCCCTCGTCAACATTGTCGACGACGATGTCATCCGTACATGCACCAAACAGAAGGCCGGTGCAAAGGATTGTTGCAAATTTGAATATATTTTTCATTGTCGATTTCTCCTATTATTAATCTTCAGGGAGGGAGACTTTAGGCCACTTGGTGGCTGAATCAAGGGTAAGGTCGTTGCCATTGGGGCTTGAATCCTTAAGGATGGTGCCGCCACCGTCGTCCATCTTCCAGTAGGCGATGAGGCCTTCGGAATCAGGATCTACAAAGTAGAAGTGGTTGGGGGCCTGGATTTCTGCCTGAGTCAGGCAATGATCCCAAACACGGACCTCTGACATCTCGCCGTCAAGATAACGGTCACCCGCATAAGAGTAGCCAAGCCAGAAATAACGTCCGCTTGTTTCTCCCTTGTCACTACCGTATGCACCCCATGTAACGGCGGTACGTCCGCAGTAGGCGTTGTCAAGGACTTTGCGCCCGTCGAAGTAAACGGTAACATAGCCGGCATCGAATACACAGGCGATGTGTGTCCACTTGCCAAGAGTAAGCTGCATGTTGGAGTTTGTATGGTTGCTTGAAGATGCAATCTGGAGCTGATTGTCCGGAACTCCTGCGTCTCCGATACGGAGAAGGAAGTGTCCCTCAACACCCATGATTGTGGAAATAAGGCGGCCGGCCTGGTTCTGGCGGACAAGAGCCTCTGCCGTGAACTGACGCATGTTGTTAAACTTGTCCGGAGTAGCCCAGGCCTGGGCTGCTGCGCGGTTCTCTGTCATGTTGCAAACAACATTGATGAGTGCAGCACCCTTGAATACGTAATAAACGGTAGTCTTGGGAGCGATTACGTTAATGTCGGTGATGTTCTTAAGCACAACGGCGCAAACGTAAACGGTGTTACGGTCGAGGGCATCGATGCCCGGGAAAGATACAGATGCAACGGTAGAGTTGCTGGCACCGGCGGAAATGGTTACGTCGGGGTCTTCAATTACGCACATAGACTCGGGAAGAGCCTCGACATCGGGCTGGTTGTAGGCCTGTGCGTATGTTTTTACATATGCTGCGTCATATACGAAGGTTCCGGTGATGGCGGACTTTACAGGAATTGCAGTAGCGATTGAAAGCGTACGTGCAACACTGCTTGCGCCGGGCTTAACCAGGATTTCCTCTGACTTGACGTCTGAATTTATGTAAAGCTTGTTTGTGAAATGGTGTTTTTCCATTGCATCCTTCTCTGTCTGGCAAGCCGTGAAGGCTAAGCCTGCGAGCAAGGCGATGACACCAAATTTAAACATTTTCATATACTCGTCTCCTTATTTGACAGGTGAAGGATTCATAATGGAAATCGCCTTGTTTATCTGGGAATAAACGTTGGTGATGTCGTAGTAGTCGAACTGGGCATGGTTGACGCAAACGCCCTTCTTGCCGTATTTGGTAGTAGGCTGTGCGCTCCACTCTGCAGCTCCCACAATGGCAGACTTGCTGCCGAAGCTTCCGTTGGTGTTGGTGGGGTCAGTGATATCCACTGCTGTCACGCCAATCACAAAGCGGTCAGAAGGGACAAAGTCAGCAAGAACATTGTTGATGGCATAAGAGAGGGAAGACTCGTTGCTGGCACTCTCCGCCGTTACAATGATGTATTTTGCCGATGTCACAGCGGCTGTCTCTACAAGCACGTTCTTGGGAGAACCCTCAAAGAAGACAAGGGCCTTCTGGTGGGCGGATATCCAATCGTTGATGCCAGAGAACATGGCCTGCTGACGGGTGATAGCCTCTTCTTTCTGGGCGTCGGTCATAGAAGCGGGATTCTTGCCCTCGAAGATAACGTTGATGCCGCTGTAGTTGTACTTGTCGGCAATCTCCAGTTCTGTCTTCACACGGATTCCAATCCATGAGGCAAAGCGCTCCGGGGTGTCTACACCAAGGGTCTCGTCCTCTGACTCGGGGTCCTTGGACTCGGCCTCATCGGCCAGCATGGTGTTATACTCCTTGATCATGGCCACAAGGCTTACGTTCATAAGAGTGGGGATGTTCTTCTCTGAGAGAATCTCCTGCATCTCTGCTGCGATTACGTCGTTAAGCTTGTCGGCGTTGTTAAGGATAACGTAGTCTACGCTGTCCGGCAGGCAGTTGATATGCTCTCCGCGGCCCTCGGGCGTAGTGGCCTTGTTGTCGAACTTGGCGATGAGAACCTGATGGTCTGTATTGTGGTAATTGCGGATAGACTCCATGTATTTGGCCCACAATTCAGGATTCTTGCTCTTGAGGTCCTTGTATACGACCTCTACAGGCTCTGCGTCAGTCCATTTGTCGCAAGCCTGGAATGCAAGCGCACAGGCTGCGAGAATAACTATATATTTAAAAATGTTCTTCATCTGTTTTCCTCCTATTTCACTTTGGGATTGCAGTCGAACCATGTACGGGTTGCCATCTCGTCGGGGCCGCCAAGCATGGTGCTTACGGCTGTACGGAGGTTGTCACCGTTGTTGATGTACTCGTCTGAAGGATACTTCATTCGACGGGCACCGAAGTTGGAATCTACAAGGCCGTTGGACTTGTTACCCTCTGCGGTTGCGGGGATGATGTGGGGATATCCGGTACGGCGGATGTCGGCCCAGCTCTCGTTTCCAAGAAGCCAGTTGGCAATCCACTTCTGGATCATGATCTTCTCCTGCTTTGCATCGACGGTAGCATTGTCGTCCCAGGCGATGGTCATGTTGGACAGTACACCGTTGTAGCTGTTTGTGCCGATAGGATCTACATAGGCGGCCGGTTTGCTTGTGGCATCGGTAAGGTAGGCCTCTGCACCGCTAACACCCCACTGCTCGAAGGACAGGCGGATGCCCTGCTCGTAGAAGTCCTTGGCGCTGCCGCCCATATTGAAGCCGAATACAGCCACTGCCTCTGCCTTAAGGAAGGCAACCTCTGCGGCGTTCATCCAAACGTAAGGAGTATCCATGTTTACGTTGATGGTGGAGTATTTGTGCATCACGTCGTTGGCGGGCATTACGATACCGTGGCGCAGGCCTACGAAGTCAAAGCCGTCGAACTGGCTCTTGCCAAAGTAAGCGGCGCGGCGGGGATCGTTGTAACCGTTCATGTAGGCGATGATGTCGGCAGCAGCCATTGAGTCGCCGCCGTTGTATTCTACCTGAACTACATAGAAAGGATTCTTTGCGTTGGCGTTGAAGTTGTCGTAGAGGGCGTTGTCTGCGTTGGAAGAGAAGGCGCCAACCTCGTGTGCAGCAACTTCCTCTGCAGCCTTGCGGGCCGTAGTAGCATCGGCGTAAACAATACGCATTGCAAGACGGAGCTTAAGGGAGTTGGCAAACTTGAGCCACTTCTGGACGTCACCGTGATAAACCACATCGGCAGAAGCGTTGATGTTGTTGGAACGGTTGGCGGTAAGCACGTCGATGGCCTTGTCAAGGTCAGCGAGCATTGCCTTGTAGGCGTCGCCCTGGCTGTCGTAAGGCACCTGGATCTTGCCACCCTGGCCAATCTGGGTATAAGGGATGGGGCCGTAGGTATCGGCAACACGGTGCAGGACGGCAACCTTGATAATATCGGCAATGGAGAGGATTACCTCGTTGCTGGTAAGACGGGAGATGTCGCCGTAGTTTGCAAAGAATGTAGGGATAATCCTGTCGCTGGAAAGGAGGACGTTGGTCCAGTTGTCCGTAGGATTATAGTTGGAAATGGTGTTTCTGAAGCCCTGGTTGGAATCTGCTAGATAACCAGCCATCGGGCCGCCAAGAAGACACTCTGTAAACTGGGTTGTGTTTACATCGGTAGAGATCACGGCGCTGGCCATGCCGGTCATAGCTGCCCTGAGGGCATAACCGTCACGAAGCATCTGGTCTCCGTCAACCCCGTAAGGGTTGGAATTATACTGCTCGAAGTTCTTTGTGCAGGACGCCATTACGATGGCAGCGGAAACCAGCACTAAACCTTTTACAAATATCTTTTTCATATTCAGTCCTCCTTAGAAGTTAAGACGGACGTTGAATCCGTAGGTGCGCATACCGGGCATCATGAAGTAGTCGATTCCCTGGTAGTAATTGTTGGTGGTAGTTGCTGTTGCTTCCGGGTCGAAGGGAGCTTTGCAGTAAATCATAAGAAGGTTCTTGCCCGTTACCTGAAGGGTAAGGTCAAAGAGGTTCCAGAGCATCTTGCGGGGGAAGGTGTAGCCCAGGGCAACCTCGCTCAGGCGAACGTTGGTTGCGTCGTATGTGTAGTACTGGGGCACGGTGTCACCGCCGCCGATGGCTGTGTACCACTTGCTGGCATCGATAAGGTCGCCACCGTTGATGACTACGCCGCCGTTGTCACGGGCGATTGCGGTTGCCTCGGATACTCCAAAGCGGTCCAGCATGGCCTGGGTCCTTGAGAATACGATGCCGCCAAGACGGGCCTGGATCATTGCAGAGGCAGAGAAGCCGCAGAACTTGAACTCGTTCCTCCATGCCATGTTGGCCTTGGGCAGTACGCTTCCAAGCTTAATGTACTTGGAGAAGTCTGAATAGGCCTCGGTGGCGATGGCTCCGGTCTCGGTTACATAGATGTTGCCCCTGTTGTCACGCTTAAGGTCTGCACGGGAGTAGATGTCGCCAAGGGAACCGCCTTCCTGAAGGATGAAGCGGGCGTTTCCAAGGCCACCCATGTTAAGCTGTGATACGCTGAACTTTTCTCCGGTAACAGGGTTGGTGACATCGGCCGCAAGGCTGATGATCTTGTTGCTGTTGGTAGAGAAAGTGTAAACGGAATTCCATCCGAAGCTGCCCCAGGTGTGGTTGTAACCAAGCTGGAGCTCGATACCAGTGTTGCGTACGTTACCTGACTGGATGTAGATGTCAGAGTAACCGGAACCGGATGAAATACCAGGGTTGAAGGTCTGGTTCTTGGTATTGGTCAGATACCAGGACAGGTCTACGGAGAAGCCTCCGGCTATACGGGTCTGGATACCTGCCTCCCAAGAAGCAGTCATTTCCGGCTTAAGGTTGGAAACCGGATAAGCCGTCTGGGTTTTCCACGCCTGCTGGCTGCTGTCCCAGGAGTGGAGAGGATTTGCGATCCACCTCTGGTAAGAAGTACCAACCTGTGCGTAAGAGCCGCGTACCTTAAGGAATTCCACGAATTTGGGAAGTGTCAGAGCTTGAGAAAGCACGCCTGAAACACCAACTGACGGATAGAAGAAAGAGCTTTTGGTACTGCCGGGGCCGAACAAACGGGAATCCCAGTCGTTACGGGCAGTGAGGGTAAGGTACCATGCGCTGCGGTATCCGAGCTCGACGCTTGCGAACACGCTCTGGGTCTGGTCGTGATAACCGCCCTGTGCGTTACTTGCGGCGCCGATGGCAAAAACGTTGAACACGTTAGGAATATTCTCTACACCGATGGTTCCGTTGCCGATACCTCCGGCAATTGAAGACCAGTCGTTTCTTGAATCAGAAATGATACCACCGATATTGGCCTGGAGGTTCCAGTGCTCGCCGATGGTTTTGTGGATATCGGCCATTGCATCGGCATAGGTAGACTTGTCTTTAATCTCCTGCAAGCCATAGTAACCTTTGTCCGAGCCGCCGGTAAGGAGGTTGTTTGTAGTAGCGTAGTAACGCTCTTCGTACTTGGTGTCCGTATTGTCGATACGCACGCGGCCGGTTGCCGTAATCCAGTCTGCAACCTTCCAGCTAAGGCTGGCCTGTGCCATGTATCTATCTTTCTTGTTGGTACGGAGGTCGCGATAGTTGATCCAGTAAGGGTTCTGCATCACGATACCGCCGTCACCTGCGGGCCAGTACTGGGTGTAAATGCCGCGGTCGCTGCTCCATCTTTCGTACATGGACACATCCTCCCATGAGTCGCCGCGGGGGAAGAGATATGCACCAACCAGAGGGTTGTTGTAAAGACCCTGGTTGATCATGTTGCGGTCGTTCTGCTTTACATACTGGAAGGACAGGTCAAGGGTGAGCTTGTCGTCCAGGAAGGAGGCAGTGTTGCGGAAAGAGAAGTTGTACCTGTTGTAGGCGTTGTTGGGAACGGTACCGTTGGCGTTGATTGCAGCCATAGAAAGGTAGGTCTGGTTCTTGTCCGTTCCGGTAGAGAAGGATATGCTCTCTGTTGTGGTTACTCCGGTCTTGAAGTAATCGCTCTTGGGGTCATATCCCATGTATGTATAGTCGTTGAGCTTTCTACCCCAGCTGTAAACGGAAGAGCCCTCGGAAGAAAGGAGGTCACCTGTTCCGTAGGTATCCTGGAACTTGGGCAGGAAGGTAACGTTAGAGATTTCTGTATTGCTTGCAATGGTAAGGGTTGTCTTGCCTGCAGCGCCTTTCTTGGTTGTAATGACGATGGCACCGTTTGCGCCCTCCTGTCCGTAAAGTGCGGCAGCGGCTGCACCGGTCAGGACGGTCATGGACTCGATATCCTCCGGGTTAAGGTCGGCGATAGGGTCTGTGTAGCCATTGGAACCGAACTCCGTGCTTGCATCACGGTTGATGGCAGACATCGGCACACCGTCTATCACGTAAAGTGCATTGGAAGACTTGGTGATAGACTTGGATCCACGCATTACGGCTTTTGTAGCACCACCCACTCCGGCAGAAGAAGCGTTGATTACCAAGCCGGCGGCTTTACCGCTAAGAGAATTGATGAAGTTTGCGTCTTTATTTGAGAGGATGTCGCTGCTCTTAACCTCCTGAACATTGTAGGAAAGCGCTTTCTGGGCCCTGCGGATACCGAGGGCGGTAACAACGGTTCCCTCAAGGACTTCTGAGTCTTCTACAAGGGTGATGTTGAAGATGCGCTGGCCGGAAAGAGGGAATTCAACAGTTGTATAACCAAGGCTGGAAACCTCTACGATGCGGCTTTCGCTGCCTTCCGGCAGGATAAAAGAGAAATTACCATCGATGTCTGTGCTGCCACCGATGGAAGTTCCTTTTATCATAACGGCACCGCCGATGACGGGCTCGCCTTTCTGGTCCATGATACGGCCGCTTACAGTGTTGGACTTGCGCTGCTGACCGTTTGTGATTTCCTTGATTCTGTCGTCTGACAGAGCCTTGTTGGAAAGGATAATGTTTGTTTCAGTAATCTTGTACTTGATTCCGGTTCCTTTAAGCATCTGGTCGAGTACCTCTGTTACAGGTTTGCCCTGAACGTCTACACTTACCTTTATGCTCAAGTCTACCTGGTCGTTCAAGAACAGATACCTGGATTGACGCTCTACTGCGTCCAGCACCTGCTCAAGGGTACCACTCATCTTGAGAGTGATCTTGCCGGCATCCTGGGCCTGGGCGTTCCCTGCGGGGATTACCAGACACAATGATACCATCAATGCGAACAGGGCCCGTTTCCAGGTTTTGCTGATTAAGAGCTTACGCATGATTAGGGTTTTGTGGATTAATTATTTAATAGTAATGGTGTTTGTGTTGTAGTCTCTCTCGTACGTAAAGTCAGACACAAGCTGGAGCACTGAAAGTGCGTGGTCTATGCCGTCTGAAATACGGATCTTACCCCTTGTATAGCTGATGGCGGGAAGGGTGGGCCTGTCAATAATTATATTAATGTTGAAGGCTTTCTCGAACCTGCGCATAAGACGGTCAAACGGCTCATCGGAAATGTCGATAAGTCCCTCTGTCCAGCAATCAATGGCATCGTGGTTCTTGATGCGCGACTTGGTAACGTTGCCGCCTTCAAAGCAAAGAAGGTCATCCGGTACCATACCGATTACGTCGCCGGTGTTGTGGTCTACGGCTTCTACCTTACCCCTGAGCAGGATGACGGAGCAGAAAGACCTGTCTTCGTCTACCAGCACCTCGAACTTGGTACCGAGTACCCTTACGGTAGATGTGAAGGTTTCTACGTAGAAGGGACGGGCTTCGTCTTTGACAACGTCCAGCAGTATTTCTCCGCGGTGAACCGTAATCTTACGGTCCTTGCGGCCAAATACTGCCGGCAGCTCTATCTCCGTATCGCCATTCAACCATATAGAGCTGCCATCGTCCAGCGTCAACTTCATGCTTTCCCCGGCGGGAACATACAGGGTTTCAGTTTTAGAGGCAAGTAAATCAATTGCCCTGTTTCTTTCTATGGTGATAAGACCGAATACTATCGCTACGGATGCGGCAATGGCGGTTATTCCGGCGATGATGCGGCGGCGCAGTGAGCGGCGCTTCATATAAGAGGCTCCGCCGTCGCCGTAAAGCGCCATTCCGTTGTAGATGTCATGCATCTGACGATAGCTCTCTTTCCTGGAGCCGTCGGTGTCATTTGCAAGCCAACTGTAGACCTGCTCCTTTTCTGAGGGAGAGGCCGATCCTTTAAAGTATTTTAAGAGTAAATAAGAATCCATTTTATCGTTTTTAACATTTAATAGACACACAACTTCGGGTGATGGACCCCACTTTTATTAAAATGTTTCAATTTTTTTCTTAAAATTTTCTTTTCCCCTTGTTTTTCGTTAAAGAAGGCTAACTTTGTACGCGTAAGAAATTATGGATATCCAGAACACCATATCTACCGATGCAACCACAGCCCCTGTCGTTTCTGCGCAGGAGTTTGCAACCTTGTTTTCAAGGTTCCGTGAGCCGTTCGTAAATATCTCCTTCTCTTATATCCACGACAGATCTGCCGCAGAAGACATTGTTTCCGATTGTTTTGCAAGTTTTTGGGACAAGCGCAATGAGATTCAGCTGAATTCTCCGCCGGAGGCCTATCTTCTTACCGCTGTAAAGAACCGCAGCCTGAACTTCCTCAGGGACCAGGCCACAAGGATGCGCATAGAGCAGAAGATGCAGACCAACGCCTACAGGGCGCTGATGGCAGAGATTGACGTCCTGGACGGCCAGGATATGTCCATATTGTTTAAAGAAGAGGTAAGGCACATCTTCGAGGACTTTATGAAGAGCATGCCCAAGATGACCAGGGATATTTTCTATTCCAGCCGCTTTGAAGACCTTACGTACGACGAGATTGCAGACAAGTACGGCGTTTCTACAAGAAAAGTGAAACGGGAAATCCAAAGAGTGCTTTCTGCGATGCGCTCTTCCCTGAAGGATTACCTCCCTATCGCCACCCTTCTCTTCTGCCTTTACGGCAAACTTCCTTATTAAAGCCAGCAAAGCAACTCTCCCAAGGCGGACAGCTTCAGCAGGCGTGGATGTTCGTATTCCTCTGTCTTCTCGTGTTCCCAAATTACCTTAAACGGGACATAAGCGCCCCATCCCCCAAGCTCCAGCACGGGAGCAATATCCGACTTGAATGAATTTCCAACCATAAGAAGGTTTTCCGGGGTTATGCCTTCTGCCTGGCAAAGTTCCAGATATTCCTTTTTGCTTTTGTTGGATGTGATGACCGTACGGTCGAAGAAACAGCCCAGTCCGCTGCGCGCAATTTTGTGCTCCTGGTCCAGAAGGTCGCCTTTGGTGAGCATTACCATCCGGTATTTTTTCTTGTCCCTGATGGCCTGCAGGGCTTCTTTTACTCCCGGCAGCGGAGTTGCCGGGTTGCGCATTATCTGACGTCCGGCGGCGATGATTTTGGCTACCATCGGCCCGGTGAGCTTGTCACCGGCAAGGGCGACGGAGGTTTCCATAACGGAGATGAGATATGGCTTGGCGCCGAAGCCAAGGTCTTCCATGTTCTCTGCCTCCCTCTTGTAGAGTATGGCCGACAGTTCTTCCAAACTGCCGTAATCCTTCATAACCTCTGCCCACTGGCGTTCCGCCTCCCTGAACAGGGTTTCGTTTTCCCACAGGGTGTCATCGGCATCAAAGGCAATCGTCCTGACGTCTTCGTACATAGCTGTAAAAATAGGGTGCAAATATACTCGATTTTTCGTAATTTTGCAGGGCCTGAACTAACGGGCGGACTTAAATACAATTATATGAGCAGAAAGGCCAAAAGCGGCAGACAAGGAAAGAACGGTAAAAATATTTCTAGCAAGAGCAATTCCAAAAGAATCAAGGGAACAGAATACATTGGCGTGGGTCAGATGGCCCGCGATCGCAGCCTGTTCGTCAAGGTGGACGGGCTGGATGAAGACATCTACGTGCACCCTCACAAGACGCGCGGCGCCCTTAGCGGAGACCTGGTAAGGATAGTTGCAAAGAGCACCAAAAGCCTGCCCGGACGCAAGATGGAAGGAGAGGTACTGGAGATTCTGGAGCGTAGCAAAAAGCCCTTCGTGGGCGTTCTGCACCGCATGGGCGCAAAGGCCTGGGTGCTGATGCAGAGCAAGAACATGCCCTATGACATAGAACTTGATACCGCAGTTCTGGCCTCCGAGGCCAAGAGCGGGTACAAGGTTGCGGCCGTTGTGGACGACTGGCCGCGTGGCAGCGAGTATCCCCAGGGCCATGTGGTTGACATACTTGGCGAAATGGGCCAGAACGACACCGAGATGCATGCCATCCTGGCGGAGTACGGCCTGCCCTACAAATTTGAAAAGGAGGTGGCAGACGCCGCCGACGCTATATCCGACGTCATCGGCCCGGCAGAAATGAAAGGGCGCCGCGACTTCAGGAAGACGCTTACTTTTACCATCGACCCTACAGACGCGAAGGACTTTGACGATGCGCTGTCGTTTGTCCGCCTGCCCGGCGGCAACTACGAGGTAGGTGTCCACATTGCCGATGTCTCCTATTACGTAAAGCCCGGAGACCTTGTGGATAAAGAGGCCCAGGAGCGCGGTACATCCGTTTATCTTGTAGACAGGACGGTGCCGATGCTTCCGGAAAAACTGTCCAACAAGCTGTGCTCGCTGCGCCCGGGAGAGGACAAGCTTACCTTCAGCGCGGTGTTCGAGATTACGCCCAAGGGCAAGCTGGTCAGCTGCTGGCTGGGCCGTACGGCCATTAATTCAGACTACAGGTTTGACTACGAGACCGCCCAGAAGATTATCGAGGACGGCAAGGGCAAACGCGATATTGATGACGCTATTCTTACCCTTTGGGGCCTGGCTTCGATCTACCGTGAGAAGCGATTCAAGGCGGGCGCGATAAGCTTCGAGCGTCCGGAGATGAAGGTGGAGTGCGATGCCGACGGCCGCCCGATTGCGGTGCATCAGCATATCTCCAAAGAGGCCAACTGGCTGATTGAGGAGTTCATGCTGCTGGCCAACCGCAGCGTAGCTGAATGGGTGGCAACAGCCGGCAAAATGGACGGCCGCGAGCGTCAGGACGCCAAGACCTTTGTCTACCGTGTACACGACACCCCCAACCTGGACAAACTGGGTTCCCTTGGCAAGTTCGCCGGCCACTTTGGCTACAAGATTTCATTCAAGGATGCCGACGGCAACAAGATTGCGCATCGGCTTAACGAGCTCCTTGAAGAGGCCAAGGACAAGCCGGAATTCTATCCGATGGAGATGATAGCCCTGCGCTCTATGGCCAAGGCTTCATACAGCACGGACAACATCGGCCACTACGGACTGGCCTTCAACTTCTACACCCACTTCACCTCCCCTATCCGCCGTTACCCGGACCTTATGGTTCACCGCCTGCTGGCCCGCTACCTTGAGGGTGGCTCCAGCGCCGACAAGAACTACTTCGAGGGCCAGTGCACCCACGCATCGGAGCGAGAGGTTATCGCAGCCAATGCAGAGCGCGACAGCATCAAGTACAAGCTGGTGGAGTTCATGCAGGACAAGATAGACCAGGAGTTCGAGGGCCGCATCTCCGGCCTCACCGAGTGGGGTATGTACGTAGAGATTGAGCCTACCAAGATAGAAGGTATGGTGGCCCTGCGCAGCATCCGCAGCGATTTCTTTGACTTTGACGAGCAGCGTTATCTTATACGCGGCAAGCGTACCCGCAAGATTTATAGACTGGGAGACGCCGTCCGCATCCGTGTAAAATCAACGAACTTGGAACAGCGTCTCCTAGACTTTGAATTAATAGAGGCGGCTCGGCCCTGTCGCGGGCGGTAGCCTGAACTGATAGGGAAATCTATTCGATCTCCTGGGGTTTGCGTTTCCAGTTGAGCATTGGCAGAAGGACAGCGATGACTGCGGCGCCAAGCCAGAACCAGCTAACATAAGTGAAATCGTGCACACCGTCTTTGACATTATTGTCAAGCAAAAGACCGGTGACAACGTTTTGCAAACCAACGGCGCCATAGGAGGCCATGCCCATAATACCCAAGGCTGCGCCTGTCGCTTTGCGAGGAACCAGATCAATGGCCATAAGTCCGCCTACAAAGCAGATAAGCACGCCGATTGCTATGCCGAAGAGTATCATGGAAACGACCGCAACCCACTTTTGAGGGCCACCGAAGAGGAATAGCGACAGGGCGAGTACCTCGAGGATTCCGGCAACGAATGCCGGATATTTGCGATCACCTTTAAAAAGAGAGTCAGAAAGCCAGCCGGAAAGAACTGTACCAAGAACACCGAAGATAGGGTTGATACCCACTATGGTTCCGGCCTCTGCAAGGCTGTAACCGTGGGTCTCCTGAAGGAAGATAACACCCCATTCGTTGATGGCATAGCGGCTGATGTACATGAAGGCGCTGGCCAGGGCAAGAATCCAAACTCCGGGGTTCTTGATTACCTGGGCCTGAAGCCTGCGGGTTTCTGCGCGCTTCTCAGAAGCCGGAACGTCCTTGGGCTGAGGCTCACCGGCAAGGGTTTCGATGCTGGGAAGTCCCTTGCACTCTGTGCTGTTGTGCAGGAACAGGAGAATAATGATTACTCCCAGCAAGCCGGCCAATGCAGCTCCAAAGAAGCCCCACTTCCAACCGGAAGCGGCAACCAGTGCGCTTACAAAGACGAAGGACAGGCCCTCGCCAATGTTGTGCGAAGCACTGAAGAATCCGTAGAAGGTTCCCCTGATGCGGAGCGGGAACCATCGGGACAAAGCAATAATGGCGGGCGGAGCGCCCATAGATTGGGCCCAACCGTTAATGGCCCAGCAAACGGCAAACGCCACGAACAGCACAGAATTGGCTATGTTTCCGTTCATAGCGCTCACGCCCAGGATGCCCATTATTAGATTCATAGAAACTGAAACGGTAAGTCCTGCAGCCATGAAGCGCTTGATGTTGGCGCTGTCGGCAAGGAAGCCGTTAATCAGTTTTGCTATTGCATAAGTCCAGTAAAGGCAGGCTCCGATGATACCCAGCTGGGTTGCATTAAGCAGGCCCTCGTCAATAAGAGGCTGCTTCATTACGCCCATTGAAAGGCGGCAAACATAATAAAGGGCATAGCCGAAGGTACCTGCAAGGAATGCCTGCATTCTTAGACGCTTGTAAGTCTTGTCTACCTTGTCTGCAGGGACAGCAGGTGATACGGGAGCGTACTCTGCCTTGAAAAAATTTAAAATACTCATTTTTTTTAACGGTTAACAAAAAGGTTTGTACGGGCGCGGAGGTAGTCCTTTACCGCAGTCCATTCATAATAGGGGCCCTTTACGGGAGTCAGATTGCCAAGGCGTGATTCTTCTCCGTTATGCAGGACTTTAACCAGCACCGGGGCCGATTTGTCCTTTACAGGAACGTAGAATACAAACTGGATATTGGTAGCCATCAGCGAGCGGTAACTCTTGAAGGTGTTCACCAGGTCGTCGGCCGATGCGGGGATGTACCCGAAGTTGTCAATATCCATTATCATCAACAGTGACATAACTACGTGGTCGTGACCAAAGCGAAGGTCTGCCCCACGCTCGCCGCCGGCCAGGCGCGCATCGGCCTTGGCAATAATGTCGTCCACGATGGACGAGCAGGGCGTGCGGTAGGCGATGTACTCGCGGAAACGCTCGTAGTTGTCTGTCTCCCAAAGGATTGCAAGTTCGTCGTCGGTAAGCAGGTCGCTTACTTCAATCTTATCCTGCTCCGGCAGGCTGTTCATACCCACCACAAACATGTAGTAGTGGAAGAAGACGTCGTAGACGCTCCTGCCGCCCAGCCCTGCCTCCGGGTCGTTGAACAGTCTGGCAAGAGGCTTCTTCCAATCAGGGAATTTACGCTGGAAGAATTGTTCAGAGCTTTCCGGGAAGGGAAAGAAAGAGGCAGGGCCCTCGTAACGGAAAGGATTTTTACCCGTGTTCGGTCTGGTTGCCTGGATGTCCAGTATGCCCTGATGCTCGTAGATATCGGCAGCGGGGGCCTCTTTTGCAATGGACACGCAGCAGGAGGCCATACTCATCATTGCTCGTACAGATGCCGATGAGCATGCGTCCACGCGGCTGCCGGCCTTGAACGCTGTGGGGAAAGACTTTACCATGGTCCTGGCAATGTAGGCGTGCTGTTCCCATCCCAGGGGGGTAAGGTCTCCCACTTTGTACTGGCCTTCCTTGTAGAAGGCTTCCAGATCGGCCAGCAACTTCTGGCCACGGGGGGTTAGGTTGTTCTGCTGCGCACCTTCACGCAGCATTTCAAGAGGAATAGTATAGGTTTTAGCTGTATAAGCATAGCGGGAACCGTGGCGGCCATAATGGCCGATGTATACCGGTTCATAGCCCTTGGGGGCAGGTGTAGAAGCCTTGGGAGAGAAGTCGTACACCATATCAAGGCCTGCGGCAAGCTTACGATCGGGCTTGGGGGCCTTGGGGACATCGGCAACCTCAACGATTACAAAATGTGAATAGAGCTTGCGCTCTCCCCTATGGGTATTCTTCTTATTGCCGGAAGGATAGTTCACTACGTGGGTAAGGGTGTCTCCCTGGCCGCGGACGCACATAGTGGCTGAGCCGCCGCCGTCCATGTTCAGCGCGTACTGGGGATGGAAGTGGCGCTCTATGAAGCGGGTGAATTCGCGGGCGGTCATACCCTCGCTGATGTCAGGCTTGCGGCCGTCCACAGTAATCATGATAAAGTGCTTGTCCGCCGTAAGGGCCACTGCGCAACGGGGATGGCGGACGCCTTGATGGCGTATGGGATCCTCGTAGTTGTAAGTAGCCAGCTGCTCTGCAGTAAGGGTGCTGTCTACGAATGACGCGCCAACCGGCTCATAGTCATAGATCAGCATGGGAGAGCTGGTGAATATGTTCTCCCAGGGAACTGAGGCGTAATATGCCCTCTGCTCCGCAATGGACTTGCCTTTACCGTCGAAGGCTATCTTTATGTTGCGGCCGGTGCCGTCTACATAAACGGCGCCCTCGCTCTTCCAGTTGGGTACCGGAGTCTTCATCACAGAGTCAAGGGGCATGCAGGAATAGTAGTGTCCCTGCTCCTTTATCACTACGGACTCCGGCTCGTATGCCGCATTCATGGCAACGACGGCGTTGTTCAGGCGGAAGGCGTCCGATGTTGCGCTACGGTTAGGTGACCATGTGTAACGCAGGGCGTAAGACGGGTTGGTGGTGTCCCAGTCAATCACGAAGATGCGCTGGGGCGCGCCGGAAATGGCCTCTACACCTGTATATGAGTAATAACGGATACCATCGGCCACAACAGTGTTTGTCCAACCCGGTCCGGAGGGCTGGGCGACTATGCTTCCGCAAAGGAGCAGGAGCATTGCAATTATACTTATCGTTCGCTTCATATTATCTAATTCCGTATTTCTTCAAAATTTTAAGTATTCGCTTCTGCACCGATTCGGCCCAGAGTGTATAACCATAGTCTCCCGGGTGGATGCCGTCTACCGACGTGTCGCGGGAGGGCGCGGTTGCATTGGTTTTAATGTAATAGACGTCTTTGTAGCGCTTGCAGGCAATGTTCATAAGGCTGTCGGCCATATGGGCACGCGCCGCTTCCTTTTTATCTTCTCCCAGGTTGAAGTTGCGCTTTTCGCGGTAGATGGTCTTCTGGAAAATCAGGGGAACGCCGGGATGGGCGGCCTGGATTTTCTCTATGAAGGGGAAAAGACGTTCCTTTACCTGCTCCGGACTTGGATTGGAGAAGGAGTCAAAGATAAAGGCGTCTACCTGTGCTGCGGCTAGTGCGTCCGCAAAATAAGGCTGTAGTTTGCAATTGCCGGAGCAACCAAGGCTTAGCAGCTGGATGCCGGTGGCGCGAGTAAACTGCGCCGGGTAGGTCATTCCGCTGCGGGAGGTGCTTATGCCCTGCGTAAAGCTGGAGCCAAAGATTGCCACCCTGCCCCTGAAAGGATTGGGCATGGCCTCTATTACGCTCCCCTGCGCCACGCCAATCTCCAGGCCGTTGAGCTCACTGAGGAGAGGCAGGTACAGAAGGCATTCGTGCATCTGACCGTCCATGTCACGGATGATGGTGAAGGGTTTGTCACCGTCGTCCAAAGTGGTTCCTGCCGCAGCCCACAGCCATTTTCCGTCTTTGCGGATATACATGTCAAAGCCTTTTACGGCGATGCCCATAGTGTTCACGCTGCGCGTGATGTATCCGTAGTGGGGATTAAGCCTAATGAAGGGGCTGTTTGTGCGGAAGGCAATTGCCAGGCCCGATGATTCCCGAACCTGAATGTTTTCTGCTGGCGTAAAGCCTTTGAATTGTACGGTGTCTACCCTATGGAAGGGGTTGGGCGTATCGGGGAAGAGTTTTCCGGTGATGGTCAACTCCGCCGCCGATACGTACCGACACCCGGCTTCCTCCTGGCGTTGGGCCCTCCCGGGTACAACAACCAGAGCCAAACAAAAACTAACTAATATGCCTATTATGCGGTTCATAGGATTTCCGTATTATATAGGGTCTATATTAAAGTAGGTATAGAGCCCAAAAACTCACAAATAGATATTTATAAATTAGGTTAGATTGCGATTATTTAAGGGTTGGAACTGATCCGCTAAGATCCCAAACTGAATCGTCCCAACCAAGGGTGGTAGCCTGAGAACTGATAGTGCCGGAAGTGCCGGTGTAGTTGCCTGTAATAGCCGTAGTAATATCCAACGACCCGGCACTGCCAACGAAATCCTGAGTGCCATTCCAAGCAATACACTTGGTAACAGAATTAGGAACGGCTGTAACACCACCGATAAATGCACCTACGCTTGCAGCACTGCCACTAACGGTACTATTTGTATAGCAATAGGTAATCTCTCCGGGCACGTTATCTCCTTTTCTTGCGTTTCCAACAAAACCGCCATTATTCTCATGGGCGCCACCGATTACTGTTGCAGATGCATAACAGTTAGTTGCGGTTCCGTTCTCCAAATACCCAGCAAATCCACCGTTGTTATCGTTGTTTGCCGTTATAGTGGTGGATTCAACATAGCACTTACTAGCTGCACCATAAAGAGTTCCCGCAAAACCACCGCAATTCTTAGCACCGGAAACAGTTGAATTCTTTACATAGCAAGAAGTATACGTATTCTTTGTTGCCTTATCTCCTCCATCACCAACGAAACCACCACAACGACCAGAGTTAGTCGCAGTAATCTGAGCGCCGTCAACATAGCAATTAGTAAAGGTGGAGCCAGCGCCAGATGTAACTCTGCCAATAAAACCGCCAACCGGCGAATTATCCACAGAATTTCTACCGGCTGTAATTGTACCGCCCAAAAAAGCGCAATTACTTACTTCGACCTTAACAGCCGCTCCAACTTGACCGATAAAGCCACCAGTATAATAGCTGAGATTATTGTGGACATTAGCATGAGAAGTACAGCCAGTGATAGTCGCCGGCAAGTTTACATTCCCAATAAAACCACCAACACAACAACCCTTGTAGTAAGTTGTGCCACTTTGAGAAACAGTCGTTGTCCCCGTAACATGGCAATCAGTTATAGTAGCACCTGAAACTCCTACGACCCCTGCGAAACCACCAGTATTTCTGTTGGTTTGAGTTGCGGTTCCAACAACAGTAGAATTGCTTACGGTTATTCCACTTACTGTAGCATTCCTGTTTTCGCTGGACACGACAGTACCAATATAACCGGCAAAAACGCCGATATTGTTATTACCTCCATCAATATTAGCCTTGTCGAATGTAACATTCTTATAGTTACCATACGCAACGCCGGCAAAACTAGGATAAGCACCAGAATTGCTAGAAAGATTGGATATGGTTTTGTTGTTTCCATCGAAATCTATCTCTTTATTGTAGCCAGTGGCATTATTTAGCGATGTCCATGCCACACCTGTCATATCCACATCGTCCACCATCTTGAAGTATTTCTTTGTGCTGGTAGAAAGCAGGCTATGAATATAATCCATCTGGTTCTGGTCAGCAATGAGGTAAGGATGCGCGGCAGTACCGTCATCGTCTTTACCGGCAGAAGCAAAAATATTCATGCAATCAATAGCAATGGTATTAACCTGACCGGCCTTAATGGTCATATCGGTTTTGAACTCACGATAAGCAGTATACTTCTTGTACGCCTTATCTGCGTCCATCTGGAAACCAACCAACAAGGTTGTACCAGCTGCTATTTCCTGCTCTCCGGGAAGAGTCGCATAGATGGTAAGATAGTCCAGTTCGGCATCATCTGTAGAATTGGTAATATTCACCTTAAGCTCATTTGAGCCGGCAAAGATTGGTGCGCTGGCCTTGAATACAACGGCTTTTATCTTTCCAAAGAAATCATTAGGATCACTGTTAGGAATCTGAGCTCTGAGACGGAGCACAGAAGACGGTGTATAAGTCGCGCCATTGTCAGTAGCCCATGTTTTGGAGAAAGTGAAATTTGTATAGTCGGTTACACCGCTAAGGGTAGCAACGTATTTCACATGACTGGCGTCGCCATCTGCTGCCTGAGTCTGTTCGGCATATGTACCTGCTGTTCCGTAAGTAATTTTATAGGATGCTGCGGCAGCCAAGGCTGTTCCGGTAAAAGTTGCCTGCTTTGTTCCAACACCACTAGCAATAGTAAAAGTCTGAGTATTGGTAGGATTATCCGTAGCAGTTACGGTAATCTGGTCTCCTGCCTCCCATGTAAGCGAAACAGGATCTTTTTCATTTGAGCCAACAAATACCACCTTGGTAGCGTTCTCCGGGAAAGCGGCAGAAATTGTAATCTGCTTGCCCTGTCCCTCTACGGGATTATTATCTTCCTTTGCGCAGGATGCGAAGAGAGAAAGAGTGGCAGCAAAGGCCAATGCTAAAATCGAATTCTTTTTCATAATGCAATCCTCCGTTAGAAAATAAGTTCATCAACGCCGATCATCGGTTCATCCAGTATCAGGTCGTTGTTGTCGAAGTCGCCCAAACCGCCATTGACGTCTGACTGGGCAATGCACTGCTGTAGATTAATCTTAATTTCCTCTACCTCAGGAGTTAAATAAGCCTTTTTCATTGCAGGTTGTTTTTTTATTTGTTATTCTTGAGTATTCAACTTTAACTACATGATTGTTTCAGTCTCAGCCATGGTCGGATTATTTCCGGTCTGAATTGTCCAAATACCGGTACTCCCCCATCCATATTCATTTGCCCAATAGTAAATGGTACGACTATTAGTATCATCCGAATCTGCATAGCGATGACATGTTGAATCTGTTGAGGAACCATTGTTGCTTCCTATCCATTTTATTTTTATCCAAGAGATAGAATGATCCTGACTTCCATTCTTTGCCGAACCTATAAAGCTTCCCCGCTCTTTACCGGAGAGCGTTACGCCACCGACATAGCAATATGAAACTGTAACACTCTCGGCATAACCAAACATTCCTCCTACATAATTATTATTCCCTGATCCTCCGGTAACATTGTTTGTTGAATAACAGTAGTCTATTGTTTTGTACTGCTGATACCCCGCGAATCCACCAACAAATGTATTATTTGATGTCACAGAGCCGCCGGTTGTACATGATTGGGAGATATTAACGTAAGAAACGCCCACAAAACCTCCCGTATCCATTCCTCCGGTTACTGTAACTTTATGTGCTCTACATTGTGTAAATGTACCGGTATTCCCCTCATCGCTGGCAGCTCCTATTTGACCAATAAATCCACCAACACGAGCTTTTTTATTTGTTGAATTAACAGCAAGACCAGAGCTTCCCTGGGACACCCAGCATTTTCTAATAGTACCTGTAAAAGATCCCGTTATTGCACCGCAAAAACCACCAAGGCATACAGCATCTTCATTTGACGTTGTCTTAACCTCTGTTCCCCAGTAACGACAATGTTGACAATTTAAGTTTCCCGTTGAAAGGCCAACAAATCCACCAACATATTTTCCTCCCGATGAAACTTTTCCCGTAGCATCGCAACAAGTGAATGATCCGCCAGTAGCATTGCCGACAAAACCTCCCACATTGTCGCCAGAACCGGTCACATCCCCTTTGGCGATACATGTACTTTCAGCGTTTTTATTTGTTCTAGTACCAGACAGGCTGCCACCTGAGATTTGGCCGGCAAATCCACCGACATTAGATGTTCCTGTTGCTGTTCCCGTTGTCGTACAATTGGTGAAAGTACCATTGCTAATACTGCCTACAAATCCGCCAACAGTTCCCTTTCCGGAAACAGTTACGCTAGTAACGGCACAGTTCGAAATGGTTGAATTACTTGAAACGGCCCCAATCAATCCACCAACATTATGGGTATTATTGGTATTATTATTGACACTTGCAGAGCCTTCGCCAACCTTTGAGACTGTGCAATTGCTGATGGTAACATCTGCACTTGAGTCCACAAGGCCTATTAAACCACCTGTACCATAGCTGGCTTTTCCAGTAACGGATGTATTGGTAACATCACAATTTGTGATTGTTGCAGTAGGTGTTCCTGTACTGCCGCTATTGATTTTACCTATCAGTCCACCCATGGCCTGATTTCCAGCCTGTATCGTACTGTTACTAACATCAACATTCGTAATAACGTTCCCTGTTCCTTGGATAAACTGAGCAAAAGCGCCTCGCTGCGCGCCATTGTTTACAGTAAATTGATCCAGTGTTAAATCCTTTGCAGAACCTTTAAAAACATAGAACAATCCACCTCCGGAAAGCTTGCTGATGGTCTTGTGATTACCATCAAGATCAATCAACTGATTAAAGGGGCTGGTGGGATTCAGCGGTGACCATGTTACCCCGGTCATGTCGATATCATCTACAAGTATATAGTACTTCTTTTCAGTTGACAAGGCTATTGCCGCCATCTGATGCTGGTCACCAATCAAATATGGATTGGTAGACCCTCCGATATTTGCAGTTGATTTATTCGCAAAACTATCTATCTGTGAACAGTCAAGGCCAAGGTACTGAGTATAGCCGGCGCGGATAAAATTAGTTCCGTTTGCAATTTGCCTGTATGCAGTATACTTGTCATACTCTTTATCTTCATCACACTGGAACTGAACCAGCAGATCCATATCATCAGAAAGGGTAACATTCAAGCCTGCGGGAAGGGCAACGTAAACATCAAGTGTCTTATCATCACCTGCAGTACCGGCAGTTGTTAAGGTGACAGTTATTGTATTTACACCTGTACCAAATGCATCGTTGTTGCTACTCTTGAATATCACTTTCTTTACAGCACTTGCAACCGCATCCGGAAGCAGAGCGCGAAGCTGCAGCACAGAAGAAACGGCCAACGTGGCGGATCCGTGAGAAGATGCCCATTCACTGGAGAACTGAACATTCTTATAATCATTTGCTCCGGTAATTGATATGCTGTATCCAAGATTCCCGGCGTCACCATCGGCCGGCTGCGTCTGCTGTGCAATAGAAGCAGGCATCTTAGAACTGAGTACAATGTTATAAGGGCCGTCACCGGGATCAGTGCCAACAAAAGTGGCGGTTGATCCGTCAGCGGAGATAGAGCCTGACTGTACCGTGAACTCATTACCGTTGACTGTCAACACATCAGTATACTCCCAGGAGAGTTTTGTAAGGCGCATCTTTCCACCTCCATTATCAACTTCCTGAAAAGCAACCTTTGTAAGTCCTTCCTTAGGAATGGATGCAGAAATGGTTACTTTATTTCCTGATATCTGAGTATTTCCTTTGGAATCGCCTTCCTCTTGAACAGCATTCTCCTTCTGGCAACCTGCGAGAAGTGCCATAGAAAGAATCATTGATATGCAAAGTATCTTTTTCATAATCCTGCTCCTCCCAAATTAGATCTCATCGTCAATCAAATCGTTAACCATCAGATTCTGAAGGGCATTATCGTTACTGCCCGCTATGACACGTTCCAAGCTTACAATAACGGCTTCTGCTAGAGGAGTTGCATACGCCTGTTTCATTACTTCTTTCATAGATTAAATGAGTTGTTGAGTTGTTTTTTACAGTAATGAATCAATTATTGGCTTGACGATGCCTTCCATAACGGTGTAGGCAGCGGGGCCGGGATGAAGATCGTCGTACAGCTTGTAAGCGTCCTTCAGGCCATGGTCGATGTCAGTAGACACTGCGGCTTCTCCTGTTCGTGCCACCAATGAGCTCCAATAGTCGCAATAAGCATAACCCTCACTGGTGCAAAGATTCTGGAAACGCTCATTGAGAGCCTCTATGTACTGGCTCTTCCAGCCCACGCCAGTGTAATTGCGGTTATTGGGGGTAATTGAACAGATAATCACCTTCATTCCATGAGTCTTTGCCTCGGAAGCCATGTACGCGATATTATTGAAAATATCGTCATTGGACACGCCCTGGGCAATATCATTTGTACCAGCCATAATCACGAATACCTTAGGATTAAGGGCGACTACGTCTTTCTCAAAACGAGCACGCATCTGGGTGGTATTCTGACCGCTGATACCCTTGTCGATATACCCGTTACCGGAGAAGAATCCGGGATGGAAGTATGTAGTAATATTTGATCCGTTCAAGGTCATATAAGAAGGAAGCGGATCATTACCCAATGCACCATGCGTAGCATCAATGATTGTCTGCTTAGAATCCTTGCGGCTGGTGCGGGCCCACTGCCAGGTAATACTGTCTCCCATGAACACAGCCGGGATACGGGCACTGCCAGGTTTAAGAACCGGCTGGGCGCCGTCAAGATTCCAGATATCGGTAGTCCAACCGGACTGAGAAGCCGCCCTGCTTGAAACAGTTCCTGATGTGCCTTCATAACCATTTGTAATAACAGCACTTACGTCGTTATTGCCACAGAAAGGAAGGGTCTCATGCCAGCCGATGCAGTTGGAAATAGTACCAGTCGCATTTTTGCACTGTGCAACGAAAGCAGCCCTGTTGGCTCCATTTCCATTCTGCGTGCCAGAAGAGAAGCAGTTCTGAATGCTGCCCTGATACAAATGTCCGGCAAAACCGCCGACATCATTATACGAGCCACCGGCAACAGTAGCAGTTGTATAACAATGGGTTACATCGCAATTCTGGATAAAGGCGCTAAAGCCGCCAACCTGCGAATTGTGGGCAGTAACAGTACCACCTTCTACATAGCACTGGGTAGTTTTCTCATATTGTACACCAACAAAACCACCTGTATTCTGAGCTCCATCGACATTGGTGCCAGTAACATAGCAATGGGTTGCAGAAACCTCGTTGCCTCCGGCAGAATTAAGACCAAGTTGACCAGCGAAACCGCCTGTTCTTCCGGCAGAAGAAGCGCTTACGATTGCATTGGAAACATAGCAGTCAATAAAGCTTGTTGCAGTTGCGGCGCTACCAACGAAACCGCCCACCTGGACATTCTTGTTACTTCTGGTATTGTTAACGGTACCATTATCGTAATGGCAGCTAAAGAAAGATGCATTCTCTGTATAGCCGGCGAAACCTCCGGTGTAAGCAGAATTATTGGTCACATTGCCAGTGGCAGAGCAGTTGGTAAAGGCAGCTGAACCTGCTGCATATCCAACGAAGCCACCTGTTTTATCACCACTGTTTTCTACAGTAGCTGCAGATGTGCAGTTTTTGTATGCATCCGGAACATAAGCCCAGCCAACAAAGCCACCAACGCTTGCCGCATGACCGGTAACAGTAGTGGTATTGTCAACAGTACAGCCCTGGAAGTTTGATCCGGCAGTATAGGTGCAACCTACGAATCCACCAACGTTCTGGGCTTTGTCTGAAGTAACCGTGGTTCCGGTTACAGAGCAGTTGATGTAGGAGAGAGCCTGCATAGAATAGCCTACGAAGCCTCCGGTATGGATAGAACCGCCTGCGCCGTCAAGTTTCTGCGATACCGTCACATTCTGCACATGGCAGTCAGTAAAGATAGAAGGCACTTCATAGCCGGATGAAACCTGACCGTATCCAAGGAAACCTCCAAGGTGGTTGACACCGGATACGGCAACTTTGGTAACGCGGCAACCTGTGTATGATCCGGTTTTGTCGCCAATGGCCACAAAGCCGCCGACCTCTGCATTACCGGAGATAGTTACAGCATTAAGATCACTTCCCTCTACATAACAGTCTTTGAAAGTAGGTACTGCGGAAGGAGTGCTATAGCCGATGAAGCCACCAACTGCAACCTTAACGTCACCGGAGGCCGTAACATTAGAGGAAAGGGTTACAGGACCTTCTACGTGGCAGTTATCAAATGTTGGATTGATCGTGATACAACCCACAAAGCCACCAAGTCCTGTAGTAGCAGCGGGCTTTGTATTATGCGCAAGAGTAAAGTTCTTGGTATAGCAATTCCTTATGGTTGCAACCTGGCCGCGAACGATACCTGCGAACTCACCGACATGAGATTTTGCAGTAACCGTAGTATTCTCTACAGAGCAGTCCTCAATAGTACCTGTAGTATTGATTTCACCTGCAAAGCCACCGGCCCAAGTTGATCCAGTACCTGTAACAGTAGAATTGATTACGTGAACATTGGAACAGCTGCCGACAACGCCACTTGTGCCGATAAAACCGCCGACTACACCGATTTTGGATGTATGGGTAATGGTGGCGCCATCGAAGGTGACATCGTGGATACGACCATTCAGTACACCGGCAAAGGATGCGTAGTTGGCGCCAGATGACTTAAGACCGCTGATAGTATATTTACATCCGTCAAAGTCCATAGACCTGCCAAAGCCGGAAGCCGTGTTCAACGGTGTCCAGTTGGTAATAGAAGAGGCATCAATGTTGTCAAGCAGTTTGAAGTACTTGATGCTGCTGCCTGTCCACACGCTACTGTTGTGCATATTGTCCAACTGGCGGGCGTTAGCGATGAGGTAAGGATTAGCCTCGGTACCGTCGCCAGCGACAAAGTCCTGCATAGTAAGGGCGATGGGGGTATTGGACCCGAATGAGTTCATCTTTCCCTGCTGCACGGTTTTATCACCGCTGATGGTAGCCTGGGTACCATAGGCCTCGTTATCCGTATCCATAACATAAATGGACACCTTGCTGCCGTCGGGCAGGGCGATATCCTGCCAAGGAAGCATCATATAAGCCGTAAGCGTCTGTGCAGAAGCACTTACGTCAACTCCGCTGAGCGGGAGTGTATAATTCTGGCCGTTAATTACAATACCGGCCTTTTTAACAGTGGACACGCCACCAGGCAAAGACACCTGCAGCTTTACTGCGGCGGCCTGGTTAAGGGTACCGCCATGGGCGCCGGCCCAGTCACTCTTGAAGGCAATATCGGAATAGGTATCAACTCCGGTGAGCAAAGCCTTATAACGGAGATGTCCGGTTGTGCCATTGCCAGTCTGGGTAGGCGTAGCTGTATCAGCCACTGCCTCCTCTACACTGGCATAAGTTCCAGGGTAGAGGATATTAAAACTAGAACCGGAAATGGCAGGGCCTTCAAATTCAGCCTCGTGGGCTGAAATTATGTTGGAAATGGTATAAACCTCTGACTTTGATCCGGAGATAATGCGGATGCAGTCAGTATTTTCCCATGCAAGCTTAAGCTTGTTGTCTTCGGCAGTAAAGCCTACCTTGGTGAAGGGATCTTCCGGCATGCTGACGCGGATGGTCACCGTCTTGCCACCATGAACGTCGGAGGCGTCGATGGGCTCCTCTACATTGCATGATGCAAACAGCATCAGCCAGATGGATAATATAGCTGTCCACTTCATAACTTCAGATTTTGCTAGAGAATGATAATGTCATCAAGGATTTCATCAGTGAAATCGGGATCGCTGAAGATAGGGTTGTCGCCATAATCGTCAAGACCTGACTGCATAAGAACGCCGGTAATCGCAATTTTGATTACTTCTGCCTCAGGGGCGGTGTACTCCATACGGGTAGACTGTTTCATATTGATGGTTTTCATATTATTGTCTTATCTGAGGTTATATTATTCTGCGGGTACTATAACAATGAATGAGTCGCGGGCGCGCTCTCCGGCGTGGTCGACATTTCCGGTACCTGTTTTTCCTGTGTAATTGTCGGAAGGATAGTTCACTACGTGAGTATTTTCATCCCCCTTGCCTTCAACACACATTGTAGAAGAACCGCCGCCGTCAAGGTTAAGCAAGTACTTGGGACCGAAGAAGTTTGCAATCACACGCTCAAGCTGATAAGCGCTCATACCGTATCCACGCTCAGTACTCTTAGCATACTTGCCGTCATTGACAATAAGAAGCAAGTGAGGTTCATTGGAATCCCCGTTAGGATAGGCAATACCTACTGCAGTACGTGAATAGCAACTGCCCTGATGCCTTCTGGGCCATTCGCCATCTCCATCTCCATTCGCAACAGAACGGGAATAAAACGACATTCCAAAACGAATATAATTTGCATCCAAAACAGGAGCGCTAGAAATGAAACCAGCCTCGTTCTCTGTATTGAACATATAGTAGTTGCGCATCTCCTCAACACTCTTGAGTGTCGTACCGGAGGTAGCTGTTTTACCTGTTGCTCCACCTGCGTAGGCATCAAAGGCGATGCGAACATTCCGATGACCATCTGTGTAGAATGTTCCTTCACTCTTCCAATTTGAAACACCAGTAGTTCCAATTGTATTTTTGGGCATATATGAGTATGCGTAACCATTAGGATAATTGGTAAGATTATATATAGTGTTTTCGAATTCGTCCTTACCTTGTTCAAGTAACATATTACCCTTAATGGCAATAGATGTTTTTTCATAACCGCCGTTGATGGCAGCGATAGCACCTGTTTGCTCGAATACCGTTGAAGTAGGTAAAGTGGGGTTAGCAACAACAACTTTTACATCATAATTTGTATTGGTTAGATCTACGTCAACAACGAATATTTCTTGATATTGATTAGAAGCCGAGTTGCCATTAGTAGTATTACTCCACCAGTCATCAGTGGGAATACCATAACCGCGATAATAGCGTATACCTTTTCTTATCTCGCTAACTGTCCAGGTAAGGCCATTTGTCTTGGAACCGTCTGCGGGGAATGCGCGGGAAGTAGTAGCAACATTAGGGATATCGTTATTTCCGCTGGTTGGTGTGGGTTCCAAAGCGCCGGTAAGAACCGGGGTTGCTCCGGAAAAATCCCATACGGTTTCGCTCCAACCAATCCTTCTGGCAACATCGGAGAGAGACTCTCCGGCGCCTGCTGCCTTACCATGATAAGGATAATAGTTCAAGAAGGTAGCCGGCTTGGGGTTGACTACCACAAGTGGAGTAGAAGGAGAAGCGTCCTCCTGGTCGTAAAGGGTGAATTCTCCGCTGTAATCACGGAAGTCAAGATTTGCACGCCTCCAGCAATTGCTAAGGTAGTTGTGCGTAGAGGTTCCTGATACGATGGCACCGGAAGACCAGAAGTTATTGGTTGATGTAGCACCATTGTATGTGTTGGTCCTTAGCTGCTCCTGCCAAGCGATACAACCCTTTATAACATAATCGGGTTTGTTATCTGTATAACCTTTACCAGAACCGCTATCCATGTTTGCATAGCCCACTATGCCGCCAATACCACGGGGCGCAATAACACTGGCTGTAGAGAAGCAGTTGATAATTGAAGTACCCTCTTTGATAAGAGAACCGGCAATACCGCCAGTACGCTGTCCATTACTGGTAACAGATCCGGAGGTCCAGCAGTTACGGATAACTGAACCGTTTGACCAGTCGATGCCGAAAATACCGCCGGCAAAAGCTTTGGTACTGTTGATGACCACATCGGCAGAGCAGGATTCGATTACGCAGGTATGAACTCGACCGGCAAAACCTGCGGCAGGACCGTTGCCATTGGCTCCGGACAGGGAGCTGCTGTAATCAACCTGGCCATTGATATGGACGTTATATACGTGAGACTTCTTGCCGTTGTAACCGCAATATCCGCACAGTATACCTGTAGGCAGGCCATAGGTATTGGTAACCTTGGCATTGGTAATCTTGAGGTTATAAACCTCTCCGTATAGTACGCCAAAAAGGCCGATCTGTTTGTATTTGTCCGTGCTGGTGGTGATGGTAAGTTTATTGATAGTTTTGCCATTACCATCAAAATTCACCGGCATATCATAAGGGCTTTCCTGATTCAGGGGAACCCAGTCGATGGCGGACATATCGATGTTGTCTATGAGGCGGAAGTATACCTTCTCTTCGTGCTTCAGTATACCATCCACATGCATATTGTTCATCTGCTTAGGGCTGGCGATGAGGTAAGGGTTGGCCTCTGTACCGTCGCCACCTGCAAAGTAAGTCTCTGCGAAGCCATCGGAAATGGTTATAATATTCTGGGCGCCAGCCTTAAGGGTATTCGCAGCGGCGATGGTTTTGGTTGCAGCGTAGCAACTGCCGTCGCCATCGGTTACGCTAACGGTAAACTGTGTACCGGCGGCGATTGCCACATCGTTAAGGCCGCTCTGCGCATATGCTGTAAGAATATGCTCAGAAGAAAGATCTACTCCTGCGATATTCACGGAAACCACGTTGCCGATACCGGTCATGGTTACCTTCTTGGGCGCTGTAACAGCTGCCGGAAGGGTAAGCACAAACTTGACTACGCCTCCCCTCTTAAGGGTTGCGCCGTGCAGGCTTGCCCAGGAATCGGTGAACCCGATCTCTGCCAAATCGCTCTGCTTTACTTTGTCAAGTACAGCGGTGAATACCATGTGAGCGGTACTTCCGTTGCCAGTCTGGGTAAGAGTGGCATTGCCGGCCTCTGCGGCCTCTACGGAAGTATAGCTGCCGGGGACTACTACGGAGAGTTCGTCACCGGGTACGATATCGCCCGTGAAATAAGCCTCGTGATCCGTGAAACCATCCTGGATGGAATAAACGGCAGAATTTGCTCCGCTGATAACGCGGATATTGTCACCTGCCTGCCAGGCAAGATGGAGTCCGGTTCCACTTACAGGAACGGAAAAAGATGCTTTTGTCAAGGGCTCTTCAGGTATCTGTGCCTTGATTGTCATCGTCGGGCCAACAGGGGTTTCCAGAGACTCCCTGACACAGGCTTGGAATGCCATGGTGAAAATCACCAGGCAAAAAATGGAGAAAATCTTCTTCATGTATGTGCTGTTTTTACTTCTTTACTACATAAAAGAAAGTGGGTACCGACCGTTCTCCGGAATGATCCGGAACGCCTTGAGTTACATCAGAATCGGTGGGATAATTAACCACGTGGGTCTGCGGGTCTCCCTGACCCTGTACGCACATGGTAGATGAGCCTCCGCCATCCAGATTGATGGCATATTGGGGATTGAAGTTCTTCACCAGGAAACCGGTCAGCTCCTTGGCAGACATACCGCGGCTGACATTGGGCCTGCGGCCGTCCACTACTACCATCAGCAAATGATTGAATTCAGTCTTTGCCAAGGCCGTGCGCGGATGTGTATTGGTGCTCTGGTGAGTATACGGGTCTTCCGAATTGGATGACTGCTTAGGGTGCAAGTTGACAAAGGTCTCTCCGACGGGCTCATAGTCGTCAATCAGCATTGGAGCGCTGGAGAGAGCTGTTTTTTCTGTGTTGTAAAGGGACATGTAATAGGTCCTTTGCTGGGTGATGGACATTCCCTTTCCGCAGAATTCAATACGGACATCGGATTTGTTGTCCATGAAGACGCAAGCCTCACTCTTCCAATTGGGAACACCTGTACTGCCGATTGTGTTGTCCGGCATGGTATAGTAGTGTGTGCCGTCTATCCAGATTACTATGGAACCGCGCTCGTAACCTCCGTTAATGCATGCAATTGCATTCTTTGTAGCAAAAACATTGGATGCGGTAGAGCGGCCGCTGTAGTAAGCCAGCTTGAATTCATAAAGGTTCTTGGAAAGGTCTACGTCTGTAACGAAGATGCGCTGCTGCGCACCGGAGACGCTTTCCTTGCCATCGAAGGTATAATAAACTATACCCTCGGCGATTGTTGTCGATGTCCACCCGGTTCCGGACGGATGAACTTCTTTGCCGCGGTTGGCATCCCAGGGGTTAACACCAGTACCAGGTTTTTCGGGAACGTCAGGACCCGGCAATTCAGGAGTAGCCTTGCTCCCGCCGCAAGCAGTAACAAGCAGCGGGAACAATACTATCCAAACATATAATTTTTTGAAGTTCATGTGTTTACTTTATAGAAGGAACTTTCAGGGTTGCCAAGAAATTCCAAATATTAGGATCCCAGCCAAGTTCTGCGGCATGGGCAGAGAGTGTACCCTCTGTACCGCAGTAGTTGCCGGTGATGTCGCCGCCAACGGTCTGGCCAACGAAGTTGAGTGTGCTTGTCCAGGCGATGCAGGCGTTAACATGTGAGGTTGCGTCGGCATCTGCCTTGCCGATGAAGCCACCGACAGAGGCGCTGGTACCTGAAACTGCACCTGCTGCATAGCAGTACTGGATGGTAACGTTCTTCTTGAGGATACCTACGAAACCACCTACGCAAGCATAGCTTCCGCCGTTTACATCCATAGTGGTGTAGCAGTTCTTGATGGTAGCCTTTTCAGGATAAGCAACGAAGCCACCAGGGTTGGCATTGGATGCAGTAAGTGAGCCACCGTCTACATAGCACTGGTAGATACCGCCACCGGGAACAAGCTCTGAAGTAGTAGAATAGTCTACGCCTACGAAGCCGGCGGTATTGGTAGCACCGGAAATGGTGGTATTCTTAACATAGCACTTTGTGAAGGTTGTTCCAAGGTCTGCCTGGCCGGTGAAGCCACCGACGCGCTGGCCTGCAGCCACGGTAACGACAGCATCCTTGACAAAGCAACTGGTGAATGTTGCACCTACGTTGTCAACCTTGCCTGCATATCCTACGAAGCCACCACTCTGGTTGCTGCCGGATGCAGAAGCGGTAATGGAACCACCCTCGAAAGAGCAGTTGGTAATAGCGGGAACCTCTGTCTTGCCAACGAAGCCGCCGACATGCTTGGTTCCGCTTACGGTTGCATTAGCAGAGCAGTTGGTGAATACACCGTTCTGGATATATCCAGCGAAGCCTGCTGCGTACTCTGCACCGTTAACCACTGAGTTCTCTACACGGCAGTTCTCAATCTTGGTGTCGGCTGTAACAACCTGGCCAACAAAGGCGCCTACGTGTCTTGACGCGGTGATTTCTGAATTCCTTACAATTACATTGCTGATGGTGCTGGGACCGTAATTCTGTGAAGTACCAACGTAACCAGCTACCACACCGGCCTTGTTGTTTCCGGCATTGATGGAAGCATTTGCAAAGGTAACGTTCTTGATGGTACCGTACAGAACACCAGCGAAGCTAGGATAAGCAACCTCTGTATTGGTAATGGTAAGGTTAGAAATGGTATGGTTGTTACCATCGAAGTATACGAACTTGTCGTATGCCTTGGTCTCGTCGGAAGGATCGTTAACGTTGTTGAGAGGTGCCCACTCGATATCTTTCATATCAAGGTCGGCCTCAAGCTTGAAGTAGCGAAGCTCCTTGGAAGCAAGGTCGTCACGCATGTAGGTAAGCTGGGTAGGAGTCTTGATAATCCAAGGATCCTCTTCTGTACCTGAGCCCTCTGCATAGCGGCCGCCGCTTACCCACTGGTTGTCACCGATGGTAATCTTGTTTACATAACCGCTCTTGATGGTCTTCTCTGTTGCAGGAGTAATGTCGCTGTTCCAGCTGAAGTCGCCGGCGGCAACGCTTACAACGAGTGAAGTGCCTGCGGGGATAACATCGTCGAACCAGGATGTGGTCATCCAGGCGATAACGGTCTTGTCGGTAGTAAGGGTGACATCACTGAGGCCGATGGAGATTTCATCGGACTTGGCATCATCGGCATTGCCTGTATGGAATACGGGGGCGCCGGCCTTGATGGTGATGCGGTTTACAACCATGGTTTCTGCGGGAAGGGTGAGGGCAAGGCGCAGCACGCCGCACTGGCGGAAGCTGCCACCGTGCTCAGCGGCCCATGCCTGACCGAACTCAAAGGTGCCGTAGCTGTCTACATTGGACAGCATTGCAAAATACTGGAGCTGGGTCTTGACATCGTTGCCAACCTGCTGCTGGTCTGCAAAGTTCATTGCCTGCAGGGCTGCGGGGGTTGTATAAGTTCCGGGATAGATGATGCTGAAGGCATCGCCGTTAATGAGCTTTCCTACGAAGGAAGCCGATGTGGGCTCGAATCCGGATTTGATATCGAATACAGATGCGGTTGATCCGTTGTTAACGGCAATCTTGTCGCCTGCCTCCCAGTTCCAGTTAAGGCCTGAGCCGCTCTCGGGAACGACTGCTGCAACCTTTGTAGCTGCAGGGATGTTGGCCTGGATGGTAATGGTAGGTGCGGCAATATCGTTTGCAACTTCCTGTTCCTTGTTGCAGGAGAACAGGACGAAAGGCATAAGTACTATGCTGGAGATATAGAAAAATCTTGTTTTCATGGCCTGTTCTTTTTTAGTTGAGATCATTGTCATCGAATCCATGGAGCTGGCCATCGCTGCCAGTATCAGGTGTAGGACCTACGGGAGCGTCCGGACGGATGGTAGGAACGTCCTTGGTGAGATCCCAGATTGCAGCGTTCCAACCAAGGCTGGTAGCTACCTGGGCGATAGTTGCGCCTGCGGCAGCAGCTGTTCCATGATAAGGATAGTTGTAGCTTGCGCCCTCAACAACCTGGAATACGAGAGGTGATGACGGGGAGGCATCGGCCTGATCGTACATGCTGAAGAGGTCTGAGTACTCGTAGAACTCGATGTCGGGACGACGTACGCAACCTTTCAGGAAGTTCATCTTGGCGGTGAAGCCAACTACTGCGCCTGAGCTGTAATGGCTCTTGTCGCCGGCAGTCTGCTCTGCGCACTTGATAGAGGGGTTCCAGGCGATGCAGTTTTCAAATACATCGTTAGGCTGGTTGGTGTCCGGGTTGGCAGATGAGTCAAGGTTGAAGTGACCGCCGATACCGCCAAGGCAGAAGACGCCTTCTACGGTAGCAGTGCTGTAGCAGTTGATTATCTTGACGTTGTAACCGGTCTTGTCGGTTCCACCGCCGATACCGCCAACGCGCTGATTACCTTTTACGGAACCGCTTGTCCAGCAGTCGCTTATCTCAACGATGCATCCGTCTGCGTTACCCTTTGCGTATCCGAAAAGACCTCCTACGAAGTTCTTGCCGGATTCTACCTGAACGTCTGCGGAGCAAGCTACGATGGTAGCGTTGCCAAGGGTACCGAACATACCGCCTACGCCGGTCTTGTTACCGGTAAGGGTAACCTTACCCTGTACGTGAACGCGGGCTGCATCGGCATGGATGGCACCGGTACCGCCGTAACCGGCGATGATACCGCAACCACTGTCGGCGCTGCAGGCGATCTCTGCATTCTCGAATGTTACGTCGTGGCAGTAGCCGTTGAGTACACCGAAGAAGCTGGGATAGCTTGAATAGTCGCAGAAGAAGTTCCTGATAACATGACCGTCACCGTCAAAGTCGATGGCTTTCTCGTAAGGAGAAGCATAGTTGAGCGGAGTCCAAATTACGCCGGTCATGTCGATATCGTTCATGAGCTTGAAGTATACTTTCTCTCCCTCGCTCAGTTTTGTGTTCATGTTAACCAGGTCGTCTGCGGTCTTGAGCTCGTAAGGGAACTGCATTGAACCGTCGCCGCCCTCGGGGCGCTCTACGGTCTGGATCACGGTGATGTAAGAAACCGGATTCTGGGCAAGATCCCAATTTGAGGAACCCTCAACCTTGTCGATGGCTATAGGAAGTACATACAGCTGGTCGTCTTCCATTCCGTTTGCGGTAATGCGAAGCTTGGCTACTGATGAAGTCATCGTATAGCGGGCCAGAAGCAGGGTGTTGTTCACAAAAGTGTAAGCAGTTGCGGGCAGAAGCTCTGCATTGGCTCCCAGATGTTCAGCGTTGTAGGCGTCTACGGCCTCGGCGTCTACCTTAAGGGTAATCTTAAGGGTAGCACCGGGGGCGGCGCCTTCCTGTGCGCATACAAGAGCTTCAAGAGTACGGCTCTTGCCTTCCATTAGTTTGATTGTGGCGTCTGTTCCGGGAACTGAGGTATAGAGCAGTCCGGTTGCACCCTCGTCTCCATTTTCGCTCTTGGAGCATGAGCCCATAAAGAGCACGGAGGCAAAGGCCAGGGCCAGAGTTGTAATGTGAAATATCTTTTTCATAATATCGTTGCCTTTAGAAAGTCAAACCGTCATTCCAACCGGGGTTCTGGGTAAGGGCTCCGCCGGTAAGGTTGCGCTCGTCAGAAGGAATAGGATAGAGGTAATCCCTGTCCTCGTTCCAGTTGCGGGCGATGTCACCGTGCAGAACTACCATGCCATGGTCACCCTCGCTAAGGATGATGTCTTTTCCAAGCTTGCTCTTAACAGCGGCGCTTGAAGAAGCAGCATCGGCATAGATTTCCAGGTCGATGGTGCCATTGCCGTCAAGGTCATAGGCGCCTACGCCGGGGAAGTACATTCCGTAGAAAGGAGCGTTGAATACAAGGCCTTCCTTCCAGCGGATGATATCATAGTAGCGGAAGCCTTCCTGTGCAAGCTCTACCGCACGCTCGCGGCGGATTTCCAGGATAACAGCCTCGTTGGCATCGGCGAGCAGAGTTGCATTGTGATAACCGCCCCAAGCCTCGTTTACAAGGAACGGGTCTACGGTAAGGCCTGCAATCTTAAGATGAGGCATGCCTACGCGGTCGCGGATGCGGTTGATACTCATGTCAATGTCGGACTGGCTGATGGTGCCGGCCTCGGCCATTGCCTCTGCGTAGTTGAGCATAACCTCTGCTGCGCGGAAGATGATAAGGTCGATATCGGAGTTGTTATATACGTCCTGATCGGTCGTAGTAACATACTTGTCGGGATGATAACCGGTGAAGCTAACCTTGAAGTCGGGGGCAACGGTGTTGTCCTGGCCGATACGCTTGTAACCGGGAGTACGGATGGACTGGGCCATACGGGGATCACGGTTTGCGGTTTCATCGGCAAATACCATGGTCTCCCAGTTGGCGTTGTCGGTGAAGCGGGTGCCGTCCTTCATCAGGTAGCTTGCAGCAAGTTTCCTGGTCATGGCGGGGCAACCCATTGAACCGGTTGTCATTGTATAGTTGGAGTTGTGATATGCACCGTAAGTAAGGTTGTAGTCGCGGGCAAGAATCACCTCGTCCATAAGCTCGGTGGCATTGAAGGTAGAGAAGAGCTCGTGATAGCCTTTCTTGGGGCCGCTGCCTGCGAACAGGGCGTAGCCGCTGGTCTGGATGAACTCTTTTGATACCTTTGCGCACTCGTCAAGATACCACTTGTAACCGCGGGCGTCTGAGCCGTAGTTGAACTCTGTGTGGTACTTGCGGAAGGTACCCTCGAAGAGGAGGAAACGGGACTTGAGGGCCATTGCGGTCCACTTGGTAACCTCGTAAGCGCTCTTTTCGGTAGGCAGGTTTTCGATAGCGAAGTCGATGTCCTCTATCATCTTGCCCAAAATGAATTCGCGGGAGTCGCGGGGACGGTTGAGTTCCTCGTTGTCGGTAGAACCTACAGGCTTCTCGTACCACGGAACGTCGCCGAAGCGCTTAACCTTATTGAAGTAAAAGTATGCGCGGAAGAAACGGGCAAGAGCCTCGTACTTGATACGGATAGCCTCGTCCTTGCAATTGGGAAGGTACTCCAGAAGGGTGTTGATGTTGCGCAGGGCGCCCCAGCTCCAACCGCCGCCGGATGCCGGAACAGTGCGGCTGCCGGTAGACTCGCTGGACATATTGTTCTGGGTGTACATATCGTCGTTGGCAATGTAAAGCTCTGTAGAGGGGAAAGCCTCGTAGAAGTTCATTGCGAACGCCCTGATCTCACTTTCGTTTTTGAAGAAGGTGTCTGTGGTCATCTTGTCCTTGGGGACAGCGTCAAGCATGTCGTCACAACCGGCAACAAAGAAACCGGCAAGGAGAATCAAGACAGGATATATTATCTTTTTCATAGCGGAATTCATTAAAGAGTTATGTCAATTCCGAAGGTGAAGGTCTTCTGCCAGGGGTAAATGCGGAGGTTGCCACCAGTCATGGCCATTTCCGGATCTACGTAGTCTGAGTGCAGGCCGGGAGCCCAATAGAAGAGATTTTCGCCAGAGAAATAAACGCGAAGTTTAGAAATGGAAATCTTACGGGTAAGACTCTCGGGAAGGGTATATCCGAAGGTGAGATTCTTCAGACGGAGGTAGCCGATGTTCTGGAGGTAGCGGTCGTTTGCTACACCCATAGGACGGTTGGCATTCATAGCAACATAACCTCTAGGACGAGGGAAGTATGCGTTGGGGTTCTCTTCGCTCCAGCACTGCTTCTGGAAGTCCTTAGGAATGAAGGTCTGGTAAGGACGAGCATAGAGGAACCAGAATGCACGGGCGTCAGCTGCCGGATACCAGTCCATCTTGCCGATTCCCTGGAAGAATACTGCCAGGTCGAAGCCCTTCCAGCCGGCGTTCATGTTAACACCGTAGCTGTAACGAGGCTGTGAGTTACCGATAACTTTCCAGTCACCGCTGTCACCAACCTTGCCTGCACCCTTGTCAATCTTGCCGCTGCCGTCAAGGTCGCCGAACTTCATATCACCGGCGTGAAGGCCGTCGGGGAAGATCTGGGAATCGTTAACCAGGCTCTGGTCTACTGTCCAGCCCTTAGCCTCTTCTTCTGTTGCAAAGAGACCATCTACGTGGTAACCCCAAATCTCCCCGTACTTCATACCTACCCAGTAGTTCTTTGCAAAGAGCTTGTCAGGGTTGTTGAAGCGGGTGATGTGGGAAACGAAGTCACTCAGTACTACGCTTACGCCGTAGTTGAACCTGTCACCAGCAAGCTTGAAGGAATCCCTCCAGCCGATGGAAACTTCATAACCCTTGGTACGGAGGTCTGCAACATTCTCCTTAGGAGTAGATGCACCGTAAACTGCAGGCAGAGGCATACCTGCTGTAAGCATATCCTTTGTATCACGGATATAAGCCTCTATGCTGGCGTCAAGGCGGTTGTCAAGGAAGCCCATATCAAGACCGATGTTGGTCTGAACGGAACGCTCCCAGGTAAGGCCTGATGATACCGGAGCGGAAACTGTTGCGATAGGAAGGTTCTCACCACCAAGCAGGTAGGATGATTTACCATCGGTAGAGATGGTGCGGATGGCAGGATAGTAGCTGCTCATCTGCTGGTTGCCCAACTGTCCGTAAGATGCACGGATCTTGAGGTTGTTCCACCAAGGCTTGAGGTTCTTGAAGAAAGGCTCTTCAGAGATTCTCCAACCGAAGGATGCGGAAGGAGAGAATACCCAGCGGCTACCGCGGAGGAAGCGTGAAGAACCATCGTAACGGGCGTTAAGTTCTACAAGGTACTTGCCTTTGTAGTCGTAGTTGAGACGAGCGAAGTAGCCGGCCAGTTTGTACTGGTTCTGGCCACCGGCGACCTCCATACGCTTGTTACCTTCCTCGTCGGGACCAACAAGGTCCATATCGTTGAGCTCGGTAGAATAGAGGTTGTAACCTACGCCGGAAAGGTCTTTGATCCAGCGGGTCTCGTAGTTGGCACCTGCCATAACTTTGAGGTTATGGGCCTCTTTCCAAGTGTTCTCGTAAGTTGCATATACGTTGCCGGCCTGATAGATATTGGTATTGGCCTGCTCTGTAAGCTTGTCAAGGAACGGGTCTTTTGCATCGTAGGTTACTATCTCTAGAGGAGTCTTGGAATAGGTACCTGCTACAGCCCTGTTAAGGTAACGCTTGTAGTTGAGGGTGTAGGTGTAGTCGGCCTTGATAACGAGTCCCTTGACGGGAGTAATGGTAATGTCTACGGTCTCGCTAAGGTTGTCTACCTTATCCTCGTTCTTTGCGTTGCTGTTAAGGAGCATTGTAAGACCGTCCATAACGGTGTAGCCGTTGTACTGTGTAAGATAAACGTTGCTTCCATCAGGGTTGGTTGCGGGATAACTTGCCAGTGCGTGTCCGGTACTCTTACCGAAGTTGTTGTTGATACCGCTCTGGCCGGGATAGAAGTATGAGCTGTTGAAGTAGCTCAGGTTGGAACCAATCTTGAGCCAGTCGGTAACCTCGAAGTTGAGCTTAGCCCTGAAGTTGATTCTCTTGTAGTTATCCGGTTTCTCCTTGAACATACCTTCTTCATAAATGTAACCACCTGATACCATATAATTCAAGGCATCGGTAGCTCCACTCATGGTTACGGTATGGCTGGTAGTAGGCTTAACATCCTTGTAAAGCACATGGTACCAGTCGGTATTTGCGTAGTAGTTGTAAACATCCTTGCCGTCTTTCTGGGTGATGGTTACCCAAGGACGCTCCGGGTTCTCTTTCTTATCGTTGCGGCGGATCCAAAGTTCCATCATATCCTCGTCGGAATAGTTGGCGTACTTGGTACCGGGGCTGTAAGCTGCCCAGAACAGGTTGTTAAGATATACTGAATAGTAACCGCGGCTCTCATACTCTGTAGAAGTTGTAGGAGCGGTTACACCATAACGTCCGCTGTAAGTAACCTTTGCGCGGCCGTTCTTTTCTTTTGTTCCGTTCTTGGTGGTAACAAGGATAACACCGGCGGAACCACGGGCTCCGTAAATGGCTGCTGCAGCAGCATCCTTGATAACTGAAATGCTCTCTACATCCACAGGGTTCAGATACTGGATGTCACCTTCTACACCGTCGATGAGTACCAGAGGGGTACCACCGTTGATGGAGTTCAGACCACGGATATTCAAGGTTGCGGCCTGTCCGGGACGTCCTGAACCGGAAGTTACGTTAAGACCGGGAACAGAACCCTGCAGCATATGACCTACGTCAAGGGCTGCGCGGTCCTGAAGAGCGTCTGCCTTCACGACAGATACAGCTCCGGTCAAGTTGGTCTTCTTCTGTGTACCATAGCCGATTGCTACGGCCTCTTCAAGTAAAACGGCGTCTTCTTTGAGGGTGATAGTGATTTGACGACGTCCTTCAACAGCGACGTTCTGGGAAACATAGCCCATGCAGGAAACCTTGAGGATGCCGTTAGCCGGTGCGTTGATGGTAAACTTACCGTCAATGTCCGTAATGGCATTTGCTCCGTTGGTCTGGATTGCGACTCCTGCAAGAGGGCCGAATTCATCAACGACGGTTCCGGTCACTGTTATATTATTCTGCGCGTACGCGCAAAACGATGCTGCCATACCCATCAGGATGGCTACTGCAGCGAACAGTTTTTTGTGAAACATGTTATTGATTTTTTAGTTAGTTGTCTGCAAACTTTTGCACCGCTAAATTATAATATGTGCGCGAGAATTAAAACGTTTATAAGTAGATTAGTAGTTGACCACCTACCCCAAAAAATAATTTAAAACGTTTATTATCAATAATTTAGTTAAATTAGGGGGAACAAATTTTAGTAGATGCTTAAATCGTTTGTTTTTAACGATAAAAATGTATAATTTTGCAGAAAATTGTATTATTTACATTTATGAGACTTCGCGACTACCCTATATTATTGCTTATTCTGGCCCTGGCCCTGGTTGGTGCTTGCAACTCCTATCCAAGCAAGGATCCGTCGGTCAAAGCAGCGCTTAAAGAGCTTGATCAGCTACTGGATAACAGGGAAGAAATCTATCGGATGAGGGAATCCCGTATTGCAGAACTCCGCCGTAATCTCTCGGAGGCAAGTAACGACTATTCCCGCATCTCAATAATGCAGGCCATATACAATGAGTATCTGATATTTGACAAGGATTCCGCTCTGTACTATGCTCACCTTAAAGATACGCTCGCGCGTAAGACAGGCATTCCGGACCTTATGGAAAAGGCCACTCTGGACCTTTCAAACAGATATCTGATATCCGGTATGTACATGGAGGCCCTTGAGGCAATGGCGGCATTCGACTCTACAGGCCCCGTCACCCCCGGTCTGGTCCTCCCGTTCTACCAGATTATGAACTCCCTTTACCATGGACTTACCTTTACCATCACAGACCCTCTTCTGAAAGGCCCGTCCCATGAAAAGGACTTGTATTACCAGAAGAAAATCAGGGAATACACCGATGCCACGGAGTTCAACCATATCAGGCTGCTGGCACAACAGTACATGGTAGAAAATGATTTTACCACGGCTCGTGATTCACTGGAAGCCTTCCTTAACAGCGGAGACCATCCGATAAAGGACAAATCGGTACTAAATTACCTGATAGGAAAGACTTACGCAGCAGAAAGGAATGACGACCAGGCGCTCGCGTATTTTGCCCGCAGCGCCAGCTGCGACATTGCCAACGCCGACAGGGCATCCCGCTCCCTTGTGCAGGCCGCAAAACTTATGCTTAAAAAGGGAGAGGTCACCAAGGCCTACTCATACATCGACATAGCCTATACCGGCGCCATCACCTCCGATGCCCACGTGTGCATGAAAGAGGTGATAGCCATCATGCCAAGTATTGCCGATGCCTACGAACATCTTAACAAAAGACGAATCTGGGAGCTTTCGCTCCTGCTGATCCTGATGGTTTTGTCCTTAGGAATCATTTTGTTCGGCCTTGTGCGCGGCCGCAAAATGCGTCTGCAGATTCAGCGCGCCTACAGTAAGAACAAGCAGATGACGGAAGACCTGAAGGACGCCGTAGAACGCCTTAAAGAGACCAGCGACATCAAGGACAGATATCTGTGGAACTATATTTCAGTGTTCTCCAACCACATCAACAGCCTTGAAGAGTATCGGTCCATGTTACGTAACGTATCCAAATCCATGGATATCAACGATGTTATACGTGCAATCCGCAACGACGACTTCATAGAAGGGAAGCGCAAAAAGCTGTACGAGGAATTCGACCACGCCTTCCTGGGCATTTTCCCGGACTTCATAGCCCAGCTGAACGCCCTGCTCAAGGACGACCAGCACATAGGAGAGGGCCTTCCGGCCGGTACGCTTACAAACGAGCTCAGGGTATTCGCCCTTATCCGCCTTGGAGTGAATGAGTCGGCCGATATCGCCCACTTCCTTAAAAAGTCCCCGTCCACAATCTACAACTACAGGGTAAAGCTCCGCAATGCTTCTATCTACCCCAACGAAGACTTTGAAAAACATCTGATGGACATCGGAAAACTCTAAATTCAGAGATAATTGCTTATCTTTGTAGACAGAACTTGATATTTACAGAAATGAGCAAAATTTTAGAGATAATCGGCCAGAATCTGCCCAATATGCCTTGGGAAGAGAGGCCTGCCGGCTGTAACGCCCCCCTGTGGCGCTATTCCGCCAACCCCGTGATTCCCAGGAATTTACTCCCGGACAGCAACAGTATATTCAACTCTGCGGTAGTTCCTTTTGAGGGTGCCTTCGCGGGAGTCTTCCGCTGCGACGACAAAAACCGTCGTATGACCCTTCACGCCGGATTCTCAAAGGACGGCATCAAGTGGGACATCAACCCGGAGACAATTAAGTTCGACTGCGATATCCCGGAGGTTAAGGAATGGGTATACGGATACGATCCGCGCGTTGTAAAGATAGAGGATAAGTACTATGTTACATGGTGCAACGGCTATCATGGCCCTACCATCGGCATTGCATGGACTACTGACTTCAAGACCTTCCACCAGCTGGAGAATGCCTTCCTGCCTTACAACCGCAACGGAGTAATGTTCCCGCGCAAGATTGACGGAAAATTCGCCATGCTTTCAAGGCCCTCCGATACCGGCCATACTGCCTTCGGAGATATTTTCTACTCAGAGAGCCCGGATCTGGAGTTCTGGGGCCACCATCGCCACGTAATGGCTCCGGCACCCTTCGAGGTAAGCGCCTGGCAGTGCATGAAGATTGGCGCCGGCCCTGTTCCTATTGAGACTTCAGAGGGATGGCTGCTTATCTATCACGGCGTGCTCCGCTCCTGCAACGGCTATGTATATGCCTTTGGAAGCGCCCTGCTTGACCGCGAGCAGCCCTGGAAGGTAATTGCCCGCAGCGGACAGTACCTGATTACTCCGGAGACTCTTTACGAGCTTGTAGGCGATGTTCCCAGCGTTTGCTTCCCTTGCGCCAACCTGTACGACCCCGCCACCGGCCGCATAGCCATTTACTATGGCTGTGCCGATACGGTCACCGGCCTGGCCTTCGGTTACATTCCGGAAATAATCGAGTTTACAAAACGGACAAATATTCTATAAAATAAAGGAGCGTGAAACCCACGCTCCTTTTTTTTTTTATACGTAGCTTGTAACTAGCGTTAGCGAGCCGTCAGGCGTAAATGTTACCGCAGTCTCACAGGCGGGAATAAGTACCGTTTCGCCCTGGCGGACGGGAACGGTGGTGCCACCGGCGGTAATGCTGCCGGAGCCTGCAACGCACATTACTACAAGGAACGAATCGATTGCAGAAAGGTCGCGGGTAAGCGGCTTGGTAAGGTCGTAGACAGAAGTAGTGAAGTATTTGCAGGAAACTACTTCTACCTCTGCATCTTTGCGGGGCTCATAAGCGGTCTTATAGTCCGGATAAACCTTGTAGTCGATGGCTTCCTTGGCCAGTTCCGTGTGAAGCTGGCGGGGCTTGCCATCAAGTCCAAGACGGCCATAATCGTAGATACGGTAGGTAAGGTCCGATGTCTGCTGGATCTCTGCTATAAAGCAGCCTCCGCAGATGGCGTGAATACGTCCTGCAGGCAGGAAGAAAACATCCCCAGGCTTAACCTGGAAATCTGCCAGCACGTCCGTAATGGTGTCGTTGGCTATCCTTGCCTCATACTCCTGCGGGGTAATGCTCTCTTTAAGGCCGGAATAAAGGTGTGCGCCGGGGTCTGCGCCCACAACGTACCACATCTCTGTCTTTCCCTTCTGGCCGGGATGATGCTTCTCTGCCATTACATCGTCCGGATGCACCTGGATGCTAAGGTCGCTTTTGGCATCGATAAACTTAATAAGCAGAGGGAACTCGTCGCCAGTATTGGCGTACACGCTCTCCCCTATCAGCGCGCCCTTGTATTCGCGCACCAGCTCTGCAATGTTGCGGCCGGCCAGCGGGCCATTGGCTACTACTGATTCTTTTGTGGGGTAAGCGGACAATTCCCAGCTCTCCCCTATGTGGTCCTGGGTGGTCTCTACACCCTTGAACGGGGCGATCTTCTCTCCGCCCCAGACCATAGTCCTGAATATTGGTTCAAATTTTAAAGGATACATATTCTTCTCTATTAATACCAGCAGGCGGGAGTATCACCCATAGTGAACTCGATGGTAGCGCCTGCAGCAATATCGGCATACTCTACATAACCCTTGGAATAAGGCTGGCCATTCATGGTCACGCTCTGAATATAATTGCCGGCCCCCTTGCGGATGACGGTAAGGGTTCCGCCAGCAACCTTGACCTCCATCTTGTCGAAGCGCGGATATCCAAACCAGAACTGCGTAGAAGCAGGCTCAACCTGATAGAAGCCCATTGAAGACAGAACGTACCAGGCGCTCATCTGGCCCTCATCCTCGTTGCCGGCAAGGCCGTTGTCATTGTTGAAGTACATGGTCTGGTAAACCTCACGGACAAAATCAGACGTCCTACCGGGTGCACCTGCCATAGAATAGAAGTAAATGATATGATGGCTGGGCTCATTGCCATGTACATACTGGCCGATGAGGCCGGAAATATCGGCCGATGCATTCTCTCCGTCTATCCTTGAAGGCTGGGCGAACAGGGTGTCCAGACGCTCTACAAACTTCTCTTTGCTGCCGTAGAACTCTACAAGGCCGTCAAAGTCCTGGGGAGCCAGCCAAGTGTACTGCCATGCATTGCCCTCCATATAGTCCTGCTGACGATGGTTGGAATAGAAAGGATTGAAGTTCTGACGCCAGCTGCCGTCGGACAGGCGGCCACGGGCAAGAAGGGTCTCCTTGTCCATATAGTTGCGATAAGAGTGGCTGCGGTTGCGGAAGTAGGCCTCGTCCTGCTCGTAAGCGGCCTTCTTCTCAGGGTCAGACTCTTTGGCTGCCAGGTATTTGGCGGTATTGGCCACGGCGCCGTCGGCAATAGCATACTCCATGTCGTGGGCTACGCTCTCGTTGTAAAGATCAGAAGGAATGAAGCCGTATTTTTTGCGGATGTCCTGGGCGCGGTCGTCCAGCATAACGGAAGCCTTCATAGCCTTGTAGGCAGCCTCAATATCAAAGCCTTCATAACCCTTTACGATGATGTCACCAAGTGAAGAAACTCCAGGATTACCGGCCATACAGTAGTTCTCGCAGCCCCAGAGGTGCCATACGGGAAGCTGGCCATACTCGTTGAAGATAGAGATGAAGGTCTTGGCAATATCAGCGACCTTCTCTGAATGGAGCACGTTGTAGAGAGGCATCTGGGCGCGGTAGGTGTCCCAAAGAGAGAATACTGTGTAGTCTGTGAAGTCGCCCTGATGAACCTCTCCGTCGCAGCCACGGTAGCGGTTATCTACGTCGCTGAAGGTAGAAGGATGGATCATCGTATGGTAAAGGGCGGTGTAAAGTATGGTGCGGGCCTCGGGGTCCTCGTCAGACACCTTGATCTTAGAAAGCTCTGCGTTCCAGGCGGCATCGGCAGCCTTGACGGTAGCCTCAAAATCCCAACCGGGGAGCTCTGCGGCCATATTTTTCTTGGCGCCGTCCATATCTACGGCAGAAAGGGCAACCTTGGCAAGAATCTGGTCGCCGGCGGCCAACTGACCAAAGTTAACACGGGCGTAAAGCGGGAGTTTGCCATAGCGTCCCTTTTCCTTTTCAACGATTTCTACGCTCTCGATGGGCCTGTTGAACTGGGCGCTGAAGAAGACCTTCTGGTTGTCTGCCCAACCCTTGGAATGACGCCAGCCAGAGATGGTTCCATTCTCTTTGTCTACATCAAAACCGGTATCTGCTGCAGTGTCCCAGCAGCCGCCGTTCTCAAGGTCAATCACTATTGCAGCATCATCAGCGGCAGGGAAAGTGTAACGGTGAAGACCTACGCGGTTTGTTGCAGTCATTTCTGCCTTGATGCCGTAGCGGGTAAGCGGAACGCTGTAGTAACCGGGCTTTGTAACCTCCTGGGTACGGTCGGCATAAGACCACAGGCCGGACTCGTAACCATCGGCCTCAACACCACGGGCATAGGTGTCAATCCAACCGGTCACAGGCATAAGGGTTATATCAAAAAGGTCTCCGATTCCGGTACCCTCCAGGTGAAGATGAGAAAAGCCGATGACGGTAGAATCGCTGTCATGATAGCCAGAGCACCAGTCCCAGTCCTGGGGGATGCTGGTAGGACCAACCTGCACAAGGCCGAAGGGCACGTTTGCACCCACGAATACGTGGCCGTGACCGCCGGAGCCGATGCGGGTATTGACGTAGCTTGTAAAGTTCTCCTCTTCTTTCTGAGGGGCGGCGCAGGCTGCAAGAGCCAGAACCGGAATAATCAAATACTTAAGTTTCATATAGTTAGCTAATTATTTACATTTGAAGGTGATAGTCCCAGCACCCACAAGGGCGTCGTGGTCGGTGCGGTAGCCAGCTTTCTTTCCGCCTACCTTAATGGCAGTAATCCTGCGGCCGGGAGTCTTGGTTATAACCAGGCAGGAGCGGCCATGAAGGGCGGGATTCAGGGTAATTTCCACTTTGTCGAATACTGGCGTCGTAAAGGTGTACTTAGGCACTCCGGGGCAGTCCGGATAGAAGCCCATCATAGAGAATACGGCCCAGGCGCTCATAGTGCCGGTATCGTCGTTGCCGGGGATACCGTCGGGACGGGTGGTATAGTACTTGGCCAGCAGTTTGTCCACCTCTACCGCAGTGCGCCATTCCTGGCCCGGGAAGTAGCTGAATAGGTAAGGATAAGCGATGTCGGGCTCGTTCGCAGGGTCGTACAGGCCCTGATCAAAGACCATCTGAAGCTTTTTTACAAAGGCCTTGTCGCCTCCCATCAGCTTTGCATAGCCCTTTACATCATGTGGAACATAGAATGTATAGTTCCACGCCGATCCCTCGTGGAAACCAACCGCATTGCTAAAGTCCGCGCCATCCTCCGGATTAAACGGAGTTATGAATTTACCATCCTTACCGATGGGTCTAAGCGCTCCGCTTTCTTTGTCATAGTAGTTCTTATAGCCAAGCGAGCGCTGACGGTACAAGTTGGCATCTTCCGTCTTTCCCAGGGCTGCGGCAAGTACGGACAGGGCGTTGTCCGCCACATAGTATTCCAGGGCGTGGGAAACGGAGTTGTCACCGGAAAAGTCGCCCGCAAACCAGCCTACGGGAATGTAGCCAAGGGTGTTGTAAGGGTCTGCATCCGGACGCATTTTATTCTGTGCACCCGGGGTGTTAGCGCTCTTGAGGAAGGCCTGGTAGGCGGCCTGGACATCAAAGTCGCGCAAGCCCTTAAGGTAAGAATCGGCAAAAACGCAGATGGCGGGGTCGCCTTCCATTGTGAAGGTTTCCCGGCCAAAGAGTTCCCACTTGGGCATCCAGCCCCACTCTTTATACATATCTACCATGCTGCGAAGCATGTCTGCCTGGCGCTCCGGATAAACAAGTGTAAGCAGCTGATGGATATTGCGATAAGTATCCCAAAGGGAGAAAACACTGTAGCGGTTGTGACCGGGCTCTACCCTGCCGGTGCCGGCGTTTTCCATAAGGGGATACTGTCCGTTTACATCGTTAAGAATTGAAGGATGGATAAGCGCGTGATACAAGGCAGTGTAGAACACCTGGCGCTGTTCCTGGGTACCGCCCTGTACGCGGATTCTGCCCAGATCCTTCTCCCAGGCCGCATCGGCAGCCTTTTTTACTGCCTCAAAGTCAAAGCCGCTCTGCTCTGCATCCAGATTCTCACGGGCATTGGCGCAGCTGACGAATGAAACTCCAACCTGCACCTGGATTTGCTCGCCATCAGAAACATCCTGGAATGTGTACCAGTAGCCAATCTGGTCTCCGGCAAGCTCGCGGCCATAATTGCTGTAAATCTTATACTTGCCGGCATCTGAATCCCACGCGGCCTCTGCCGTCATCGGCCTTTGTTTTTTCCAAAATCCCTGGGCCGACGGGGCCTTGCTGACGCGCAGTACAAAGTATATGGGAAAGACGGCCTGGCTGTTGTAGCAGAATGTTCCGGCAAAGCGCATGCCCTCAATTTCAGTGTCGCTGACGCGGCGCACATAGGCTCCGGACTCATTGGTAAGGCCTTCTCCAAGGTTGAGCAGTATGTTGGCCTGGCCGGCCGGGAAGGTGTAGCGCTCGATAGAGCTGCGAAGCGTTGCTGAAGCCTCTGCCTTTACTCCGTAAGCAGAAAGATCTACTCCGTAGTAGCCGGGATGAGCATGTTCCCCGGTATATTCAGAACCGTAAACGTGGTAGTCTACCTGAAGCGGCCCGGAAGTAGGCATTGTAAGCAGGGCACCCACATCAGGGCAGCCCACGCCGCTAAGATTTATGTGAGAAAAGCCCGTAAAGAACTTATTTTCATATACATAGGGAGTGCTCCACCAGCGGCTGTCCTTATCCCAGGTATTGAGCTCTGAGCCCATAACATTGAAGGGGCTCACGCTCATCATTCCAGCGGGCATAACCGCGCCGGGATTGCAAGCGCCAAAGTTAGTAGTACCCACGAAGGGCTGCACGTAAGCAGTCAGGGATTCATCGGCGGCCGTAGCCCCGGAAACGGTTCCGGAAAGCAAAACTACCAGTGCAGAAGTGACAAAAAACTTCATAAAATTATGGTTTGCATCGTGTCATGCAAATGTAACAATTCTGCGCCGATGTTGCAAAAAAGAATTCTTATGCAGAAGGCTAAAGCAGCGAAATCGCCAGCCAGGCAAAGTGAGCTATTACGCCGGCGCAAAGACCAGCCACCGTATGGGAAAGAATAGCCTTTGAAATAAGGTGACGATAGCCCAGGGAATCCAGCATGGCGGTGTGGGTAGAAAGATAACCGCTCCAGCACATACCGATGGCAGTGCAGACTGCGATTGCGTTGCCGTCCAGAATGCCTGCGTCATTGAAGGAGGGCAGCAGGCCAAGGGCGGCACCAACAGCGCCAAGGGCTGTCATCGGGAAGGCGATAAGTTGCATCGCATCAAAGCCAAAGAGGCCTTTGAATACAAAATCAATCTTATCGGCCAGCCAAGGGAGGATGGGTACGCCCTGATTGGCGGAGCCATTGTATTCGCCGGCAGCGCCTGTGCCAAAGGTGATAAGTATTACCAGGGTTGTGATTATAACCACACCGGGGATAATCTGGAGTCCAAGCTCAACACCGTTCTTACCACCATCTAGCATTGCATCCAGCACGCGCATGAAAACGCCCTTGCGCGCCTCCGGAAGCTCGGCCTCGTCTGATGAACGCTTGTGGGATATCTCCTCTACCACAGGACTGTCCATCTCTGGATAGCTCTTGAGTACGGAATGCTGCATAAGGCGGGTAGAAATAATCGATCCGCAGAAGGCTGCAAAAAGACCCACCAATGCGGGAGCGGCCTGGCCAAAGCCAATCATGGTGATAAGCACCACGAAGCCCATACCGAAGGCGGTACCAAAGTTGGTCAGGGATACAAGCTGATATTTCTTGAAGTATGATGCGAAGGTTTTGTCTTTACTCAGGGCAATTATGGCCGGGTTGTCTGACAGGAAGGTCATTACAGCGCCAAGGGCAGCCACGCCTGGAAGGTTGAAAAGCGGCTTCATAAGCGGGCGAAGAATCCTCTCCAGCAACGTCACAACGCCAAATTCGGCCATCAGTTTGCTGAGCGCTCCGGTAAGCACGGTAATACCCATAAGGTACAGCACCACATTAAGGATTAGGCTGTGGGCCGTATTCATCATGGTGTTAAGCAGATTGCCGCTTCCCATCTTCCATGCAAGCAGTCCAAAACCGCCCACAAGGATAGTCAGGAAGATAAGTGCTTCTATTATAGATCGTTTCTGGCCTGTAATCTTATTTTTGGTCATAAGTGCGAGTGTTATAGCCTACAAATATAAGAAGTAGTTTTGGATTTTTATGCGAACAGCTCATGTAAAACATCAAGTGAGCGTATCTCTATGTGGGAATCCGTGTGGTATTCAAGATACTTGACTATGCTGCGGCAGATATCGGCCCGACGCGTACCGCTCAGTTTGATAAGCATGGCCTCCGCAGTACTTGATGTCAGGAACTGGCCGATGATGGCATGGTTCTCCCCCGCATACGGGGCCAGGGCCTCCTGCGACGGCCTGAAGCCCAGGGCCGATGCCAACCCAAGCAGGAAAATGATGTGGAAATTGGAGAAATCGTCTCCCAGCGCATCCAGGGTAAGAACAGACTGCTCGCACCAACGGTAAAAATCGTCGTCCGCCACCGACCCGTCCCTCACCGTCCGGTACAGGACCTCGCCCATAAACAGGCTGATTGCCGTTTTGGGGATACTCCCCCGCACCGATGTCAGCGGATACTTCATGCTCAAGGCATGCGCCCGCCACAGGTCCGATTTAGGGTTGATGGACACCTCGCAGTCAAGTATGGACATCGGCTGATACAGGCTGGAGGAGGTTTTGCTCCCACGGCTGACAATGAAGCTCCTGCGCCCCCAGAGATTACTGATGCAATGCAGAATCAGCGATTTCTCCCCGAAGGCCGTAGTGTTCAGAACCAGTATCTGGGCCCTTTCCCTCATTTATTTGCGGGATTTTAGATATTCAGCCATTGCGCGCATGCACTGTCCCCTGTGGGAGATTGCATTCTTGCCACCCTCCGGCAGCTCTGCATTGGCCAGGCCGGCAGTGTTGGGTACCAGATGCCAGGTCTCGCCGGGCATGACGTCATTCCCGAGCAGATCGGGAATCTCATTAGGTATGAAAATAGGATCATATCCAAAGCCGCCCTGCCCCTTTCTCTCCGTTCCGATGCGGCCTTCCAGCACGCCCTCGAACTGTTTCACCTCATTGCCGATTATAAGAGTAACCACCGCGCGGAAGCGTGCGGTGCGCTTCTCCCATGGCACATCCTTCATTACAAACAGCAGCTTCTCCAGATTGTCCTTGAACCGCACATCTCCGGCGGCATAGCGGGCCGTATAAACGCCCGGCGCACCGTCCAGGAAATCCACCTCCAGCCCGGAATCGTCCGCGAAGCAATCGGCGCCAAGGCGCTCCCTGATAAAGCTTGCCTTCTGCAAAGAGTTGGCTTCCAGGGTATTGCCGGTTTCCGGGATTTCATCGGTAAGGCCGTTTGCAGCGGGGGTAGAGAGTTCGAACCCCGGGCCCAGTATTTCAGATGCTTCCTGCAGTTTGTGCAGATTGGCGGTTGCAAATATCAGTTTCATACAGCAAAGATACCCAATCATTTGTAATCCTCCGCCTAAAGTGGTGTTATTTTTGTATATTTGCAGGGATATGAAGAAGATTTTTGCTACCGCGGCCATAGTTGCCGCCATTTTAAATGCAGCATCGGCATTCGGCCAGTCTGCCAACTTTAAACTTGGCAAATGGCTGGAGACTCACCGTGCTGTGATATCAGAGCTTACAAACAGTTATGTAGATACCCTGCCTATTGACAGGATGAACAGGGCCGGCATAGATGCGATGCTGGAGCAGCTTGACCCGTATACAGAGTTCGTACCGGAAGAAGAGGTAGAAGACTTCCAGATGAACATCAACCGCGTTTACGGCGGCATCGGCGCTATCATTTATAAACCGGACAAAGAGGGCAACGTTATTATCAACGAGCCCTACGAGGGTTCGCCGGCAGTGAGGTTCGGCCTTCAGTGCGGTGACGAGATCATGGAGATTGACGGAGTCAGCACCCATGGCCTGGACGCCGCCCAGTGCAGCGAGCGCATGAAGGGCAAGCCGGGAACGGTAGTAAAATTCAAGGTAAAGAAGGTTTATACCAACGAGATCAAGGACATCGATGTTACCCGCGAGCGCATCCACCTGCCGGATATTGAGTATGCCGGAATGCTGGACGATACCACCGGTTACATCTCCCAGACCAAGTTTACCGAGAACGTATCCAAGACTTTGAAAGATAAGTATTTGGACCTTAAGAAACAGGGCATGAAGCGCTTCATTCTTGACCTTCGCAGCAACGGCGGCGGCCTGATGTCAGAGGCTATCAAGATTGTCTCCCTGTTTGTTCCCAAGGGCTCCCTGGTGGTAAGCCAGAAAGGCCGCGACCCCAAGGACGACGCCAGCTACACCACCGTTTCAGAACCTATTGACACAGTTACCCCGATAGCCATCCTTGTGGACGGCGGTACAGCATCTTCTTCAGAAATAGTTTCAGGTGCTCTTCAGGACCTTGACAGAGCTGTAATCATGGGCCGCAGAACCTATGGCAAGGGCCTGGTGCAGATAATCAAGCGCCTCCCCTACAACAACCAACTGAAGGTTACCATAGCCAAATATTATACCCCCAGCGGCCGATGCGTTCAGGCCATCGACTACTCAAAACGCAATGAGGACGGCAGTGTCGGCTACATTCCGGACTCACTCACACATGAGTTCAAGACACTCAAGCTGGGCCGCTCCGTAAGGGATGGTGGCGGTATTACCCCGGACGTTACCCTTCCGCCTTATTCTTACAGCCGACTGGTTTACTCCCTGGTAATGAACGGCATCATAGAGCAGTACGCCCTGAAATACGTTGCCGAGCACCAGAGCATTGCTCCCCTTGACGATTATCATTTCACGGACTATGAAGACTTCGTGGCCTACGCCAAGGACAAGAAGTTCGACTACCGCTCCAGCGCCATGGCCCTCTTCGACCAGATGAAGAAGGACATAGAGAAGGATGGCCTACAAGAAAAGGCCTCCGAGGCTATGGAAGCACTCAAGAAGGCCTTAGATATTGAAAAAGAGGAATTCCTTCGTATGAAGCAGGACGAGATCGTTCCCTACATAGAGGAAGAAATCGTTACCCGCTACTACTACCAGCCTGCCGGAGTAAAAATCCGCTTGCGTTATGACAAGCAACTCCCTACTGCCCTAAGTGCAGACTGGACAGTAAAATAACCTCTACAAACCTCTGTTACGAAGCAGGGCGCCCGGGTCGGGATCGCTACCCTTGAACGTGCGGAAGAGGGTCATAGGCTCCTCGCTACCGCCCTTCTCAAGGAAGGTCTGGCGGAAGGACTTGGCAACCTCAGGGTTGTAAATGCCGTTCTTCTGGAAGAACTCAAATGCATCGGTATCAAGTACTTCTGCCCAAAGGTAGCTATAGTAACCTGCGCTGTAGCCGCTGTTGAAGATGTGGTTGAAGTAGGTTGTGCGGTAACGAGGGATAATCTCATCGATAAGACCCATCTCCTTGCAAACCTTAACCTCAAAGTCGCGGATGCTCTGGGCGTCTGTAAACTTAGCCAGCTCTTCTGCAGAAAGCTCGTGCCACTTCATATCAAGAATAGAGGCGGCGCAAAGCTCACCGGTCATAAAGCCCATGTTGAACTTAAGCGCATTGCCAATCTTCTCTACAAGCTCGTCCGGGATGGTCTCGCCGGTCTTGTAATTGTTGGCATAGTTAGAAAGGATCTCTTTCTGGAAAGCCCAGTGCTCGTTGAACTGTGAGAACATCTCTACGAAGTCACGTGCAACGCCGGTACCGCTTACAGCCTGATAGTGGCACTTTGTAAGGAAGCCGTGAAGGGCGTGGCCAAACTCGTGGAAAGCAGTCTGAACCTGGTCGATGGTAAGGAGTGAGGGCTGCTCTTCAGTTGCCGGAGGGAAGTTGCAAACGTTAACGATAATAGGACGTACGTCGTTTCCTGCAGCGTCTACGTACTGCTCGCGGAAGTTGTTCATCCACGCACCGCCGCGCTTGGTGTCGCGGGTGTAGTAGTCGCGGTAGAAGATACCCAGAAGGGAACCATCGGCATCGCAGATCTTATAAGCCTTGACTGCCGGATTGTAAACCTGAACCTCGGGAGCCTCAACGATATCAATGCCATAAATCTTGTGAGCTGCGTAGAAAACACCCTTCATTACGCTGTCGGCCTGGAAGTAAGGCTTGGTCTGCTCCTCGTCAAGATCGTACTTGATTTTGCGAACCTTCTCTGCATAAAAGAACCAGTCCCAAGGCTCTATCTTGGAGCCTTCGGGCAGATAACCGGCCTTGATATCATCGTCCATAACCTTCTGCATGTCGGCCTTCTCTTCTTTGGCCTTAGCCATAGCGGCTGCAAAAATCTCTGCAAGGAACTTGTCTACGGTTTCGCTGTTGCCGGCCATCTTGCCATCCAGCAGGTAGGCTGCAGAATTGGGATAACCCAGCAACTGGGCCTGCTCTGTGCGCAGTTTCATTATCTCCAGTACGATGGCGTTGTTATCCTTGTCGTTGCCATTGTTGCCGCGGGAAGAGTAGGCCAAGAAAGCCTTTTTGCGCAGGGAGCGGTCCGGGCATGAAGACATGAAGTCAGAGTACTGGGAAACAGTTACGCCGATGCTGTCGCGGAAGGCGTTGTTCTCTGCAAGCAGGTTGTTGCCGAACTGCTGGCTGAGCTGTGCCAGGCGGGAATTAATCTCCTTGAAGCGAGCCTGTCCGGCCTCGTCCAGTCCGATACCATTCTTTACAAAGGCTCTGTAAACCTTCTCCGTTACCATCTGCTGCTCGCGGGTAAGACCCTCCATATTCTCATATACGGCCTTGACGCGGGCAAAAAGATCGGCATTCATGTAAATCTCGTCGCTGGCGGCGCTCATAATGGGGGTCATTTCCTCCATGATGGCGTTGATTTCCTCCGTAGCATCGGACTCCGCAATATTGTAGAATACGCCTGTCACCTTGGAAAGGAGGGCACCGGAACGGTCCAGTGCGGCAACGGTATTCTCAAATGTAGGGGCCTCTGCATTGCCGATGATGGCCTGGATGTCGGCCTTCTGCTCCTCTATACCCTGGAGCATTGCGGGTTTATAGTCCGATATCTGGATTTTGTCAAAGGGAGGGGTTCCGTAAGGGGTGTTCCACTCCTCCATGAAAGGATTGGTTCTTGTAGTGGTGCAAGCTACTGCTGCCATTGCTGCAATAAGGATTGGTAATTTTTTCATGATACTATATTAAGGCCGGCTTCATGAGCCGGCCTTTTATTGATTACTTGTTTATAACAACGCTATCCTCGTCGATTAGTGTAAACTGGATTGCTCCGTTGTAATTACACAGGATGCCGGTAACGTCAATCGTGGCTGTGCCGTCAAGAATTGCAGGATCCATCTCTGAATCTGCAAAACGGGCGAAGCCGCTGGTACGAACCTGTACGACAGTCCCTCCAAGCTTGAAGTACTGGCTTACTGCATAAGCGTTTGCCTTGCGGATCATAAGGGCCTTGAGGTCGGCTTCCTTAACCTTGTGGGCGTTGTCACCGGTGGAAGCATCGTCAAAGTCGCCTGCCTGCAGATGCTTGATCATACCCTGCTTGGTAAGCGCCCAGGTAGTGATGTTCCAGGTAGCCTCTGAGAGGAATACACGGTTGGAAGAATGATCCTTGTCATGTGCCTGATCCGGATCCGGATAAAGGAGGGCGAACACCTCTTTGCCATACTTCAGGCCCTTGAGGGTTACAAGGGTACCGAAGTCAGGACCCTGCTGGGCCATAACGGCGCCGCTGGGATGACGGGCAGAAAGGTTGGCCTTCAAATCGTCCTCGGTAAGTACCTTAGGAGTAACGGGGCTGTCTACCTTGCCTTTGAAGATGTGGGTGTCGATGATGTACTGGACATCGATGTAGGTAGTCTCGTAATCATCGGCATTCTCTCCGTCTTCGTTGGTACCTGATTCCTCGCCGCTGGCCTTCTTGTTACGGCCGTAGCCAAGCTGCAGCATACCGCTGTAGTTGCCAAGGGTAAGGCCCTCGCATTTTACATATACCCACTGGCCGGGCTTGTAGTCGTTGTACAACTGGCCCTTGCCTATCTTGAGTTCAATACCGCCGGTGGCGTCCTGAATGTAAAGGCTCTTGTAGATATTTCCGGAACGGTCTTCAGAGCAAACCTGACCGCCGATGATAAGGTCGTCGTCAATCTTGATAGGGTTGCCTATCTTGCTGTACATGGCCTTAAGCTGCGCGATGGTGCAGTTTACGTCCAGAGTAACCGGAGTAGCTACGTCTACGTTGTCGTAATTGACATTTACTACAGGCTCCCACTCTGAGCAAGAAGTCAGTGCGGCAACTGCTGCCACTGAAATTGCAAATAATAACTTTCTCATAGCCTTAGAATCTGAAATAAATGTTCAACATGTAATTGATTCCGCTGTTGTAGAAGTACTTGGAATCAAACCTGTAATACCTGTCCTTGTTGACGGTGTTGTCAACCAGACGGGTCTGCTCATAACCGCCGGTCTTGACGTTCTTCTTGTTGAGAAGGTTCTTGACGTTGAGCGAGAAGCCAAGCTGATATTTACGCTTGATGTACCATGATTTACCAACTGAGAGGTTAACCAGATAAACTGCGTCGAACTTCTCCTGGGAAGCCATGTAATCAACCTCTTCAAGGGTTGCAACCTTGTCGCCGCCGGCCGTTGCCATATCGGTACGGTACAGAGGGTTCATGTCAAGGTAAGCCTTGTCAAAGTAGTCTACATCGGCATCAACAAACCAATACTTGTAGTTCCAGTTAAGGCCTACGCTGGCTGCGAACTGCGGTGAACCTGCAACATAGTGCTTCTGGGTCTTGCCGTTCTTGTCCGGATGGCTCTTCCAATAAGGGATGGTCACGCCCCAGGTCTCTTCTACGATAGAAGCGTCGTTATCGTAGGTCTGATACATCTTAGGGTTGGATGTGTAGATGAAATCACCCCAGCTGACAACACCCTGGAGAGACAGGCTGTTGATAGGAGTAGGAACCTTGAAGCCCATCTCAACGCCCATGTGGCGCTGGTCGATGCCGCTCATTGCAAAGTTGGTGAAGGTATTCTGGGCATCATCGTAGAAGCTCATAACCTTGGTCTGGTCCGATATCTCAGTATAGTATCCGGTAATGCGGAAGTTGTATCCGGCATTGGAATACTGATAGTTGACGTCTCCGGTAATTGTCTTGATCTTGGAAACTTCCGGAACGATAGTATTTCTGGTTCTGGGAGAAACGAAGATCTGGTTGAAGTTGGGGGCGTCCTTAAAGTAGCCGGCATTTGCATAGAAGCGATGGCCTCCCTTGATTACATATTCAAGGTTAACCTTGCCAGCATAGGTAACAAAGTCTTCTACCTTTGACTTGCCGTAAGAAGTTACGGGCATGCCGTCGCTGTCGTAAGTGGTGATTACCTGACCATTATAGGTAATTACACCGCCAACGTCGTTAAGGCCAGGGAAGAGACCCTTGCGTACAAGGCCCTCACGCCACATGGCATTGTAGCCTACGCGGCCTGCGAAGGTTGCCTGGAAGTTGCCGATGGCAAACTTGGTGGCAAGCCAGCCGTTAAACTTGCGGATCTGTGCGTAGTAGTCGTAGCCATACTTGTCGCCCTTGTATACCTTGGGAGCAGTGCCGTACTGGAGGAAGTAATCCAGGTTGTTCTGCGTCATGGTAGGAGAAGAGGAGAAGTCGCGCTCTGCGAAGCTGTCCACGTCTACATAGTAGTCACCGCCAAGGAGGTCGTTCAGAATCTTGTAGTACTCTGTGCGGTTTACCTTTGCGTCAAGGCCGCCGGTAACGGTGAGCCACTTGGCTGCACGCCACTTGCCATTGAGGACGAAGTTGAGGTCCCTCTGGTCTGTGCGGCGCTCTTCAAGAACGTACTTGGAGCGTTTTTCACCGTCTACTACATTCAACTGGTTAACCGTGTACATCCTGTCCCAATTGATATGGGCGATGTTGTCCAGATCCATCTGCCATGCATCGGTTGCCCACATGGCCTTGGACTTGTTCAGACGGTTAAGGTCTTCGTTGTCGTTCCAGTAGTAGCTGGGGAGGTTGCGGTAGTAGTCCGGACGCGGGTCGGCGGCATCGTACCAGTCAAGGGCGGTGTAGCCATTCTTACCAAAGCGGTAAAGAAGGGTTGCGCCCAGGCTGAAGTCCTGGCTGGGGGTGAAGTCATAGCGGAGGATTGCGATAGGCTCGTGGGTCAGACGCACACGGCTGTTGCGGATCTTTCCGTTCTGGTATCCCCAGTTGGAGTTGTACATATTGTCGCCCAGCAAGTCGTAAACCTCCTGGGTAGAAGCGTTCTGCGCACCGCGGGCACCGGGAGTACCCATGAATACGAAGCCCAGTTTATGAACATCGTCAAACTGCTTCTCAGCTGCAAAATAGTATGCGAAGGAACGGTAGAACACACCCTTAATCCAGTCGTTGCCACCAAGACGGGCGGATACGTTGAATGCGTATGACCAGCCGTTGTCCTGAGGGCCTGAAGCATAGGTCATCATAAGACGAAGGCGGTACATCGCGCTGTTAGTAAGCACGCTTCCACGCCAGCCCTTACGGACGTTGCTTGCATTTGCAGGGATATTGGTAATTCCGTTGTAACCACCGAAGCCAAAGTCTGCTACTTCTGCACCGTTGACGGTTGATTTTGTCCTTGTTGCCTCGTTAAGGCCGCTCCACAGGGAGAAGGGAGAATAACCGGTGATGGCATCATTCATCTTGACGCCTGCCAGATATACATCCTGGGACTCTGAAGCGTATCCCCTTACACGGAAGCGGACGGAACTGAAGTTGTATCCGGCGATGTTGTTGAACACATCGTTCTGGCCGAAGAGAACGGTAGGATTGTCCGAGTAACCGGAATCATCCAAATCGAACTCTTCAAACAGTTCGTCGGAAGCCTCGTCCTTGATCCTTGAAAGGCGGAGCTTGAACATGTTTTTAATTAAGCCGGCTTCTACGGCAAAGTTAACCATGGTCTCCAGGTAGTCGGCGGCAACTATCTTCATCTCGTACAGGCCGTTTGCCAGCCCGGCGATCTGGAAGTTACCATCGGCATCAGAAACCGCAGCGGCAAGTTCCACGGCGCCCTGATATACAGTGATGGCGGCGTTTTCTATGCCCGCGTTGTCCGTACGGCTAACTATTGTACCCTTTACGCCTCCCGTGGGAGTCTGGGCCAGAAGGCTCACTCCGCACAGCAAAGACGCAAGCGCCATAATCAGTTTTTTGTACATATCGATAAGTTCTATTTGTTACTAACCAGGATGTAAGTAGGATAATGGTCGGAGTAGCCGCCGATGAAGGCGCCGCCGGAGAAGGTCCTGAAAGGAGTTCCGGCATAGGGACCATCCTGCTGGGTCATGAAGGGCTGCTGGAAGACTCTGCCATAGTATTTCTTCTTAACTATAGGCTTGATCTGCAGGGTGCCCTTGGGGGCTTTTGCAAGGTTGCAGTTGCATACCAGGATATCGTAGATATTCCACTCGCCACGATATGCAAGAGAGCCGTAACCGTCCTTGAGCATGCTTACGAAAGGAGAGAAGAAGTCATCGGGACCAACATCCTCTATCTTCTCTTTTCCGTGCATGTAAACTGCCATGCTCTCGTCCGTAGGGTTATCGTTCATATCGCCCATGGCGACAATCTTGATACCCGGGAATTCCTGCTCAAGGCGAACGGATTCCTCGTACATGATTTCACCGCCACGGCTGCGAAGGTCGTTGCCCTTGCCACCGATTCTTGAAGGAAGGTGGGCTACAAAGAAGGCGAACATTTCTCCGCCAAGCATGCCGCGAACCATTAATATATCACGTGTGCGGAAGTAATCCTGCTCTTCTTTAGTAAGGGAGAATTCTATCTTCTGGCTGTTGAAGTCAAAGGGGATGGACTTGCTCTCAAGCACCTGGAAAACCTCTGGCCTGTAGAGAAGCGCAACGTCTACACCACGGCGGTCGGGACCGTCATAGTGTACAATCTGGAAGTTGGCATCGGCGATAGCCGGCTCTGCAATCAGGTCTTCAAGAACGTGACGGTTCTCTATCTCGCTGACGCCCAGTATTGCATGCCAAACCTTGTTCTCGTCCTTCATGGCGCGTATTACGCGGGCCATGTTCTTGAGCTTCTTGGCGTACTTGGCCTCGGTCCACTCGTTGGCGCCGTCTGGCAGGTACTCGTAGTCGTTCTTACCGTCGTCGTGGTAGGTGTCGAAGAGGTTCTCAAGGTTATAGAAACCAATGATATAGCTCTTCTTGTCACCGGCCTTGCAACAAAGCGGAGAAAGAACCAGAAGGACTGCAAGAGAATATAATACTTTCTTCATAGAGACAATTTTTAACAATTACAATGTACCACTGTTCTTTGCAGTATTGGTAGTCTTTACTGTTTCTGCCTTGTCTGCGCCAACCTTACCTTTAAGATTGGTAAACAACTCATAGCCAAGCTTTTGCTCCAGCTCCTTGATAGAGATGGACATATCCATGCTAAGGGAGGCGTTGTACTTGCCGGAAGCGCTGTACTCTTCGTGGTTGAACCAGAAGGCGCAGCCGGCATAGCCACCGGTAGATGAATACTTGGACGAGTTGCTCTTTTCGTGAAGCAGAAGCGCCTTGAAGTAAGCTGTAGGAACCGTTACCTTTCTGCTGGATGCATCAACGACATAGTACTTGGCGCCTGTTGTCACGCAGCCGGTAACCACATAAAGGGTATCGGTGTATGACTTCTTCGCCCACTCGCGAACCTTACCCTCCAGCGATGCCCAGAGGGCTCCGTTGAAGTCATTGTTCTGCGGAGTCATGTTAACTCCGTAGAAGGTTTGAGCATTGCGGGCAAATGTTCCCAACCTGTCTGCCGACGGCAGCTGATGGCCACGGGCATACCAGCCGTTGTTGCCGGCGGTGTAGCCCTTGGATACGTTCTGCTGCTTGCTTGCAGGAAGCAACGGACAGTATGACCATGCATTTGTACGGTTCATGTTGGAGCCGATGAGGGCGTTATTCAGCGGATAAGCCACCCAGTTTGCCACCAGGTTGTTATAGTCCCAATAGAAAGTGTAGCTGCGGCTGTTGTCGCTGAAGCGGACCGTGAATGCATCCAGGCCGTCTGAGGCGCTGGTTGCCGGGAGCTCCATCCAACCTGCGGCAATAGTTGCATTACCGCCAGCCTGGACTTCCCCGCTCTTTGTTCCGTTTTGCGTTACATCCAGCACCTTGGAGTTTTTACCGCACTTCAGGGTGATGGTTGCGTTGCGGGAATTCTCTTCCGGGTTGGCAAGGGAAATTACCACAACAGCCTCAGAACCTTCTCCGGACAGAGTTTGGGCACCTGCAGCATCTTCGTTACCGCCGATGATGGCGGTAGCTTTGCTCAGGAGCAGCCAGTTTGCGGATGTTGACAGGGACCAGGAACCTTCGGCATCAAAGCTGAGCATCTGCTTGTAGGAATCTACGGGCAGAGGGGCTGTCAAAAGCTTGAGCTTGATGTCCGGGTTGGGGTTGGGCTCGTCACCACCGCTACTGCCGGAACAGCTTGCAGCTACCCCCGCCAGGGCTACTACAAGCAGCCCGGCGAGCAAGTAACTGTGTATCTTGGCGAACATAAAAACTACTTTGTAATATTACTCCATTGTCACTACAATGGACGAGATTCTAACCTGAGCGCCTGCGGCGTGTCCTACGAACTTGCCTGCAGAACCGGTCCAGGTAACATCTGATGTATTGGTTGTGCAGCTGCCTGAACCCTCAAGAACTGTAAGGTCCTTGGTGTAATTGGCATCTGTCGTGTTGAATACGAGCTTTTTCATGGTCTTTCCTGTAGGAGCGGTTACAACGACTACGGAGCCCTTGTAAATCCTGATATGACCAGAGCTTGTATTAACGGGATTACTGCTGCTGGTGTGCTTGTAGTAAGCCACTACAACACCGTTGGATGCAGTAAATTTAAAGCCTGCGCCATAGGTTGCATCAGTATCGGCAGTAAAGTCTGTACTGCTGACGGTGATGGTGTTGCCAGTGTCGCCGCCACCGCCGGAGCCACCGCCTGCGGTAGAGTTCTTGTAAACCTTGACGTTCTTGATCTCCCAAGTTGCGGCTGCATCGGTAGAGCTCTTGTAAATGAATGCAAGCTTAACCTTCTTGCCGATATAGTTTGCAAGGTTGATTTCGCCTGAAGAAACAAAGGTCCAGCTGGTGCCGTCGGGATATGTAGGGATAGTAACGTCTGTCCAGTTAGCACCGTTGTCGATGGTAACCTTAAGAGTACCGTCCTGGTTTGCAGTTCCGAAGTACCTCATTACATGATCGAAGCTGAGGAATGCGCTGGGGGCGCTTGAAAGGTCGATCTCAGGAGAGATGAGCCAGCTTTCGGTAGCATATTTAGTGCTGTTGGCATAAGCGGAAGCCTTCATATACTTATTGGTAGCGTCATGCTTCCAAACATAAGTCAATTCAGAAGGCATCGTCTTATTGTCAATGGTGAAGTTACCCTGTGAGGTCTCGAAGGTCTCGGTGAAGTAGGTCTCGTCGGTACCACCGCCGCCACCCTGGCCACCGCCGGTAGAGGTCTTGTAAACCTTAACGTTGTTAACCTCCCAGGTTCCTGCCTTCTCGGCTGTACTTACATAGCGGAAGGCAAGCTTGATCTTCTTGCCAATATAGCTTGCAAGGCTGATCTCGCCTGAAGAAACGAACTTGAAGTCAAGTGCGTAGTATGCAGGAATGGTAACAGCCTCCCAGGTATTGCCACCATCGGCGCTGATGCGAAGGGTGGTCTCCTCCTTGGCCTTATCTACACTGGTAAAGTACTTACCTGCGTGGCTGAAGCTAAGGAATGCGGTTGTCTGGGTAGTAAGGTCGATTTCAGGAGATACAAGCCAGCTTTCAGATGCATTGTTGGTACCATTTACATAACCGGTAGCCTTCATGCACTTGTAGTTGGTGTCCAGTGTCCAGATATTCTCTACGCCTGCGGGCTTGTTCTTATCGTCGATGGTCCAGCTGCCCATGGTGGTCTCGAAGGCCTCGGAGAAAATAACGTCGGGATTATCATTTCCGCCGCCACCGCCGGTATTGCCGGTTTCTCCGTTAAGTGAGTAGAGATAGCATCCGCTTGCGGTCTCGGGGGTGTTGCCAAAATAGTTCATCATCTTACCATAGATGACAACCTCGTCGCCCTTCTTGATATCGGTCTGGCCGGAAGCAAACTTCTTATTGTTCAGATAAAGGATGCGGTATACATAGAACTCTGTACCTGTCTCTTCACCGGTCTCGGTGATATAGAAGGTAGCATTGCCATAAGTGCCGCCCTCGGTGTAGGTGCCTTTTTCGGCAATCTTTGAGATCTTTCCCTTTACGTAAACAGGATCGGTGGTCTGGTAGTCGGTAGTGCTGGTCCAGGTGAGATTTGCAACAGCTGCTGCAATACCTGCAGGGTTGTACGGATCTTCAAGAGTACCTGTTCCCTTAGCCTCGTCGCCGGCACCGCCGCCAGTTACTCCGTTAAGAGAGTAGAGATAACCGCCGGTAGAAGTCTCAGGAGTCTTGCCGTTGTAGTTGTAAACCTTACTGCAAACGATAACTTCGTCGCCCTCCTTGATATCATCCTGGCCTGTAGCCCACTTCTTGTTGCCAAGATAAAGGACATTGTAAGCGGTGAAAGGATCGGAGCCGCCCTCGTCAATCATGGTGAAGCGTGCATTGCCATAGGTGCCGCTGGCTGCATAAGTCAGCGTAATGGCCTGTACCTTACCCTTGATATAAACGGCTGTAGGGCTAACCTCTGTACCAAGAGTGCCGATGTAATCGATAACACCCTTTACGGTGTAAGGATCCTCAACGGTACCGGAGCCTTCGCTCTTTTCGCCCTTGGCACCGGTCTGGTTTATGGTAAGAGTCTTGGAGTCATAACCGATGTCGAACTTAACGGTGCCGGTACGGTTATAGTCCTCGTTCTCAAGAACGGTAACTGTAACGCTGGTCTCTGTATAAGCCGATCCCTTTGAAGGGTTGACGGCAATCCAGTCCGCTGTTGTAGAAACGGTCCAGTTACGGGTTGCGTAAACATTGAGGGTTGTGGTGCCTACCCCCTGGTCCAACGCGAGCTCGTTCTGGGAAATCTTGATCTCGGGAAGGCCGAGGTCTTTTTCTTCTTCCTGGCAAGAGGTTGCAGACAGGGCTGCAACTGCAAGGAGAGAAACGAGTAAGTGTCTGAATTTCATGTTATAGTGTTTTTATTGTTTGCTTACAAAGTAGGCGTACATTACCTCTATTTTGCTGTTGAAGGAGCCGCGGTAACCTTCTTGACGCCAGCGTCGCCACCGCCGCCACCGCCCTCACCGGAAAGCTCGTACAGTGCGGGCATTACACCCTTAGCTGAATCGTAAGAGCCGTAGGACTTGTACTGGGAGTCGTACTGCATGTACTTGTTCACGCTGGTATTCAGGATCTTAGCAGTACCGTCGGCATTGAAGGTAACAGCCCAAACCTGACCCTCAGTAGGAGCGGCATTTACGTTGAAGCTGTTGAAGGTGCCGGACTGGTAGAGATAACGGTCATCGGCCTGCTTGATGGTGTAACCACCGGTAGTAGACTCGAAGGTGAACGCGTTATCAAGGTTGTCTACGGTGATGGTACCGTTGTTGTCCACAACCTCTGTCAGCTGCAGATAGCCATAGGTCTTTTCTGCTGCGATTGCGCTTGCTGCAGCGGTGCCATTGGCAACAATCAGGTACTTCTTTCCGGAAGTGATGGTGGTAACTTTCTTGAATACATTACCGCTGCCGGAAGATGCGGCTGCCTGGGAAACCTTAAGGGTTGCGGTTGCAGTCTTTTCGCCGGAAGTAACGGTTACGGTAACTGTTGCGGTACGTGCAGCCTCTTCGTTGGCGTATGCCTTGAAGTTGAGGTAGTTGCCATCGGCATCGGAAGAGAGGCCGGTGAATGCCACCCACTGGGCATCGGGCTCAACCTTGATATCACCGGTGTATTTGACACCTACGGTGAACTCTGCGCCCTCTGCGGGAATCTTAACCTCTGTCTCTGCAAGGGATACCAGGGACTTAACGTGGCTGATATACTGTGCGTTGACAATCTCTATGGTTGTACCAGCATAGGTGGTCTTGCTACCCTGAACGGTTACAAGGTCGCCGACTCCGATGTCAAGGCTACCGAAGTTCTTGGTGTTGCCGTCGCGGTCAAGCATACCGTAAACGTACACCTCTCCGGTACCGTCGTTAAGATAAAGGTTACCGTAAGTGGTGTTCTTTATGGAGGTTACATTACCGGTAATAAGATACTGCTGGGGACCGTCGGGTTTCTGGAGGAAGTCGCCGATGCTGATGGCGATAACCTCGTCGGAAGCCTTGTTGGGGTCTCCTGCCTGGCAAACCACGAAGCTGGTGGCGCCGCTGGCGCATTCAACCGATACGGTTCCATGGCGAAGTCCGTTCATCTGGCGGCTAACATTGCCGTCATCGTCGGTAACCATGGAGAAGTTATCCTCGAAGGTGATGGTGATTACACCGTTGCCGCTGCCGTAGCGGGGAGTAGCCTTGATCCATGAAGGAACGACAACTACCCAGTCGCCGTCGGACTCTACGCCAAAGGTAAATGCATCCGCACCCTCTGCGGGAATCTGAAGCTCTTCTGTCTGAGTAAGACTCACTCGCGAACCAAGGTTGATGTCCTTATCCTCGCAGGAAGCGAAGAGGACTGTCAGGGCCGCGATGGAAAGTATGGCATTAAATATCTTTTTCATAACAGTCATGCATTAGAAAGTGAGTCTGAAACCAAGCTGGAGTCTCCATCTGGAGTAGAAGTCACCCAGAGAAATGCTCTGCGGATTGAAGTGATAAGTAGGAGTAGCGTTGCCTTCCTCATCTAAAGCCACACCCTTGACCTCAAGGATCTGGAGGTTGTAAGCGCCACTGTTGTAAAGACCCCAGTTACGGTTAAGGAGGTTGCTGGCGTTAAGCAGGTCCACAGTAAGCTGGAACTTGCGGCCGGTTTCCTTGTCGTAAATGAAGTCCTGAGCGAACTGAACGTCGAAGTGATGCTCGAAGGGAGCGATTCCGGCGTATCTCTTGGACCACTGGCCACGGTGCTTTGACAGGTAGCTGTCGTTGCGGATGAAGCGCTCGAATGCTGCTGCATCGCCGGGCTTGCTCCAGGACATCTGACCGATTTCGTCCTTAGTAGGGATGTACATCACAGAGTTACCCTGACGACCGTCGTTGTTGAAGTCTGCAGAGCTCTCGTTCATGGTGTATGAGTACCTCTGGCCGCTGCCGCCCTCGTAAGAAAGGGTGATGGTAGAACGCATGCCGTTAAGGTAAACAGGAGTCTTGTAAGAAACGACTGCCATCACTTTGTGAGGCTTGTCAAAGAGTGAGTATGAAAGCTCAGGTGCGTTGGTATCAACTGAGTAGTTGTACTGCCAGTTGGACAGGGCCACTGAAGAAGTACCGTCATTTACGGAATATGAATGGCCGAAGGTATAAGCAGCCATTACATCAAGACCGAAGTCGAAGTGCCTTTCCAGTTTACCGCTAAATGAATAAGTGTAACCCTTGTTGGTATTCTTGAGGGCGATAACTGCGCTGTAAGGAGTATCTACGCTGTTGGAGTTGTAGTAAGGCGCAGTGTTGTTTGCATTGGCAACTTCCTTGTTGACGCCGTATACAACACCCTTCTTTTCAATTGCAAGGTTGCTGAAGAATACGTTGTTGAGGGTCTTGGAATAGAGGCCGTCGAAGGTGAACTTCCATCCGCCTGCGAATACCTGCTCGAATCCAAGGTTAACACGGAATACCTGAGGATACTTGAAGTTCTTGTTAAGAGTGTTGATGGTAGACTTGCCGCCGGCCTTTGCAATGCCTGAAAGGACGATGTCCTTGTAAGGATCGCTGGTCATAGGGAAGTTGTCCATGGTCTTGAGAACGTTCTCGCTAACCTGTACTGACTTGGCCTCCATACCGGTGTTGTTGTAGGCGTTGGACAGCCATACGAAAGGAACACGGCCGGTGAACAGGCCCACGCCACCACGGAAGAGGGTTGCATGGCTGTCATCGGTGAACCAACGGAAACCGAAGCGGGGGCTCCAAAGAGGAGTAACGTAAGGAACTACGCCTACCTTTTCTCCGGTAAGGCGGCTTACGGAAAGCCTCTCTACGCCCTTGTAAGGAACGTACTGGCCGTTCTCCATGGTACCATCGGTCAGATACTTGTTGTTGAATGCGGGGTTGGCGGTAGGCTTGTTAAGCAGTACCGGGATATCCACACGCAGACCGTAGGTAAGGGTGAGGTTCTTGTTGGGCTTCCACTCGTCCTGCACATAGAAACCGAACTGGGCTGCATGGGTGGTAGCTTTCCAGCGGGTGTTGCCGCCTGTAAGTTCAGGGTCTGAATACCTGTAGTTGAACTGGTAGATGTTGTTTGCGAAGAAGTCTGCCAGTGAGCTGTAGGTATAACCGCCGAAGGCGTACTGCAGGAAGAGGTTGTTGAAGGAATAAATCTCGTTGTGTGTACCGAAGGTGAGCTCGTGCTTGCCAAGATACCAGCTGAGGTTGTCAGTAATTGTGTAGGTATCGGAAGCCATTGAGTTGGCACCTGAAGAATACTCTGTACCAAGGTCGATGGTTACGTTGTCCTTGATGTACATGTTGGCGCCGTTGTAGGGAACCTCGCGGTGGTCGCGAACCTTCACTGCAGAAAGGCGCAGGGTATTCTGGAAGGTCTCGTCGATACGGCTGTTCAACTCTGCCACAAGGGTGTTGGTGTAGTTAACCTTCTTGTGACCGGAATTGTTGAAGTAGTAGGTGTATCGGCCGGAACCGTAAATATCGGCCTTGGCGTCCATATACTGGTAGCGGACCATCAACTTGTTATTGTTGTTGATGTTCCAGTCCAGGCGGGCCAGGATGTTGTAGAACTTATCCTCTACCTGGTGCTGGGTAATGGTTTCACCGGTGTTTCCTACTCCGTAAGTGGCCTCATAGTGCTCTATCACCTTCTGGGCGAGCTCTGCGTTGAAGGTCTCGTATACCTTGCCGTCGATGTAGACGGGGCTGGAGAGCTTGACGTCCTCGCGGCCTTCGTAGCTGCCGTTAACAGGGGTGTAGATGTTAGGACGGGACTTCTTGTAGTACTCACCTGCCACGAAGAGGAAGAGTTTGTTCTTGATGATAGGGCCGCCAACGGTGAAGCCAAGGGTCTCTGCCTTCTGGGTATCGTACTTTGTACGCTTCTGGCCTGCAGCCATCTTACCGGCTGTTGTGCCGATGAAGTCCTGGTTGTTGTAGTAAGCGTAGAAAGAACCCTTTACGGTGTTGGTACCGGACTTGGTGTTAGCGTTGATTGCGCCGCCGGTGAAGCCGCTCTGGCGAACATCGAACGGGGCGACAACCACCTGGATCTCTTCAATGGCGTCGAGGGCCACCGGATTGGCACCGGTCTGGCCTCCGTTGGTACCGGAAGATGCAAGGCCGAAGGTATCGTTTGCTACGGCACCGTCAATCTGGAAAGAGTTGTAACGGTTGTTTGCGCCGGCGAAGGATATACCTCCGGTTTTGTTGATTGTTGCCTGAGGAGTGTATTTTACGACATCGTACACACTTCTGTCGATGGTAGGCATTGTTTCAACCGCACGCTGGCCGAAGCTCTGTCCGGCGCCGGTGATACTGGCATTGAAACTTTTTTCTGCCACCACCGTAACGGCATCCAGTTCATTGGAAGAAACCAGGGTGGCGTCAAGCTCGTACATTTCACCAAGCTTGAGGTTGATATTCTCATACCTGATGGTTCCTGTTCCGATGAAGGAAAACTCGATGGTGTAGGGACCGCCGGTACGCATACCTGCGATGGTATAGCGACCGTCGTTATTGGCAATTGCAGAATACTGTGTGCCGGAGGGTGTGTGGACGGCAATCACTGCCGCGCCCACCAGGGGGTCTCCGTTTTCATCTGCAACACTGCCTCCCAAACTTGAGGTGGTAACCTGTGCGGACAGCGTTACCGCCGTGAAGATCGCGGCAAAAGCCGCTAAACCTTTCTTAAGTAATTGAGACATAGGTTGTTATTTATTATGTATAATTCTGTGCGCGTATTAGAAAGCAAATATACTAAAAATATTTTATAAAACCTTTTAATTCCCAATAATAAATAAAGGCCGGTCCTTTTCCGGATCGGCCTTTAAGAAGGATATTCTGACGGGCTTAAGCCCGATAGATTTAGAAGGAAAGCTTAGCGCTAAGGAGCATCTTCCAAGTGCAAGCGGTGCTCTTGTAAGAAGCAACTGTAGGCTCGGTGAAGGTGTACTTACCGTTCTTGTAGTTGAGGATATTGTCGGTGCTAACCTGCTTGGTAAGACCCCAGTTGGAGTTGAAGAGGTTTGCTACGTTAAGAATATCCACACCAAGCTGAAGGGTGTTGTTGCGACCGCAAACGTTGAAGTTGAAGTCGTGGGAAACCTTCAGGTTGAAGCGACCCTGCCAAGGAGCAACCTTAGCACCACGGGTGCTGTACTCGCCACGGTGATTCTTGGTGTAGCTGTCCTTTGCAAGGAAGGCCTTGAAGGCTGCCTTGTTGTCGGCGCTTGAGAACTCCATCTGCTCGAGCTGTGCATCGGTAGGGATGTACATAAGGTTGTTGGAACCGCCCTCGCCAGTGAGTTTACCAAGAACGTATGAGTAACGGGTGTAAGAGTAGTTGCCTACATAGCAGTGGTTGTAACCCTCATAGAAGAGACCGATGGTGGTAGCGTTCTTACCCTCGTTGATCCTGTAGCTTACGTTTGCGATGAAACGGTTAGGAGATACGAAAGCAGAGTTACCGAGCTCGGGCTCGTTGGAACCGTTAACTGCGTAGTTACCGCCGCTGAAGAGGGATGATACCTGATCACCATAACCCTCCTGGATGCTCTTGGAACCGCTGCGGGTGTAAGCAGCCATGAGGCTGAGACCCCAGTTGAAGTCCTTGGAGAGCTGTGCGGTAATTGAATAGTAGTGACCCTTAGGAAGCTTCTTGCCATCAAGAGTCTTGTTGGTCAGATAGTAAGGAGCAACAGCGCTGTTCTGAGAGTTCTTGATACCCTCGCTCTTCCAGCTGTCACGTGCCTTGGGCTCGCCGGGGAGCTGGAGGCCACCTTCGGTCTTAACATAGCCAAGACGGAGAGCGGCAACAGTCTCGATGTCCTTGTTGTAGATACCCTCGATAGTACCCTTGATGCCCCAAGGAAGACGTGCGTCGATAGCGAGTGAAGCCTTAACGGTGGTAGGCATCTTGAGGTTCTTGTCGATGATGGTAGCGCCGGTAGGAGCTGCAAGATCCTGAGCCTTGAAGGTGCCGCCGTAGATATCGGTAAGGATATCGTTTACGTTGTCATGGAACTTAGGATATTTGGCCTGAGAGTTCCTGGGAAGGATGTACTGGGCCTGGAGGCAGTTGCTGTTACCAGCTACAGATACGATCCAAACGAAAGGTACACGACCGGTGTAGAGACCTGCACCACCGCGAACGATGAGGCTGCGATCCTTAAGAGCATCCCAGTTGAAACCGATACGGGGGCTGAAGTTGATGCGGTTCTTAGGCATGTCAGCTGTTGAGTGACCGCTAAGGGAGTTGTTACCCTGTGCAAGCTGAAGGAACTCTTTGTTCTCGTTGCCTGCGATCTCAGGATAGATAGGGAGCTCCAGACGGAGACCGGCGGTAAGCTTGAAGTACTCGCTTACGGTAATCTCGTCCTGTGCGTAAACTGAACCCTGGATGTATTTGAATGAAGGGAATACCTGAGCGAGGTCGTCACGGTTAGAGTGGGTGATTGCGAAAGCTGCGGGCTCGCCACCTGCTTTGAAATCCTCCCAGCTATCATATACATAGTAGCCAAGGCCACCCTGCATATAACCGTTCTTTGTATTGTTCCACTCGTACTGAGCACCAAAGGTGAAGTTGTGGATACCCTTGTTCCAAACGAGCTCGTCGGTAACTACGTAGGTCTGAACGTCACGAAGGTTTCCGAATGTGAAAGGATCGGGACCGAAGGAAGTAAGAACAGCGTTTACCTCGTTGCCGTTACCATCGGTATAAGGCTCCATGATATCAACCGTAGGGAAGTTTCCGCCCTCGAAGGAACGAGGCTCGTCCTGGTGTGACCAGGTGAAACGGAAGGTGTTGCTAAGGTTGTTGCTGATACGGCTGTTGAGCTCGGCAGCAAGGGAGGTGAAGTTCTGCTCCTGATAGTAGCGGTTGCTCTCGAAGAACTGTGCGTAGTTAGAAGTACGACCGTAGTTGTTCCTGTCGTAAGGGTTCGGAACGATAGGGTTAACAGAGTTGGACGGGGTGTTGGAACCATAAGTGTGAGTGTGGCTCAAACGAACGTTCAACTTGTTGTTCTCGTTGATGATCCAGTCAAGACGGGCCATGAGTTTGTAGTCAGGAGTCTTGAGAGAGTAGCCCTGATAACGACCAGGGTTGTAGTTGTACTTTTCCTTAAGATAAGTAAGAACCTCGTTCATGAAGGTCTCGGTAGGACGGAGTACGGTACCATCCTTAGGGTTGAAGTTGGCGCCGGTACGGCCGTTGCCAGTGCTTACAACCTTGCTTGAACCGGGAACGTTATCCCAGGTGTACTCACCGTTTACAAAGAAGAAGAGCTTGTTCTTGATGATAGGACCACCTACGGAAATACCTACGGTGTGATCAAGATAGTCAGAGATGGTGAGGGTCTTGTCCTCTACCTTGTGTCCCTGGAGCTCCTGGTTGCTGAAGTAGTCATAAACGGTAGCGTGATACTCGTTGGTACCGCTCTTGGTAACTGCGTTGATAGCACCGCCGGTGAAGCCTGAGTGACGAACATCGAAAGGAGTGATGTTAACGCTCATCTGCTCTACAGCGTCAAGAGAGATAGGAGAACCACCTGCAGGGAGGTTGGAACCGATACCGAAGGCGTTGTTGAATGCAGCACCGTCGACGGTAACATAGGAAGAACGATAGTTACCACCACCAACTGCAAGACCGTTTGATGTAGAAGATGCCTGAGGGGTCAGCTTCATAACATCGTTCATGCTGCGGCTTACTGAAGGAAGCGCGCTCATGGTCTTCTGGCTTACAGCAGTACCAGCACCGCTGCGGCGGATGTTCATACCTGAATCGGTAGCATCTGCAACGAATACGGCTGCGTCAAGGGTAAGGTTCTCTGCCTCAAGCTGGCTGTTGATAACGATAGCCTCGCCGAGGGGAGCATATACGCCCTGGTTCTCTACCTTGCGGTAGCCAAGCATGTCTACAGTAACAGTGTAAGGACCACCAGGGGTGATACCGTTGATACGGTAAGCACCGTTGGCGTCGGTAACTGAATAATACGTTGCACCTGTAGGGCCATAAACTGCCATAACGGCAGCGCCAGCTACGGGACCTTCCTGATCAGTGATACGACCGGCGATAGACGCGGTTGTAACCTGAGCATAAGAGATGGTGCCAGCTATCATGGAGATGACAGCAAGCACAGCAAACTTGATAGAATGTTTCATAGTGTATAATGAGTTGTTATGAATTTCCGGGGGCAAAATTACATCAACCGATTAATTATTCAAAATTGAAAATCGTTTTATATGAATAAATCGGTAGTTATGGTGCTTTTCTCCTTGTAGATTAATATTTTATATCTACCTTTGCAGCACCAAACTGTGGAAAGATTTGGCTGATTGCAACCACGTTAAAAGAATGCTAAAAATGAATTATTTATTTACTTCAGAATCCGTTTCGGAAGGCCATCCTGATAAGGTGGCAGACCAGATTTCAGACGCAATACTCGACGAGTTCCTAAGGCAGGACCGCCACGCAAAAGTGGCCTGCGAGACCTTTTGTTCCACCGGTCTTGTGATCGTTGGCGGCGAGGTTCGCAGTGACGACGCTTACGTTGATATCCAGGAAGTGGTACGCGGTGTTATCGCGCGCATAGGTTATAATAAAGCGGAGTACATGTTCGACTCCAATTCCTGCGGTGTCCTTTCTGCAATTCATGAGCAGAGCATGGACATCAACCGCGGTGTGGTCCGCGAAAACCCTGAGGATCAGGGCGCCGGAGACCAGGGAATGATGTTCGGATATGCCTGCCGCGAGACAGAGGACTACATGCCCCTCCCCCTTGCGCTTTCGCATCTTACGCTCCGCACCCTTGCCGATATCCGCCGCGAAGGCTCTGAAATGACTTATTTACGCCCCGATGCAAAGGCTCAGTTCACCATCGAATACGATGGCGATACCCGCAAGCCCTTGCGCATCCATACGATTGTTTTGTCTACCCAGCACGACGAGTTCGCTGCCGATGAGGCCATGCATGCGCGCATTACAGCCGATGTTCGCAACATCCTGATTCCCAGGGTTGTGGCCCAGCTTCCGGCATCTACCGCCGCGCTCTTCGACGGCAACTTCATCCTTCATGTCAACCCTACGGGTAAGTTCGTGATAGGAGGTCCTGCCGGCGATACCGGCCTTACCGGCCGCAAGATTATCGTAGATACTTACGGCGGACGCGGCGCCCATGGCGGCGGCGCATTCTCTGGCAAGGATCCGTCCAAGGTAGACCGCAGCGCGGCCTATGCAGCACGGTACATTGCCAAAAACCTTGTAGCAGCCGGCGTAGCCGACGAGCTCCTGGTTCAGGTTTCTTACGCTATCGGCGTTGCAAAGCCTGTCAGCATCTATGCTAACAGCTATGGCACAGCTCATAACGGCCTTACTGACAGCGAAATCGCTGCCAAGATAGCGCAGATCTTCGACCTGCGCCCGGCAGCAATTATCCGCAAGTTCGGACTGGAAAACCCCATCTACGGCCCCACCGCCGCATACGGCCACATGGGCCGCAAGCCTTACGTGGCACCCGTTCAGGTACGTCGCGACGGACAGACTGTCACACGTGACGTCCAGTTCTTTGGATGGGAACTACTTGACGCTGTTCCGGCCGTTCAGAAAGCCTTTGGCCTCTAGACCCGATTAGCATCAGGGGAACAAACTCTTATAAGTTTTTGTTCTTTCCCTTTTTAGTAGTAATGACTATTACGCCGTTGGCGCCTCGCATTCCATAAATAGCGCAGGCGCCAGCGTCTTTTAATACGGATATATTATCAATATCGCGGGGATTCAAAGACGAAATGTCGTTTACTGCAATACCGTCCACAACAATAAGGGGCTGCGTATCGGCATTGATTGAAGAAATACCTCTAATGTAAATCTCAGTACCCTTGACAATTACCCCAGGAACAGTCATCAGGTAGTCGTAGATAGACTTGTACGAGTCGAACTTATTGTCGGAAACGTCAACGGAAGTAACTGAAGTTGTGAGATTGTCCTGCAGCTGTCTTCCGTAACCGGTATTGACAACCTTCTGCTCCCTGACACCGGCAGTGCCGCAAGAGAAGGTCAAAAAAAGCATGGTTACAAGTGATACTGTACTGATAATCAGGCGTTTCATAATAATTGTTTTTTAGGTTAATTAATAGAACTGACAATGTGTTGTAACAGGGCGGCATGGTGCCCGGGAATAATAATATGATGGTTGCCGATAGGCTCTGTAAGGAAGTATCTGGCTTCTTCCGGACGCAGTTTCAGTACTACCTGGGTACGGCAAAGATTGGGCTCGTACTGGTTCCGCAGAAGCTGGCCATCGGCGGCAAAACAGCGGTTCAGGTCTCCTGAGACCTTGAAAACGGTCACAGGGCCGGCGGGCAGTTCGCCATGGATTCCTACGCCTATTCCGGACTCAAAATGGGTGTCGAAGTTGTATCCTGAAACCATATTGAACGGCACTGTACAATGTGCGAACAGCATTTCTCCGGTGCTAACATCAATCCGGGCCGGATTGGCCTGGAAGCCGGTGTGGCCGGTTGAGGCCTGGGAAATCATCATGGAAAGCAGGGCCGGGATATCGCCCTCGCAAGAGGCCGGGATACCATCGGTATTGAGAGCGGCAAGGGCAAGACAACCGGTATTGCCAACGGCGGTCAGCAGATCAAAACATCTGAGAGTGAGCGCGTTAAGACCGTACTTAGCAACGATTGCGCGTAACGCGGCATTAATCTGGCGCGCGCCGGGAAGCGCCGTGTGTACTTTCTCGGCCACATCGGCTTTGGCATCTATACCCATATCGTGCCGGCTTGCTTCTGCTGCGGAAACACCAATCTGAGCGACCATCTCTTCCATCGGCACGTCAATCATCTTAAGGCCCAGCTTTTTGCCAAGGATGGAATAGTCCACCCCACTGGATATAAGCCAATCAGACGGTTTGCCGATGACTCCAAGGGTCATTCCCTCAAGTGTTTTAAGGGCCTGCTCCGCCGCGCAAAGCAGGGCGATCCTGCCGGCAACATACTCGTTGCTGCCGTGCAGCACCTCTCCCTGCAAGCCATTCTGACGCAGGTAGGAAAGTATTTCCAGCGATGCCGCCAGGGAATTGCTTGCGCCGCTGGTTAGCAGATAGAAGGCCTTGCAAGACTTAGCCTGCAACTGGGGCAGGATAGACTTAAAGATGCCCTCTGCGCCACCTGTACGCACATAAATGAGGTCCAGGGCATGGCTGCCGAAGGAGCTGAAGTCTCCGCCCTCGTAATCGAAGTCCCCGTCCGGGAAAATGCCCTTTAAGAAGGCGTCGGAAAGACTCTTTACGGCCTTTTCGTCATGCAGGCCGGAGGTTACTGTATATACTGCTATCTTATTCATATTTTACGGATTAACCCAGTGGATTGGAGTGGAAAGGCGGCGGGACATTCCGCGGAACCATGTCATCTGGCGCTTGGCAAACTGATGGATGGCATTGGCCAGAAGTATGCGCATCTCTTCGTAAGAAATGATTCCCAAAACGTGCTGCGTAACAAACTTATACTCAAGGCCATAGTACATCAGGTCCTCTGCCGGGATACCGGAGTCAAGAAGGTTGCGGACCTCCTGGACCAGGCCCTCCTGAAGACGGGCGTCAAGACGGCGGTCTATGCGTGTCACACGCTCCTCACGGCTCACAAGAGTACCTATATAATATACCTTTTTGGGCAGGAATTCTGAGCGGGGCGCCGGATGCTCCTGCTCGTAAGTTGCAACCTCTATGGCGCGGATTGTGCGGCGACGGGACTCCAACGTGGAATCATCGGCCGTGGGATCAAGCTCCAACAGCCTGGCCCTAAGGGCATCTGTATCAAGCGGTTCCAGCTTGGCGCGAAGCTCTTCGTTGGGCGGGACCTCCGGAAGATGGTAGCCGCAGGTGGCAGCCTCTATGTATAAACCGGAACCACCGCAAAGAATCGGAATGCGACCACGCTGGCGCACATCCCTGAATGCAGCTTCAAAGTCCCGTTGGTAGTCAAAAATGGTATATCGGCTGCCCGCCTCACATATATCTATAAGATGGTATGGGACCTCCTGATACTCCGCCAAATCTTTTCCGGTGCCGATGTCCATGCCGCGATACACCTGCCGGGAATCTCCGGACAGAATCTCTCCGCCTATTTCCTGGGCCAAACGGACGGCGAAGGCCGTCTTTCCGGAAGCCGTCGGACCGACGACACATATAAGATCGATGTCTCCATTCCGATACGCCTCTACAATGGCCGGGATATCAAGGGTTTCCGGCTCCGGCATCGACGCCATCGGCGGGACTCCTTCCCTATCCGGCAAGAGTTTCGTTTTGTTGATATGACGAGTCGCACTCATTTAGGCCCTAAAGGTATAAAAAAATACGCAATTATCGTTTTATATACCCCAAAAATATGCATTTACGTATTTCACATATAACGTGCAATTTTGCCTATTTTCCCATGAAAATTTGCCATTTGTTCCGAAAAAGTTCATTTTCAGGGCGATTTTTACTATTTTTCATAGGATTTTCACGCATAAATGCATATCTTGCGCACTCCTGGCGTTGAACCAAGGACTAAAACCGAACACACTAATTTTTTAATACTAACCAAATTTACTAGCTTATGGGTAAAAAAATCCTAAGTCTGATGCTTTGCCTCATGGCTTCCATGAGCATTGCATTTGCACAGACCCGTACCGTTACCGGTACAGTCACAAGCGCTGAAGACGGCCAGCCGGTAATTGCAGCATCCATCGTTGTAAAGGGTGCTCAGAACATTGGCGTTGTAACCGACATCGACGGTAAATTCGTCCTTAACGGTGTGCCCGCATCAGCCAACACTCTTATCGTTTCCAGCATCGGAATGATCACAAAAGAGGTTCCCATTGCAGCAGTTGTAAACGTAGTTTTGGAGCCGGATAGCGAAGTCCTTGACGAGGCTATCGTAACCATCGCCTACGGTGCTGCTAAGAAATCAACCCTTACCGGTGCTATTTCTTCTGTAAGTTCAGAGAAGATCGCAAACCGCCCGGCATCAACCGTAACCAGCGCCCTTGAAGGTACCGTTACCGGTGTTCAGGTAAACAGCACCTTCGGTAATCCTGGTTCCGATCCTTCCATTATGATCCGTGGTAATGGTACCGTAAACGGTAGCTCCAGCCCTCTGTACGTAATTGACGGCGTTCCTTATGGCGGAAACCTTTCCGACCTTAACCCTGCCGATATCGAGTCAATGACCGTACTTAAGGATGCTGCATCTGCTGCCCTGTATGGTAACCGCGCTTCTAATGGTGTTATCCTTATCACCACCAAGAAGGGCTCAGGCGGACGCTTGAATGTTGCATTCTCCGCCACTGTCGGTGCATATGAGAGAGGTATTCCTGAATACGATCTTGCCGATGCACGCCAGTTCATGGACATTTCTTGGCAGGCCTTTAAGAATGACCGCCAGTACTACTATGGTGACGATGCTACTGCAGCTGCCACCTACGCAAACGAGAACTTGATTGGCGAGCGTCTCAAACTCAACATCTGGAACAAGGCCGCAAACGCACTGTTCAAGGAAGGCAAGCTCGCTTCTGACGCTCAGATTCTGGACGGTTACAAGGACGACCTCGACTGGTTCGGCCAGGCTATCAACCCCGGCTTCCGTCAGGAATACAATGTTACCGCCAGCGGTTCTTCTGAGAAGAGCGACTACTACTTCTCACTTGGTTATCTGGATGAGAACGGTTACCTCAAGACTTCTGGTTTCGACCGTATGTCAGGCCGTGCTTCCGTTAATGTTAAACCGACCACTTACATGAAACTCGGTCTCAACATCAACGCAACTCACCAGAATTACCTTAATACCTCTACTTCTTCAAGTGCTTACGTGAACCCGTTCATGTATTGCCGTAACATCGCTCCTATTTATCCCGTGCACCTGCATGACGTAAATACCGGCGAATACATCCTTGACGCTGACGGCAAGAAGCAGTATGACCGTGGTTATTACTATGACGAGAACGGCATTCGTGTTGACACACGTAACCAGTATGAAGACCGTCACGTAATCTGGGAGAACGAGCTCAACAAGGACAAGAACATCCGTAATACGATGAACGCCATCGCTACCGCAGAGTTCTACTTCCTGAAAGACTTCACCCTCACAATCAACGGTAACGTTAACCTCCGTACCGATATCGAGCAGAGCTACGATTCAGCAGTTATCGGTGATGGTTCAGGTAACAACGGCCGTGGCAAACGCGAGGAGTACAACTATAAGAATTACACCTTCCAGCAGCAGCTGCGTTGGAGCCACAGGTATGGCGACCACAGCATTAACGTACTCGTAGGCCATGAGAACTACGCCAACAAGTACGATTATCTCTATGGTTACAAGACTTCAGAGGTATTCCCTAACGGCAACTACCTCCGTAACTTCACTGAGATCACCAACCTGTACAACTATGGTAACAACTATCGCACTGAGAGCTACCTCTCACGCGTACGTTACAACTATCAGGACAAGTACAACGTAGAGGCTTCCTTCCGTCGTGATGGTTCTTCACGTTTCCACAAGGACGCACGTTGGGGTAACTTCTGGTCAATCGGTGCAAACTGGATGATCTCTAAGGAAACCTTCATGCAGAACTATCCTTGGGTTAACAGCTTGAAACTCCGTGCTGACTTTGGTCAGGTAGGTAACGACGCTGGTTCAGGTTACTATGGCTACCAGGCTCTCTACACCTCTGGTCAGAATGCAAACAAGGGTGCTTACTGGATTTCCCAGCTTGCAAACTACGACCTCAAATGGGAGACCGGTCAGTCTTGGGGTGTCGGCTTTGAGTCACGCCTCTTCAACCGCTTGAACCTCAATGTTGAGTACTTCGACCGTCGCAACAAAGACCTGCTCTTTGATGTAATCCTTGCTATTTCTGCTGGTCCTACCTCTACCGGTGGTACCAACCCTTCAATCACCAAGAACATCGGTACTATTTCCAACCGTGGTGTTGAAATCGAGGCTGACTTCGATGTATACCGCAATCGCGACTGGAAAGTTAACGTATTTGCAAACGCAACCTTCCTGAAGAACAAGATCATCTCCCTGCCTGAGCAGGACCGCAAGCAAGGTATCATCGACGGTACCAAGCGTTTCGTTGAAGGCGGAGACCGCTATGCATTCTGGCTCTATCAGTATGCTGGTGTTGACCAGATGAATGGTCTTTCCCTCTACGAATGGGATGACGAGCGCTTCTACATCACCGATGACAACACCGCTGACGGTAATGTTATCTTCGGTACCAAAGAAGATGAAGAAGGCGTAGCCCACTCACTGATGGACGGAAAGAACTATGTAGTTATCAACGGCAAACCTTACGTATGGAACCCCGGTTCTTATGGTAAGAAGGCT
>CAMVFZ010000007.1 GCA_947166905.1 uncultured Prevotellaceae bacterium | reverse complement strand
TTTTTCAAGCGGGATTGCAAAGGTACGCACTTTTTTGATTCGTGCAAACTTTTTTCGAACTTTTTTTCTAAAAATTCAAACTTTATCGTTTTACTGCTACATCATCCCACCGGCGGGCATAGCGGGAGCTGCCGGAGTGGGTTCAGGAATGTCTACAATGCCACATTCAGTGGTAAGGAACATACCTGCAACAGATGCTGCATTCTCAAGGGCAACACGTGCAACCTTGGTAGGATCGATCACACCAGCCTCGTACATATTAACATACTCGTCGGTACGTGCATTGTAACCGAAGTCGCCCTTACCCTCGCGGATCTTCTGAACGATAACGCTACCGTCGACACCTGCATTAAGGGCAATCTGACGGATAGGCTCCTCTATTGCGCGTGCAACGATGCGGATACCGGTAGTCTCGTCCTCGTTGTCACCCTTAAGGCCGTTCAGTGCCTGGGCTGCGCGGATGTAAGCGACACCGCCTCCAGGGAGGTAACCCTCCTCTACTGCGGCACGGGTAGCGTTAAGAGCATCCTCTACGCGATCCTTCTTCTCCTTCATCTCTACCTCTGTGGTAGCACCTACATAAAGTACTGCTACGCCACCGGCGAGCTTACCAAGACGCTCCTGAAGTTTCTCGCGGTCATAATCGGAAGTAGTAGTAGAAATCTGCTGACGGATGAGCTGTGCACGCTCTGTGATAGCTTCCTTGTCACCTGCACCGCCTACGATGGTAGTATTCTCCTTGGTGATGGTAACCTTCTCTGCCTTACCAAGCATCTGTACGGATGCGTTTGCAAGGGTAAAGCCACGCTCCTCGCTGATAACGGTTGCACCGGTAAGGATGGCAATATCCTGAAGCATCTCTTTGCGACGGTCGCCGAAGCCCGGAGCCTTGACAGCTGCAACCTTGAGTGCGCCACGCAGGCGGTTTACTACGAGTGTAGTAAGAGCCTGGCCATCTACATCCTCGGCGATGATAAGCAAGGCCTTGCCTTCACGTGCAACGGGCTCGAGCACCGGCATAAGGTCTTCCATAGTGGAAATCTTCTTGTCTGTAAGGAGGATATAAGGATCATCCAGAACTGCCTCCATCTTGTCGCCATTAGTCATGAAGTAAGGGCTGATGTATCCGCGATCGAACTGCATACCCTCTACAACCTTGACCTCGGTCTCTGTACCCTTGGCCTCTTCTACGGTGATAACGCCGTCCTTCTTAACCTTGGACATTGCATCGGCGATAAGTTTGCCGATATAAGAATCGTTGTTGGCAGATACTGTACCAACCTGCTCTATCTTGCTGTAGTCGTCACCAACCTCCTGGCTGTGAGCCTTGAGCTCTGCCACTACGGCTGCAACGGCCTTGTCGATACCACGCTTCAGGTCCATAGGATTGGCACCTGCGGTAACATTCTTGATACCTACATTGATGATTGCCTGTGCAAGGACAGTTGCGGTAGTTGTACCGTCACCGGCCTGCTCGTTGGTCTTGGAAGCAACTTCCTTAACCATCTGGGCACCCATGTTGGCAAAACGGTCCTCAAGTTCAACCTCTTTGGCAACGGTTACACCGTCCTTGGTTACCTGGGGAGCACCGAATTTCTTGTCGATAACGACATTGCGGCCCTTAGGGCCGAGGGTTACCTTTACTGCATCTGCAAGTGCGTCTGCACCTTCCTTCATCTTGGCGCGGACATCAACATTGAATTTTATTTCTTTTGCCATGGTTTTCAAAAATTAAAGGATTGCAAGAATATCGGACTGACGGACGATGAGATACTTTTTGCCGTCTACGGTAACCTCTGTACCTGCGTACTTGCCATAGAGGACAACATCGCCCACCTTAACTTCCATTGCCTCATCTTTCTTTCCGGGGCCGGCTGCTGCCACTACGCCCTGCTGAGGTTTTTCTTTTGCGGTATCAGGTATATACAAGCCCGATGCTGTCTTGGTCTCGGCCTCTTTAGGCTCGATAACCACTCTGTCTGCCAAAGGTTTGATCATAGTTCTATGTTTTTAAAAATTTATTCCGTTCAATGTGTCACTTCTGACCTCATCCGAATCAAAACAATTGCCGTGCCAATGGCAATAACTGACATTTTGTCACATCGACCCTCCTTTCAGCTGTTTTGACTATAATATACGACGGTTTTGACCACTGCCTTTATATAATATATATAGGAATCTTCTTCTAAAATTTCTAATTTTGCTATGTTTTGCGGATTTATCCGCCTGACGGAAACTTAATTACATAATTCATATGACACGTTTTACAAAATTTGCTCTGCTGTTTGCAGCCATCGTCGCTGTCATCAGCTGCAATTCATCATCGAAAGTAAACGTACCGGACACCGCCTTCGCTGCCTATGTCAAGGCTTATAGCGGCGGTATCCTGGCAGAAGGCAAACCCGTTCAGGTTCTCCTTCAATCAGATGTCACACCTACAGAGGAAGAACTCTTTTCCTTCTCCCCCGCCCTCAAGGGCCATCAGAACTTCCCGGGAGGCGGAATCGTAGAATTCATCCCTGACGAGGGTGCGCTTGAAGCAGGCAAGAAATACGACTGCACCTTCAAGCTTGGCAAGGTGGTTTCAGTAGGCGAAAGCAGGCTGGAGAAGTTCAATTTCAGCTTCCACGCCGCAGCAAAGGCTGTTTCTGCAACCATCACCGGCATCAGAATCACAAGCAACAACACCAACGTAGCTACCGTTACAGGTACCGTACGCCAGACTGGCAGCCAGGAACCTGTATTTGAATTCGATATTCCCGGCAGCATCGACGGAAGCCTCAACGTTGTCAGGGGCAAAGATGCAGAGGTCTGGGACTTCGCCGTAGGTTACGAGCGCACCAGCAGTGACAGAGAGGTCACCATCGGCCTGAAGGCACCGGAAGGTTATAAGGTTGCCGATGCGTGCACAGCCACAATCCCCAGCAAGGGTGAATTCCGCATCATAGATGCCAGCCTTGCCGATGAGGCTCTCCCCTACGTCCGCATCGCATTCAGCGAGCCGATCGCAAAGGTATCCGAGGGTCTTGCCTATGCCGACAATTGCTACCGCTCATACCTTTCACAGGAGAACAATATCCTCAAAATATATTTTGAGAGCTGCTATTCCGATGAGGTCCACGTATATGTAGACGGCTCCATCAAATCCGTAGACGGCAAACGAATCGGGGAATCAGTAAGCTACAGCTTCCCTAAATACGGTCTCAAGCCTTCAGTAGAAATCGCAGCCGACGGTAATATCATCCCGGATGCCAACAACGTAATTCTGCCTTTCAAGGCTGTCAACCTGAATGCAGTAGACCTGAGGGTTATCAAGATTTATGAGAACAACGTTCTTCAGTTCCTCCAGGAAAACTCCCTGGCCGGCACTTCAGAGCTGCGCCGCAGCGGAAGGCTGGTATATGCCAACACCATCCGTCTGGACACCGATCCGGAGCTTGACCTTCACAAATGGAATGAGTTCAGCGTAGACCTCAGCGGCCTGTTCAAACAGGAGCAGGGCGCCATCTACAGGGTACGCCTTTCCTTCCGTCAGGAATATTCAATTTACGGTAAGACCACTGCCGATGCAGGCACGGATCTGGCCGGATTCCCGGAGAACGTAGCCGACGGCCAGGATGTATGGGACATTCCCAACTCTTATTATTGGGAGTCCATCGACTGGAGCGTATACAACTGGGAAGACAGGGACAACCCCGACACTCCTTCATACTATATGTCGGACGAGCACTTCCCTTCAGTCAACCTGATGACCAGCGACATCGGTCTTATTGTTAAGCAGGCCGATGCTGACAAGATTTGGGTTGCAGCAACCGACCTCATCTCATCCGATCCTAAATCAGGAGTAGAGATTACCGTTTACAACTTCCAGCTGCAAAAGATTGGCACTGGAAAAACCAGTAGCAGCGGTCTGGCAGAAATTGCCATCGAGGGCGGCAAACCCTTCGCAGTCACAGGACGTAAAGGCAAGAGCGTCAGCTACTTGCGCGTAAAGAGCGGCGAGCAGAACTCCCTGAGCCGCTTTGACGTAGGCGGAACCACCCTTGAGAAAGGTCTCAAGGGCTTTATCTACGGCGAGCGCGGCGTTTGGAGGCCGGGCGACACCCTGCACCTTACCCTGCTCCTCCAGAACAAGGGAGAAAAACTGCCCGACAACCACCCCGTTGTCATGGAGGTTTACAGCCCGGAGGGCCAGTTCTATGCAAAGCAAATCAATACCAACGGCCAGGACGGCTTCTATCGCTTTGACCAGGCGACATCGGCCAATGACCCTACAGGTATATGGAATGTATACTTCAAAGTTGGAGGCAGCACCTTCTACAAGAGTGTCAGGATCGAGACTATCAAGCCCAACCGCCTCAAGATCAAGGCATTCTTCTCTGACAAAGTGCTTTCTGCAGGCGGCAGGAGCGTGCTTACCATCAATTCCAACTGGCTTACCGGCCCCGCAGCTTCAGGCCTCAGGGCAAAGGCAAGCATGACACTGGCAAGCGCAGGCACCCACTTCAAGGGCTTCGAGGGTTATACCTTCAACGATCCTCTCAAGAGCTTCAGCTCAGAGGACATCCAGCTCCTTGAGACCAGGCTTGACGGCCAGGGCAACGCAGTAGCAGCCATCAACATGCCTCAGGCAAACAACGCTCCCGGTATGCTCAGCGCATACGTCCTCTACACAGTAGAAGAGAACGGCGGTGACGAAAGCCTTACCTCAGAGGTTATTCCTTTCTCTCCTTACAAGGCTTATGTAGGAATCAAGTCTCCCGGCAAGGACTACGATTACCTTGAAACAGACAAAGACCAGGAGTTCTCAGTAGCAGTTGTAGACAAGGACGGCGCCCGCGTAAAGGGTCACAACCTTGAATACAAGATCTATAAACTCAAATGGAGCTGGTGGTGGGAGAGCCGCGCCGACGAGCTTGATTCTTATGTGAATTCAGCATCGGCAAAGGTTATTTCATCCGGAAGGATGCTCTCCGGCGCCAATGACTCAAAGGTTACCCTTAAGGTTGATTATCCCGACTGGGGACGCTTCCTGGTTTATGTAAAAGACCTTGACAGCGGCCACGCAAGCGGCAAGATAGTATTCGTAGACTGGCCGGAGTACAGGGGACGTTCTTCAAAGGCCGACCCTGACGCCATCTCTATGCTTACCTTCTCTACCGACAAGAGGGAGTACTCCGTTGGCGAGCAGGCTACCGTTTACATTCCTTCAAACGGTGGCAACGGCCACGCTCTTGTATCCCTTGAGAACGCTGCAGGCATCATTTCCAGCGAATGGGTAACCCTTTCCGGCAAGGAAGACAAGGCCTACAAGTTCAAGATTACAGAGGCCATGGCTCCTAACTTCTATGTTCACATTACCCTTGTACAGCCTCACGGAAACACTTCCAACGACCTGCCTCTGCGCCTCTACGGCGTTCAGCCGGTATCAGTCGTGAACCCTGCTTCCCACCTGGAGCCCGTGATTACCATGGCGGATTCCGTTCACCCGGAGGAAGCCTTCACGGTAACTGTAAGCGAGAAGAACAACAAGACCATGACTTACACCCTTGCTATCGTGGATGAAGGCCTACTGGATCTTACCTCATTCAAGACTCCGGATCCATGGAACTTCATGTATTCCCGCGAAGCCCTTGGTGTAAACACATGGGATATCTACGACTACGTTATGGGCGCCGTAAGCGGCAAGTTCCGCAAGATGCTGAGCGTCGGCGGTGACCAGCAGATTAACGTAGGTGCCAAGAAAGACAACCGTTTCAATCCTGTTGTTAAGGTACTGGGACCGTTCACTCTCAAGAAGGGCAAGAACCAGCACACCGTTAAACTGCCTATGTATGTAGGCAGCGTAAGGGTAATGGTAGTTGCAGCCCACGAAGGCGCCTTCGGTAACGCACAGAAAGATGTTACCGTCAAGTCTCCTCTCATGGCAGTCACTTCCCTGCCCCGCGTACTCGGAACCGGCGAAGCCATCCAGGCAGCCGTCAACGTTTTCGCTCTTGAAGAGGGCGTAGGAGAGGTTCAGGTTAGCATGCAGGCAGATGGTGCCGCTAAGATTGACGGCCCTGCCACAAAGACCGTGAAGTTCACCTCTACCGGCGACAAACTTGTCACCTTCGCTGTCGTAGGCACCGGAGAAGGCACGGCCCAGATTACAGTCAAGGCCACCGCAGCAGCCCACAAGGCTTCCGAAACCATCAGCCTGCCGGTTCGCAACCCCAACAGACCTTCAGTAAAGGTTAAATACTACACCATCGCCCCCGGTGCAACAATCAATCATGTACTGGCCGATGGTAACAGAACTTCCGGCGCAGTTATAGTAAGCGGTATTCCTTCCATCGACTACGATGGTGTATATACCTTCGTCAAGAATTATCCTTACTCTTGCAGCGAGCAGCTTTCTTCCCGCGGTCTTGTACTGCTTCACAGCCTGAACAAGATTCCGGAAGACAGGAAGGAAGAGGCCAAGAAGCTTCTGGAGGATATCATCTACCAGCTTTACGCAAGGCAGCTTCCTAACGGCGGCTTCGTATACTGGGCCAACAGCACTATGACAGACTCCTGGGTAACTTCTATGGCAGGTCTTCTCCTCTCAGAGGCCAAGGCTGCCGGCATAGATGTATCTTCCGATGTCCTCAAGGCATGGAAGAAATACCAGGAAGACAATGTACGCGTTTACAAGCACAGGGAAGGCGGCAACAGGCTGCTGGATCTTGATCAGGCATTCAGGCTCTACACCCTTGCAGCAGCCGGCGAGGCCGACAACGGTGCAATGAACCGCCTGAAGGAGGCTCCGGGCTGCTCACCTCAGTGCAAGTGGATGCTTGCAGCAACTTACGCAATCTGCGGTAAAAAACAGATTGCAGAAAGCATCATCGCAAGCATCGAGCAGGGCTTCCTTGAGAGCATCGGCAGCAATGTAACCTTCGCTTCAAGCTACAGGGACAAGGCTGTTGCAATGATGTCTCTTGCCCTTACCGGACAGACCGGAAAGGCTATCGAACTTGCCAAGGAGATTGCAAACCTCTTCGGCCCCGGATACACTTCTACCCAGGAATGCGCATTCGCAGCCCTTGCTATGGATGCCCTTACCGGTGCAGTTGATCCCGGTGCGACCAAGGTTGCAATCGAGGCCGAGAGCGGCCAGAACAAGCTTGAGGCCGACAAGGGCATGATTACCTACGCAATCAAGGCACAGGACAAAAATATCAAACTGGAGAACCTTGGAAACGCTCCTGTTTATGCTGCAGTTTCCGAAACAGTAGTTGCAAGGCCCGGTGAAAAGGTTGCCGCCAAGGCTTCCGGAATGCGTCTGGAGGTTACTTACACTACCAACGACGGCGCAACCATCGATCCTTCTGTACTGCGTCAGGGAACCGACTTTGTTGCAACAATCAAGGTTACCAACATCAATGCCAACGAGGATTACGAGCACGTTGCACTGGCAGCTGCAATTCCTTCAGGTTGGGAGATTCGCAACGACCGCCTGACCGGCGTTCCTGCTAGCCAAAACAGCTATGACTACCTTGACATCCGTGACGATGCAGCCCTGTGGTACTTCGACCTCAACCGCGGCAGCGTAAAGACCTTCAAACTGAAGCTCCGCGCCGCATACGAAGGCGAATTTACCTTGCCTGCTATCACCTGCGAGATGATGTACAACGCCCTTGTAGGCGCTTGCACAGCATCCGGCAAGGCAGTGGTTACCAAGTAATTTGTGAAGAGCATTAAGCGCAAATACACTTTTTTAGCAGTTGCAGGTACCATACTTCTGGTGTGGTACCTGTTCTGCCTGCCATCACGGCTGTTCCGGTCCGATGTCTACAGCACCGTAGTCCTGGACCGCTCCGGGAACATGCTTGGAGCCAGGATTGCAGCTGACGGCCAGTGGCGTTTTCCGGAATGCGACAGCGTGCCCTACAAGTTCGCCGCCGCACTGACCGAGTTTGAAGACAGGTACTTCTTCCGCCATAAGGGAGTGAATATTCTGGCCCTTGGCCGCGCTTTGATTGGAAACATTAAGTCTGGCAGGGTTACAAGCGGAGGCAGCACAATTACCATGCAGCTTATCAGGCTGTCACGTCCAGGAGCGCCGCGAAACATAAAGGAGAAGCTGATAGAGGCTATAATGGCCCTACGCATGGAAGAGACTTATTCCAAGCGGGAGATACTGGCACTGTACGCTTCCCATGCCCCCTTTGGCGGTAACGTAGTGGGGCTTGAGGCCGCCGCGTGGCGCTACTTCGGGCGCCCCGCAAGCGAGCTTTCGTGGGCAGAGGCCGCTACGCTGGCCGTCCTGCCCAACGCGCCGGCCAACGTTCACCCGGGCAAGAACAGGGAGAATCTTCAGGCCAAGCGAGACCGCCTGCTAAAGCGGCTGCACGAGAAAGGCTATATTAATGACGAGGACTACGAGTTGGCTCTGGACGAGCGTCTGGTGCTCAAGCCCAACGCCCTCCCCCAGTACGCGCCTCATCTTACAGACTATTACAACAAGATCCGTAAAGGAGAAACCGTACGCACAGGAATAGACATAGACCTGCAGCAGCGCGTTGTGCAATGCGTGGATAAATGGAACAAAGACCTTTCCAGACGAGGCATAGCAGATATGGCCGCCGTGGTGATTGACGTTCACAGCGGAGAAGTCATCGCATACTGCGGCAACGCTGTGCCGGACAACGGCCGCGAGGGCGCAATGGTAGACATTCCCAACTCCCCGCGAAGCACAGGCAGTATTCTCAAGCCATTCCTATACTGCGCGTCACTGCAGGATGGCACCATACTGCCGGGCACCCTTATGCCGGACCTTCCGGTAAACATCGGCGGATTCTCCCCCAAAAACTTCGACCTTGAGTACCACGGAGCAGTTCCGGCAAACATCGCCCTGGCCCGCTCCCTTAACGTTCCGGCCGTCAACATGCTGCGCCGTTACGGCATACCCAAGTTCTATAAGGTGCTGGAAGACTGCGGAATGACTACCCTCACCCGCAGCGCCGACGAATATGGACTTTCCATCATCCTTGGCGGCGCGGAAGGCAAATTGCTTGACATAACGCGCATCTATGCCACCATGTCAAGGGTTTACCAGACCGGCGAGGCTCCGGAAGGCTTTCCGCTGACAGACCGCGTAGCCCTCTGGCATACCTTCGAAGCCCTCAAAGGCCTTGGCCGCCCGGACGAAATTGACCTTCGTCTTGTACGCTCCGTCCGCAAGGCGGCCTGGAAGACAGGCACCAGCTGGGGCTTCCGCGATGCCTGGGCCGTGGGCGTTACGCCCGATTACGCCGTTGGCGTCTGGGCCGGCAATGCCGATGGTACCGGAGTTCCGGGCCTTACAGGCGCAATGACTTCCGGTCCTGTACTCTTCGATATCCTGAATATGCTGCCAACAGCGGGCGCAGAGAACACTTATGCCTCGGGCGGATGGTTCCTGCCGCCGCTCAGCGGCGAAGGCCTTGAGACGGAGGTTTGTCCGCAGTCCGGTTACCTTCGTGGCCAGTATTGCCCCCAGGCCGACACCCTCCTTCTTCCGAAGGAAGCGGAGGCATCGGCAGTATGCCCTTATCACAAGACCGCCGACGGGGCCTTTGTGCTGCCGCCGGCAATGGAATGGTATTACAAAAAGAGCCACCCGGAGTACGAGCAGCCAAAGACAAACGCCTGGACATCGGCTATGGAGTTCATCTACCCTGAAAGCGGCAGCAGGATCCACCTGCCAAGACAGCTGGGCGGTGAAATAGAAGGCGTCGTCTTCAATCTGGCCCACAGGAATGCCTCCGCCACCGTCTGGTGGCATCTGGACGGCGATTACATTGGCCAGACCACCGACATCCACCAGCTCACCCTGGCCCCCTCCCCCGGCGTCCATCACCTCACAGTCATCGATGCCCAAGGCAACTCCAAAAGCATTTCCTTTACTATAGAATAAAAAAAGAAGGAACCCGATCGGATTCCTTCTTTTATTTATTGAGTCTTCTTAGAAGATTTCGGGCTCGTTGTTCTGCTCGTGCTGCTCGGGAGCCTGCTGCTCACGGCGCGGAGAAACGGGACGGCGGGGTGCGCGGTCGCCCTCGCGGCGCTCACGGCGCTCACCTTCACGACGCGGGCCACGGTCTCCGTCACGACGCTCGCGGCGGTCACCGCCTTCGCGGCGCGGGCCACGGTCGCCACCCTCACGGCGCTCGCCGCGCGGCTTGCGCTCGGGCTCTACATAACCCTCGGGCTTCTCTGTAAGAGCACGCATGGAAAGACGCATCTTACCGGTCTTCTCGTCAATCTCAAGGAGTTTGACATCAACCTCCTGACCTACTGAAAGAACGTCGGCAACGTTCTCTGTCTTGGTCCAGGCAATCTCGCTTACGTGAAGCAGACCTTCCTTACCGGGCAGAATCTCGATGAATGCACCAAAGTCAAGGATGCTGACAACCTTTCCGTGGTAGGTAGTACCAACCTCAGGAACTGCGCAGATACCCTCGATCCATGCGAGAGCCTTGTCCATAGCCTCTTTGTCAGTGCCAAAGATATCAACGATACCCTTGCCATCCTCTTCAGTAATGGTAATGGTGGTACCGGTTTCCTTCTGGATCTTCTGGATGGTCTCACCACCCTTACCGATAACAGCACCGATGAAGTCGGAAGCAATCTGGATCTGAACCATTCTGGGAACGAAGGGTTTGTAGTCCTCACGAGGCTCGGCGATGCACTTGGCCATCTCGCCCATAATGTGGAGGCGACCCTGGCGTGCCTGCTCAAGAGCTTTCTGAAGAACCTCGTATGAAAGGCCGTCAACCTTGATATCCATCTGGGTTGCGGTGATACCGTCCTTGGTACCTGCAACCTTGAAGTCCATATCACCGAGGTGATCCTCGTCGCCGAGGATATCGGTAAGGATGGCGTAACGGTCGTTCGGACGCTCTGCATCGGTGATAAGACCCATTGCAACACCTGCTACAGGCTTACTGATCTTAACACCTGCATCCATAAGAGCAAGGCAGCCACCGCAGATTGAAGCCTGTGATGAAGAGCCGTTGGACTCAAGGATATCGGAAACTACGCGTACTGCGTAAGGGAATTCAGGACCCTTGGGCATAACGGCCTTGAGTGCACGGAAAGCAAGGTTTCCGTGACCGATCTCACGACGGCCTACGCCCCTCTGAGCCTTGGCTTCGCCGGTAGCGAAGGGAGGGAAATTATAGTGAAGGGTGAAGGGCTGGGTCTCCTGAACCAGAACCTCATCCATCTCTTTCATATCAAGCTTGGTACCAAGGGTAACTGATGCCAGAGCCTGGGTCTCACCACGGGTGAAGATAGCGCTACCGTGTGCGCAGGGCAGGCAGTCTACCTCGCACCAGATAGGACGGACGGTAGTAGTGTTACGTCCGTCAAGGCGGATACCCTCGTCAAGGATGAGGTTACGCATAGCCTCTTTCTCTTCGTGGGCATAGTAGCGTGCAATCATTGCAGCCTTAGCCTCCTGATCTTCCTCGGGAAGGGTGGCGATGAAGTCTGCCTTGATCTGCTCGAAACCTGCGGTACGCTCCTGCTTGGGCTTAGCGCTCTTAGCAAGCTCGTAGCATTTAGGATAGCAGAAATCGTGAACTGCCTTGCGCAGATCCTCGTCTTCCTCGTCGTGAGGATAGTCGCGCTTAACGGTCTTACCGCACTCGGCGTTAAGTTCCTTCTGAACGCGGCAGTGACGCTTGATCTCTTCGTGAGCGAACTTGATAGCCTCAAGCATTACATCCTCTGTAACCTCCTTCATCTCGCCCTCAACCATCATGATGTTCTCTTCAGTTGCGGCAACCATAAGCTCGAGGTCTGCCTTCTCTGTATCGGAGAATGTAGGGTTGATAACAAACTGGCCGTCGATGCGGGCAACACGTACCTCTGAGATAGGGCCAAGGAAAGGAAGGTCGCTGGCTGCAAGTGCAGCTGATGCTGCAAGACCTGCGAGTGCATCCGGCTGGATGTCCTTTTCTGCAGATATAAGCCAGATATTTACGAATACAGCAAGATGGAAATCATCCGGGAAAAGAGGCCTGAGTGCGCGGTCTACAAGACGTGCGATAAGTACCTCATAATCAGAAGCCTTGCCCTCGCGTTTCATGAAACCGCCGGGGAAACGGCCTGCTGCATAGAATTTCTCTTTGTAATCTACCTGAAGGGGAAGGAAATCAGTACCCTCTGTTACTTCTGTTGCACATGTTACGGTGGCCAGAAGCATAGTGCCACCCATCTTTACTACTGCTGAGCCGTCTGCCTGCTTGGCAAGTTTTCCGGTCTCGATCTCGATTACCCTACCGTCGGGTAACTCGATTGTCTTTTTGATAATGTTCATTTCTTCGTTTACGTCTATATCGTTGTGTAAGGTCCGCCCTATGCGGATACCCCTGTGGTTTCAAATAAAAAAAGGGATAGCCACCTTGTGACTTCTCCCTTTTTTGTTCCTATCGTGGAAGCTTATCGACGGAGACCAAGCTCCTTAACGATTGCCCTGTATCTCTCGATATCCACTTTCTGGAGGTAATCCAGAAGCTGACGTCTCTTACCTACAAGACGGAGAAGGGAACGACGTGTTACAACGTCCTTCTTGTTCTGCTTCACGTGCTCGGTAAGGTGAGCGATACGGTAGGAGAATAAAGCAACTTGACTCTCAGGTGAGCCGGTGTCTGTATTGGACTTCCCGTACTTCGCGAAAATCTCTTGCTTCTTTTCAGGCATCAAATATTCAGCCATTTCGCAAAAAATTTTTAGTTAATAATTAAATGTTTATCAGCACTTTTCCATAGGTCGCGGAAAAGCGGTGCAAATTTAGACATTTTATTCGAGATTCCAACTATTTTTAAGCTTAATTACATCAACTTCCGATATTTGAAGATGAGAATTACGCCTACGATCAGCAATACCATGAAGGCCAGTATGGCCAGCCAGGCGAACTTGAAGCCTGCACCCGGCAGCTCCACATTCATCCCATAGAAGCTGGCAACCAGCGTAGGAGGCATCAAGAGCAGGGAAATGATGGTGAAAATCTTCATAATCTTGTTCTGTTCAAGATTGATAAGACCCACTACCGTGTCCTGCAGATACTCCAGACGCTCGAAGCTGAAGTTGGTATGGTTGATAAGGGACGAAATATCCTGCTGGAGCACGCTGAAGCGGGCATCCAACTCTGCCGGATACTTGTCGCTCTTGGTAAGGTTGGTGATAAGACGCTGCTTATCCACGATATTCTCCCTTACCGACATCGTATTTTCCTGAAGCTGGTTGATATCCAGAAGGAACTCCTCGTTGATATCTTCCTGCTGATTAATTCGCTTGCTGTACTGGGCGATTTCCTTTGACATCAACTCGATCATATCGGCATCAAGGTCGATACGTTGATCCAGGATGCTGGCAAATACCCAGTATCCGTTGGGATAAAGATGAGGCATGGCCACGAGACGGCGCTGCAGCTCTGTGAAACTACGCAGCGGAACGTCCCTGAGGGTTGTGATAACTCCACCGACAAGGGTGAAAGAAACAGCCTCCATGGTGTATTCCTCCGGGCCAGGCATCAAGAAGTTGGTATTGGCAAAAATAGCAGTATCCGTCTCTTTGAAACGGGACGAACTCTCAATCTCTTCTGCCGTGGCACGGCTCTGTATTTCTACACCAAGGAACTTCTCCGTAGCGCGTTTCTCTGCGCTTTCCGGAGCAAAAAGATCAATCCAAACTACGTCGTTCAGATTCAGATTTGTGAGATCTGCCTCAGACTGGGAAACCATCAGTTTTCCGTTTGTCCTGTAGAAGATAGATATCATTTTCTCTTCCTCCTATCCCGGACTTTCGTCCGGCTTTAGGGCGGCGCCCAGTCGCGCCGTCAGGGTTAATTATTCCTCTGTCATGCTGGATTTACGGAAAAACCAGCTTGCAAATATAGGTATTTTTCCTAAATATCCAAGCCCATTATGGCTTGAAAGGCTGCCTTGCAGCAATTGATCGGCCAAGGGTGACTTCATCTGCGTATTCCAAATCGTCACCAAAGCCAAGGCCACGCGCCAGCGTAGTAAGCTTAACCGGGAAGCGGGAAAGCTGACGGTAAATATAGAACGCCGTAGTCTCCCCCTCCACATCGCCACCAAGCGCAAGAATAACCTCACCATCGCCCAAAGCCTCCACTCTGGAAACCAGGGTTCCGATGGTAAGATCTGACGGGCCGATGCCATCTATAGGAGAAATACTTCCGCCCAACACGTGATAAACGCCATTGTACTGCCCCGTAGCCTCTATGCTCATGACATCGCGAACCGTCTCCACCACGCAGATAGTGCGGTGGTCTCGGCGGGCATCGGCACAAATGGAACAGGTATCGTCATCCGATATCATCATGCAAGTGGAACAATATTTAACATCATCCCGCAGATGCACAAGCGCATCTGCGAGGTGATGTACATTCTCCGAAGGCTGCCTCAAAAGGTGCAAGGCGAGACGCATCGCGCTGCGCTTACCCACGCCGGGAAGCGTTCCGATAGCCTCTACCGCATCCTCCAGTAGCTTTGACGGGTATCGGTCCCTGAGCATTACTTCTTATGGTAAGCGTTAACGGCATCGCGTACGGAACCGTAGCGAAGCAGCATATCCTTTGCAAGCTCGGCATCGGTAATACCGGTCTCCTCCATAATCATACGGGTACCGCGGCCCACCAGCTTGATGTTGGTAAGCTGCATATCCATCATCTTGTTGCCCTTTACATGACCCATCAGAATCATAACTGAAGTGGAAATCATATTGAGCACAAGCTTCTGGGCCGTACCGGACTTCATTCGTGTACTTCCGGTTACGAACTCGGGACCTACCACAACCTCGATAGGAATCTCTGCCTCTGCGGCAACAGGTGAACCATGGTTGCAGGTGATGCAACCGGTAAGCAGACCCTCCTGACGGGCCTTCTTCACGGTACCCACAACGTAAGGAGTAGAACCGGAAGCGGCAATACCGATAACAATATCGTTAACCGTCGGCTTGAAAGGAGCCATATCGGCCCAACCGCCGTCCGGATTGTCCTCTGCAGCCTCTACTGCGTTGCGGATAGCTTTGTCGCCACCGGCAATAAGGCCGATGAACTTGTCCGGAACACCGTAGGTCGGGGGAATCTCGGAAGCATCTACGATGCCAAGACGTCCGCTGGTACCTGCACCCAGGTAGAATACGCGGCCACCCTTGCGCATACGCTCAACAATGCCGTTGACAAGTTTTTCGATGGCGGGGATAGCCTCTGCCACTGCAACGGGCACGGTCCTATCCTCTGCGTTCATACCATGAAGGATCTCCGCTGTAGACATCATCTCAAGATGATCGTAATGCGAAGCCTGTTCTGTTGTACGAGTCTCTTTCATATCGGTATAAGATATTATGCGTGATACTGGATAAGGCCCTCGATAGGAGTCTTGTAAATCTTGTCGAAGCGTACGCCTTCCTCTGCAGCCACCTTCTCAAGGATGGCCTTATTAGCATAGGCAAAACCGCCGATGGCGCCCATAGGGAGGGTCTTGGTGGTGTCGTAGCGAACCAGGAACTTGCGAAGGAAGTCGCGGAAGTTCTCCTCGATAAGATTCTTAACATATTCGTTCTTGTCGTACCAGCTCATGATGTACGGAGCAAAGCTGCCAAGATACTTGGAAGGAGCGGTACCACGATATACGTTCTTGACAACGGTAAGGTAGTCAACCTCGTACTTGGAAGCAAAATCCTTTGCAACCTCATCAGGGAGAAGGTCCTTAAGGAAGTCGGACATGAAACGCTTGCCAAGGGATGCGCCGCTGCCCTCGTCGCCAAGGATGAAGCCGCAGCAGTGGATGTTACGGACGATGTTCTCTCCGTCGAAGAGGCAGGAGTTTGAACCTGTACCAAGGATGCAGGCAATGCCCTTGTTGTGGCCGCAAACGGCTCTTGCAGCAGCAAGAAGATCGGAAGCGTACTCGTATTTTGCACCGGGGAAGTACTTGCGGAAGCACTTGTCAAGGCCTTCTGCCAACTGGGGAACGGCCTCGCCGGGAGCAACGATAAGACCTGCGGCATAGAAGTAAACTGCCTCTATCTTTTCACCGGCAGGAACCTGGGACGCAGCCTCTGCTACGATGGCCTCTACGGCCTCCTGTGTCATGGTACTGAGGTTGATGCCGGCTGTAGTAATCATTCCGGCCTCTTTTCCGTTTGCCACCAGTCCCCACTGGGCCTTGGTAGCACCGCTGTCAACGATAATTTTCATAGTCTGTGCTGTATGTTAGTTTATTGTTTTTCTATTTAAGTGCCTTCTTGATGGTAGGCAGGACGTGCTCTGCATAGCGGAGCATACCCAAATCGGTCAGATGGACGCCGTCTACGAAGGACTCGCCGTCGTCACCCGTCATACCGTCGTTGGTAATATAGTAAAGCTTCTTCTGGCCCTCTTTCTTCATCTTGAGATAAAGATTCTTCAGGGCGCCGTTATTGGCTTTTATGTCACTCTTTGTCTTCTCGTCCACAATAGCGTGAGGGAAGAAAGGATTCTCTACAAAGACTATGGGCACATTAGGATGGGCTTCGCGCAGTATGCGGAAGAAGGCCTCGCCTTTCTCATTGATGCGCTCTGCGGTGCAGTTGGGAACGAAGTCCAGTACAAATACGCCGGGATCCTCTACAGCTGCCATAAGGCGGGCTACCTCAGGATCCAGATGGGCATTACCACTGAAGCCAAGGTTGATCACTTCCCTATCCAGTTTGCGGCTGATGATGGCAGTGTGAGCCATACCGGCACGGGTAGCGCAGCCTCCCTGAAGGATGCTGGTTCCGTACATTACCACAGGCTTGGAAGCAATGGGCCTAGCCACTGCGGGAGCCTCAATTACGGAGCCATCGGGCACACCCACGTAAAGGGAATCGATACTGTCGTACAAAGGCAGATAAAGCATGTACTCACGCATCTGAGGCTTCATATTGGACACAATCTTGCGCTCGTGGTGAGTACCCTTCTTCCAGGTGAAACCGGCGCCTACGAAACGCCATCCGTCCTGGGTAAGGGTATAAAGATCCAGTCCGCCGATACCGACCTCTGTCATATGCGGCATCTGGTAGTTTTTATTCACCCATTTTGCATGGATCTCCGGGGCATCGCTGCGAAAGCGGATATACAGGCCGGCGGAGTTGAGGGAAAGGTCCCACAAGGACTTGCGGCTCTCCGATTCATAGGCTGCCGGGAAACGGGTGTATCGGCCCGATGTCTCCTGAATGGCTTTGCCGTAAAGCGGAAGCTCGTTGGCATCGGTATACTTAATTTCCTGTGCCGATGCTGCCATGGCAAGCGCCAGTACGGCGCCAAGGGTTACAAAAAGCTTTTTCATGCTATATATTCTCCTTTTTTCTTCCATAAAAAGTAGCCGTAGACGGCCCAGCCGGCATAAGCGGCGTAAAGGGCCGCCAGCATCCATGTACCCATGGAAATGCATAGGGCGGTGGATATAACATCGGCAATAATCCAGATGAGCCACTGCTCCAAATAAGATTTTGCCAGCCACCATGTGCCGATGACGCTAAGCACGAAGGCCACGGCGTCCAGCGAGGTCTCCTGCCCGTGGGTAAGACGCAGCAGTACGATCAGGGCCGGAATACCAAGTACGGCCGCCGCAAGGCTGATAATCAGCACTTTGCGCGGCAGCCGTACAAGATGATATGCGCCTTCCGACGTTTGTTTTGAAGCCTTCATCCACATTACGATGCCCACAAAGGACATAATAACGTAGTATATGTTCAAGGCCATGGAAGCCCAGATATGCTGGATGCCAAACGAGATGGCCACGGGTATACCGGTAAGTATACCTACAACCCACATCCAGTTGGACTGAATAATCTCAAAAAAGAGATACAACAGACCAGTTACAAGGGCTACAACCTCTATGACCTCCACAAACGTCATATCAGGCTTAAAGCACCTCTATGAGTTCTACCTTAAATACAAGGGCAGCGCAGGGAGGAATGGCGCCGTGGGCACCGGCTTCGCCATAAGCCAGCTGGTAAGGGATATAAAGCTCCCACTCAGAGCCTTCGCTCATGAGCTGCAGGGCCTCTGTCCATCCTGCGATAACCTGGTTTACACCGAACACTGCGGGCTCTCCCCTCTTGTATGAGCTGTCGAAGACCATACCGTTGGTGAAAGTACCCTCATAGTTGCAGCGCACCTTCGAGGTCTTGCCGGGCTTGCGGCCTGTTCCCTCTTTGAGCACTTTATACTGAAGGCCGCTCTTAAGGGTGATGACACCGGGTTTGCCGGCATTCTCTTTAAGGTACTCTTCGCCTTCTTTCTTCATTGCCTCTGCAACTTCTGCTTCCTCGGCGGCTTTCTCTGCCTCCATATTGCTGAAGTAGTCTTCCAGAATCTTTCCGGCCTCCTGGTAGGAAACCTTGGGATCTTCTCCGTTAAGAGTAGCCTTGAGGCCATCTACGAAGTCTTCCATCTTGAGATCCTTCACTCCTGACTGAAGCAGGTTGTGGGCGATGCTCATACCCAGTGCGTAGCTTGTTTTATCCATATTTGCAAGAAATTTCGTTGATTTATCCTACAAATATAGCAATAATTGTAATTATCTCCAATCCCAGGCAAGATGTCCGGGGCAAACGCCTACATTAATTTTTGCCACCTGAGTTCCGGTCTTATCATACCTGTAAAGGAAGGCCGGTGAAGTGTAGTTACCCTTGTCGGCAATGTAGATATCGCCATTGGTCTGGTCAATCCAGATTCCGGTAGGCGCACCGTAGGACTCGAACTCTTCCTCGTCCACGGGGAAATCGGATATGCTGCCGCTAACGGGGTCGTAAACGCAGTTGCTATTCTCCCACTCGAAGGTTGTGTAAGAGAAGGAGGTGTCAAAAATGTAGAGCTTGCCATCAAAAACATCGGCAAAAGCGCCGCCAAAACCAAAGTTCCTGGTTACTTTCTTTTCTGTGGTGTCAAAAAGGATGGAGGTGGGCTTGACAGCGTTGTAGTCGCCGGATGAGTTGATGAAGAAGGTCTTGCCATCGGGCAGGACAGTGAGGGGTGAATATGCGTTGTAGATGCCCAGCATCGACTTTTCTACCTCTGAGAATGACTCCAGGTCTATGATTGAAATGCTGGCCTCTTCGTTGTTGCCGCCACCGGTGAAGTCAGTATGATATCCGCAGGAATTAAGCACATACATGGTCTTTCCGATAATGGCCAGACCCTCGGGCTCGTGGCCGGTTTTGCAGGTTGCTACAACCTTCCTTTCATTAAGGTCTACCTTTGCAACATAGCCTTCATCGGCATAAGAAGTCACATAGGCGATGTCGCCCTCGATTTTAACCATTCGGCAGTTGGGAATTTCGACTGCTGCGATATGAACGCCGTCACGATTGCAGATTTCAAGGAGATTGGATGAGTTGATTACTGCCAGAAGCCAATCGCCGGAGACAGCTACGTCATTGCCAACGTCACCCAGGCCGTCGCGAACGCTGGGGTTAATTGAGCTCCACCATTCATCTTTGTAAGATGAGGCAGAGAAATCATAGTAGCCAAGGGTTGCATTGTTCTTGCCCCACTGGCCTTCATTAAGGAAGTAGAAGCCCTTCAGTTCAGGTTCTGCGGGGACTTTGCCTTTCTGGGTAACGACTACCCTTGCAAGAAGTTCCTTTTCATACAAGAACTGGATTTCTCCTTTTCTGTCTTCCAAGCTTTCGTTTGCCTGCAACAGCAGGGTTACGGAGGTAGGAGTGAGGCTGTTCACCTTAATCCATTCCACTATCGGAATAACCGTAACGGAGGAGACATTGGTTTTGTAATTGATTGTAAACTCCGTAGCGGTCTCGTCAAGCTCAATGATCTGCTGATCCGTAACGAGTTCAGGATCAATATCGCTTTTGCGGCAGGAAGCCATGGCAGCGAAGAGCGCCATACACATCAGTAGTTTAATAATGCTTTTCATATCTATTTGTTAATTAATATTCTACGCTTAGTTTAAACATGAAATGTCGTCCGGGCATAGGGTATCTTGTAACCACCTCGTAGGCCTGGTCCAGCAGGTTGTTGGCATCAATGGTAATCCTGCCGCTGAGGCGTCCCAGGGCGTAATTATAGGCCAGGGACAGGTCTGTAGTATACCATGGCTCCATGGCATTGTCCCTGGTATTGGCAACGTCCCTGTATCGCTTCCCAGTATAGAGCCACGAGGCGGAAAGGGAGAACCTCTTCCAGGCGGCAAAGGCCACGATGGAGCCTGAGTGCTCCGGGGAATAGGCAATGTGGCCGTCCCACCACTGGGAGTTTTTGTCCGTATGGTCGCGGGCGTCTTCCCATGTCCAACTGGCTGTTATAGAGAAGTTTGCATCCTGGATTGCCGATTCCAGCCCGATATTCAGTTCAGCGCCTTTGATATCCACCTTGCCATAGTTGATCACCGACCATCTGAACTGGCTGATGCCGGGCACTGCCACTATCTTATCCCAAACCTTGGATTTATAGACGTCGGCCGACAATTTAATCTTGCCTCCGGGAAGGAATTTCAGGTCCGATTCCCAGTCTGCACCGGCATCCAGGATTTTGGTGTATTCCGGATTAAGATTCACCCTTCCGCCGATGGTATAGTAAAGGTCGTTAAAGGTTGGGGCGCGGAAGATTTCTTTATAGAAAGCCCTGAGCCTTAGTTGTTTAGCAGGTTTATAGGAAACTATCACAGCCGGGGTCAGCTTATGATAGCGGGCCGCCTGACCGGCTGCGGAATTCTTTATTCCGGAGTAAAGGAGGGAGGCCTGGAGGTGCCAGCCCCAGCCAGGGCTGACAGCAAGCTGCGCGGCAGCCAGGCCTGTGAGGCGATTGGCATGCTCTACGGCAGCCGCGGCGGGATACTTGGCAGTGCTGGAGAAGCCGTTCCTGCGCCCGTCAAGGGCCAGGCCAGCGCCCAGCCAGTCTACAGGTTGCCAGGATGCTGCGGCAGAAACGTAAGCGTCGCTCTGCCAGTAACGGTTATCAACGGGCATGACTGCCGCATTTTTGGACGGATCCTGAACGTAAGCGCAGTAATCCCTTGTATATTTTCCCTTAGCCAGCAATGAAGTTGCACCCAGGCGTTTTGTCCACGAGCCCTGTACAAAGACTGTCCTGTCCCATTGGCGGTCTTTGCTGGCGTACTGCTCGCTTACCCGCCTTACCACCGGCCCGGGCAAACCCCTCTCGGAGTTGTACAGATAGCCGTGAAAGGCGAAATCCCTCCAGTAAAGGCTGGCCTCTGTGCGCAGGGCCTTTATATCGCCGTTGGTCCTTGTAGCAACGGTATCGTTCGCAAACTCATGGAAGGAGAACTTATAGCGGCCATCGGACTGCAGGAATGACGCATCCACGGATGCGCGCACCTTTCCTTTGTACGTCGCATACAGGCCCGGATTCTTTGTACCGAAGGCGCCCGTTTTGTATGATGCCCTCAAAGCCGTCTTTTCCGGCTCTACCTCTTTTATATATACCGATGCGGCCGATGCCAGGTCCGATGCTGTCTGCAGCAGATCAGCCTTCTGCGCATGATACAGTGTGATTGATTCTATATTATCCGTGCCGAAGCGGCCAAGGTCCACCTGGCCGTTCTGCGCGTTTACTATCTTTACTCCGTTATAGAATACGCCTGTGTGCTGCGTTCCCAAAGACCTTACGTTTACGGTCTTAAGGCCACCCAGGCCGCCGTAATCCTTTATTTGTACGCCGGAGAAATAGCGGATGGCATCGGCCACGTTCGTGGCAGGCAAGGCTTCTATGGTCTTCCTGTCCATGGTTGTCATAGGTACGGCAGCGCTACGCAACGCTGTTACTCGCGATGCATCCAGGGTGTCGCGTACGGTCAGGGAATCGGCTTGGGAATTGGCAGACAGCGGCATTACCGGGCCGGAGAGGCCCAGATGCAGAAAAATGGATATAACGGTGCCAAGCATCATAGCTGCAGCATCCGAAGGGTTTCACCTACCGCGCCGGTCACTTCCGCAAGCCCTAACTTCGACTTGGAGAAAGCGGACTCCCCGCTCCCGGCAGCAGGCAGTGCTGTCTGCTTCATATTTCATCAGATTTCTATCGGCAAAGATACAAAAAAATCGGGATCCCGGATAGGACCCCGATTTAAAAATTCCAGGTAAGCTTATTCAGCTTTGCCATCGCTGCCAAGAACGTTGATGATCTTGTGCATGTAAAGCTTCTTCATCTCGTCGCGAGCAGGACCAAGATATTTACGAGGGTCGAACTCACCGGGCTTGTCGTGGAATACCTTACGAACAGCTGCGGTCATAGCGAGACGGCTGTCAGAGTCGATGTTGATCTTGCAAACAGCGCTCTTGGAAGCCTCGCGGAGCTGCTCCTCGGGGATACCAACTGCATCGGGAAGTTTACCACCGAGCTCGTTGATCATGTCTACATACTCCTGAGGAACGGAGCTTGAGCCGTGGAGAACGATAGGGAAACCAGGGAGCTTCTTCTCGATCTCGTGGAGAACGTTGAAAGCGAGGGGCGGAGGTACAAGACGACCGGTCTTGGGATCTACAGTGCACTGCTCACGGGTGAACTTGTAAGCACCGTGGCTGGTACCGATAGAGATAGCGAGGGAGTCGCAACCAGTGCGGGTAGCGAAGTCGATAACTTCCTCAGGCTTTGTGTAATGAGACTCAGCAGCTGAAACCTCATCCTCTACACCTGCGAGTACGCCAAGCTCTGCCTCAACGGTTACATCGAACTGATGTGCATAGTCAACAACCTTCTTGGTGAGGGCGATGTTCTCCTCGTAAGGAAGAGAAGAAGCGTCGATCATTACTGAAGAGAAGCCCATGTCTACGCAGCTCTTGCAAGTCTCGAAGCTGTCGCCGTGGTCAAGGTGAAGAACGATCTGGGGTTTCTCCCAACCGAGCTCCTTTGCGTATGCAACTGCACCCTCTGCCATGTAACGGAGAAGAGTCTGGTTTGCATAGTTACGAGCGCCCTTAGAAACCTGGAGGATAACAGGAGACTTTGTCTCTGCTGCAGCCATGATGATGGCCTGAAGCTGCTCCATGTTGTTGAAGTTGAAAGCGGGGATTGCGTATCCGCCGGCTACGGCCTTTGCGAACATTTCGCGAGTATTAACAAGGCCCAATTCTTTATAAGATACCATAGTAACTATTATGTTGATAAATATTTGTCAGTTGCATTCAATTCTTTTGAATTCACTTCAAAAATCAGGCAAATTTAACTAAATTTGCAAAACTTTCAAATAGTGTAACTAACTGATGCGCAAGTAAAACGATACAAATTATGGCTTGTAAAAAAAATTGTACATCCAAGGACAAAGTTCTGATTTTTTCTGCCCCTTCAGGCTCAGGGAAAAGTACTATCGTAAACCATATCCTTGGCCTTCATCCAGAGATTGAATTCTCTGTATCAGCCACTTCCCGTCCACCGCGCGGCCAGGAGAAAGACGGTGTGGAATACTATTTCCTGAGTGTGGATGATTTCCGCAGCCGCATTGCCGCCGATATGTTCGTAGAGTATGAACAGGTTTACGAAGGCCGGTATTATGGCACCCTCAAAAGCGAGGTTCAGCGCATCTGGGATAAGGGACACGTTATCATATTTGACGTGGATGTCAAGGGTGGAGTAAACCTGAAGAAGTACTTCGGAGACAAGGCCCTTTCCGTATTCATCCAGGCGCCTTCCGTAGAAGAGCTCCACCGCAGGCTCATTGCCCGTGGCACCGATACCCCTGAGGCCATAGCAGAGCGTGTAGCCAAGGCTGCGGAGGAGATGACTTACGCTCCCAAGTTTGACGTTGTCCTAATAAACGACAATCTGGACAAGGCTTACGCCGAGGCCGAAAAGATGGTGGACGAGTTCCTTAAATAAAATGAAGATTGCGGTTTACAGCGGCAGCTTCAATCCGCTGCACATTGGCCATCTGGCCATATTGAGGTATCTGGTGAAAAAAGCCGGCTACCAGCGCGTGCTGCTGATTGTAAGCCCGCAGAGCCCGTTCAAGGATGCCGCTTCAAACCTTAGCGGCCAGGCCCGCTACGAAGCCGCCTGCAAGGCCCTGGCCCGCCATCCGGAGCTCAAGGGCGTGGAGGCATCGGACATAGAACTCACTATGCAGCCGCCTCACTATACCATCCGCACTTTGGATACCCTCCAGGCCCAGAATCCCGGGGCCGATATCACACTGGTGATAGGTGCGGACAACCTTGAGAGCTTCCCCCGCTGGCGCGACTATGCCCGCATTCTTACGGAGTACGGAATCTCTGTCTATCCTCGCAAAGGTTATCATCGCGGTCACCTGAAGGCGCGCCTAATGAGAGCGAACCCCTCATACAAAATCGAACTCTTGAACGCTCCGCTTGTCACCATCTCCTCTACCGAAATCCGCGAAGCGCTGGAATCCGGAAGAGATATAAGCAAATATTTGATGTAGAATCAGTGCTATGAATATAGAAACGGAAAGAAAGTTCCTGGTAAAGGACGACAGTTATAAGAAAGACATCCAGAAATCCTACGAGATTTCGCAGGGCTACATTGCTCGCGACGGCGGCAATACCGTCCGCGTACGTATCCGCGACAACCAGGGCTTCCTTACCATAAAGGGACGCACCTCCATCGACGGCCTCAGCCGCCCGGAATGGGAAATGGAGATTCCCTATGAAGATGCCGTTGAACTCCTCAAAATGTGCAAATCTGGTCTAATCCAAAAGACCCGTAACATCATCCCCATCGGCAATGGCCTAAAATGGGAAGTGGACGAATTCAAAGGCGACAATTCCCAGCTGATAGTAGCGGAAGTCGAGCTGCCTTCTCCTGATGCCGATTATCCCAGGCCTTCATGGCTTGGCACGGAAGTCACCGGAGTCAAGGAATTTACCAACTCCTACCTAAGCATTCATCCGTACAATACTTGGAATAAGTAAATAACGGGACTCGATTGAGTCCCGTTTCTTATTTTTTGTATTTGGCAGCTTGGGAGGCGATGAGCTCGGCGTCGTCGAAGTAGTTGATCTTCATGGCGTCTTTCATTTCCCAGAGGGTCTGGGCGGCAACCTCGCGGGCAACCTCGCTACCCTTCTTAAGGATGTTGTAAACCTCCGGAATATCTTTCTCGTACTCTGCGCGGCGGGCGCGGATAGGCTCCAGGCGGTCGTTCAGCACATTAATCAGGAACTTTTTGCACTTCATGTCACCAAGACCGCCACGACGGTAGTGGTCCTTAAGCTCTTCAAGGCAAGAGTAGTCCGTCAGATATTTTGCAAAGTCCTCAGGCTCACTGAAAGCATCAAGATAAGTGAAAACACAGTTACCTTCTACCTTACCCGGATCCTCTACCTTAAGATGACCGGGATCGGTGAACATACCCTTAACCTTCTTTTCCATCTCTGCAGGGTCGTCGCTAAGGTAGATGCAGTTGCCAAGGGACTTACTCATCTTGGCCTGACCATCGGTGCCGGGAAGACGGCGGCAAACCTTATTGGAAGGAAGAAGGATTGAAGGCTCTACAAGCACGTCACAATTATATGTTCCGTTGAAGCTGCGAACAATCTCGCGGCACTGCTCAAGCATAGGCTCCTGATCCTCGCCTGCAGGTACGGTAGTAGCCTTGAAGGCGCAGATATCGGCAGCCTGGCTGATAGGATAAGTGAAGAAGCCAACGGGAAGGCCGCGGCGGTTCTCTTCTTCTGCGTCTGCATTGAAGCCACGGAGGGACATCTCTGCCTTGACGGTAGGATTCCTCTGAAGACGCTGCACAGTTACCAGATTTGAGAAGAACTGGGTCATCTCGTGAAGCTGGGGTATCTGAGACTGCACAAAGAGAGTCACCTTCTCTGGATCAAGGCCGGCGGACAGATAATCCAAAGCTACCTCAATCACATTCTGGCGTACCTTCTCCGGGTTATCGGCATTGTCAGTAAGGGCCTGAACGTCGGCGATAAACACAAAGAACTTGTCATAGTTGCCCTCTTCCTGAAGCAGTACCCTGTTACGGAGCGAGCCAACATAGTGACCAAGATGAAGTTTGCCGGTAGGACGGTCGCCAGTAAGTATAATTCTTCCCATAATCTTTCTAAATAAGCGCACAAAGATAATAAAAAACAGACAGACCCCAAAAAGTCCAAAATATATGGCCGATGGACTATTCGAGGGTCTGTCTATTTTTCGGTTACTGAGCCTTACTGCTCGTCAGGAGCGTTGTCCTGAGGACCCTGAGGGCCGGGCTGAGGACCAGGCTGGGGACCCTGAGGACCCTGGGCCTGCTGTGCCTGCTGGTACATAGCCTCGAATGCCTTGTTAAGAGCCTCTTTGTACTTATCGATGTCGGCAAGATTCTGGGTCTTGATAGCCTCCTTGAGTGCGGTAACATTCTTCTCTACTTCTTCCTTAACGGTAGCAGGAACCTTGTCACCATTGTCCTTGAGGAACTTCTCTGCCTGGAAGCAGAGGGCATCGGCCTCATTGATCTTGTCTACGCGCTCCTTCTCTGCCTTATCGGCGGCCTCGTTGGCCTTGGCCTCGTCACGCATACGCTTGATCTCGTCCTCTGAAAGACCTGAAGAAGCCTCGATTCTTACGCTCTGAGCCTTACCAGTGGCCTTATCAACTGCGGATACGCTAAGGATACCGCTGATATCGATAGAGAATTTAACTGCAATCTGAGGTATTCCACGGGGTGCAGGAGCAATGCCATCAAGATGGAATATACCGATCTGCTTGTTATCCTTTGCCATCGGACGCTCACCCTGGAGTACGCGGATCTCTACTGAAGGCTGGTTATCGGCAGCGGTAGAGAATATCTGCTCCTTGTCTACAGGGATGGTTGTGTTGGCGTCGATCATCTTGGTCATCACGCCACCGAGGGTCTCGATACCAAGTGAAAGAGGGGTAACATCGGTAAGGATCACATCCTTAACATCACCTGCGAGCACACCGCCCTGGATAGCTGCACCTACTGCAACAACCTCGTCCGGGTTAACGCTGCGGTTAGGCTCCTTGCCGAAGAAGTTCTTAACGATCTCCTGGATCTTAGGGATACGGGTTGAACCGCCCACGAGAAGAACCTCGTCAATATCGGAAACATTCATCTTGGCTGCTGCAAGAGCATTGCGGCAAGGCTCGATGGTGCGCTGGAAGAGGTCGTCGCAAAGCATCTCGAACTTAGCCCTGGTGAGGGTCTTAACAAGGTGCTTAGGAACACCGTCTACAGGCATGATGTAAGGAAGGTTGATCTCTGTAGAAGTCTGGTTAGAAAGCTCAATCTTAGCCTTCTCTGCAGCCTCTTTCAGTCTCTGGAGTGCCATAGGATCCTTCTTGAGGTCTGCACCGCCGTTCTCTGCAGCGAACTCGCTTGCGAGCCAGTCGATTACAACCTGGTCGAAGTCATCACCACCAAGGTGGGTATCACCGTTGGTAGACTTAACAGCGAAGATTCCGGAGTCAAGCTCAAGGATGGAGATATCAAAGGTACCGCCACCCAGGTCGTATACAGCTACGTTCATGCTCTTGTCAGTCTTGTCAAGACCGTAAGCAAGGGCGGCTGCGGTAGGCTCGTTGATAATAAGCTTTACATCAAGACCGGCAATCTTACCAGCCTCTTTGGTAGCCTGACGCTGAGAGTCGCTGAAGTATGCAGGAACAGTGATAACTGCCTCTGAAACCTCCTGACGGAGATAATCCTCTGCGGTCTTCTTCATCTTCTGAAGAACCATTGCAGAAATCTCCTGAGGAGAATACATACGTCCGTTAATGTCTACGCGCGGAGTATTGTTGTTACCACGAACCACCTTGTAAGGAACGCGGCTTACTTCCTTGTTTACCTGGTCATAGGTCTCTCCCATGAACCTCTTGATAGAGAACACGGTGTTGGCAGGGTTGGTGATAGCCTGACGTTTTGCAGGGCTACCGACCTTGCGCTCGCCACCATCGGTAAATGCAACAACTGAAGGAGTTGTGCGCTGACCTTCGTTGTTAATGATAACGGTAGGCTGGTTACCTTCCATTACCGCTACGCATGAATTGGTTGTACCCAAATCGATTCCAATAATTTTACCCATATCTTTAATCTCCTATTTTTATCTTTCTGTGCCGATGTCACTCGGACACCGTCGCAATCACTATTATCGAATGTTGTGCCATTCCGCTTTTTCTGCCATTTTGTCATATTTTCTTTCTACCTTTGTACTTGGAACAATAAAACCGTTGGAATAACGGAACAATAAAACCTTGTCCTCAGTCAGAAATATTATGGCCAATTCCTTCGGACAAGGATTATTGTTCCTTTAGGTTAAGGAAGAATATATTTGTATCCTAAGGCCATCGGCCAAAATATTTTTGGCCTTAGTGGTACAAATATATTTTCCGGAGATTAAACGAATTATATAAGAAGTGCTAATTATCAATAAGTTACGCATTTTAACTCCCGAAAAAATGCGGAGTTAAATTAAGTAAGTGATTGATTATCAACTAATATCTTATAGACAGTTTATTTATCGAGTCTTAATTGCTATGGAGTACAGAGCTTTGAGTGAGGCAGAATACAAGGATTTGGAGGGCAGGATATTGTATGAAGACAATCATTTGCTGGTAGTATGCAAGCTGCCGGGCGAGATTGTTCAGGGTGACAAGACAGGCGACGAAACCTTGTGTGACAAATACAAGGCTTTCATTGCCATCCGCAACTCCAAACCGGGGAAAGTATTCCTTGGTATTCCCCACCGCCTGGACAGGCCTGTAAGCGGCATAACCGTATTCGCCAAGACCTCCAAGGCCCTGGAACGCCTGTCAGCATCCTTCCGCGAAAGCAAAGTCAGGAAGATTTACCTGGCCCTTTGCATTGCCGCCCCCAAAGAGCCCCACGCACTGTTGGAAAACTGGCTCATCCGCCGCGAAGCCATGAACAAAAGCTTCATCACCCAGGAGGGCAAATTCAAAGAGGCAAAGCTCGCAAAGCTCATTTATACATATTTAGGTGCTACGGACCGATATCACCTTATGCAGGTTGAACTGCTCACAGGCCGCCACCACCAGATCCGCTGCCAGCTGGCCGGCATCGGATGTATTATTAAAGGAGACCTTAAATACGGTGCGCCCCGCAGCAACCCCGATGGCAGCATTTGCCTTCACGCAAGAAGCATAACCCTGCCCCACCCCGTTACCAAAGAGGATATTACTGTTCTGGCCCCTGTGCCAGATGCCTGGAAAGGCGTTTCTTCTCTTTTGCAGCCTCGTCCCGACACTCCCGGCACCAATCTCTAGGACTCATGTCCGTCTCCAGCCGGAAGGCGGTATTGAACGTCACTCCGTTACTGAACCCCGACATCACGGCGAGCTCCGACACCTTCAGCGACAGATTATTCCTGTATAGTTCCATCGCGTACAGTACCCTCCTATTATTGATATAGCGCGGCACACTTAGGCCGGTGCACGCATTAATGCTCCGTGAAATATAGCTGCGGTTAGTCCCCAGTTGCTTACATATCTCATCCACGTTCAGGTTGGGGTCAAGGAAGGGCTTTTCGTCATCGAGCAATTCCTGGATTTGGCGGTACAACTGAATCTCACCCTCTGTAGGAGCCTCCGACGCGCTCATAGTTTTCTCAATCTTATACATAGAGATAAAGCGAAGCGCAATTAGGGCCACCAGGCATACAGAGACCAGTGTACAGGCGATACACACTATCATCCTTACAGTGGACTCTATCCAGAACGTTAGCGCAACCGCCAGAATAACCGTAATCTGAAGCAGGGAATAAACCACCCGTGTAGCATCCAAGAGGAATTCCTTGCCACGATACTCCCCCAGCAGGAACTCTGTATCTCCACTTTTGGAATAGAGGTTCACAGCCAGCGAAGCGCACATAGCCAAGGCAGTACCGATTGAAAACAATACCAACCTTGGAGACAAGGTCCAATTCCCTGAATACTCCGGAGCCCAGACAGAAAGCATCAGTACGGCCACTTGAAAAAGCAGTATTACCTTGGAGGCCACCCGGCAAAGACTTTTGTCCAAGAGGACAAGAAGCATGCTCCCGGCAACTGACAACGAGCCAATTACCCATAGAAACGATAACCCATCAGAATAAAACAGTGATAATACCGATGATAACAGTAATGACGATGGGATAAGTAGCAGCCAACCCTTCCCTAAACAAACTCTTTTCTCATCCATATCCAGTGTTATTATTTTGTGTGACAGGTAAATTTATCAAAAAAAGACCTGCTTGATTCTTTCGAACAAGCAGGTTTTTACATTTTTTAATATTTTTTTTACAAATCTTATGATTCGTCAACTCGAGCAATACTTTTTGGCTTGGATTTGATTGCGTCGAAGCCCCGTCCGTATACTCCGGTCGTACTGGCAACTGACAAAAATGCATTGGGATCGATAGCCTTTATGTATCGGAGCATGATGTTAAGGTCTGTCTTGCGGCTTATCACCATGAGCACATGGCTGTCTTCTTTGGTATACCATCCCTTGGCAGGAAGAACCGTAACGCCACGATGCAGATTCATAGTAATGCAGTCCGCAATCTCTTCATACTTTTGTGACAGAATGAACACCTGTACTGACTGTTTTGTACCGGAAAGGTAGATATCCACCACATTGCCGCACACAATCACCAGCAGAAGACCGTATACGACGCCTGTAAATTTGTCCGCCCAGCCCACCAGTTCACCATCGGTGGTGTAAGAAGGTACAAAGAATGAAGAAGCGATGATAACTACATCTATCACCAATATCATCCTTCCGGGAGAAACATTGCGGTACTTGCTTACAATCAGGGCGATAATATCGGTACCTCCGGTGCTACCCCCCTGGGACATAGCAATACCGATACCGAGGCCTGCCATGATGGCGCCAATCAGGGTGCACATCAACTTGCCGTTATCCAGGGCGATAGCCTGGATTATGGTATCCGGAACCATTTCCGGCAATATCCTAAGGCCGATGGAAGCAAGGATAATGGCCATGATGGTCTTTCCGCCAAAGCTGGATCCCATTATAAAGAACGCCACAATAAGCAGTATTCCATTTATTAAGAAGAATGAATAACCGACATTGAAACCCGTGGCATACTGGATAATGGTACCGATACCGGTAACGCCGCCACCCACCAGGTTATTGGGGATCAGGAACACCACCCATCCCAAAACATAGATGGTAATGCCGATGGCTACAAGGAGGTACTCCTTGATAATCCTGAGGATGCTATTCTGAAAAGGATTGCTCATTATTGTTCTTGCTGTTTCTTTTTACGATCCAAACCTGTACGCATCTCATCGAAGCCCTGCCCGTAGACAGCGCTGGCCGAAGAAACACTGACGAAAGCACCCGGGTCAATTTCCTTGATAGCACGGGTAATCATGGTAAGCTGGGTTTTGCGCACCATGATAAGAAGAACCTTGCTCTCTTGCTGCGAGTACCAGCCTACGGCATTCAGGGCCGTTACTCCCCTGCGAAGATTCCCCGTCATCTCATCTGCAATCTCTTTATACTTCTTGGAGAAAACAAGCACCTGCACCGTAGCCTTACTGCCAAGCAGCAGGAAGTCCAGGAACAAGGTGAATGAAAGCATGGCTATATAACCGTACACCATATCCTTGATACCCATTCCCGGGGCCAGGAGCACGGAAGCGATGATGAACAGGTCCAGGCTCATGTACACCTTTCCAGGAGAAACAGGCCAGAACTTATTAAGTATCAACGCAATGACATCCGTTCCACCGGTACTTCCACCCCGTTTGAAGATGAAGCTGATACCCACGGCCTCCAGCAGGCCTCCGATAATAGGATACAGCACTTTATCATCATTTCCCAGCAGAGGGTTCTCTGCCAGGTGCTGGATGAACGGAGTCTTTGGCGATATGTCAAAGAGGACTGTAGTAAGCGCGATGCAATAAATGGTCTTGAAGCCGAAGCCCTTGCCCAGAATCAGGAAACCTATTCCCAACAGCACCACATTAAGCAGTATGTACGACCATGACACCGGTATACCCGTACAGAAATTGATAACCGTACAGATACCGGCCAGGCCACCGCTTGCGATGTGGTTGGAGATAAGGAAGGCCTCCCACGCAACGCAGAATATAGCACAGCCGATGGTCATCCAGACATAGTCCAGAATAATAGTCGACTTTGATTGCTTTTGGTTCATGTGTTACTATGTTTCAGTGTGTTATGCAGGTATTATTTTACAACGATGTTCACGATCTTTCCGGGAACGACGATTACCTTGAAAATCTGCTGACCGGCCACGTACTTCTCTGTCTGGGACAGGGCGCGTACATGAGCCTCTACCTCTGCGGGAGACATGGTCTTAGGCAGATCAACGGTAAATCTTGTCTTTCCGTTAAATGAAACAGCGTAAGTAGCGTTGTTCTCTACAGTGTACTCCTTCACGAACTTGGGGAACGGAGCAAAGGTAACGGTATCCTCATGACCCAGATCGTGCCACAGCTGCTCTGCGATATGAGGAGCGAACGGGCTCAGCATTATAGCCATCGGCTCAAGAATCTCCTTCTTGTGGCAGCCCAGATCTGACAGGTCGTTGACCGCAATCATGAAGGCACTGATGGTTGTATTGAAAGAGAAGTTGTTAATATCCTCTTCCTCTTTGCCGATGAGCTTGTGAAGAACCTTGAGCTCTTCCGGAGTGGCCTTTTCGTCGGTTACGATCATATTGTCACCGTCGTGGAAAAGCCTCCAGAACTTGCGCAGGAAGCGGTGTACACCGTCAATACCCTTGGTATCCCAAGGCTTGCTCTGTTCAAGAGGGCCAAGGAACATCTCGTAAAGACGCAGGGTATCAGCTCCGTAATTCTCGCAAATATCGTCGGGGTTGACCACGTTGTACATACTCTTGCTCATCTTCTCTACAGCCCAACCGCAGATGTACTCTCCGTTCTCAAGTATGAACTCTGCATCCTTGAACTCAGGCCTCCATGCACGGAAGGCATCAAGGTCAAGTTTATCATTGCGGACTATGTTGATGTCAACATGGATTTCCTGGGTCTGATAGTTATCCTTGAGGCCAAGTGAAACGAACTTGTTAGTGCCAACCACACGATATACGAAGTTGGATCGGCCCTGGATCATACCCTGGTTTACAAGCTTCTTGAAAGGCTCATCCTCGCAAACATAACCAAGATCGAAGAGGAACTTGTTCCAGAAACGGGAATAGATAAGGTGACCGGTCGCATGCTCTGTTCCGCCGATGTACAGGTCTACATTGCGCCAGTACTCGACGGCCTCGCGGCTTACAAGGGCATTGTCGTTGTGAGGATCCATGTACCTGAGATAGTAGGCGCTTGAACCAGCGAAGCCAGGCATAGTGCTGGTCTCCAGAGGTTTACCCTCCCATGTCCAGTCTTTTGCGCGGGCAAGCGGCGGCTGACCGTCTTCCGTGGGCTTGAACTCGGAGATTTCCGGGAGCTGAAGCGGAAGGGCGCTCATAGGCAGGGGCTCTGCCACGCCGTTGTTAAAGCAAATCGGGAAAGGCTCGCCCCAGTAACGCTGGCGGGAGAATATCGCATCCCTAAGCCTGTAGTTGACCTTTCTGCGGCCAAGGCCCTTGGATTCAACATAATCCTTGGCAGCCTCGATGGCCTCCTTGACATCCATGCCGTTCAGGAAGCCTGAATTGCACATCTTGCCTTCCTTGGCATCGAAGCTCTGCTCTGAAACATCGCAGCCCTCGATAATGGGAACTATCGGCAGATTGAACTTCTTTGCAAAGGCGTAGTCCCTGCTGTCGTGGGCGGGAACTGCCATAATTGCACCGGTACCGTAACCGGCCAGAACATATTCCGATATCCATACGGGCACCTTCTCTCCCGTAAGAGGATTGATACCATAAGCACCTGAGAATACGCCAGTTACAGACTTTGTCTCTGCGATTCTTTCCCTCTCTGTCTTCTTCTTTACATAGGCAATGTACTCTTCTACCTCTGCCTTGTGGTCGGGAGTTGTAAGCTCCGTTGCAAGATCGCTCTCAGGAGCAAGTACCATGAAGGTAACGCCAAAGATAGTATCTACACGGGTGGTGAAGATAGTGATATCTTTTTCTTTGTCACCGGCTATAACCTTGAAGACAACCTCAGTACCGGCTGAACGGCCGATCCAGTTGCGCTGCATCTCCTTGAGGGAGTCAGTCCAATCCAGGGAATCCAGACTGTCCAGAAGGCGCTCTGCGTATGCGGATACGCGCAGCTGCCACTGTGTCATCTTCTTCTGCTCTACAGGGAAGCCGCCACGAACTGAAAGGCCATCCTTGACCTCGTCATTTGCCAATACGGTACCAAGCTTGGGGCACCAGTTAACAGAGGTTTCACCCTGATAAGCGATACGATAATTCATCAGAGCCTTGCTCTTAGCGGCATCGGACCAGGAATTCCACTCTTCTGCGGTGAAAACCAGGTCTTCGCTGCAGGCAGCGTTGCAATTGACGGAACCGTTCTTCTGGAAGTGAGCCACAAGCTCGGAGATGGGCTTTGCCTTGCGGCATGAAGTGCAATAATAGCTGTCAAACATCTTAAGGAAGGCCCACTGCGTCCACTTGTAATAGTCGGGGTCGCAGGTGCGGAATTCACGATCCCAGTCGTATGAGAAGCCAATCTTGTCCAGCTGGCTGCGATACCTGGCCACATTCTGGGTAGTTGTAACCTCAGGATGCTGGCCGGTCTGGATAGCATACTGCTCTGCCGGCAGACCGAAGGCGTCATAGCCCATCGGGTGCAGCACATTGAAGCCCTTGAGCCTCTTGTATCTGGAAACTATATCACTGGCAATGTAGCCAAGCGGATGGCCAACGTGAAGGCCTGCGCCTGAAGGATAAGGGAACATGTCCAGCACGTAGTACTTGGGCTTTCCCGCATCTTCTACTGTTTTGAAAACCTTGTTCTGGGCCCACCAGGCCTGCCATTTCTTCTCGATCTCTCTGAAATTGTACTCCATTTTATCTTGTTACTTTTTTATTCCGAAACTAAGTTTTCCTCTCTTTTCCAATTTAAATTCTATCGGTATGGATATGGATGAGCGAACCGTCACTCCCTTGACCTTGGCAGCCTTCCACTTGGGAGATGCATTCACCACCCTAAGGGCCTCTGCGTCCAGCAAAGGATCTACGCTCTTTGTAACTTCTGCGTCAATGACTGAACCATCCTTATCTATAATGAATTCTACGCTTACACGCCCCTGGATGCCCTTTTTAACAGCCTCATCAGGGTACTTGACATACTGGTAAACCCACTTTTCAAGGAAGAATCTGGGATCTGCATGGCCAAGGAAGGTAGGCTTTTTGTCGCAGTCATACCATGCATATACGATATCCGCAACCTTATTCTTTGCCGATGATGCCTTGAATGCCGGAGCAACCTCTACGTTGGCAAGGGTACGGCTGTAGTTGAAAAGATACTCCAACTCCATTTCCATGGAATGAAAATCCAGGATGGATACCACGTCGCGGTCTGTATCGTGCTCTGCATATTTGCCAGTAGAGAAGGATACGGAAGGGATTTCAGCGGCATAGAAGGCCCTGTGGTCTGAAGGATAAGCCTCTGCTGCGCTAACCTTGGGAAGCACGGGCTGAAGCTGCTCCTGGGCCAGCGCCAGAATCTTGTTCATATCCTCGTTGGATCCGGTGTAGGCCTGGAAGTTGGCGGCATCCTGACCAAGCATATCAAGATTAATCATAGCATCGATGTTGCCAGCATCGGCAAAGGCCCTGTTAAGGAAGTACCATGCCCCTGCAAAAGTCTCCTGTGACGCTCCAAAGCCGATGAAGATCACTGACCTGCGGAATAGGAACGCATTGGCGGCCACCATTCTGGACAACTCCAGCATTACTGAAAGGCCGGATGCATTACCATTGGCACCCTGATAAACCCTGGGCCTGACCTCCGAATCCACGATTACGGAATCTGCGCCCAGATTATCCATACGCGCACCGATTACGATATATCTTTTGGAAAGGTTCTTATCATATCCCTGTACAAAGCCGTAAACATTACGGGAAGTAAGGGTATCCTGGCCGGGACGGGCAACTCCGAAGACCTCTCCGTCCTCTGGGGTGAGCATTTCCACCCCGTATTTTTTCATTACCTCATACACATAGGCTGCGGTGGCTTTTTCTCCCTCCGAACCAGCCTTGCGTCCCTGCATGTCATAGGCCGTAAACATGGCCACATGCTCCTTAAGGGCTGCTGCAGTTTCACTGTCATACAGCTCTTCATAGTCATTTTTATACTGGGCCGATGCCGCAGTAAACAACCCGCAGAGCAGCAGAGAAACTGATATTATCCTATATAAACACTTCATTTTTACTCATTTACAAGAATCCACACATCCTTGGGGCAGAAAGGTTCTGCCTTAATCTTCTTAAGCTCAGCGAAAGCCTTCTCCAGATGGTCTGTCTGCGACAGGCCCACGGCATTATAACCGTTACGGAAACTGATAAGGGTTGCGATATACCCGGCATCGCGGGCTTTGACCAAGAGGCGCTCTGCGTAAGAACGCTGAGTGAATGCGCCAATTACAACATAATACCTGTAATCCAGTTTGGTGGTAAAGAGGCCACCCATGGAAGAAGGATTCAAAATGGTACCGCCGGACTGCTTCAACGAATCCATCACGGCAAGGGAATCGGCCAGAGCCTTTTCTACTTTGCGCAATGAATCTATCCTTGCCTGATGAGCATTGTTAAGGGAATCAATATAAGCCCTTTTAACCTTGATCTCAGAGGATGTCGGTTTGCCGGCAAGTGAGCGGAATGCATCGCAGCCCGTCAGCACCACGGTGCCGGCCAGAATCAGAAGCAAAAGTATCTTTTTCATAGCTACCATAATCTACAATACCTCAACTTGCAAAATTAATAAAAAAATAATTAACTTTGGAGTGTGATATGAGCAAAGACAGGGCCAGGATACTATTTGTGCTTTTAATTCTTGCCGGAGGGCTGTTTCTGAAGCCTTCCGGAGTTTTTGCGCAAGAGAAGATCAAAGAGAAAACATGGTTTGACAAGTTCGTCAAAAGAGTACCCCCTCACATCCCCACTGACAGCATCCGAATCTTCATTCTTGGAGACGTAATGCTGCATTCCAAGCAGATGGGCAGGGACTACACACCCTTCCTTGAAGAGCTCAAACCCCTTATGGCCAAGGCCGATGCCTCAGTGGTAAACATGGAGTTCCCGCTTGCCGGCAAACCCTACACCGGCTACCCGGTTTTCTCCGCCCCCGATGACTACGCAGACTATATAAAAAGCGTCGGCGCCGATATCTTCCTGGTGGGTAACAACCACGTCATGGACAGGGGAACGGAAGGCCTTGAAAAGACCCTTCGCAAGTATGCCGGGATGGAGGGAATAAAATTCACCGGAGCCTACTCAAAAGACGTTCCGGACAGCCTGGTTAACCCACTGATAGTCAACATCAAAGGCGCAAAGATTGCCTTCATCAATTTTACCTATGGAATGAACACAGGCTTGCCTGATCCGGCATCCGGAGCCGGCATCCGCCTGATGAAAAAAGAAGACACTAAAGAGCTGTTCGACAGGGCCCGCAAGGCCGGCGCCAACATCATCGTGGCACTCCCCCACTGGGGCGAAGAATACTTCCTAAAGCATAACAAATCTCAGGAGAATTACGCAAAATGGCTGGCAGAGGAAGGGGCCGACGTCATCATCGGTTCGCATCCGCATGTAATACAGGATACATGCAATCTGGTTACATCGGACGGCCGCAAAGTGCCGGTGGTTTACTCCCTGGGCAACGCGGTTTCCAACATGAGCGCCATCAATACCCGCCTGGAACTGGCGGCGACGGTTACGCTTGTCAGGAACTTCCTTGGACAGGTTAGCCTTGAAGGGGTTAAACTGGACTTCCTGTGGTGCACCTTGCCGGATATGCTCACTGACAACTACAGGACAATAATAGTAAATGACCGCATCGGCCAACGGGACCTGTGGATAAACGCGTCTGACTACGATAATATGATGTCTACCCTAAAACGGGTAAAAGAACAGACAGGAATAGGCAAATAACTGATAATCAACTATATGAAGCACAAAATTACTCTTGACGGTATTGATCCGGTAGCAATCTTCGGCATCGGGAACAAGCTTTTAGAAGAGTTTTGCTCTTACTTTCCGGGACTTAAGGTAGTATCCCGCGGACATGAATTGATACTTGAAGGCAAGACCAGCCAGATAGAAGAATTCAACATCCGCTTTTCAGAGCTCCTGGAACTTCGCAAACGCAAACTTAACCTTACTGTTTACGATATCGAGAGCCTTTTTGACGGAGAGAATTCGGCAGATAAATTCCGTCTTAGCGGCGACGCCATAATTGTTCACGGTACGGACGGAAAGCCCATCCGCGCCCGCAACAAGACCCAGCAGGAAATGGTTAAAGCCTACTTCGACAGCGACCTTATCTTTGCCGTAGGCCCTGCGGGAACCGGTAAAACCTATATAGCTATCGCGCTGGCAGTCAGAGCTTTAAAGAATAGGGAGATAAAAAGAATTATACTTACAAGGCCGGCCGTAGAGGCAGGAGAAAGACTGGGTTTCCTTCCCGGAGACCTCAAGGATAAGCTGGATCCGTATCTTCAGCCGCTGTATGACGCCCTTGGCGATATGATACCCAGCAAGAAGCTGCAGGAATTCATGAGCGACGGCACCATCCAGATTGCGCCTTTGGCCTATATGAGGGGCCGAACCCTTGACCGCGCATGCGTTATTCTGGACGAGGCCCAGAACACCAATATAGGCCAGCTCAAGATGTTCCTCACCCGTATGGGACCGGACGCCAAATTCATCGTAACCGGCGACGCCAGCCAGGTAGACCTTCCCAACAAAGAAGACTCCGGCCTTCTCAAAGGCATCGCACTGCTAAAAGAAATCAAAGGCATCACGACCATCTTCTTCAGCAACGATGACATTGTCCGACATCCCCTTGTGGGCAAGATTGTCAAGGCCTTCGACCGCAAGAAAAAAGCTGACTCCGAATAAGGAGCCAGCTTTTTTATTAGCTGAAATTGAGTTGATTACTCACCTCTAGCAATCTTGTCGAACTTCTCGTAGCCAGCCTGATACTCAGGAGACTCCTCACGGAAGCGGAAGTATGCGTTCTTAAGATACTCTGCAAGAGTAGGCTTGATAGACTCGTCCTTGGTGGTCTCGAAAGCCTTTACGAAAGGATCGATGCAGCTCTTAAGAGCGTCCTCGAATTTCTTTACAAGCTCCATGTACTTGTTGTCGTCAAGCTCGTCCTGAGCCTTGGTCTGAATCTCGATTGCAAGGTCATAGAACATAACGCCCTTGCCGATGTAACCATACTCATACTCGGGATTGATCTCTGCGCACTTGTCATAAGCAATGCAAGCCTTCTCGGTATCACCAAGCTTAGCGTGGATGTTACCCTCTACATAATAGAGTGAAGCGTTGTTAGGCTCGTTAGCCTTTGCCTTTTCGATGAGCTCGAAGAGTTTGTCAGTACCCTCACCACTGCCGATGTAGTAGTTGATAAGGCCGATAAGGATACCCTGGCTCTTAGGGAACTTGGTGAAGCCTTCCTCAAGGTAGCTCTTTGCCTTAAGGGTGTCACCCATCTGCATGTTGATGTCAGAAAGTCTTGAGAATACGTCACCGTTCTCTGAGTAGTAACCCATGTTGTAGCACTTCTCGTAAAGGCCCTTTGCCCTTGCAAGGTCAGGGATGGTAACAGCGCAAAGTGCAGCGTTGTAGATAGAGTTGGTATCCTTTGCTGCAAGAGGCTCATTCTCAGAAGCTTCTGCTGCTTTCTCAAAGAAATCGCAGGCAAGCTTGTAGTCACCCTTGTAATACATTGAGTTTGCGTCGTTGCAATACTTGCCGGTAATGTTCTGGAGAGCGGTCTTGATCTCTTCGCTCTTCTTGGGCTCCAGTTCATAAGCCTTCTTGTAAGCATCGATAGCCTTCTCAAGAGCGTTCTCTACAAGGGGTTTGGTAACCTCGTAGAAAGCAACGGTTCCTGCCTCGTTAAGATAAACGTCCTTGTCAGGATAAATGAGCTTTACGAAGTTGCCAACCTGCTCCTGTCCAACGGGCCTCTGGCCGGCGAGTGCGATATTAAGTTCCTGCTGGGAAGCACCAATCCAGATGTTTCCTGCGGGTGCGTCGTAGGCCTTTACATAAGCATCAGCGAGCTTAAGCCATGTAGCAGCCTTGGTAGCCTTCTTGGGGTTCTGCGCCTCGATTTCTGCCTTTTCAACAGCCTTTTTAAGGGCCTCAGGCTTCTGGGCGTTTGCGAACTGTACGGTGGCAATAAGTGCCAGTACTAAAAAGATCTTTTTCATAGTTTTTATTGGTTTTCGTTGTTATTCTCGTTTTCTGCAGGTACGTTCTCTGTTGCGGCTTCAGCCTCTGCTTCCGCTCCGGCAACTACGGATACTGCAGCAATAGTATCACCTTCCTTAATGTTAATGAGCTTCACGCCCTGGGTAGCACGTCCGGCCTCGCGGATATCGGATACGGCCATCCTGATTGTGAGTCCACTATGGTTAATGATCATAAGGTCATTGTCCGGCATAACGTTCTTGATGGCTACGACCTTGCCGGTCTTTTCTGTTACCTGCATGGTCTTGACACCCTTTCCGCCACGTGCCGTGATCCTGTATTCATCGACGCCTGTACGTTTTCCGAAACCGTGTTCACTGACTACCAGTACGGTACGATTTGCAACGTCATCGGCCTCAGGGGAATACTTGATCATGCCTACTACCTCGTCATCACTATCAAGATTAATGCCACGTACACCGGATGAGGTTCTGCCAAGAGGTCTTGCATCTTCCTCGTTGAACCTTACGCAGCGGCCGTTTCTTGCAGCGATAAGAAGCTGGTCGCGGCCATCTGTGAGCTCTGCTCCGATGAGTTCGTCACCCTCTCTGATGATGATGCCACGGACACCGTCTCCGTTGCGGCGATAGTTGCGATACTTCTCCAGAAGGGTCTTCTTAACTACACCCTGCTTGGTTGCAAGTACGATGTAATGGCTTGCAAGGAAGTCCTCGTCCTTCATTGTAGGGATGTTCAGGTATGCCTGAACCTTGTTGTCTGCAGACAGGTTGAGGATGTTCTGGATTGCCCTGCCCTTGGATGTACGGGAACCCTCAGGAATCTCGTAAACCTTGAGACCATAGAAGAGGCCCTGCTCGGTAAAGAGCAACAGAGTGCTGTGCATATTGGCAACGTATACGTGCTCGATGAAATCTTCATCCTTGGTAGCGCTGCCCTTGATACCTACGCCGCCACGGTTCTGGGTGCGGAACTCGGTAAGAGGGGTACGCTTGATATAGCCGAAGTGGGAAATGGTGATAACCACGTCTTCGTCGGCATAGAAGTCCTCCGGGTTGAATTCGTCTGCGCTGAGGGTAATCTCTGTGCGACGCTTGTCTCCGTACTTCTCCTTGAGCTCCATGGTCTCGTTCTTGATGATTTCCATCTGGAGGCTCTCGTTGGCAAGGACGTCATTGCAGTAGGCGATGAACTTTTCAAGCTCGTCGTACTCTGCCTGCAGTTTTTCACGCTCCAAGCCGGTGAGCTGACGCAGACGCATCTCTACGATGGCCTGAGCCTGGGCCTCTGAGAAGCCGAAGGTTTGCATGAGCTCTGACTTTGCATCATCCACGGATGCAGAAGCCCTTATTATGCGGATGATTTCGTCGATTACATCGATGGCCTTGAGCAAGCCTTCCAAGATGTGGGCACGCTTCTGGGCCTTGTCAAGGTCGAAGCGGGTGCGGCGCAGAATGACCTCGTGACGGAAGTCCACGAAGACCTTGAGCATATCCTTGAGGCTCATGGTCATAGGACGGCCTTTCACAAGGGCCACATTGTTGATGGCGAAGCTTGACTGGAGGGCGGTGTACTTGAACAGGGTGTTGAGCACAACGTTGGAGTTGGAGCCCTGCTTAACCCTGATCACCACGCGGATACCCTCACGGGAAGACTCGTCGTTGATATAGGTTATACCCTCTATCCTCTTGTCCTCTACCATCTGGCCGATCTTCTCTATCATGTCCTTCTTATTGACCATGTAGGGAATCTCTGTTACGACGATGGTTTCACGGCCGTTGTCGGCAACCTCGATCTCTGTCTTTGCCCTTACTACAACGCGGCCGCGGCCGGTCTCATAGGCATCGCGGATGCCCTGGGTACCCTGAATGATACCTCCTGTAGGGAAATCCGGGCCCTTGAGGTACTGCATAAGGCCCTCGACATCAATATCGGGGTTATCTATGTATGCGCAGATAGCGTCGCAAATCTCGCTAAGGTTGTGAGGGGCCATGTTGGTAGCCATACCTACGGCGATACCTGAGGAACCGTTCAGCAGAAGGAGCGGAGCCTTTGTAGGAAGAACTGTAGGCTCTTCGATGGTGTCGTCAAAGTTAAGCTGGAAGTCTACGGTGTCTTTGTCGATATCGGCAAGAACCTCTTCCGTAAGCTTCTCAAGCTTGGCCTCTGTATAACGCATTGCTGCCACGGGGTCACCGTCCATTGAACCGAAGTTACCCTGACCGAATACCAGGGGATAACGCTGGTTCCAGGGCTGTGCAAGCCTGGCCATTGCATCGTAGACGCTGGAGTCTCCATGGGGATGGAACTTACCGAGCACCTCTCCGACGATTCTGGCCGATTTCTTTGTCTGGCCGGAGTATCTGAGTCCAAGGCCATCCATGCCGAACAGCACACGCCTCTGAACCGGTTTCAAGCCGTCACGGGCATCAGGAAGCGCTCTGGATACGATAACAGACATCGAATAATCGATGTAAGCGCTGCGCATTTCCTGGTCAATATTGACCTGCTCAATGATACCGGTTTTTTTCTCTTCAATATCCATATTTTCTTGTAAAAAACTTTGCTAAGTATTTATACTTTTCTAAAACATACAAAGATAGCTATTATATATTAAACCGCAAAGTTTAAGGCAATAAAATTGCCTCTATTCAGACCCTGGCGACATCGGCCATAATTTTTTCGCTTGTGCAATACTTTGGCACAAAGAGGGTCTATCTTTGCATCAGAAAAACAAAAAAGAACCTTAAAAATCAAGCGATATGAACTCAGAAATCAACATCAGCGCAACACTCGGCAGCATCCTTGGCAACAGCACATCCATGGACACCCTTATGGACATGATCAAAGACCTGGGACTGGAAGTCACAGGAATAAGCACAGATCTGAAGTAGCTATCAGGCCCAGCCTACGGAAGTGTTCTCCTTATCGGAGGAAACACCAACCCTGATTACAGGAACGCCGCCCCTACGGGCACCTTCCTTAAGCATGCGGTCTGTAATTATGAATTCGGACACAGGGTCTTCTATGTACTTTGCAATAGCCCTTCTCAGAGGCCTTGCGCCGTAGGCAGGATCAAAGCCGGCATCGGCCACAAGTCTCTTGGCCGCAGGTGTGACGCGAAGCTCGTAACCAGCATCTTTCACCCTGGCTTTCAAGTCCTTAAGCTCTATGTCAATTATCTGTCCGATATCCTCTTTGGTGAGGTTGCGGAAGTAAATCTTCTCGTCCAGACGGCCAACGAACTCCGGAGGGAAGGCCTTGGCGATAGCCTTCTCCAGCACGGACTCACGGTTCTTTTCTACATCACGGCCGGCAGTCGCAAAGCCGATACCATTGCCATAAGCCTCAAGATCCCTGTTGCCCACATTGGAGGTCATGATAAGGATAGTATTCTTGAAGCTTACCGTACGGCCCTCGCTGTCTGTCAGGCGACCATCATCAAGTATCTGCAAAAGCACATTGAAAATATCCGGATGAGCCTTCTCCATCTCGTCCAGAAGGACTACGCAGTACGGATTGCGGCGCACGCGCTCGCTTAGCTGGCCGCCCTCTTCATATCCCACATATCCGGGAGGAGCGCCAATCAGGCGGGACACGGCATGCTTTTCCATGTACTCGCTCATATCCAGGCGCACCATATTTTCTTCAGAATCAAAAAGAAGCTCTGCCAGGGTCTTTGCCAGCCTGGTCTTGCCCACTCCGGTAGGGCCAAAGAACAGGAAGGATCCAATAGGCCTGTTGGGGTCTTTAAGACCAGCCCTGTTGCGCCGTATAGCGCCCACTACGCTTGCAATTGCGGCATCCTGGCCGATGATACGGGAACGCAGGCGTTCTTCCATCTTCATAAGCCTTCCGGCCTCGCTTTCCGCCACCTTGGTGACGGGGATACCGGTCATCTTGGAAACCACGGTCGCAATGTCTTCTTCTGTCACCACCTTGCTTCTGGAGCCATCGGAGGCGGTAAGGCGGACAAGCGAGCCAGCCTCATCCAAGGCGTCTATAGCCTTGTCAGGGAGGGCTCGGCCAGAGACATATCGGTCCGATAGACGGGCGCAAGCCTCTATGGCAGCATCGGTATAGGTAACACCATGGAACTGCTCGTAATTCAGCTTGATCTTGCCAAGGATGGCAATGGTCTGGGCCACGTCCGTGGACGATACGGTTATCTTCTGGAACCTGCGGTCAAGGGCTCCGTCCTTCTCTACAATCTTGGTGAATTCATCCACCGTGGTAGCGCCGATGCACTGGATCTCTCCCCTGGCAAGGGCAGGCTTGAGCATATTTGCGGCATCCAGACTTCCCTGCGCACCGCCGGCCCCCACTATTGTATGGAACTCGTCGATGAACAGGATAAGGTCAGGATCCGACTTGGCGGCCTCGATTATATTCTTGATTCTCTTTTCAAAATCTCCACGGAACTTGGTACCGGCCACTACGGCGCCGATATCAAGGGATACGATACGCTTCTTGGCCAGGGAAGGAGCAATCTCTCCGGAGGCAATCCTCAGGGCTATTCCCTCTACGATTGCGCTCTTGCCCACACCGGGTTCTCCGATGAGCATGGGATTGTTCTTCTTGCGGCGGCCAAGGATTTCAATAACTCTTGAGATTTCCTGGTCACGGCCAATCACCGGGTCCAGCTTGCCCTCGCGGGCGGCCTTGGTAAGGTCAAAGCTGAAGCCTTCCATTGCATCCTCGCCGGGCTGAGCCTGCTGCTCTTCCTCCTCTTCCTGGGGAGCGTCCGGGTTGTTTGGCTGCTGATTAGGCTGCTGAGGCTTTTCCATCTTGGGCAGGAAGCCGTTCTCCCCCATCCAGGCCACAATTCGGGCGTAATCCACGCCTACACTGCGCAGGTAAGACTGGCCGTAGCTTCCGGAAGTGCGGCAAAGTGCCAGCAATAGATGGATGGCGCCAGCCTCCGGGCTGCGGAGCCTGCCGGCCTCAAGCACGGTAAGGCTAAGCACATTCTGGGCAGCACGGGAGAAGGTGATGTTCTCCAGTTCTTCGTACGGAATGTGTTCGTTTGTAAATATCCTGCTGTCTATGAAAGACTTAAGTTGCTGCGTATCAACCTGCAAATCCCGGAACGCGATGGACGCGTGGTTATTGCTATGACGCAGTATACCCAGGAGAAGGTGATCCGGACCGATGCCGTAGCTACCGGTGCGCATAGCCTCCTCGCGGGCATAAGATATTATGCCGTTAAGCTCGTCGGAAATCCTTAGTTCCATGTTTGGCGGTTGCCTTTTAAGCCGTCAGTTTGTCAAGACAGAGTTTTACCAGTCCGCGTACAAGGGCCTTGTAGTCAGGATTGCTGCTGCCGATGTGCCTGTTGGCGATAGCGCAGCATACGGTTCCGGCGTCATGGCCAAGGTGTGCGCAGATACCTGCAAGGGCTGAACCCTCCATCTCGAAGTTGGTGATACGATACTCTCCGTATTTGAAGGACTCGAACTTGGATACCATGTCGGGCATGGCCAAAGGAAGGCGGAGCACACGTCCCTGAGGGCCGTAGAAGCCGCCTGCAGAGATGGTTACACCCTTAACGGTAGAGTCCTTGAATTTGTCTATAAGCTTCTGGCTTGCACGTACGAAGTAAGGGGAAGCCAGGTATTTATTCCAGCCCACATGCTTCTTGAAGGCCTCCTCCATATCCATGAGGGATATCTTTTCGCGGTCTGCGTACCAGTTCAGAAGGCCGTCGCAGCCAACGGAAATATGGGAGAAGATGTATGAGCCGATAGGAATATCGGGCTGGATGGCGCCGCAGGTACCGATACGGAGTACGGTAAGGGTCCTGTGCTCTTTCTTGACCTCACGGGTGTTGAAGTCGATGTTTGCAAGGGCATCAAGCTCATTCATTACGATATCGATATTATCAGTACCGATACCGGTAGAGAGGACTGTGATGCGTTTGCCATTATATTTTCCGGTTACGGAAACGAATTCACGCGATGCGTGACGGAATTCAATGTCTGTCAGGAACTCTGACACCATGTCTACCCTGCCGGGGTCTCCAACCAGGATGACATTGTCTGCGAGCTCTTCAGGACGAAGATGAATGTGGAATACGGAACCATCCGCATTGATGATAAGTTCAGATTCAGCAATTCTCATGACATTAAGTTATTTAGCAAGTTATTCTCGCGGTTCAACAAAGAACAAATGTAGGAATTTATTCCGATTATTCCTATTTTTGCGTCGCAAAAACAAAAATGACCATGTGGCAAAGAGTACAAACTTTATACCTTGCAATCTCTACGATTCTTATCGCAGTGATGTTGTTTTCCAATGAGGCCGTATGCTACGGTGCTAACGGCGAAGTTATTGAATCTATCGGCTTTACACAGAAGATTACGCATCTTATCCTGTTGATTATCATTCTGATTCTCAACTTCTTAGCCCTTACGGTAATGTCTCATAGGGTGTTCCAGCTAAGGACAGCTGTTTTGGCTGCCATCGTTACTCTGGCCCTTCAGATTTGGATTGCAGTTGACTACTTCAATATTGGAAGTGTATTTGTTTTCAGACTCCCTGCAGTCTTCCCTGCAGCTTGCGTTATACTTGATGTTCTGGCCGCACGCGGAATCCTGGCAGACCAGATGCTTGTAGAAAGCTCCAGCTCCCTTCGCAAATCACGCGCAGAGCGCCGTAAAGGTCGCAAGTAGATTGCCGATCAGGTCGGCAATGACGGTCATGCCCGACCTGATCGGGCATCTAGATAAGGGAACTCCAGACAGAAAGGAGTTCCTTTTTTATTGCCTCGCGGTCATGGCGGCGGAGGGCTTCCGCGCGGGCGGCGGCTGATAGGGATTGCCGATCCGGCCGGCAATGACGGGAATTAGGCACGAACTGAGCCATCAAATCAGCCAGAACAGTGGCATCGCCGGCGGGGAAAAGAAGGCCGGTGCGGCCGTCTTCTATGAGGGACGGAACGCCGCCAACCTTTGCCGCAATTACCGGCACGCCAAGCATCTGGGCTTCGCACACGCTGTTGGGGCTGTTGTCTATGTAAGATGGGTGCACATAGGCTGTGCAGGCGGCCAGTTCACTAGCCAGAGTTTGGGCATCGGCTACGCCGCAAAGGGTTACGCCGGCCTGCTCACAGGTAATTCCTGTAATCTTCTCAAAAAACTGCGGGTTAACATTGCCATAAACCTTCCATACAAATTCAGCGCCCATTTCCTTAAGATTTGCACCTGCCTTGAGCACCAGGTCCATGCCCTTGTAAGGAGGCTCGGAAATGGTTGTAACAAAGACCGGAGTTGCCTCCCTGGGCTTGGGACGCCACGGCTCAGCTTCATAAAATACGGGCCGTAGCACTTCCCCACCGTGGAAGATCCTGGCCTTTGGATTGGCAGCCAGGGTCAATTCCCTATCCCAGTCGGTGCGGCACAAGTAGTTCTGCACAGTTCTAAGGATTTTGGCCTCGCGGCGGACGCCGTGACGCCAGCGGCTGCGGGTGTAAAGCCGTTGCAGCGCGGCAGAAAAGCCGCCACCACCACCGAGTATGTACTTGGGCCAGGAGCAAAAGGGCAGGTAGACGTCGTAGTAAGGTTTTACGATTCCCTGTACGTGAAGCACTACGGGCACGTTTGTATGTTCTGCGACCAGACCGAAGGAATGTTCGCTGCCGAATACTTGTATAACATCGGGCTTAAACTCGCGCACTACTTCCAAGTATTTGGAAACTAAGTATTTATCTGCGGATTTATGTCCAAAGAAAAGCTTTTTGATGCGGGCTTTTCTGTTGTCTGTGGGGTCAAATACAGGGTAATATTTTACGCCTTCTACGCTACGCGGAGCATCTTCCGGAGAACCCGTAAGGAACACTATTCCAAGTTCTACGTCTTCGCGTACCAGGGCCTCCAGGGAAGATATCCATCCTCCCCCGTTGTAACCCTTCCCAGAACCGTTGCTATAATACCTGGAAGGCGTATTTGAAAACCACAGAACTTTCATTACTAATAATCAGTAGATGAGGCACCGGATCATCATATTTTTCTTATGAATTTAGCGGGATTACCAGCCCAGATTTCATCGGCAGGAATATCACAAGTAACCACGCTACCGGCTCCAACAATGGAACGCGCACCGATTGCAACTCCCTTAAGCACAATCACTTTAGCCCCAATCAAAACATCATCAGCAATGCAAATAGGCGCCGCGGCAGTACCCGCAAAATCATCAGCAAAAACATGACGCTTCTGGGGGTCAAGGCTGTGCGCATCGTGATCCATAATAAGGCAATCCGCACCGATGTTGACATTGTTTCCAATCACTATGCTTTTACGCGCCCAAATGCAGGTAGAACTGATGCCACAACCGTCGCCGATAGTCAGAGTAGCACCTTTTGCGGCGCTAAGCGAAGAGGCCAGATTGCGGCCGATGCGGTTGACAAAGCGCCCGCCAGTAATATGGCAGCCATTGCCAACGCTCACCTTTGCGCCATCTTCTACAGACAGCCAGATGCGGCCCTCAAGGCAGCATTTCTTGCCGCACTTCACTCCGTTAATCTTGAAATTCAGCTTGTTACGAAGTCTTGTTAGCGCGGTACCGGTCTTTCTGGGACGACGGGCCAGGGATTTAAGCAGGCTCATTTCAGAAGCTTTTTAACCTCCGCCATGGTAAGGCGTCGGGTAGTGTCTATATAATACTGATGGTGACCAGAGACACGTTTATCCTCCGGAGGAGGAGTCATGTAGTCTCCGTAAATCTGCGTCAGAAGGGCGTCGTTGCCGGACGGGAGGGGCACTTTCATGTCCTCGAAGTCCGCCATAACGGGCTCGCCCTCAAAAAGAGCCTTGTCATAGACCACCTTGGCATCGCCATAGATGTTGTCGTAAAGGATGTACTTATCCCCTTTGATAGAGGCGACATCGGCATCAAGGGCGGCTAGGCGCTCCAGGCTGCGGCGGCGAACAGGCCTGAAATACAACAGATCCTGGACAGTCGCAAGCTTGTCATGCAGGGAGGCATGGCACCATCGGCCAAAAGAAGAACGGCGGATACCGCGCTTGTAGGCAACCAGAAGCTTGGTGTAATGCTTGCGGATGGACGAGGCCTCCTCTGCGGGCACCTGGTCCAGGGGGAAAATGTCTATGAAAACACCTATTAAGCAAGGGTACTTGCGCTGCTCCCAAATGGTAGAATTAGCATCGCAGAACTTGGCATAGGTGTAAGGCAGTGGCTGGCTGCTGCGGCTATAGTGCAGAATCTCATATCCGGACGGATCCTCCAATGCCAGCAGGCGCTGGAAGTCCTCACGGGGCATGTAAACGTCAATGTCGTCGTCCCAGGGGATGATGCCGCCATGACGCACCGCACCGATAGCACTACCAAAGGCTATAAACCAGCGGAGGCCTTCCCGCTCGCAAAGAGCGGAAAAGGCCTTCAGCGTGGCTGTAAGAACGATATTAAAATTATCTTGCATTATATGCCTTCAGGGCCTCTTCAAGGCACTTAAGAGCCTTGGCAAGGTCTTCGATGCAAAGTACGTAAGCCATACGTACCTGTTTGCGGCCAATCTCATGATCACCGTAGAAACCTGCTGCAGGAGCCATCATAACAGTGCAGCCTTCATAGCTGAAGTCTGTGAGGCACCATTTGCAGAAGGCCTCGGCGTCGTCTACCGGCAGGCTTACTACAGTGTAGAAAGCACCTTCCGGCTTAGGGCTGTAAACGCCATCGATCTTGTTAAGGCCCTCGATGAAGAAGTCGCGGCGGGCCTTGTACTCGTCGAAGCACTCCTTGGCATAAGCCTCTGTACCCTCTATAGAAGCCTCAGCTACAAGCTGGCCAACAAGAGGAGGGCAAAGACGGCTCTGGGCGAACTTCATAACGGTTGCGCGAACATCGGCATTGTGGGTAACCAGCATACCAACGCGAACACCGCACTCTGAATAACGCTTTGAAACAGAGTCGATTACAATAACGTTATCCTCAATTCCCTCAAGGGTGAGTGCGCTGCGATATGGCTTGCCATTGTAAACAAACTCACGGTAAACCTCGTCTGCAAGAAGGAAGAGATCGTGCTTCTTAACGATGTCACGAAGACGAAGGAGCTCTTCTTCTGAATAAAGGTAACCGGTAGGGTTGTTAGGGTTGCAGATAAGGATAGCCTTGGTCTTGGGGGTGATGGCTTTCTCGAAATCCTCTACTGAAGGCAGTGCAAAGCCGTCCTCGATGCGGGAGGTAACGGTCTTTACATTGATGCCAGCGGTAACGGCGAAGCCAAGGTAGTTGGCATAACCGGGCTCTACCATAATGAGCTCGTCACCAGGATTAAGGCAGGACATAAAGGCAAAAAGAAGAGCCTCTGAGCCACCGCAGGTAATCATAATCTCATCGGCGGTAAGATTGATTCCAAACTTGGAATAGTAACCTACCAGCTTCTCACGGAGTGAGAGGAGGCCCTGGGAGTGGGTGTACTCAAGGGTCTTGCGGTCTATGTTCTTCAGGGCGTCAAGCGCTTTCTGAGGAGTAGGAAGATCCGGCTGGCCGATGTTAAGATGGAAAACCTTAGTACCACGTTTCTTTGCAGCGTCTGCGAAAGGAACAAGTTTACGGATAGGAGATGCGGGCATCTCAGCTCCGCGATTGGAAATTTTTGGCATACTGTTATTTTGTTTTGTTTTTAGATTCCGTACATTTATTTACAAGGTAAGCAATTGATACGTAAGGTATTCCAGAGTTGGTAGCAAGTCCAATCTCACAGGTGCGGCTGTTGGAATAGCCAACCGGCACGCCTGCCACCTCTGCCTTAAGCTTACGCAGGGCATAAGCGTTCAGCTCCGGGTTATTCATACCCTTGTCTCCGGCATAACCGCAGCAGCCTACGCCCTCCGGCAGAACAACTTCTTCTGCGCAAAGTTTTGCCAGCTCTGCCATCTTGTCCTTAAGGCCCATCTTGCGGGTGGAACAAGTCACGTGAACAGCCACCTTAGGTTCCTTGCGAACGACCTCAAGATTAGGCATCAGGAAGTCATAAATAAACTCTGCAGGCTCATAGAGCTGCATTTTCTTTATCTTGGCGCGCATCCTGTGAAGGCAGGGGCTTTGGTCGCAAAGGACGGGATATTTACCTTGCTCCGATGCCTTCCACAGCGCCTCTTCCAGCTCCGCCGTCTTTTTGTCTGCGATTTCCGGCATACCCTTGCTTTCCCAAATAGTTCCGCAGCAAAGGCTATCCATCTTCTCCGGGAAGATGACATCATAACCGGCCTTATTGAGAAGGGCCGTCATTTCATTTACCAGAGGAGTCTTGACCGGGCTTCCCTTTGCAGCCACTCCCATTGTCTGGTTAAGACAGCTGGGGAAGTAAACCACCTTACGCTCCGCAGGCTCCTGCACCACTCCGTGAACCTTGTAGGCTTTGGGAGTCTCTGTAGTCCAAAGAGGCAGTCCAATACCGTGAAGACCCTTTCCGATGGCTCTCATTGCCGGTCCGCCGATTATATTGCTTGATATCGATGCAGTGCGAAGCGCTCCGCGAACACCCTTCTTAATGCCAGCAAAATGCTCTGCCGCAAAGTCTCCAATCTTGTAGCCGAATGAGCCGGCAGGCAGGTTTTCGCGCCTTATCTGATGGGTAAGGTCGGCCACATTGATGCCCATAGGGCAGGACATAGAGCACAGGCCGTCTCCGGCGCAGGTTGTATTTCCCAGGTATTTATAAGCCTTCTGAAGGGCCTTGAGACGCTTTGGATCGGAACCATCGGCCTTGAGGCGGGCAATCTCTCTCTGGGCTACGATACGGGTCCTTGAGCTAAGGGTGAAGCCGCAGGACAGGCAGTTAACCTCGCAGAAACCACACTCGATGCATTTATTCAGTTTGTTGTAAATCTCCTGAAGTTCAGCCTCATCGGTCCCGATGGCAGGTTTAAGAACCGGCAGGGCCTTGAAGTTCTTGATGAAGCACTTGGGGTCGTCGTTAAAAATAACGCCCGGGTTCAGTATGCCCTTGGGATCAAAGAGGGCTTTGACGCGCTTCATTACATCGAAGGCCTCTTTCCCCCATTCATATTCTACGAAGGGCGCCATATTGCGGCCTGTGCCGTGCTCTGCCTTAAGCGAGCCGTCGTACTTCCCTACTACCATCTCTGCCACGTCGCGGATCATATCCTCGTAACGGGCGACCTCTTTATCAGAGTCAAATGCCTGATTTATAATAAAATGGAAGTTTCCTTCCAGGGCATGGCCATAGATGCAGGAATCGTCGTAGCCATGTTTGTCAAGCAGCGCGGACAAATCTGCGGTAGCCTGAGGCAGATCCTCAATATGGAAGGCGACATCCTCTATAAGGCAGGTAGTCCCCTGTTTGCGAAGTCCGCCCACAGTGGGGAAAATACCGGCCCTGATGGCCCAGTAAGGTGCATATTCCTTAGGGTCCGATGTAAACTTAACCTCTACGCCGAAGGGCTTGAGAGCGGTCTGTACGGCCGATATCTTACTTTCCAGGGCCTTTTTGTCCGATGCCCGAACCTCTGTCAGAACCGCGGTAAGATCTGGCTTTTCCGGGCTCAGATGAGGGTCGTTTACTGATGTGAGCGACCTGATGTCCAGTAGCTCCGCCGCGCTGACATCCAGCTTACGCATAGCCACAACGGCCTTTGCAGCATCGCTGATGGTATTGAAGTATATCATCGCACTGGCCTTGAAGGGCGCAATGGGCAGGGTGTTCATAGTAACCTCGCTTACAAAGGCAAGCGTGCCCTCAGAGCCCACAAGCAGATGGGCAATGATATCGAAGGGATCAGTAAAGCGGATGAACGGCAGTATGTTAAGACCTGTTACGTTCTTAATGGAATACTTGTATTTTATGCGGGCCGACAGTTTCTCGTCGCTCTGGATTTCATCGCGCAAGGCCTCTATACCATCGATAAAATCCTGATGGCTGGCACGGAAGGCATTGCGGCTCTCCGGGGACGCAGTGTCCAGAATAGTACCATCGGCAAAGATGATACGGGCCGATACAAGCTCTTTGTCGCTATTGGCATGGGTACCGCAGCTCATTCCAGAGGCGTTGTTCATTACGATGCCACCCACCATGCAACTGCCGATGGAAGCAGGATCGGGACCGAAGCAACGGCCGTATTTTGCCAGGATTGCATTTACCCTTGCACCCACGATTCCGGGCTGAAGGGTTATGGTGTTGTTTTCCGGATGGAAGGTGTACTTTTCCCAGTTTTTACCAGCCACCAAAAGCACTGAATCACTGACTGCCTGACCGGACAGACTGGTGCCTGCGGCCCTGAAGGTTACTGCTACGCCTTCTTCGTTTGCTGCCTTAAGTACGGCTGAAACTTCTTCTTCTGTTTTTGAGCGAACCACCACCTGCGGAATCATCCGGTAGAATCCGGCGTCCGTACCCCAAGCCAGCGTCCTCAGAGGGTCTGTATACCGCCTGTCCTTGGGGATAATCTTGCCTAATTTCCTGTAAAAATTTGCCATATCGTGCAAATTTACAACTTCCCCTGATTATTCCCAAAATAATCAAAGATTATTCGGATAGAATTTTAGAGTAGATTTCAAGGGCTTCGGGTTCGGATATGGGGACAGGATTATTGGCCAGGCGGATGGGATTGACCGACGAAGCCAGGATATTAAGAACGTCTGTTTGAGCCTTATACCAAGAGCCGAAGTCTAGTTCCATTCGAGACATCATAGAGCGGAACAGACTGATAGCATCTTCCGGAGTCTCTGCGCCCATGGCGTGAGCGATGTCAGAGAAGCAATCAAGCCTGTTTTTAGACAACATGAACTCCCAGATAGCGGGCAGGCAAAGGGCTACAGCGTGACCATGAGGCAAGCCAAAGAGCGACGTGAGCTTATAGCTAAATGCATGAGGCGCAGTCGTTTGCGTAATATTGATAGCCTGCCCCGCAAGGTTCGCCGCCCGCATTATTGCTGCAGCAGCGGAGGCTGCACCTCCACTGCAACCCAGAATGTATGCCTTCCAATTAGCCATAATAAGCCCGATAGACTTGCGCGAAAGCTCCCGCGAAGCCGGTGTAGCATTCACGCTCCACCAGGACTCGATAGCCTGGCAGAAAGCGTCCATTATAGTGCATTTTTTCTGGTAAAGCGGCAGCGAATCAAGAACCGACGGTTCCAAAACAGCATAATCCGGAATAATGCTCTGATGTGTTATAGACTGCTTTTCGCCGTTATAATATGCCACCGCATAACGCGTTGATTCACTGCCCGTTCCGGCAGTAGTAGGAATAGCAATAAGCTTTACTCCCGTATCCTCGAACGGCTGCTTCAGGAACAAGGTACCCGGAGTCATCCGGCAGAACAACTTGATACACTTTGCAACATCAATCGAACTGCCGCCGCCAACCGCCACAATAGTATCACAACCCGACGCATTGAACTCCTCCACCCCCTTGCAAACAGACTCATAAAGCGGGTTGGAACCAAAATCACTAAACTTCAGAACAGGACTACCGATGCCGGCAATAGCAGTCTCAACCGCAAGGCCGATGTTCAGGTACGGCCACGATCCGTCGCACACCAGAAAAACCCTTCTGCTGCCCCCCAAGGCCGTTTTCAACGCCGATATTCCCTCCAAAATCCGCTGCATCTTCACGTATTATTTAGACTTCAGGAAGCCCATAAACGCATCTCTGTTCTGCGACGGCGTACGCGTCGGCCGTCCCAAGTCCGGCCTATTACCCTTCCTGACTTTAATCTCTATAAATACCGGACCTTCTGGAGCGGGTGTGCCGTCCGAAGGCCATCGGCCATCTATTCTGGTCTGAGGACGGCATACCCGTTCCAGATCTTCCAAAGTAGAAACCGAATAAACATTCCGGTAACCGCATGCGCGGGCAATGGCCGGAAGGTCTATTTCAAGGCCCACAGTAGGCTGGCCACCGACAGAATCATGCGCACCGTTATTGAAAACAACATGCACAAAATTAGACTTAGCCTTAGTACCCACTATAGCCAGGGACCCCATATGCATAATCACGGCGCCATCGCCGTCAAAACACCAAACCCTTCGCTCCGGATGCTCCAGGGATACGCCCAAAGCAATCTGGCTTGCATGTCCCATGGAGCCAACAGTAAGGAAATCCCTTCCGTGGCCCTCCCCTGCTGCCTCACGATACTCAAAAAGCTCACGGCTTATCATACCCGTAGATGATACTATCACATCCGCCGGCCCCACGGCTCCCGCCACCGCCTTTATAGCCTCATCTCTGGACAGAATCGGTGCCTCAGGTCCGGAGCCGGGTGTGCCGTCCGAAGACCATCGGCCATCTGAAAAAGTACCTTTTTCTACTACAAGAGCATAAACCTGGCCTGTTGCCAGCACCTTGCAAGCCGCAGAAATCTGCGCAGAAGCCTCGGCCTCATCGGCAGAAAGCACAGCATAAGGAATACCCATCGTCTCAAGAAGCGTCAACGTAACCTTACCCTGCTTAACATGCTGCGGCTCATCATGAACGCCAGGACGGCCACGCCAGCCGATCAGCAAAAGCACAGGAATATTGTAAACATCGGCATCCGTAAGAGAAGCCAGTGGGTTGATTGCATTCCCCTCCCCCGAATTCTGCATATAAACGCAGCCAGGGCGGCCAGAAGCCAGATAATGGCCGGCAGCAAGAGCCACAGCCGCACCCTCATTGGCAGTAATAATGTTCCTTGACGGGTCTACGTTATCTGCCAGAAAAGCGCAGAAAGACTTAAGCAGACTGTCCGGCACCCCGGCATAGAAATCAATGCCGTTGCGTCTAAGCTCCTCTGCAAAAAACCCGGGTTCAATCATGACGCTACTCCTCCGGAATAAGGTTTATTATATCCTTGATAGACATGCAGAATTCGTCTGCCGCCTGCGCGCAATGACCGGCCAAAATAGCCTCCGCAGCCTTTTGCATTGCAGGGAAACCGCTACGCGTAAGCTGGTTCGCATAAATGACGATGTTAGCCCCGCGGCGCTTGAACTCATCCTCTGTTACGCTACCGTAAGACGTAGGCACAAGCACAACAGGAGTAGTCTTATCCTTGGCACGGAAAGCCTCCAGGAAGGCAAAGATTTCTGAAGGATCGGCCTTGCGGCTATGAATCATAATGGCATCAGCACCAGCCTGAACATAAGCGAAGGCGCGCTGCAGGGCGTCGTCCAGGCCACGTTCCAAAATAAGGCTTTCTATGCGGGCGCAAATCATAAAATCAGGCGTCTTCTGAGCCTTCTTTCCAGCAGAAATCTTGGCACAGAAATTCTCTATGGAATCCTGGCTCTGAGGCACTTCCGTACCGAAGAGTGAATTCTTCTTAAGACCCACCTTATCTTCTATTATCACCATGGAAACTCCCATTCTCTCAAGGCTGCGCACAGTGTAAACGAAGTGCTCTGCCAGGCCGCCGGTATCTCCGTCAAAGATAATCGGCTTGGTAGTAACCTCCATAATATCGTCAACCGTGCGGAAACGGCTGGTCATATCCACAAGCTCTATATCCGGCTTACCCTTGGCCGTAGAATCGCAAAGGCTGGACAGCCACATGGCGTCAAACTGGTAGGTCTTGCCATCCTGAAGCACTGTAGTCTTCTCTGCAATCAAGCCGGTAATGCCGCTATGGGCCTCAATGGCCGTAACCAAGCCCTTCATATTCAGCAGTTTGCGAAGACGGCCGCGACGCAGGTCCGGCATAGCCAGCTGGGCGCGTGAAAGCTTGTCCAACTCCTGGTACTTCTTATCCCTGGAATAAGGGAACTCCACCAGCCTTCCGCCGTAGGTAGCCAAAACATCCAGCACCTCCTGACGAACAGGTTTCTGGAAGCCCTCGCGCCAGTCGTCACCGTGCACCACATAGTCCGGCTTAAGTTCCAGAAGGTTGTCCTTATAGCTTAAAGTCTTCTGTTCCACCACTTTATACACTCCGCCAAGGGAGGCCATCAGAGCCTTTCGCTCCTCGAACGGAATAATCGGGAAACGGCGGTAACTGGCTATAGCCTCATCGGACAGCACACCAATTATAAGGCGGCCAAGCCTCTGGGCCTTGTGGATTATAGCCACGTGGCCACCGTGTATTATATCGGTAGAAAAACTCATGTAGACGGTGCGGCTCTCCACCTCATGCAGGCGACCGTATACCACCTCCAGGTCTTGCGGATTGTCAATCTCTGCACACAGGCGGTCCCCAACATCCAGGGGCCTTATATGACAGGCCGATGCCACCTGGTTAAGGGCATTCTCTGCGTATACGCCGGTCTGGCCATCGTCGCAGAACTTCACTATCCTGTCCAGCCAGGGTTTCCAATCCACTTTGCAAAGCTTGTAAAGCGGCTGGGCGGCAACGGCGTCGTCAAAATATTCGATACCAACCTTGCTTATGTAACCATCGGCCAAAACGGCCTTAAAATCCTTCTCCGGAAGCGCAAGAGTTGAACTTACAGTCATGCAACTGCCCTGGAAGGCCATTACGTCGTCGAAGACAGTGTTCTCGAACACAAGATCCCCGTGCATCAGAAGTATATCATCGTCCTGAAGATAGTCCTTGGTGCAGCAAATCGAGTATATGTAATTTGTCTTGTCGTAGAGCGGATTAACCACGAAGGAATACTGTAGCGGGAGGTTTAGCGAGGCGCAATAACGCTCCAGCACCTGATTGTAGTAGCCAGTGGTCATCACCACCTCCTTGATTCCAGCCTCTGCTATAAGTCGAAGCTGGCGGCTGAGTATGGTATCCGTGGCCGATATTTCCGTCATGCACTTGGGGTGCTCGCTGGTGAGTACCCCCATTCTGTGTCCAAGGCCGGAATTCAGGATAAGTGCTTTCATTCTAATAAGTTATGTTAATTCCAAAGGACAAACCAAGGTTAGCCTTTCCAAGCGGAATATACTGGGGCGTGAAACGCGTAGGGATGGCATCCATGCCCAGGAACATGTTGATAACCTTAAGGTTCAGGTTCAGCGCGGCACCCCATGAGAAGCCAAAGGAACCAGCAGCGCCTGAAATCGATGCGCCAAGCACCTTGAATGGCTTGAAATTGGCAGAAGCGCGAAGCTCTGTCCACGGGACATTGCCAAACCTATGGGTTCCAAGCAGACCAAAGGTAACAAAGGGCAGCTTGGACCATTCTGCGCCCACACGGAACGTTGCCGGCAGCATCCTGAATTCCTTTGAGCCTTCGCAGACCTTGAGTTCCAGGAGGTTGGCAAGCTCGTCCTCAACTTCATCGGCATCGCCGTCATATTCCCATACGCTGTCGCGCTTTCCGCGGATATTGTAATCCCATTTTACTCCACCGATGTCGCAAAGGGCGGCGGAAAGCCTGACTCCGGGAATGGCGTCCACAACCACTCCAAGGTCTATGGCAGCACCATTGCCGGCTACCCCACTGATCTTTTTTGTATCTACGCCATCGATGATGACATCTCCGGCTTCATCGACCTTGGTCTTTACTGTCGCACCCCTCCAGGCCATCTTGCCATAGGTATTGCCGCTTATCATCCACCTTCCGTTGTCGCTGGTCACAGTAAGATTGTCAATGCCGACACTGGTGTTCATAAGGCCGGCCAGATACTTGATTCGTCCGCCGACGGAAACTATTCCGTTTACCTTGAAATTAAGGCCGTAAGCAACTTCCAGGAAGACATTCTCCTCTACGCTGAGAGATGGAATGACTATCTTGTCCGATATACCCTCTTTCAGGAATGAAAACAGCTCGTAAGGGACGGATGCACCACCGGCAGTTCTTATGCTGATGTCAATTGTATGATAAGCCAGGCCCTTCTTGAAGCCCAGGGCAAGAATGTTGACATAGCTGTTCTCAACCACCTTGTTGCTACTTTTGAGCCTGCTCATGAAGTCCTTGGCATCCACTTCCGGATGCATGAAATAGCCAAGTTTGTCGCCGCTAACGGGATAGAAGAAATCGTCCAGTCCCACATTGCTTCGACTAATAATATCGAAGCCACCAAGCCCGGGAAGGGCCAGGAACGACTTTTCCGGCCTGATGGCAGGATTCAGTTTATATGCCTGAGTGTAACCGTTAAGGAAGTATCCTGTCTGGAAATCCTGTGCCCATGCCGATGCCGCCAGAACAAGTGCGGCTATTGTAAAGAAGATCTTTTTCATTGCCTACTTGCCTTTTTTTGCGACACCCTCCGGGAAGGAGATAATAAAGTCTTTAACTGTGAGTTTCTGGGAGTTGCTGAATTTGACCTTTCTGGTCTCGTCCCCCATTTTTACTGTAAACCGGACGCCGTCAAAGTTGATGTAGCCACCGTTTCCTTTCACATCTACGGTAAAAGTCGATGTCCCTGTGGGGATGCTTTCCGGCGTTAAGGTTGCCGTTATCTCCGGGATAACCTTATTCTTGGAGTCGACGGCAACGACCGTGGCCGATATCGGCTCCGGCAAATCATTTACTATGGTGGCCGATACTATTCCATGCCTGAAAAGATAGTCGTCACCAAGTTTATCGGCGATACCATCTACCCTGAATTTGCCCAGCAGGCCATTCTTAAGGGTTACCTTAATGTCTGTAAGACTGCCGATTACCAGCATTTCAAGGGCCGATAGCGGGTATTCTTCCAGAAGGATTTCCTTGATATTGAAGGAATAGTTTTCATTGAGCTTGAAGGTGAAATTCTTAAGCTCAAAGGTCTTGTCTATGTCTTTGTCCAGGTCGTAGGCATCGTCGATGCTGCATGATGCGGCAAATAAGCCGATCATGGCGACGGACAGCACGCTTAGCAGTTTATTCATCAGCGAAATGATTAGTTGGATTTAACCCAATAATACCCGCCACCGTACTCCAGACGGCGATTTGCGGCATCTACGGGGATGGATGTGACAACACCCCTTTCACGGCTGAACTGTATGCGGAGTTCTCCGTTGCTATAGGTGTAAGTACCGGTATCTTCTACATTACCGTTCTTGGAGCGGACGCCATCCTTATCTATCCACATTATCTCTGTGCCATAAGCCGTAGAGCAGGTCCATTTGCCAAAGAGCCATGAAGGAACGCCGTTAACGATTGTCTCTTCATTGGCAGTTACTTCCTTAACAGGCTCCTTTTCTGCAATAACAGGTTGTACCTCTTCTACGACCTCTTCAGGCTCTTCCAGCACTTCTACAGCTTCTTCTACTTCTTCTACGGGTTCATCTTCAACCTCTGCAAGTTCGGGGGCATCCGCCTCTTCTTCAGCATCCGGATTTTGCAGAACGGCCATAATGTCTGCCACGTCGGAATCGCTTGTCATGGTTTTATATGTAACTTCTTCGCCATCCGCCAATACATAAACAGGGATATCGGCCGATGTTCCGTTTTTGGTGTTCCTGAGGATGATTTTTCCAGTATAGCTACCATCTTCCTCTTTGCTGCCCAAATCTACAGAAACATTACAAAAAGCAACGGCATCCCCGTAAGCGGATGCAGACAGCTCTGCATAGAATTTTTCACCAACCTTGTTTTCCACTTTGGTTTTCTCTATGAAACCGCAGGAAACAAGCAATACAGGCATCAGCGCCAAAATCAGATACTTTACTCTTTTCATAAGAAGGCGTATTTTACCAAGTTATCAACATTTTACAAAAATAACGAATTTCCGGATATTTGACAATACAAAACAAAATATCTATCTTTGCCGAACTTAAAGACGGGGATGTTTTGGTTTTGACAGCATTGACGTCTGACGGTAAGCAAGCCGGGCTCTGTGGGGCGGCCCGTTAATCCTGATCCTCGAAAATTCAGTTGGCAAATCCAACTTTGCACTCGCTGCCTAATCTGGCCAAGCCAATTAGCTTAATCCGCGGCGCCTAGGCTGCGCCGCCGACGAGTATCCCTCGGACTTTCCGCCCGTTATTGTCCGGCCCAGGGGTATCATTCAGAACGGGACGCTCCGGCGGACGCCTTTAAAGCCGGCTAAGACTAAAGGCTAAGGGTTCGGTGGCCCGCTTTCCGGCAGCCCCTCCCCTACAATTAAAGGAAGGATAAGCTTGTAGAAAGCCGCTGGGTGCGGTGTTTGGACGGCGGTTCGAGTCCGCCCATCTCCACAAAACGAAAGGATGCCAGTCGGCATCCTTTTTTAAGTTTTGTGGAGATGGGCGGACTATATTCCAAGTTGTCTCCAAAATCTCTTTTGATTATCAGCAACTTACGCGATTTAACTCCGCAGTTTTTCGGGAGTTAAAATGCGTAACTCATTGATACTCAATAAAAGCTCGTTTTCCGTCATGCCCGACCTGATCGGGCATCTCTTTTTAGTCGGTAGTGATAACGCAGTCAGCGGGGGCTTTGATGTTCTGGTCAAGAATGAGCTCGCCAATGCTGCCGGCATGAATATGCCCGGTACGGGGGTTCTTGACAGAGACGATGTGGCCCTTGATAGTAGCCTCTACGGAAGAGTACTCCAGGGCAAGATCGGCATCGGCGCCAAAGGTGCAGTCCTCAAGGACAAGATTCTCTGCGTAGCAGAGCGGCTGGCTGCCGGTAATATGGCAGCGAACCAGCTTAAGGTTGCGGGAATGCCAGCCCAGGAACTCTCCGTTAATAACTGAATCATAGACAGTTACATTATCCGTCTCCCAAAAGGCATCCTTGGTATTTAGCACAGAATCGTGAATCTCTACATTGCGGCTCCACTGGAAGGAATAGTTTCCATTGAGCTTAAAGTTACGCAATACGATATCGTGACACTTCATAAAGATATAATCGGCCCTGTCGGCCTCAAGGTTATCGGCCTCTATGTTACCGCAATGCCAAAATGTCTCGGAAGCGCTGCCAATAATCACGTTCTTTATCTTTATGCCTTCCATCTCACGGAACATCTTGGGGGCGTCCACGATAGTATCCTCCATTACCAGATTCCTGGAATACCAGAGGGCCGCACGGGCGCCGACGGTAAATATGCAGTCCTTTACAGTGAAACCGTCGCAGCACCACAGAGGGTACTTACCCTCGAAGCGGCAGCCACGCGCGGTGATATTCGAAGTCTCTTTCAGGGCCGATTCCCCGGCATGGATAATGACGCCCTCAAGCTCCAGATTATGCATGCAGTAAAGCGGACGCTCTCCGCCAAACTCCTGATTTCTGATAAGTTTAACTTCTGTTTTCATATCTAAAAATGTCAATTAATCTGTAAACCAACGACGATTGCCTTTTTCATCCAACTACGGCCGCGGATCCTAAGAAGGAACAATACGCCACGAATATTCAGCTCTATACACATCGGTATCCAATAGCCCATAAGTCCCAGTTTTGGCGTAAGGAAAACAGCCAGTCCAATGCGGATAACCCACATGGTACCAAAGTTCAGTACACTTGGAACCATAGTGTCCCCGGCCCCTACGCATGACCCGTAAGCGACTATTGAAGCCGCATACAAAGTTTCTGCAAACGCCTCTAATCTAAGCACTTGCGTACCAAGGGCCACCACAGAGGCATCACTGCTAAGAACAGACATTATCTGGGGCGCAAAAATAAACATCACCGCAGCAAGGATTGTCATTATGGTCATTCCAGAGAGCAGGGTGATTTTTGCAAAGCTTCGCGCAAGTTTCTCTCGGGCCGCTCCAAGGCTCTGACCTACAAGGGTCGTGGCAGCATCGGCAATACCGAACCCGGGCATATAACAGAGGGCTTCGGCAGTGATTGCAAAGTTGTTGGCTGCAATTGCGATAGGGCCCAATGGTGCAACTATTACAGTTCCGGCTATATGCGCTCCCCTCATTGCGACATTCTGAAGCCACATCGGACCGGAAATGCCAAAGGCATTGCGTAGGCACTTGGCTGTGGGGCGGAAACTTCCCCTATCCTGCCTCAGGTTAAGTTCAGGAGAACGAACCAGAACAAACCACAGCATGATACAGGCGGTAACTGCCATGGCAATGCCTGTTCCAAGCGCAGCGCCCGTGACACCAAGGCCGGCTCCCGGGATAGTCAAGTCCAAGCCCAATACATTCACCTCGCGGGTAGGGAAAATCAGCAAGAAGTTGAAGATTACATCCAGCAGACACATTACCACGTCAAGGATGCTGGGCAGTTTCATGTTTCCGCTACACTGAAGCATCGTTCCGCCAAGCCACACGATTTGCATAAACGGAAGGCTGAGCGAATAGACAAAGAAATAGCGGGTGGCATCAGCAATTATCTCTTCTCCGCCGCCAAGCCAGATGGGCAGGTACGGGCTGATGATCATACCAATCAGGGAGAATCCCAGGCTCAGCATTATGCATGAAGTCAGGCCCTCGCGAAGAACCTGCCTGGCGGCCCTGAAATCGTTGGCGCCTATCAAATGGGCAACCTGTACGGAAAAGCCCTGGCTGGCAGAAAACAGGAAACCGCCGAACAGCCATGTTGTAGTTGCAATAAGGCCGATGGAAGCAGAAGGGTTGGCCCCAAGGCTGCCCACCATCGATGCATCTATGAACTGAAGCATCACAGAGGCCAGCTGCGCGACTATCGCAGGGGTACAAAGGAGCATAGTAAGGCGGAACTGCTGTCCTTTAGTCAGTTCCGCCCCGTTTCTGATGCCTTCCAGCAATATGTCCTTTGTGGTCTTGGCCACTTAACTCGCTAGTTTTTAAAAAGTGAAAGTACGTCCGACGGCTTGCCCTCCGATGTGAAAGCACCCATGCCGTAAGAATTCCAACCCAACTGGTTGTATTCTGCAGGCTTCCATCCGCCGTAAACCTCGGGTTCCCAGTACAGGATGCCCTTGACGGCAGTAATCTTATAGATGCTGTCGATGAAATTCTTGAGGCAATTGACGCCATCGGTAAAATTGGAAGACTTTACACCGGTCTCAACAACCATTACATCTTTTCCTGTTGCGGTAATCAGTTTGTTGATATTTGTTATGGCATCCGCATTCACGGATGACCAATTTGACCCTGTCTTATCCTCCTGCGGATAATGTGACAGGCCGATGATGTCATACTTTCCGCCGGCATCCTTAAACTTGTTGAACCACCATACATTGTCTTCATAAGCGTGATTCAGGTGAACAATCACCTTTGCCCCGGAGAAAACGCTCTTAGCAGCATCGTAGCCGGCATTGCTAAGCTCTGCATACCTTTTCCAGCCATCGGCAATATCGCCGTTATTGTCCCATAGCCGGCCATCCGGCCAGAGCATGCCGTTTCGGGTTTCATTGCCAATCTGAATATAAGTCGGGCTGATTTTATCAAGTTTAAGTTTAGTCAGGAAATCAGTCGTATATGACTTAACCAAGGCGACAAGTTCCGAGTGAGTCTTGCCGCTCCATGCTGCAGGAAGCGTCTGTTTGGCGGGATCGGCAAAATTGTCGCTGTAATGGAAATCCAGCATAACCGCCATACCGGCATCCTGGGCACGTTTTGCCTTGGCTAAAACATCATCATAACCGCACCATCCGCCGTCATGGTTATACCAAATACGCAGGCGGATAATGCCCTGGCCCATAGCCTTGAACATCTGGAACAAATCCTTCTGGTTGCCGCTGGCATCATAGAACTTCTTGCCGTCCTTTTCCATCTCGGTAACCCAGCTCACATCTGAGCCAAAAACAAAGTCGGTCCTTGTGGTGGGCGTTGTTCCGCCGCCACCGCCGGAGCCACCGGAGCCGCTGCCGCCGCCGGAACCGCCCGAGCCAGAGTTGGTATCACTCTTCCCGCAGGCTCCCAGCGCTATCACAGCCACTGCCACCGCTATCACGGTCAATATCTTTCTCATAATCATTACATTTTATTTCTTTGCAAAGATATCAATTAATTTCCAATTATTTCCTGCAAATCCTTGCCAGTACGGAAGAAATGATTACACTTTGTCGCAGTGGATATTATGGTCGTGGAATCGGCCTACGTTAATTAAAATAGAGCATTTATTCTTGGAGTACTCCGGAATAATGCTCTTTTTCATTTATGTTAACATTTTGAGGCGGCAGCCAAGGCAAAAACGTCGCGGGTGTGCGGGCAAAACGCAGCAGGTGTGAAAATTTTGGCTGACCGGGGACGGTTTTCGGCCACTCAGAGCGTATAGCGTCGCAGGTCAGGCATTTCTATCACACCTGCGACGGACAAATGGCATTGAGCCACCGAGAGGCGTGGACGCCCGTGGTTGCTGCACAACCAAAGGAATCTTATACTGGGGGAACTATTCGCTCCCCCAAACCCCTAAACTTCCCAACACACAGAAGAACCGGGTCGGTGGGTTAATGCCTTTGGCCGCAGGGAAGAAATGAAAAAAAAGAGATGCCCGGGTGAGCATCTCTTTTAGCCAGGGGTACTACCCTATTTTCATTTTTTAAAGAAGTCCAGGGCAGATTTCATGAGGGCGGTGCGCTGGTCGGGACACTTGACAATCTCCAGAGGGAAACCAAAGGAAACAACCTGCCAACGGCCCGAATCAAAAGCAATACCAGCACCAATATGAGTATCCGTATACCTAAGGATGATTGAAGACTTGTCCGATGCCGGAAGAAGACCATCAGGAGTCTCTGCGCAGTAGATTTCCTCATTAGGCTGATTGTGGAACGCCACCTTCAAATCCTGCGGGAGATCCTTGATAAGCTTATTGCGCATAGGAGCGGCCACACCGGTACGAGAAGCATAATTAGCAATCCACTTGTAACCAAGAACATCCTGAACAAACCTCTTGGAATCCTCACGATTCAGGGAATCCTTCTGAACAGGATAAATCTGGCTCCAAACATCAGTACCAATATTAGCGCCGGAAACAAGAACATCTCCACCACGCTCCGCAAAATTACGGATGTTGGTCCTAAGAGCCTCCGGGAACACCTGGAACCTATCCGCAGAAGCACCAGGACGACCAGCAGAAACAGTCACCTGCTTACCGCAGATAATATCGGCAACAGAAACATATGACGGGGCACCATCGGCCTGGAAAGCAGCAGTGCTAACAGAGCAGAAACGACGTCCAAGAGCCATCAGCGACTGACCATGGATAAACGGATAATCAAAGGTGTTACCAGCAATCTGAAGGCCGGCCTCATCGGTAAATGAACCACCATAACCCGGGTTGTCATCATCCTCCCAAGGACGATGACGATGGAACTCGTACATCTTGCCAGTATAAGTAATATCCTTCATATAAGGAACGCCACCGTCAAGAGTAAGGTCGAAGCCGGCATAATCCGGAGTATCGAACCAAGCCGGGCAAGAAAGACGGTCGAAGTTATTCACAACAAGCACAGTCTCCCCAGCCTTTGCACCCTCAGGAGTACCTGCAGCCAGAGTTTCTGAAGGGAAGCTAAGACCACCAGCATTGAATGCACGAACCTTGAAAGAATAAATATGGCCTGCCTCGATAGCAATCTCAGTAGAAACCTTGCCACCCACTAGAGCCGGTTTATCAAGCCTGAAAGACTCCTGCCAGCCACCATTGTCAATACGCATGTAAACCATGTAACCAGTAGGCTTAGCAGTAGGCTCAAGCTCATCCTCAGTAGGCTTCCAGCTAAGATTTACGTGGTTATCACCAGAGAATACAGCGCTGAAAGAATTAACCGGAAGCGGCTGTACGACATAAGACTTGCCATAGCGGTTTGCAAGGAACTTAAGCATACCCTTGTAGATAGAACGGCCCACAGTGAAGCGGAATGAAGGATCAAGACCGTACTTCATATCCGCAAAGTTGGAATGGGCAAGAAGCTCAAGCAACATTCCCGGTACCGATGTAGTCCTGGACTCGCTGTAAGAACGGTCCCAAAGCTGCCTGCGGGCCCATTCAGGCTCGTAAAGGGCACGGATATCGTCAACTATCTGGGTCTGAACAAGATCAGTGTACTCACGAGCAGCCATACGGTCACTATCATCCGGGTACTTGCGACTATCGTCACACATCAATGTATAGATAGCCAGAGTGCCGATGTAGCTATCATCCGGCGTAGTACCGGCATCAGTATGGAAAGCAAACGAAAGATCGAAGGGAATACCAAGACCCTCATCCTTAGGATTGGCCTCAGAGCCACCGGCGAGCATGGTTACCCAACGGCCCCTGTCGGCATAATCATTAGTATAATCCGTCTCGTAAGCCTTGGTAATAGTAGTGTCGATGCCGCTGTACTGCATATTGTAGAGAGCGCCCTCCATGTAAGCAGGCATACCGGATATTGTCCAGTACTCAACAGGCTCGTCATCATTGCCACGGGCAACCTTACCCATACCGCCGCCAAAGCGGACAGCATCGGCAGTTACAACCTTGCCCTTCTCTCCAGTATTCTGAAGAACTACGGAATAATTGCCCTCGGTATCGAACTCAAAAGTTCCAAGATAAATCCAGGTACCGCCACCCATCTGCTGATTAACAGCAAAAGTAGTGGAACCGCCAAGGTGATTTACAGTGTACAGAGCCTTGGAAGAGCTGTTTTCCAAAGTCTTGTAAGAAACATAAACAGCGTATTCGCCACGAGCCGCAAACTCAGGAATCCACTTTGCGGTAGCAGTAGCCTCCTTAGGATTGCAATGAGCGTAACGCACAGTACCCATGCGGAAGGGGTTGTCGGCATCGGCATAAACCTTCTTAAGATCGGCAAAACCAAGGCCGGCATCGTTCCAGGAACCGGACTCGCGATAGCTGCCATGACGGCGCAGGAGAGCGTCGCTGCGGTCGTCGCGGAAGGACTCGTCATTGTCGCAAACAACCTCAAGGCGCTGGGTATCGCGCTCACGCGGAGTCATAACATAGGCGCCTGCGTTCTCAAGCATCGGGATAAGGAAGGGCAGAACATAGCTCTGGGTGTACATATCCTCGCAAGTCATGAAATCAACGGCCCTCTGCCACTCCCAACGGCGGGTCTTGGCCTCGTAATAACGGCCATGGCTCTGCCAAAGCGCTACGTGACGGCCGCTCATACCCTTATCAAAGGAAAGGCCACCGACACGGCTTACAACAGGAGTAACCTTCTTGCGGTGAATCTTGTACTCTGTCTTGGAATTATCTCCATCATTGGTAATCTCCGGCGTTATCAGCTCCTCAATAGGAAGTGACTTGCAATAAATCTTACCCACTGAATACTTCTCATATCCCTCCGGGAGAAGTTCTTCAAGCTGCTTCTTGAACCACTTGACATCACTCTTATGCCAAGCATAGTCAGCAAGATTCTCGTTAAAATGGAAATCCAGATTGTTTCCCCTTACAGCCACCGATTTAAGTCTAAGGATGGACCTTACGGTCGTTTTCTCCTTGAGCAAGGTGGTAAGGGAATCGCAGGTGGGCTTGAAATCCTTAACGATGCTGCTCTGTGCGAAAGCACCGACAGAAAGCGCCGCAGCCACGATTACCGATGAAAGAAATTTTATGTGCATAATGTTAGTTAGTTTGTTTCACCTTTCGGAATGCAGCCCTAAGGTCAAGTATCAGGGCCACTATTGCTCCAACAGCCAGACCGATGCCATCCGCAAGGAAATCCTTGGGATCGGCGGATCTGTAATCCGTAAGTCCCTGGCCAAGCTCAGTACCCCCGGCTATAACGCAGCCAACAAGGAAGAGCCCCAATATAAGAAGCAGGGAATGAATAGGCTTCTTTGTAATGCCGATGAACAACCCCCTGGCTATTATCGGGAAGGGCAGGAACATAGAGAAATGAACAAGTTTATCCGTAGGGATGCCCAGGAACGACTCCTGGATTGACGGAGCATTGTCGAAGGTGCCGAAGCACAGCCACGCCACAACTCCCAGATACAGTACAAGCAGTACTATGTAAAAATTTCTTATTTTAGAATTCGTCATTTACTTAAGGATTAGCTCGCCAAAGAAATCCGGCCTGTGGAAGTCCGGATTGGGAATGTCGATGGGGTTCCACGATACAAAGTGCACGTGAGCAGTTTTGTCACCGCACTTGTAGAAGTTGGCACGGAGTTCCTTTACCCCGGCGGCGCCAAAAAGATCCATCGGGATAAGCATACCGGCAGTCCAGCTGTAGATGCCGCCATCCTTCTGGAAAGGAGCGCCCTCAACGGTTGTAAAGCGGCGTACGCGGCTTAGCACCTCCGCTCCCCTACGCGGCCTGTCATTCCTATTAGCGCCTTCCGCTGCAAGCAGACGGCCGGCACATGAAAGCTCAAAATTGTAATACTTCTCCCCTGAAGGGTCCTGCACAAAGAACTCTACGCAGCTGTCTTCCCACATACTGCCATTGTCCTCCATTTCCATGGCACGAAGGTCCAGACCTCTTACATGGAACAACATGGCGATATTCTTCCCGTCATGAGCCAGGGTAACATTGCAGTCAGGCCTGTAAGGGAAGGCGTCCGGCCAGTTTACACTGTCTATGGCAGCCTTTACGCCCTGCTCTTCAAGGGTAAGATCAAGTGCCTGGAAATCAAGTGTTTCCAAAGAAGGGACGAAGGGAATCTCTAAAGTCTTCATTATAAGCTTTGCATGTCGTTAAGTTTCTTGTAATAGCCGTTCTGGGCAATCAGCTGGTCGTGGCGTCCACGCTCTACGATATGGCCTTCCTTCATAACCAGAATCTCGTCTGAGTTCTTGATTGTAGAAAGCCTGTGGGCGATTGCGATGGTGGTACGGCTGGACATAAGCCTGTCAAGAGCCTCCTGTACCAGACGCTCAGACTCTGTATCCAGGGAAGCCGTAGCCTCGTCAAGAATAAGGATAGGAGGGTTCTTAAGCACTGCACGGGCAATGGAAAGCCTCTGCCTCTGGCCACCGGAAAGCTTGGTTCCACGGTCACCGATATTGGTATTGTAACCTTCCTCCTTCTCCATTATGAACTCATGTGCATTGGCAATCTTGGCAGCCTCTATAACCTGCTCCATCGTCGCACCTTTCACGCCAAAGGCGATATTGTTGAATATGGTATCGTTGAACAATATAGGCTCCTGGTTCACATAGCCGATGAGGCCGCGAAGGTCTGCTGTGCGCAGCTCCCTGATATCAGTGCCGTCAATCTTGACAGCGCCGGAAGTAACGTCGTAGAATCGGGGAATAAGGTCTACCAGGGTGGATTTTCCGGCACCGGATTCACCCACAATGGCAAAGGTCTTACCCTTCTCTATCGTAAAGTTGATGTCCTGAAGAATCTTCTTTCCATCCTCGTAGCTGAAGTTTACACCCTCGAAGGTAATATCGGACTTGAAGCCATCCAGTTCCTTGGGAGTAGGGTGATCGGCGATAGGGTTCTCTGCATCCAGTATCTTGTCGATTCTCTCCATGGAAGCCAGACCCTTGGGAATCGCATAAGTAGCCTTGGAGAAGTCCTTCAACGGGTTGAGGATGCTGTAAAGAATCACCATATAGAAGATGAAGGTGGAAGCGTCGATGGGAGCCTTGTCTCCCAGGATAAGGGTGCCGCCGAACCAAAGTACTATTGCGATAAGCACGGTACCCAGGAATTCACTCATAGGGTGCGCAAGTGCCTGACGGATAGCCACTTTTGCGGATTTACTACGCAGGGAGTCAGTGGTATCGGCAAAACGTCCGGTCATTTTCTTCTCTGCCACGAAGGCCTTGATAACGCGCAGTCCGCCAAGGGTTTCCTCTACCTGCGACATGGTGTCGCTCCACATTTCCTGAACCTGTAATGATTTACGCTTCAACTGCTTACCTATCACTCCCATAATCCAGGCCATCACCGGAACTACGGCGATAGTGAACAGGGTGAGCTGCCAGCTGATAAACAGCAGGGTGGCAAAGTAGAAGGTAATAAGGATAGGATTCTTGATAAGCATGTCAAGGGAGCTCATGATAGAGCTCTCAACCTCGCTTACATCGCCGGTCATACGGGCTATGATGTCGCCTCTGCGCTCCTGTGAAAAGAAGCCGAGCGGCAGGGAAAGAATCTTCTTATACAGCTGCATCCTCATATCCCTGAGCACACCGGTACGGATAGGAATCATAACCGCCGATGACCCAAAGTAGCATGCAGTCTTAAGAAGGGTCATCACAGAGAGTGCGACGCAAAGGATGAGCAAGGTAGCGGACGGGCCGGCCGATTCTACCAGCTGCGTAACTGAATAATATGCATTGTTGACCAGTTTCTCTTTGAAGCTGAATGCATCATCGCCCCAGGGGATGTAGGTGTAAACAGCCTCGTTGATCTTGAAGAGAATCTGCAGCATCGGTATTACCAGAGAGAAAGAGAATACGTTGAATATTGCGGACAGCATATTCAGCAATACGCTCCAACTCAGGTACTTACCGTACGGTCTTACATATTTGACAAGTATTTTCCAGAATTCTTTCATAAATATATCGTTTATCTTCTCCCGGGAAGGACTTCCGCAACACGCTCCATCCAGTTCCAAAGGAGCCAGATTCTTCTCTTAAGCACCGGAAGGTCCAGATTATCAACTGTATCCGAGAGTTTATTATTGTTCATTGTTATGCCCGATGTTGCCATCGCAGCCGGAATTCCATGCTCTACAAACACCTTCTGCTCCCCTACCTTGCGATAAAAAGCATTGGTAAAATCCACGCTGCCATAGTAGTCAAAGCCAAGATCAAGGGCAGTTCCCTTGCTTTTATTGGCCTGTTGTATATCAGTTTTGCCGATGCCGCCGGTAAGCAGGATGAGATAATCCTTGCGACCGGATTTCAGAGGGCTCAGGCTACTGCCCACCTGGTCTATGTTCAGCACCATTTTCACATCCTTCGGCCCGATACTGCGGCCATCGGCGGCCTTGAGCATTCCGCCGGACAGTTCTGTCCAAAGGTGGGAAGAGCCGGCCATACTGTGATACTTTGCATCCAGGCCAGCAAATATAACGCCGCAGCTGTATTCGCGGCCCAAATCCCTGCAGACAGACATCATCTCCGCCAGGGAAAGCATGGCAACTACTCCGGAACCGTTGCTGTCTGCGCCGGGGTAAATATTGCCGCCGCGCACGCCCAGGCCGTCATAGCTGGCCATAATCAAAATGTAGCCTTTTGAATTATCGGCATTGCCATCCATTAAAGCAATAACATTGCGGCCGGTACCGGCGCTGGCAATGCTGAAACTATGGATGAAAGAGCCTCCAAGAGGCTGCATGCCAAGATTCGAGAAGCGCCTGGCTATCCAGGAGGATGCTTCTACCGCGCCTTTCGTGCCTGTTGCCCTGCCTGCGCAAAGAGAATCTGACAGGAATCCGATATCGCGGCTCAGTTTTTGCTCAGTGACCGTTGCGCGCGCCTCTTCTGATACATTGATCCGCATTTCCCTTGCGTTGCAAGGGAGGACAGAGAAAGCAGTCAGAACGACGCATGCAATTAGGCTGATATTTTTAAACAAAATCAAAACTGTTTGTTATCTTTGCATAATCCGTCAAAATTAGTGATAATCGGGCAGAATATGAATTTTTTTTCAAAATACTTGATAATTCCGGTCATTTTTCTGGCTTCTGCGCTTAGTTTGAGCGCGCAGTACGACCGGGATGTATTTTACATGAGGGGACGGCAGGCTTTGGCGGACGGCAAGTACGCCCAGTCTATAGAGAACTTCAACGTACTTGCAAGAATAGACAGTACGGACTACTGGACCTTTTTCTACAGGGGCATAGCCAAGTACAACCTGGGAGACGTTCGCGGCGCCCAGAAAGACTTTGACAAGTCCGTAAAACTCAATCCAGTATTCACTTCCGGCTATCACTACAGGGCCATAACATTCAGCCGCTCAGGAGATTACGAATCTGCGCTAAGGGACTTTGACGCAGCCCTGTCACTAAGGCCCGGCTACGAGGGCATATACTTTAGCCGCGGCGTTACCTACTTCCTGGCCCAGCGTTTCACTGAAGCCGTGGCAGACTTCGACTGGTACATCCGCAAACAGCCCAAGGATCCGGCCGCCTTCCTTAACAGGGGTGCAAGCTACCTGTTCATGGGCGATACCACCAAGGCCCTTACAGATTATAACAAGGCCATCAAACTGGACCGCTTCGAACCCGAAGGCTACGTCCGCCGCGGACGCCTGAAGGCTGCAAAAGGAGAGCTCAAGGATGCAATCAAGGATATGGACAAGGCCATTTCCCTTGACACCACCTCTACCTTCGCATACTTTAACAGAGCTATAATGTACTATGAGACAGACGATTATAACTCTGCAATGAAAGACCTTGACCGCGTTCTGCGGGATGAGCCAGGCAACGCCCTCACCCTGTACAACCGAAGCCTAATCTACGCCCGCATCGGCGATTATGACAAGGCCCTGGGCGATATGGACCGCGTCATCAACATCAACCCCCGCAACGTGCTTGCATACTACAACAGGGCCTCATATTTCATACAAATGGGCCGCTGGATAGACGCAGTAGAGGATTACGACAAGGCCATAGACATTTATCCCGATTTTGCCAAAGCCTATATGAACCGCTCTTATGCTCTACGGCAGATGGGAGAGTATTCAAAGGCCGCAACGGACTACGAGACCGCCCGCCGCAAAATCAAGGAATACCATGAAAAGAACACATCGGCCGAAGGCTCTTTTGCCGATACCACCAAGAAATACAGTTCCCTGCTGTCACTGGACGCAGACTTTGCCAAGAAGGACTTCGACGACGAGCTTCTGCAGCACCGCGACATAGACGTAAGGTTGCGTCCGCTGTATAAGTTTGTATTGTCACCCAACAGAAATCTTGGCCTTGTGGCCCTGTCCCAGAAGTACGAGAATCCCCTGCTTGAAAAGTTCCTGAGGGATGTTCCCGTACCCGTTGCAATCACCAGCAAGGACTCACTGCGCAGCGCCATATCATATATGGACCTTACGGAGGCAGCAGAAAAAGCGCCGGCCGGAATGGGAGAATTCCTGCGGGGCTTGTATGAGCTGTCTTCCCGCCAGTTCAACGCCGCGCTCACCTATTACAGCCAGGCCGTCAGAAATACCTCTGAATCAGACAAATACGGTCAGCTTTACAAGGCCTTCTACCTGATGAACAGAGGAGTACTGCGCGCAGAAATGATAGAATTCCTGTCATCCATAGAAAGCAACGTGCAGACCCTTACTATGGACGACCGCGGCACAACCCGCGCCAGGGTTAAGGAAGGCATTAGCCACACGTACGACTATACCGATGCCATAGCGGATATGGAAGAAGCGGCAAAGATATTGCCGGACCTCCCCTACCTGCACTTCAACCTTGGCAACCTGCGCTGCCTGTCATCCCGCCTGGTAGAGGCCATCGACAGCTATACAGAGGCCATAAAGCTCTATCCGGCCATGGGTAACGCCTTCTTTAACAGGGGCCTGATACAGATCTATCTCAAGGATAAGGAAAAGGGTTGCTACGACCTTTCAGTTGCCGGCGAGCTTGGTATTGCCGATGCCTACGGAGTAATCAGCCGTTATTGCGAAGAGAAGGAGGAATAAGGGATGGAGCTTAAGTTCATGAGTTTTTCCAGCGGAAGCTGCGGCAATTGCTACTACCTTGAGTGTGACGGCCAGGCTGTACTTATAGACGCCGGTACTTCCATTCGCTCCCTCAAGCGGTACATGGGCATAAGCGGCCTTAGCATGGACACCGTCCAGGGAATATTGGTTACCCATGACCACATGGACCATATCCGCAATCTGGGTTCATTCTGCAAGCGCCTGGGCAAGCCGGTTTACGCATCCGCACAGCTGCACAATGCCCTGGCACGCCATACCTTCACCGCTCCCCACATAGGAGCCTGCCGCCGGGTATTGGAAGAAGGTCGATGGAACCCCATTGGCAATATGCAGGTACGCTACTTCACCGTCCCCCACGACGCCACCCACACCTGCGGCTTTGCGATATCAGTAGCGGACAGGAAGTTTTTCATTATGACCGATGCCGGCCGCGTTACCGACGAAGCCATATCCCTTGCCAGCCAGGCCGACGTAGTAGTGATTGAATCCAATTACGATGTAGATATGCTGATGGGCGGGCCTTACCCGCATGAGCTTAAGATGAGGATCTGCGGAGGCAACGGCCACCTGAGCAATGACGAGTGCGCAAGCGCTATCACACGCCTTTGGCATCCCGGCATCAAAGCCATCTTCCTTTGTCATTTAAGCGAGAACAACAATACCCACGAAGCAGCCTACGAAGCCTCCCGTGCCGCCCTTGAATCCATCGGCGTCAAATCCGGAGAAATCCTCCTAAAGCCCCTTCCCCGCGAGTATCCGTCTTCTCTCTATACTTTGTAGATACTTTAGACCTACCTTTCTTCAGGTACCAATTCTATCTCTTTTAGATTTTTTTTATTTTTTTAGCTTGTGCAGCACTTTGGCACACCCGCGCGTTATCTTTGCATCGGAATAAAAGAATTGACCGATGTAAAATTTGATTAGACACCCAGGAAAGCAGAAGGAGATGTGGCGGCAGCCAGCATCTCCCTGTAATGATTAATCGTTTAGTACAATCTGACAGGATTGACACCCGGTTACGGGTGCGCTTGGCGATTATCATTTCCGCAAAGATATTTTGCGAATTCCACAAAAACAAAATGGTTGCCATAAATTACTCTAAATCATCAATTAAATTATCCGATTATGCAATTTTACAGCAATCGACGCTGCCGCACGCGGCAACTATTTATGTTTCTGTGGGCATTAGTCAGTGCGTCTTTACCTATACGCTCCAATGCTCAAACCATAGCTGATGGCCTGCTCCCAAGCGAGGTCCCTCAAGCTATTTCCCCTACCGCAATGGAGATGGGGCGCTACGGAAAACACCCGGTATCCTTTTTTACCGGCACACCACAGATCAGCATTCCCCTTGCTGAGTTACGGGCCAAGGGAAGAACCCTTCCCATTTATCTTTCATATCATTCCGGAGGAAACCGGCCGGATTTGCATCCGGGTTGGGTCGGCCAGGGATGGTCACTTCACTGCGGTGGCAGCATTACCCGCATTGTTAATAACCGAAAAGACGAGATGAGCAATGATGAGTATCAAGCAACCCACAGTGGACCCTATCCGAACACTGAGCTATGTTACTTGAAGAATGCCGCATCACTCCAGGCTATTGACTGGTCTAACACCAACAATATAATTAACAACTGGGGATCCAGCTACAGGTTTTATGATACGGAGCCTGACGAATTTCAAGTTTCGATGGATGACCTCCAGGCGTCATTCTATTTCATCAGCGAGAATGCGGTTCAGATTAAATCGAAATCCGATGCTTCCTTTACCGTTCAGTTCGAGTACGGATATAATGATAGCTTTGCACTCATCCAGCGCAACAGCAGTATCCTTTTCGCACCGAGCTACCGCTATATCAAAGCATTTACCATCACCAAGGATGACGGAACGGTATATCACTTTGGCGGAGACATCAGTTCCATAGAATATTCCGTTCATTGTAAAGCAAGCCTCGGTACTTACAGCGCATCTACAGATGCGGACAGATTCGTCGGTGGAGCAACTGTGAACAACTGGCTTCTGACCAGCATTGAATATCCCGATGGAGAAAGCATTGTATTTTCGTATGAAAAAGAAGGAACTCCTGTCCAAAGAACAGATTCCGATTACCTGACCAGAGTCTCCATTGCCCAGGATCCGAACTATCTCATCAATGATGATTCCAGCTCGGACCGGACAAGTTACCCCAACGTTTCTTTCATGATGATGCGGCCGTCGTACCTCAGGTCGGTGCGATGCACCTTAAGTGGCGACTCCTTTACGTTCAACCGAGCACAGACTGTTGAGCTTAAACAAGTGCTGTCAGACGATGAACTCATCCAGCGCACATACGCCGAGGGCGGTCTAGAACAAAACGTCGTCACCAGGGCCGCAATGAAAGCAGAAGACAGGTATTTCCAGTTGTCATCCATGGCAGGCATCCGGGACAGCATCACGTTTTCGTACACAAATAACAACAATTCCAGACTTAAACTGCTTGGCATAACGTTCCGGGATTGCAACGGCGTTCTGTCAGGCTCGTATGAGATGCATTATAACCCGCTCCCCCTTCCGGCATACGGCGCAAAGCAGACTGATCGCTGGGGCTATTACAACGGAAAGGATTATGAGGATATCTCATGGAACACCATCAATGCCTACAGGTCTGTCGACACCACGAAAATCAAGGCAGAGATCCTGACCAGACTGGATTATCCTGCCGGCGGCTATTCCGAATTCACTTACGAGCCAAACTCCTTCTCAAGGATTCAATGGCAATACCCCGGCTATTCTATGGAGCAGCTGACCACTGATAATTTGGGCGGCGGACTCCGTATTAAGAAGATAAAGAATCATGCTTCCGATGGAAATGAAACAATTCGTCGGTTTGAATATAAACTGGCAAACGGTCGTTCCAGCGGAGTTTCCTCCGGCCTTCCTTCATTTTATGAAGAAACGGCGTCGGATATTCCGTACACGAATCAGAGTGCATTTGGCTTTCTGCCATTTGTAAATTACAATCATGTTGATATTCTTCATGTCAATTATGTTATTGGCAGCGAATCAGCCATTCGCCCCCTTTCCTCTACTGATGGAGCACATATCACTTATGACATAGTGACGGAAATCTTCCAAGATGGAGGAAAGAGAATATATGAGTATTCCAACCACGGAACCACAGGATGTGCTGACCGTCAGTCAGCAGATGTGCTGGGAACAATTAACGGACGCCCCCTGGCATACCCGTTCTCTTCAATGGAACTATCAAGAGGAAACCTTCTCTGCGTTAAGAATTATGACGCATCGGGACTATTGAAACAACAAGAGGATATGACATACATGCAGGATACCCTTCAATTTGTCAAATCCTTCGGGCAGCGTATGTTCAGCAACGGCTTGGTGATTAACCTTGCATATACTAAAGAATTCACCTTCTGGCCGGCGCTCCGATCCAGAACTGTCACGGTTTATCCTGATGACGGGGGAACAGCCTCCGTCGAAACCACAACTTACTCATACAACGGTCACCGCCTGCCTGTGAAGGAAACGATCACACGCGGAGATGTCTCCGGGACTATCCGAACCCACTACAGTTCCGACGTCCCCGAGATGGCAGCACTGTCGCTGAACAACCGCATCATCGGAAGGGAACAATCCCAAAACGGGTGGCTTGTCTCTGCCGTCAAGCAGGATTACCGGCAAGTCCCGGGATACACGACATTTGTACCATGGCACTTTTATCAGTCAGAACTGTCTTCTCCAACAGACACGGCTTCCTTTTACCAGTCTCCGACATCATTCTTCAGCGACCCGGACATTACTGTAACCAAAGCAGACAGTCTTGGCAATATCCTTGAATCAGTCGGAAGAAACGGCACATATAACACGTACATGTGGACTCCGGACGGCGTTTCACCCGCCGGCATCGCCGGGAATGTTCGGAACACTTTTTCTCAAAGTATCAGCAATGTGCAGCATACCGAGGAAGATGATATCTTTTATGTCGTGCCGGCAAGTTCTACCGTACCCGTAGCCAGTTTCTATTTGGGAGACAGTGGCTATGTATCCCTTTTCTTTGACACATCATATGGCCAGGACTGGGGCGTAACCCTGTCAATTGACGGGACCGGAGGAAGAGTGATAGCGCTGAGCAGTCACGGCATTGAAGAAAGCGGAGACCTTACCATTCAAGACTACATAAACGCCAGCGACCATGCGACTCTTCTTCTGGGTTCCGGATGGCATGCAGTACGCATAGTGGAGGCAGTAAGCAACATTACGGAAGAAGGCGAACAGTCAGAAGACCCGATGATGACTTACGAGGCCGGATGGACGGAAGCGGTTGTGACTTCTTCCGGCTATGACGGGTTTATGTATGAGGACTTCGAAGAAGGAATCAGCCCCGACACGTGGTATGAAGACGGTTTCCACAGCGCAGGCTATCACACCGGCAGCTATTCATTCACCTTCCATGCCGACCCGGACGTAAACTATATCCTGGACTACAGGGTACGCAGAAACGGAGATTGGGTTTATGTGCGTCAGCCTCTGGGAACAGCGGCTAACGATATCTACACCATCAACGAGGGGCAGGACAGAATTGATGTGGTCCGCGTCTTTCCGGAATCGTCAACCGTAACCACATACACCTATCGTCCGTGTGTCGGCGTGACAAGCGCAACAAACTGCCGTGGTATAACAGAGTCTTATGTATATGACTCTCTTGGCAGGTTAATCTCAGCGATTGACAATGACGGCAATCCTGTTCAATCGTATTCATATCACTATGCGACTGGGGCATCCATAAACGCAAGTTATCCAGGGAAAACATACATCACCAGCAGCATCCCGACAGGTGCCGCAGGAGCATCACCACGCGAATCCGTCCAATACTTTGACGGCCTTGGACGGCCTGTTCAGGTTATACAGAAAGGTGCCTCTCCGACTTCCACCTCAGTCACGCCTGTCGACCTGGCGGATTACCGGGAATACGACACCTGCGACAGGCCATACCGCTGTTGGTTGACCGTCCCCGTGCCTGCCGGCAACAGTCGTCCATCGGGTACATCTGTGAGCCTTTCCACTATATCGTCCAATGGGCTCACTCCTTATGCCGGCGACGGAGTTCGTTACTCGGAGACAGAATACGACAACAGCCCTCTGGACATAGTCAAGACCGAATACGGTCCCGGAGCCGCGTGGAGAACGGCAGACAAGGGTAAACGGGCATCGCGGCTAACTAATGACACCTCCGGCGGACGCCTGACCTGCAAGAGGACAGTGCTTGTCTGGACAGGCAACACGACCTTTGAACTTGGCGCACCATCCATCGTGCCGGCAGCTTCGCTGAATGTACAATCCGTAACCGATGAGGATGGACGCGAGGCTCTCACGTTCACGGACCTATATGGTAGAACAGTATTGGAGCGCAGGGTAGACACAACGGCTGTTTCGCAAAACTACAGGTTCCTGGACACCTGGTATCTCTACGATAAGCTCGGTCGCCTGGAAGCCGTATTTCCGCCGGAACTCAGTGCCGCTCTCACAGCACTCTCCAATCCTACGGCTTCGCAGCTTGCAGCAATGCCGGTAGACGAGTTCGTGTTCCTTTACAGATACGATGCCCGTGGCAGATGCATTGCCAAAAAGCTTCCCGGATCCGGATGGGTTTATCAAGTATATGACAAGGGAGACCGACCGGTGCTGACTCAGGATGCAGAACAGAGGAAATCCAGCCAATGGACATTCTCGCTGCAGGATGCTTTGGGACGTGACTGCATTACTGGAACCTGCTCAGGTAATTGGAATGCCTTTGCCGATGCCCTAGGCACCGTACAAGTAGAAGTCGAGTATGCAGGAGCATCCGGTACTCTGATGGGATACACCGCAACGGGCATCACTCTTACTAACGCAGATATATCCTCCGTCAGCTATTATGACGAATACGGATTTATCACTTCCTGTGTACCGTTTGCTAAAAGGGCAATGCTGACATATCAGACTCCCGCAACGGGCTGCGACGGACAATACGCGACTTCCGCCCTTGGTCTTGAAACTGGTACCGCCGTTAAAGTATTTGGAAAAGAAGGCGAAAGTCTGTACCTTTACACTGCACGATACTATGATGCCAAAGGCCGGGTTGTTCAAGAACGCCTGACGGATCATCTGGGAGGCGGACTGTTCACCCAACTGGGATACGCTTTTACCGGGGAGCCTTTGCACAAAAGGATTGTGCACGGCTTTGCAAACGGCACTTCTATGACGGAAGACTACTCATACACGTATGACGGATGGGGGCGTCTCCTTTCAACCGGGCACTCACTGGAGTCCGGCACAGAGGTCACCTTGTCTTCGAATTCCTATGATTCAGTTGGCCGTCTCTCTCGCACAGACCGTGGCAGCAGCACTTCGGCGGCAACCACCTATTCATATAATGTACGCTCATGGCTGACAGGACAGACAGGACCGTACTCCGAATCACTCGCCTACAATACGGCAGATGATATAGGTAACAATACTCCTCAATGGGGCGGAAACGTAAGCGCCAGACAGTGGTCGGTTTCCGGAGAAGTTGTCGCACACCGCTATGCCTTTGAGTATGACGGAGTATCCAGGCTAAGCAGCGCTTCCTACAGTGGGTTTACCGGTGCTGATTACGGCTGCACATACACCTATGACAGAAACAGCAATATTAAAACACAGGTTCGCAAAGGCCTGTTCGCCAACGGCACCTATGGAATAATTGTCAATAATACATATGTCTACAACGGCAACCAGTTAGTGGGTGTCTCTAATTCAAATCAGAGTACATACGATGACAACGGACGTCTTACCACAGATGGTCTCAACTCCATAAACGCTATCACTTACAACAGATTGAATCTTCCAGAGACGATGGATTTTACAGTACAACCTTCTTCTCCCAGAAGTATTCGTAACTGGTATAGCGCATACGGAACAAAACTCCGTACGGAGTGGCGCACCGCAAATGATACTATACCAAAAGACTATGTCGGTAATCTGGTATTCGTAAATGACACTTTACGAACAGTCTTGGTTGATGGCGGTTATATAGATGTCAGTTATCCGTCTTCATCACCGCAGTATAGCTATAGATGGTTCCTTTCTGACCATCAAGGTAGCAACCGAGCCGTGATTAATGCCACCGGAGACATTGTCCGTGCTAACCACTATTACCCCTATGGCCTGGAGATGGAATTGACAGTAATACTGGATGGAGGCCCAGCAGACAATGTAGTCGAACAGACTGGTTACCTGTACAAATTCAGCGGAAAAGAGCAAATCCCCCAGAGCAGTCTTGGCTGGTATGACTTCGGAGCACGCTGGTACGACCCCATACACGCACGCTGGACAACCCCTGACCCTATGGCAGAAAAATACTACTCAATAAGTCCGTACGTCTATTGCGCCGGCAACCCGGTGAATATCGTCGATCCGGAAGGAAGGGATGTTTGGGAGATATATAGAGATGGACGTGTTATTCGAAAGGAAGAGAGTAAAGAACATATATTATATGCTGTGGATGCCTATGGCAATCGTGGTGAATCCATGAGTTTTTCTTCCGAAGACATTCTTTTACAATTAAAGAAAGATAACACAAAAAAAGAAACACGATCCATAAATTTCGGTGCCGACAAAGAAAGTGTAGAAAACGCTATAGGACTCTTTCTATTCCTTGCAGATAATACTTCCTTTGAGTGGGCAGTACACATTGGAAAGGAGAATGCTGTTCTTGGCACGAAGTACAAAGAATCCAATGCCGGCTATTGGGGCGATTACGGGCTCACAGATGTACCAAAGACATCTATTCATTCTCATCCGGGAAAATATGGTAGTAAATATGAAAAATACGGAGAAGTAGATGATCTTGAAGGAGATTTTAAAAGAATGAAAGAGCACCCCGAATTAAAAGCAAATAACTACTACATATATTATCCAAATTCAAAAAACACTTATTCCATAAAGAAAAAGCCTATGCAAATAACAGAACCCAGAAATGGGCTTGAGAAATATAGAAAAAAGAAAATATGAAAGCCTTTAAATCCATATTCACGTTTTTGCTCCTCTTTAATAGCTGTAGTCAATTCGAAACAAGAACTCTATTTAAAAATGAAGTTCTGGAATCGTATCTATCTAAAGAACTTATAGATTCGCAAAACAACGATAAGTTCAAAATAACCAGTATTATTCTTGGTAGAATTAACGATAATTGGAAAATAGATTTTTTTCAATCTAAAGTACCTATGTTCATGACGGAACCTTTTCCATTAGGTTTTTTTATATATTATGGAATCCATCCTATTTTTGAAGGCGAGATCATAAAGGGTGAAAAGAAGATTATGGTATTTAGCATTGATTCCGACTCTTCAAGACGTATCTCCGATGTACTCAACACATCTTTATTATCTAAAGCGAACGATACCATTTATAGTAAAAATAACTGTGATGAGGATTGTATTCTCAAAGTACATAAAAAAAGGTTTTTACTGAACGATGACAATACATTGACAGAAATAACAAATAATAAGAAGAAGGCAGACAAAACAATAGTTATGTCCGATGGGCGCTATCTTCTATGTTTAAATCAAAAGAATCGAACTTACGAACTTACTGATATCGAGTGGTTTGATGGCGTTTTCGGACAATGGTCTTCAGAGGACCTGGTGTATTATTTCACACCTCAAAAGCACTATTACTATTCAGAGTATCTCGAGGACTTTATCATTAAGGATATTGATGAGTTCCCTGTCGTCTTGCAGAACTTAACTCCAATAAGAGGAACTCTCGAAAACGATACCTTGTTTTTACATTTTCAAGAGGACGAGGAGGATGAACCGCTTATTGATAGCCGCATTCCCCTTCCAATCATATCTCAGTAATATTATAGGCAAATCCACGGAGTATTAAGTGCGGGTTTTGACACCCGCACTTTTTTCAAATAATCAGATGTATCTAATTTAAAGAGAAAAAGAAGAAGATGGCGGCCCATTCTTTGGGGATGCCGCTGGTGTGGCCGATAGTGCGGTAGTTGCTGTCCTGAACAGTACCATCGGACTTCACATGCCCCACAGTACGATAATTACCATCCTGCACAGTACCATCAGACTTAATATGGCCAACAGTGCGGTAATTGCCATCCTGCACAGTACCGTCGGACTTCAGATGACCGATAGTACGGTAGTTGCCATCCTGGATGGTGCCGTCGCTCTTGATGTGACCGATGGTACGGTAATTTGAATCCTGAATAGTACCGTCACTTTTGATATAACCGACCGACTGGTAGTTGGAATTGGTGATACGCTGTGCTGCTGCCGGAACGCAGAGTCCCAACAGCATGATAACCATTACAAAAAACAACTTCTTAGACATATCAGGACTGTTTAAAAGTTAACTCCAAGATGTGCGTGCACATGCCACTGAACCTGCAGCAGACGGAAGCCAGTAGAAGTATGATGGGACTCGTAACCATCGGCCAGGGCAGTAATACCCGCATAAACATTACCCATCCACTTTACAATGCCGACACTGGCAGAATAAGTAAGCTCCGGACGCTTGAAAGTCTGCTTGATATCGTAGGTATCCACATCGATGTAAGAACTGTCGTAAACCACGAACTTAGGCATCAACATGAAAGCAAAAAGCATATTGCGGCAAGGAACATAGTTATATCCGTATCCCGCACCGATGGAAACCATCTTTGAATTGATCTTTAGCGACGGCTCGTCAAAACCCACGGAAGTAACATTGGTTCGATTGTTAGAGAAAGTCACACCCGCTATCAAACTGCCAGAGCTCCTGGTCTGGATATAACTGAGGTTAACCCCCGCCGGATAGGAATAATGCCTGTGATTGAATACCATGTAAGTATTCAGCAGGAAAAGCTTCATACTGGGATCGCCGTACGGAATATTGTACTTCTCGTTCCCAAGCTTGGAATAACCAGAGAAAGAATTAATCTTGTAATAAGCCAGGTCCAACCCAAGGAAATTACCGTGCAAAGTAAGAGTGAACCTATAATCCTTACTATTCTTGTTACTGGTAAACGGATTGAAGGTATAACCCAAAGCAATACCCTTGTAACCAACTGATATGGTAGAATTTACCATATTGTCAGAAGAAATGTGGGAGCGGAATTTTGAATTCTTTTCCGACTCGCTTCCCCATGTGCTCTGCCTGGATCCGGCAAGGTTCATGGTAAGACAAATATCAAAGGTCCCCGGAGGCGACTTGTAAAAGGTAGTATCCCTATTCTTGGCAAAATTATACAGGTCAACTACACCGATAGACTTGAAGACTCCGCCGATGGCATTAAAGATTCCGGAGAAGTCCTGGGCCTGGGCGCTCGGAAAGCAAAAGGCCAGGATTGCCACTATAGCAACCCCAACCCTCATCTTTGCGATGCACCATCGGGCCTTCATAAATTAAGCCTGAAGTGGAGTACCGCCTACTTTCTTATCCTCTGCAAGCTTACCGGAAGCCTTGTCAAAACCAGCATCGTCCACCATCTTGCAGTTGCCGTCGAAGTTGGCGCCAAGTTCTACAATCAGACGCTTGATATTAAGGTTTCCCTTAACTGAGCAACCTTCCTTGAGTGCAAGTGTATCCTTCACAAAAAGGTTACCGGTCATCTTGCCCCAAAGGTCAACGTTCTCGCAAATAATATCGCCACTGATAATAGCGTTCTCGCCAACTACAACACGGCCCTTGGATATGATTTTACCCTCGAATGAGCCATCCACCCTGATATCGTTGGGGGAATTGATTTCACCCTTAACAACGGTACCGGTAGAAATGCGGCTGACCTCGTTTACATTGACAGTCTGTTCCATTGTCTTAGCCATATATTAATTGTTGGTATTCACTAAACTAAGCCCTTACCGTGGCAGTTCTTGTACTTCTTGCCACTTCCGCAAGGACAAGGATCATTGCGGCCGATCTTCTTCTCTGCCACGACAGGAGCATTGCTCTTCTGCTCTCCGTTGGTAGAGAGGTCGTTGCGGGAAGTCTGCATCTGGCTCATGTCAGTGCGGCGCGGCTGTGAAGGACGCGGTGCGGGACGGGAAGCGCTGTCGTCGCGGAGCGGGATGAAGGCCCTGAGCAGGAATGAAAGAACATCCTTGTTAAGGGTATCCAGCATATCGGCAAAGAGGTTGTAGCTCTCAAGTTTGTAGACTACAAGCGGATCCTTCTGCTCATAAGCGGCGTTCTGTACGCTCTGGCGCAGGTTGTCCATATCGCGAAGGTGCTGCTTCCAATGCTCGTCAATCTGCCAGAGGATGATGGTCTTGCTAAGGGTCTTTGCAATTTCGCGGCCCTGAGTATTGTATGCCTTCTCAAGGTTAACTGAAAGATTCAGCATCTTGCGGCCATCGGAAATAGGAATGGCGATGTTTTCATACATCTTGCCCTGCTTCTCATATACCTCTTTGAGGAAGGGATATACCTTGCCGATCATGGTGTCCATACGGCGTTTGTAAACCTCTTCCATGTGGGCGTAAAGTTTCTTGATTACATCCTCCGGTTTGGCATCTGCGTAGAAATCGGCATCAAAACCGGGGTCGATGGAAAGCTGGCCCATTACAAAGGACTCCAGTTCCGGGAACTCGATACCCTCTGTCTTCTCTACGATGCGGGAAGCGGTATCCAGCATCATATTCATTACGTCGATTTCAATCCTTTCACCTGAAAGGGCGTTGCGACGACGTGAGTAAATAGCCTCACGCTGGAAGTTCATTACGTCATCGTACTCCAGCAAACGCTTACGGATACCAAAGTTGTTCTCCTCTACCTTGCGCTGAGCCTTCTCAATACTGTTGGAAAGCATCTTGTTCTCCAGGGCGTCCTGCTCAGTCATACCAAGACGGTCAACTACGGAAGCGATACGCTCAGAGCCGAACAAACGCATAAGTTTATCCTCAAGGGAAACGTAGAAGGTGGATGAACCAGGGTCTCCCTGACGTCCTGCACGACCACGAAGCTGACGGTCTACGCGGCGGCTGTCGTGACGCTCCGTACCGATGATGGCCAGACCGCCTGCGGCCTTAACCTCAGGAGAAAGCTTGATATCGGTACCACGGCCGGCCATGTTAGTGGCAATGGTAACGGTACTGCTCTGACCTGCCTGGGCAACGATTTCAGCCTCTCTTGCATGCTGCTTGGCGTTGAGCACATTATGCTTGATGCCACGCATGCGGAGCATACGGCTGAGGAGCTCAGAAGTCTCCACATCGGTCGTACCCACAAGTACAGGACGACCAGATTTCACCAGTTCCTCTACCTGTGCGATAACAGCTGCATATTTAGCTTTCTTTGTCTTGTAAATGAGGTCGTTACGGTCGTCCCTGATAACCGGGCGGTTGGTAGGGATAACCACTACATCCAACTTGTAGATGCTCCAGAACTCACCGGCTTCTGTCTCTGCCGTACCGGTCATACCGGACAGCTTGTGATACATACGGAAGTAGTTCTGCAGGGTGATGGTAGCGAAGGTCTGGGTAGGATTCTCTACCTTAACGTTTTCCTTGGCCTCTACTGCCTGGTGCAGGCCATCGCTCCAGCGGCGGCCTTCCATGATACGTCCGGTCTGCTCGTCCACGATCTTGACCTTGCCGTCATCGATGATATAGTCCACATCCTTCTGGAACATTGCATAGGCCTTGAGCAGCTGGATCATTGTATGTACGCGCTCGCTCTTGAGGGCGAAGTCTTCCATAAGGGCATCCTTCTTTTCCTGTTTCTCCTGAAGGGTACCTTCGCTCTTTTCAATCTCTGCGATGGAAGATCCAACATCCGGGAGCACGAAGAAATCGGCATTGTTGACACTCTTGGCAAGGCAGTCATGGCCCTTGTCAGTCATATCCACAGAGTGCTGCTGCTCGTTAATAACGAAGTAAAGGTCGTCCGTTACAATGTGCATCTGGCGCTCGTTGTCCTGCATGTAGAAGTTTTCTGTCTTCTGCAACAGCTGCTTGATACCGGGCTCGCTCAGGTACTTGATAAGGGGCTGGTATTTGGGAAGGCCTTTGTGGCAGCGGAGCAGGAGCTTGCCGCCCTCGGCCTCATTACCCTCAGAAATAAGCTTGCGGGCCTCTGTAAGAGTCTGGGTAACAAGCTGACGCTGAAGGGTATAGAGCTTCTCTACATAAGGACGGAACTCTATGAACTGCTCGTCTGACTCAGTTTTGCCGACAGGTCCGGAAATTATGAGCGGAGTACGGGCATCATCGATGAGCACGGAGTCCACCTCATCCACGATAGCGAAGTGATGCTTGCGCTGAACCAGGTCTCCAAGGCCGATGGCCATGTTATCACGAAGATAGTCAAAGCCGAACTCGTTGTTGGTACCAAAGGTGATATCGCAGTTGTATGCGCGCTTGCGGGCGTCGCTGTTGGGCTCGTGCTTGTCAATACAATCTACTGAGAGGCCATGGAACATGTAAAGAGGTCCCATCCACTCAGAGTCTCGTTTAGACAGATAGTCGTTCACGGTAACTACGTGAACACCCTTTCCAGCGAGTGCGTTGAGGAATACCGGAAGGGTTGCAACAAGGGTTTTACCCTCACCGGTTGCCATCTCTGCTATCTTACCCTGATGCAGAACGATACCACCGATCAGCTGGACATCGTAGTGGACCATGTCCCAGGTAATCTCATTGCCACCGGCTACCCAATGGTTCTGCCAAATGGCCTTGTCACCCTCTATGCGGACAAAGTCGTGGTTGGTGGTAAGATTGCGGTCGAAGTCCGATGCGGTCACGACGATTTCCTTGTTCTCTTTGAAACGGCGTGCGGTGGACTTCATGATGGCGAAGGCCTCCGGGAGTATCTCCAGCAGTACTTCTTCTATCTTTTCATCCTCTTCCTTGACAAGTTTGTCAGACTCTGTAGCCAGTTCTTCCTTCCTTTTTACGGGGATATCGGTATCAAGTTCTGCCTTGATTTCTTCTATCCTTTTCTCGAAGGGTTCCTCGACTGCGGCTATTTTCTTTTTGAGGGCCTCTGTACGGGCCCTGAGTGCATCGTTGTCAAGTGCGTCAATTGTGGGATATACTGCCAGAACTTTGTCAAGCATGGGCCTGAGTTCTTTCATATCCCTGTCGGCTTTTGAGCCGAAGAGTTTGCGGATTATTCCGGATAATGCCATATTTTGAATCTTATTGTTTTCTACTTCACATTCATAACCGGTTATCCGGTTATTATAAATAACCTACAAATATAATGCAAATTATATATTTGTCAAAATGGCAGTAGGCTTAGCGGCGGAATTTGCCTCTAAGGGATGTAATAATGGCAGCGCGTTCCCAGGAATAAAGGCCGATGAAGTAGGTGCAAAGGCCACCGAAGAGCAGTGTGGCAGCGATTCCGCATACGTGAACGGCATTACTTGCATCGGCGGGAACAATTCTGCCATAGACTGCCACAAAGGCAGCAACAAGGGCCACTACGATTATGGGCTTGACATAGGCCTTGCGAAGATAAGTGGCAATCGGGAAGCCTGTCAGGCGCTTCAGAAGATAGAATTCTATGAATCGGTAAAATATAGTATAGCCGATGTAAATCTGGATTATGGCAACGGGCTCGGCGCCAAGTTTATAGGCCAGCCATCCAAGCGGCAGGCAGGCAAGGGACAGGGAGCTGTTGATAATCTGGAACCATTTTATCTTGCCGGTAGCCTGCTCGTAGGTCTGGGTTCCGCCCATGGCGAAAGTCCGAACCAGGGCGCTGATCATGGTCCAGAAGCAAAGCAGGGAGGCGCCTACCGGCACCTTATCCAGCCAAAGGTCCAGCACAAAATCAAGCTCTACAAGCACGCAGGCCACGAAAATAGTCATCAGCAGGGCGCAGAAGCGGGATATCTTGCAGACCAGGTCTATGGAGCGGTCCAGCGCGCCGGCGCTGTAGTTCTGGGTAATCTGCGGAGCGGCGGCGTTACCAAAGCGGGTTACTCCCATTACAGAGAAGTTCTCCAACTGGTAAGCCGGGGCAAAGGCTCCGTTCACGAAGGTTCCAAAGAAGCCATTCACCAGTAGTTTGCTACCCTGGGAACGGGCTATGTATGCCAGGGCCGACAATGCCGTATAGTTGTTAAATCCCAGTATCTCTTTGTAAAGCTGTCTGTCCTTGAAACGGCCGATCTTGATTATACTGCCCCATCGGCGGGCGCAATAACCGTGGTAAAGCAGCAGCATGACCAGGGTTACGGCGCTCATGCTAAGGGCGTAGAAGCGCAATTTGTTGCCAGGATAAATCAGCAGAACGCACACCAGGGCCAGTTTTACCAGGTTTGCAATTATATCTATCGCCGCCGACGCACCGAACTTTTCAAAGGCCTCCATCAGGCTCTGGAAAGGTATGTTGATTATACCCATGCAGGCCACGATAGTGGAAACCTGGAACACGAAAATCGCATCCCCCAGCTGCCCGTCTTCCAACTGCAACTGATTGAAAATGTACCACATACCAAAGGATTCCGCCAGCACGAAGATAAGTACAGCCAGGCCGATGTGAATTCTTAGCAGTATATTGAATATCTTTTGCGGATTGCCGTCCGGCTTGCCCATCTCTACATTTATGTAGCGGCGGGTTGTGGTACTCATCGCGGTGCTAAGGAAACCAAGCATTGCGATAAGGCCGGCAAGCACGTCGTACAGACCCAGGTTCGACTGCCCTAACGCCTTCAGTACCAGACGCATGGCCACAAGGCCTATCACACTGATGCAGAGCATCCTCAGGTATATGATGAGGGTGTTCTTAGCTATCCTTGTATTTTCCTTGTGGAAGCCCTGCATTTTACAATGATTTTTCCTTCCATTCCCTGAAGGACTGGCGGGATTTGTCCCTCTCCGACAGTATGACATCGGCAGCGGGTAGACGCCAGTCTATAGAGAGTTCAGGGTCGTTCCAGGCGATGCCGTCCTCTTCCTGGGGGGCATAGAAATTATCGCACTTGTATTGGAAAAGGGCCTTTTCAGACAACACCGCGAAACCATGGGCGAAACCCCTTGGAATAAGCAGCCTTCTGTGATTCTGGTCCGACAGTTCGATTTCATAATGCTGGCCGAAGGTGGGTTCATCCGGACGCAGGTCAACCGCAACGTCCAGCACCCGGCCCATAGCCACGCCTACCAGCTTGCTCTGAGCGGCGCTTCCCTTCTGGAAGTGAAGGCCGCGGACAACTCCGTAAGAAGAGAGGCTCTCGTTGTCCTGGACAAAGGTCGGGAATTCAACACCCTGCCATCCAAGGTTGAGGGTTTCGCAGAAATATCCGCGGGAGTCTCCGAAAACATCGGGTTCAATAACATAAAGTCCCTTGAAAGGGGTCTCGATTATCCTAGCTGCCATAGACTATCTTAATAAGCCAGCAAATCAACGTAAAAATTGTGAAGGGAGTCGCGCCAATGAGGGATTTCCACGCCGAAGGTCTTCTTGACAAGGCTCTTGTCCAGTACGGAATAATTAGGTCTTTTGGCCTTCTGCGGAAAGTCTCCCGTGCGGCAGGGAACAACCGTTCCGGGGAGGGAAAGCTCCTTCTTGATGGCGCAGGCGAAGTCGTACCACGAAGCTACACCCTCGTTTGAAAAATGATACAGGCCGTAATTACCTTTGAGCTTCCTTTTCTCTATGAGTCCCTTCAGGAAAACTGCAAGATCCTTTGCCCTGGTGGGAGTGCCCACCTGGTCGCACACAACGTTTACATTGCCGCTCTTGCCAAGCAAAGTAGTCATTGTGCGAAGGAAGTTCTTGCGGTAGTTGGAATACATCCATGACGTCCTGAATATGAAGTACTTGCAGCCTGAGGCGATAATAGCCCTCTCCCCTGACAGTTTGGTTGCTCCGTAAGAGTTTACAGGCTTTGCCTCATCAGTTTCACGATACGGAGTATTGCCGCGGCCGTCAAATACATAATCCGTGGATATGTGGATGAGCACGGCACCCGTTTTCTTTGCCGCCGATGCAAGATTCTCCACCCCCTGGCGGTTGATAAGATCTGCCATCTGGAAGTCGTCCTCTGCCCTGTTGACATCGTTGTAGGCGGAACAGTTGACAATCACATCCACCCGCTCCGATTCGCAGATAATCTCTACGGCTTCTTTATTGGTGATGTCAAGAGGGACAGTCTCTACCCCGGGGGCCTCGTGAAGACAGGTAAAGATGTAATGGTCCGCCGCCCCGCATGATAGAGCCCGGAGTTCCATTCCCAACTGGCCGTTGGCACCTGTAACAAGCACATTCATAACGCAAAAATAGAGTAATTTTTTCAATTTTTCAAAACCACTTTTGTATCTTTGCAAGACTGTAATTGTTTTTCAGGTAAGATGCAGAAAGAAGATCGCCCCGTTATTTATCTGTTCACCGATGGTGCCGCCGCCGGAAACCCCGGCCCCGGTGGATACGGCGCAGTGTTACTGTGCGGCGGTCTGCGCAAGGAGATAAGCGGCGGATTCCGCCTTACCACCAACAACAGGATGGAGCTTCTGGCAGTTATCAAAGGCCTGGAGGCCATACGCTGGACAGGCTCCAAGGTACAGATCTGGAGCGACTCGTCCTACGTTGTAAAGGCAATCACTGAGGGTTGGCTGAAGACTTGGGAGGCCAAGGGCTGGAATAAGGTCAAGAACGTAGACCTGTGGCTTCGCTTTTTACCCCTTTACAAGGCCCATGACATTACTTTCAACTGGCTCAAAGGCCATGCGGGCAACCCGGAAAACGAGCGCTGCGACGCCCTTGCCGTAGAGGCCAGGCTGGCCCCGGACCTGCCTGCCGACGAAGGCTACGAGCAGGATCATATTCACGAGACACTATTCTAAACACACGATATATGCAAGGCAATAAACTCATAGTAGGAATCACCCAGGGAGACGGTAACGGTATCGGCTACGAAATCATCATCAAGGCTCTCGGAGACCCCCGCATACTGGATTCTTTCACCCCCGTAGTTTACGGTTCCTCAAAGATTTTCGGTTTCTACAGGAAATCCCTTCACAACATAGAGCAGGTTGATACATACGTTATCAGCAATGTCAGGGACGCAAAGCCCAAGAAAATCAATATTCTTAACTGCCTCCCGGACAATGTTTACGTAGAGCCCGGAAAGGCTTCCGGAGAATCTGCAAAAGCTGCGATCAAGGCTCTTGACACAGCTGTCGCAGACCTTAAGAACGGCCTTATTGACGTGCTGGTCACCGGACCTATCAACAAGAGGTCGATGTCAGAGGAAGGCTTCGGCTTCACCGGCCACACAGAGTACCTGCAGCATGAATTCGGCGCCCAGGACCATACCATGATCATGGTAAGCGAGACCCTAAAGATTGCCGTTGTTACAGGACATATACGCCTGGCCGATGTCCCCAAAGCCATCACCCAGGAAAAGATTCTGGCAAAGCTCCGCCTGCTTAACCAGTCGCTCCAGCGCGACTTCGGAGTAGACAAGCCTCGCATTGCCGTGCTTGGCCTTAACCCGCACTGCGGCGACGGCGGCCTGATCGGTGACGAAGAGCAGCAGATTATACTTCCTGCCGTACAGAAGGCGACGGAAGAGGGCATACTTGCCTTCGGTCCTTATTCACCCGACGGTTTCTTCGGACTGGGCAACTACGCACGCTTTGACGCCACACTGGCAATGTACCACGACCAGGGTCTGGCTCCGTTCAAGGCACTGTCCTTTGAAACCGGAGTAAACTATACCGCCGGACTGCCCATAGTACGCACTTCCCCTGACCACGGCACAGCCCTTGAACTGGCCGGCCGCGACGAGGCCGATCCTCATTCAATGATGTCCGCAATCTTCACAGCCATAGATATTTACAAGCATCGTATAGAATACGACAGGCTGCAGGAGAACAAAATGGATGATTACAGGATTGAAGAGCCCGCAAGAAAGGACGGAAGGCCTCAGATAGCCTAGCGCTGCAGGCGCAGAACCTTGTCGCAGTACTCTGTGACAAGTTCCCTGTGAGTAATGAAAATCATAGTCTTACCTTCAGAAATGGAGGTAAGATTTTTTATTAACTGGCGCTCTGTTTCAGGGTCAAGGGATGAGCTGAATTCATCCATGAGCATGATGTTGCCGGGGCGCAGCAGAGCGCGGGCTATGGCGATTCTCTGGGCCTGGCCTTCGCTAAGGCCTGAGCCACGCTCGCCGCAGCGGCTCATAAGGCCGTCCGGGAGATCGCGCACAAAGCCGGCTACTGCAGTATCCAGAGCCTCCCACATCTGCTCTTCAGTAGCGTCGGGATTACCCAAAAGGAGGTTGTCCTTAATTGTTCCGCCAAGAAGGGAGTTCCCCTGAGGTACAAAGGAGAAGTTTACCCTGGTAAGCGGACTTACCGGCACTTCCCTACCGCCGCCATAAAGTACGATTTCTCCGCTTTGAGGACGCAACAAACTGAGCATCAATCGGATAAGAGTACTCTTTCCTACACCGGTTTCTCCCACTATGGCAGTCTTGCTGCCGGGCGTGAAGTCAAAGCTGAAGCTGCTGAAAACGTCGCCATCGGCATCGGGATAACGGAAACTCAAATCTGACACCCTAAGGCCGGCAGGATAAGGAACCCGCACCGGAGTACCGGTTTCTTCAAGTTCCGGGTCTGCCAGTTCTTCCAGTCGGTCAATGGACGTAGTCGCATAGATCATGGAAGGTATCTGGCGGGTAAGGCTGACAAGTGGATTCTGGATCTGGCCAACCAGCTGAAGGAAGGCCGTCATTACGCCAAAGGTTATGGTTCCGGCCGATATCCCGGCGACGCCCCAAAGGAAGCAAAGCAGGTAACCGGACGCAAAGGTAAGGCCTACGGCTGCGCGGGACCATATATTGAAGTTGGAGCGGCGCATAATCTGCCCGAACTCTTCTGACTGAAGGTCTTCCAGGTCTTTTCCGGCGGATTTTTCCATTTCAAGGGACTGAAGCAGCACCTTGTTCTGGATGCTCTCCTGGATATGGGACTGAACCTGGCTCTCCTTTTCGCGGATATCCTTTGTCAGGGCCCTAAGTTTACGGAAGAAGAACTTTCCGGCACCGGTAAGAATGAGCGTCACTAACAGTAGCAGGCCGGCCAGCCTTACATCCAACATGGCCAGGAAGGCCATGGCCGCAACCAGACGGATTACAGTTACTGCAAGCGCCGGAATATCTTCGCTGACTACCTTGGTAACCGTATCGACATCAGAAAAAAGCCTGTTCAGAGCATCTCCAGAGTGCATTTTCTCTTTACCGGACCACTTTGACTGAAGCAGGTTGGTAAAGAGCCTCTGGCGCACATTGAAGTTAAGACGCGCGTTTGTAATGTTCTCAAACCTGGTATTGAAAGCAAGTACGGCTATCCTGAAAAGTTGCAGTGCGACGATACCCGCGGCCGCCGGGATAAGCTCTTTGAAAGGCACTCCCCTTGTTGCAGCGTCTACCAGAAGTTTGCAAAAGTAAATGAAGGCCAGGCTGCAGGCTACAGTCAGAATACCAAGGAGCACGTTCAGCACCATCGCACTGCGCACTCCCCTGGAATTGACCAGCAGCCATTTGATATACTTTTTCATCCCGGCCGATGTTTACTTATTTATCTACTACGCCAAGCTCTACCCACTTGTCTGCAAGGGCCTGGGCATCCTTGGCTGCCGTAGGCTCGTCAACCTCGTACTTATCCAGAAGAAGATTCTTAAGGTCTTCTACGGTAAAGTCCTTGCCGGTAACGGACTCCCACAGATATGCTGCGGTGTCGTTCAGGCTTATGATAGAGCTCATGTTAATTGCTTTTGCGCCTTCTGCGCTAAGGACTTTCTGCCCGCAGATCGTCCTTAAAACCATATAATCTTTTATTCTCATAATCAATCGTTTACATTTGGTGCAGGGCGGAAGTATTTTGCCGTCCAGGGCAAGTGCCTGTAAATATAAAGCAAGTATCTGCGAACCGGTCGCAGAAGATTCCAGACCCTGAGTTTGAAAAGCTGCCAGCGGCCGTACGGATCTATCGGCTTGCGGCCCTTCCTTAATATGGTGGTCACGCGCCCGCGGATATGCGCAGCAGTGCAATTTTCCACATTGCTAAGGATGCCGTCGCCACGGATGATGAAGATGTCGCCATCGGTCTTGATAACGCGATGCAATATCCACCTGCCGCCAAGACAGAACAGCACTATATCGTCCTTTTTGTAAACCGCCGATTTTTCCAGAATTACCAGATCCCGCTCTCCCACAATTGTGGGCAACATACTTACGCCTTTGACGGGGATAGTGACTTTATGGCCGTCTTCCAACATTCTGGAGACTTCCGGAAACATCTCTTCGTTTTTTAGAACAATCTTCTTCATTGCCGATGCCGCCGCCCCATAAAACAAAAAAAGAGCGGAATGCGAGGTTCGAACTCGTGACCTGCGGCTTGGGAAGCCGCCGCTCTACCAACTGAGCTAATTCCGCTTGATAGCAGATGCAAATATACAATTTTTTTTGAATTCGCACGCTCAGGGGGCTATTTCTTTGAGGGCGGATCATCCAGTGACCAGGCCGATATATTCTTGACTCCGGGAATGCTGTAATAAGTGGTGATATCCCCTTTCAGATACACCTTGCGGCCTAGATTGTCGGGGTTGGAAGGAAGGTTCAGGGCATCGCGAAGCTCCCCTATTTTAAGCTCTACGGAAAGGCAGGAATCCTTGGCCGTCTGCTGCGGGGTATCGGCAATGGCAAGATTGGTTGCAGAGGTCGCAGCCTTGAATGGACTTACATTGCCGATGATGTAGCCGCAGACCCATACCTTTTTACTGCCTGTCATACTTCTGGCGGCAGCTACGTCATAGATTTCTTCCGGAGCCGGGGTTTCTTCTTCCTCATCTTCCCCTTCATAGGGCATAAAGTCGCATGACAGTGGGATGAACGCAAACAACAGGGCCGATGCCGCCACGGCCAGGACCCTGGAAAAATGCTTTGTTTTCATGGTGAACATAGTTTTGTTTTTTCACAAATCTATGAAGCACCGCCCAACAAAAAGACAAGATTTGAGTAATTTGACAAATTTTAATTTTCGCGGATATAAAGATTTATAAATCTTAATATTCACGTTTTAACACTTTCTCATTTTGGCGTACTTGAGAAGCAGAAGTTTCTCTCCGTATGCATCGAAGCGTATCCTTGCCTTGAGGTCTGCAGGGTCTCCGGAAATATCCAGAATCTGGCCAATGCCAAACCTGTTATGCTCTATTCGCATTCCGGGACGGAAAGAATAAACAGGGTCCGGAATAAAATCTGTCTGGGCCGGAGCCGCAGGCTGCGCCGGCTTGCCACCAAAGCTGGGCTTGGGAGCGCCAAACGAAGGCTTAGGCGCTCCATAAGTAGGTTTGGATGCTCCGTAAGAAGGCTTCGGCGCGCCAAAAAGCGGCTTGCGGAAGCCAGGTTCGGGCTCTGACGGGCCATCATCGGACCTTAACGGATTACTTATATATGAACTGTCAATTTCACGTACAAAACGGCTGGGAGAATTGGACTCGTGACGGCCGTTGCGCATCCTGGTTGTGGCAAAGGCCAGAGAAAGAGCCTTTTCCGCCCTGGTCATAGCAACGTAGAAGAGCCTTCTTTCCTCTTCAATCTCTGCCGGAGATGCCAGCATGCCGCCGCCGGGAAAGAGATTCTCTTCCATACCGGCAACGTAAACGTAAGGGAACTCCAATCCCTTGGCGGAATGCACCGTCATCAAGGCTATCTTGTTGGCTGAATCCTCGTCGGACACATCCACGGCGCTAAGCAGTGAAATATTCTCCAGATATGCTCCCAGCGTTACCAAAGGCAGGTTTTCCGGGGAAATCTCATCTCCGTCGCTAATGCGTCCCTCAACCATCATGTCCTCTATATAAGTATTGTGCTGCTCTTCTACAAAGGCCTTGACACTGTTGATGAGTTCCTCTACGTTGGCCGTCCTTGACTGGCCCTCGATTGAAGTATCTTCCTTGAAGGAGCGGTACAGGCCGGAAGTGTCGATGATGGAAGTTGCAATGGCATAGGCGTCCTTTTCCGCCATCATGGCGTTATGAGCGTATATCATCTTTACAAAGGCCGATATCTTATCCGTGGCAGCCTTTTTCAGGCCATAGGCCTCCAGTCCCTCGCTCAAGGCCGCTTCGCACAAGGATTTTTCCTGAGCCGATGCAGCCGCGGCAAGAGCCGCCAGTGAGGTATCTCCGATACCACGGGCCGGCTTGTTCACGGCGCGGCGGAAGGATTCATCGTCCAAAGGATTCACTACCAGCTTAAGATAAGCCATGGTATCTTTGACCTCCGCCCTTTCAAAGAAGGAGTTGCCGGAGAATATCATATAAGGAAGGTTCCTCCTGCGAAGAGCCTCCTCTATCGCACGCGACTGGGAGTTGGTTCTGTAAAGAATAGCGAAGTCCTGATATGCCGCTCCGTCCTCACGCATCCTGCGGATGATGGAAGAACTTATCATAGAGGCCTCGTCCTTTTCGTCAAAAGCCTTCAGCAGATCTATCTGATCGCCCCTGGAACCATCGGAAAAACAGTTCTTTGGAAGGCGGCCTACATTCTTAGATATCAAGGAGTTGGCAGCATTCACTATGGTTTTTGTAGACCGATAGTTACGTTCCAGGGCAAAGCGCTTGGCCTCAGGATAATCCTTCTGGAAGTTAAGCATGTTCTCTATCTTGGCGCCACGGAAAGCATAGATGGACTGGGAGTCGTCACCCACCACGCAGATATTCCTGTGAACCTGGCTTAACTTCTTGATTATCAGATATTGGGCATAGTTGGTATCCTGATACTCGTCTACCAAAATATAGTCAAAGCGGGAAGCGATGGCCGGGAGTATGGGATTGCCTGCCAGGTCTTCTTTCAGAAGCAGCAGGTTCATATTCACAAGGATATCGTCGAAGTCCATCACTCCGGATGCCTTCATCAGCTGCTGATACTTGGCGTAGATACGGTAGATCTCTCCCTTGCGGGCGTTGCGGTCATTGGCAAGCGCAGCCTGGTTGCGGGCATAGTCTTCTGCGGAATAAAGGTTGTTCTTGGCCATGGAAATGCGGGCCAGAACCTCCTTGGGCTTGTAAACCTTGTCATCAAGCTGCATTTCCTTCAGAATGTGCTTGATGGCGCTAACTGAGTCTGAGGTATCGTAAATAGTGAACTCACGCGGATAACCAAGGACATCGGCATAATCCCTTAAAAAACGGACGAAGACGGAGTGGAAGGTGCCCATGACAAGGTTCCTGGCGCTGCGTGCACCTACCATACCGGCGATCCTGTCCTTCATCTCCCCTGCCGCCTTACGGGTAAAAGTGAGCGCAAGGATGCGGGAAGGATCCGCGCCCTTGGCAAGTAAATAAGCAATACGGCTTGTCAGTACCCTGGTTTTACCGGAACCGGCACCAGCTACAATCAATACCGGGCCGTCAGTCCACTTAACCGCCTCTCTCTGCGTAGCATCCAGCTGCCCCAAAATCTCATTTTCATTCTGCACCATAACGGCCACTTTCCAAATTAAAAATCCACGTCACTATCGACCCTACAAATGTAATCAGAATTCCGGAATTTCCGCCCAGATTCCTGCTCATTTTAAATTTATTTAAAACAGATGAAAAAAAAAGACTGCTATCTGAGAAAATTTGACTAAATTTGCACGTTTAAAGGATAGTACTGAAAATACTAATTTTAAGTCTAACTAATAATGTCAAACAACATCAATCTGAAACGTGGGCTAGACATTCCTCTAAAAGGAGCCGCAGCCCTCAAGACCGGAAAAACGATTGAGCCTGACATTATCGCCATCAAACCCTCAGATTTCAAGGGCTTTACCCCTCGTCTGTTGGTTCGCGAAGGCGATAAGGTTCTGGCCGGTTCGCCTGTTCTGGCAGACAAACAGCGCACTGACATCCTTGTCACCAGTCCCGTTAGCGGTACTGTAGAGCAGGTTGTCAGAGGCGAAAAGAGAAAGTTGCTTGAAGTCCGCATCAAAGCGGACAAAGCCGGCGAAGCAGTAGACTTCGGCGTCAAGAGCGCAGCCTCAATGACTGCAGCTGACGTTAAGGAACTGCTCCTCAAGAGCGGCCTTTGGGTAGCTCTTGTACAGAGGCCCTACGGTATCGTCGCCAATCCGGACGATGCTCCCAGGGCCATTTTTGTGTCCGCCTTCTCTACCGCCCCTCTTGCTGCTGACACAGAGTTCACCCTTAAGGATGAACTTGCCAACATCCAGGCCGGCGCAGACGCTCTTTCCAAACTTACTAAAGGCGGTCTTCATCTCTCAATCAAGGCAGAGACCTATTCAAGTTCTCCTTTCCACAAGGTAGAGAACGTAATCCTTCACACCGTAAGCGGCAAGCACCCTGCAGGCAATGTAGGCGTTCAGATCGCCAACATCGCCCCTATCCGCAAGGGTGAAACCGTCTGGACAGTATCTCTCCTGATGCTGGCAGCCATCGGCCGTCTTATCAACACCGGAAAGGTAAACCTTGCAAGAAAGGTTGCCATCACCGGCCCGGAGGCCAAGGATCCCTGCTATGTAGACGCCCTCCCCGGCTTCTGCATGAAAGAGATTGCAGAGTATGTGGATAACTCCAAGAACGACGTTCGCTTCGTAAGCGGTAACGCCCTCACAGGAACTTCCGTCGGCGCAGACGGTTACCTTGGTTTCTTCGACGACCAGGTTACCCTGCTCCACGAGGGTACTGAAAGAGAGCTCCTCGGTTGGGCTAAGCCCTTCAGAACCAGCCAGTTCTCTTCAAGCAAGGCTTACTTCTCATGGCTTTTCCCCAAGAAGAAGTATCCTATCGACACCAACGTTCACGGCGGTCCCAGAGCTTTTGTGGTATCCGATGTATACTCAAAGGTTCTGCCTATAGACATTTTCCCCGTCTACCTTATCAAAGCCTGCCTCGCAGGTGACATCGACAACATGGAGAAGTTCGGTATTTACGAGGTTCTCCCGGAAGACCTTGCCCTTTGCGAGTTCGTAGACCCTTCAAAGAACGAGATCCAGTCGATTCTTCAGGACGGTATCAACCTCATGATTAAAGAAATGGCATAGATTTATGGAAGAGAACAAAAACAAACCCGGCCTTTTTGAAAAAGGCGGCAAGCTCGGCTTCCTTCATTCAACAGTCGACGCTTTTGACACCTTCCTTCGTGTGCCCGCTACCGTAACCCGCAAGGGTTCCCACGTACGCGACTCAATCGATATCAAGAGGGTGATGAGCATGGTTGTGATAGCCCTTATTCCCGCAGCCCTCTTCGGTATGTGGAACGTAGGTTATCAGCACGACCTCTTTAACGGAGACCTTCCCACTTTCATGAGCAAATTCTGGTTCGGATTCTGGAAGGTTCTGCCCCTGTTCGTAGTTTCATATGTAGTTGGTCTTGGCATTGAGTTCGCCAGCGCCCAGATTAAGGGAGAAGAAGTAAACGAGGGTTACCTTGTTTCCGGTTTCCTTATCCCTCTTATCGTTCCGGTAGATATTCCTCTGTGGATGCTTGCAGTTGCAGTTGCATTCGCCGTTATCTTCGGTAAAGAGGTCTTCGGCGGCACAGGTATGAACTTCCTGAACCCTGCCCTTCTGGCCCGCGCATTCCTGTTCTTCTCATATCCTAGCAAGATGTCCGGAGACCAGGCTTGGATCAACGGCCTGCCGGACGGCGTATCAGGTGCTACACCTCTTACACATATGCTGGATCATTCCGGTGAGATCGCTACCGGCCTTGAGAACATCAGCAGCCAGTGGTCTGTTACCGATCTTATCGTAGGTACAATGCCTGGTTCCGTTGGTGAGACATCTATCATCGCCATCCTCCTTGGTGCCGTTGTCCTCCTTTGGACCGGCGTTGCAAGCTGGAAGGTTATGGTATCTTCTGTTGCCGGCGCCCTCTTCGTAGGCTGGCTCGGCACCGCCTTCGGCATCACCAACGTTCCCGCATACTATCAGCTTCTGCTTGGTGGCTTCGCCTTCGGTACCGTATTCATGGCCACAGACCCTGTAACATCGGCCCAGACCGAGTGCGGAAAGTGGATCTACGGTTTCCTGATCGGAGCACTTTGCGTTGTGGTAAGGCTCTTCAACCCTGGCTATGCAGAGGGTATGATGCTTGCCATCCTGCTTATGAATACCTTTGCACCTCTCATTGACTACGTGGTTACATCCCGTGCAATGTCCAAGAGGGCAAAAAAAGCCAATATCGCTTAATACCCAGTGACTATGAATACTAACGGAAATATTTACACAGTAGTATATTCTGCCATCATAGTCGTACTGGTGGCAGCAGTACTGGCCTTTGCCTCCAGCGTCCTCAAGCCTATGCAGGACGCCAATATCAAGGCAGAGACCATCAGCCAGATCCTGGCTGCAGCAGGAATCCAGGACAAGGACACCCCTACTACCAACGAGGCTATCCTTGACAAATACTCAGAGACTGTTACCGAGGCTTTTGTAGTAGACCTTGAAGGCAACGTCGTCAAGGCTCTTGATACAAAGCGCGAGAACATTGAGCTCGTTGACGGTCTTAAAGCAGAGAATACCAATATCAAGAACAACGCAGAAGTTAATCTTCCCGTTTACAAGTTCAATAACGGTACAACTGTTATCCCTGTATACGGCGCAGGCCTTTGGGGTCCGGTTTGGGGCTATGTAGCCTTCAAAGAGGACTTGAAGACCATCGCCGGTGCATACTTCGACCATGCAAGCGAGACCCCTGGTCTTGGCGCAAAAATCAAGGACGATCCTTCTTTCCGCGCCCTCTTCCAGGGTAAGACAGCAGACTTCCAGGCAGAGCCCGCCTTCGCTATCGTGAAGGGAGCAAGCGCTGCCAACGAGGTTGACGCCATCACCGGTGCTACAATGACCTCCAAGGGTCTTAGCGCCGCTATCGGCACATGGTTCAAGGCTTACGCAGCTTACTTCGCCGGCAATGCCGCCCCCGTAGATGAAAAGCACTGCTGCAAGCAGCACGAAGGCTGTGAGGAGCATGCAAACTGCGAGGAGCACGAAGGTAGCGAAGAGCATGAGAACTGCGAGCATAAAGATTGCTGCGAACAGCATAAAACTGTGGAGGAATAGACTATGGACGCAAAGATTAAAGAAACATTGTTGAACCCCATCTTCAAGGGCAACCCTATTACCGTCCTTGTATTGGGTATCTGCTCCTCCCTGGCTGTAACCGTAGAGCTTAAAGGAGCCCTGGTAATGGCTGTATCGGTAATCATCGTTACCGGCCTTGCCAACCTCATCCTTTCACTTCTCCGCAACACCATCCCCAACCGTGTACGTATCATCGTACAGCTGGTTGTGGTTGCAATGCTGGTAATCCTGGTGGATGAAATACTTAAAGCGTTTGCTTATCCTGTAGAAAAGCAGCTTAGCGTTTACATCGGCCTTATCATTACAAACTGTATTGTAATGGGTCGTATCGAGGCTTTCGCCCTTGGCAACAAGCCTTTCGCTTCACTGCTTGACGGTCTTGCAAACGGTGCAGGTTACGGCCTCATCCTGGTAATCGTGGCATTCTTCCGCGAGCTCCTTGGAAGCGGCACCCTGCTGGGTATCAGAATTATTCCCGAGTCCTTCTACGAGGCCGGTTACATGAACAACGGTCTGGTGATTCTCCCTCCTATGGCGCTCATCCTCATCGGATGCATCATCTGGGTTCAGAGAAGCATACAGAAAGATCTTCAGGAGAAATAACATAACACCGCAGAACTATGGAATATATCAATCTATTCGTAAAGTCAATCTTCGTTGACAATATGGTTTTTGCATACTTCCTTGGTATGTGCTCATACCTGGCTGTATCCAAAAACGTAAAGACTGCCACTGGTCTGGGTGCTGCTGTTATCTTCGTGCTCCTTTGCACACTCCCTATCAACTACCTTATCAACGGGTTCCTGACCAACAATCCCTTCGGTGTAGACCTCGGCTTCCTTAGCCTGATCATCTTCATCGCGACGATTGCAGCCTTCACCCAGATAGTAGAAATGGTAGTGGAGAAGTTCGCTCCTGCACTGTATGGCCAGCTGGGTATCTACCTGCCTCTTATCGCCGTTAACTGCGCCATCCTCGGTGGCTCCCTGTTCATGCAGCAGAGAGAGTTCGCCAATGTTGGTGAGGCTGCGACTTATGCACTTGGAAGCGGCCTTGGCTGGTTCCTGGCTATCGTCTGCCTTGCAGCTATCCGCGAAAGGCTTCAGTACTCCAAGGTTCCCGCAGCCCTCAAGGGTATCGGCATCACCTTCATTACTGTAGGCCTTATGGCTATGGCATTCATGACATTCATGGGTATTTCACTATAACAAGGAGGTAAAGATATGACAAATATTATTTTAGGTGCAGTTGTCACCATAGTTGTTGTAACCTTGGTCCTTGTTGCCCTTCTTTTGGTTATCAAATCCAAGCTTACTCCTTCAGGTACCGTCAAGATTGACATCAACGACGGTAAGAAGGTTCTTGATGTTCCCCAGGGCGGAGACCTTATGCACACCCTTGCAGACCAGGGAATTTTCCTTCCTTCTGCCTGCGGTGGAAAAGCCAACTGCGGCCAGTGCAAGGTTCGCGTACTTGAGGGTGGCGGCAACATTCTGCCCACAGAGACAGGTTTCTTCTCACGTAAGCAGATCAAGGACGCATGGCGTCTTGGCTGCCAGGTGAAGGTTAAAGACAACCTTAAGATTGCCGTTCCTGAATCTGCACTCAGCGTTAAGAAACTCGAGTGCGAGGTTATCAGCAACAAGAACGTAGCAACCTTCATCAAGGAATTCACAGTACGCCTCCCCGAAGGCGAGAATATCGAGTTCAAGTCCGGTGAGTATATCCAGATCGATATCCCCGAGTACGAGGCAGATTTCTCCAACATGGACGTAGACGATATCTACAAGGGCGATTGGGAGAAGTACGGTATCACCTCTCTCAGGTACAAGAATACCGTTCCTACTATCCGCGCATACTCCATGGCCTCTTATCCGGCAGAGAAGAACGTCATCAAGCTGAACGTACGTATCGCAACTCCTCCGTTCGACCGTACACAGCCTAAGGGCGTATTCAAGTTCGTTCCGGGCGTGCCTCCGGGAATCGCTTCATCCTATGTATTCTCCCGCAAGCCGGGTGACAAGGTGATGATTTCCGGTCCTTACGGAGAATTCCTTCTCCCGGACAACGATCCCGACACCCAGGAGTACATCTTCGTAGGTGGTGGTGCAGGTATGGCTCCTCTTCGCAGCCACATCATGCATCTGTTCAAGACTCTCAAGACCAAGAAGCCCGTACGTTTCTTCTATGGCGCACGTGCACTTGTAGAGGCCTTCTACCTTGAAGACTTCGCAGAGATCGAGAGGGAGTTCCCGAACTTCCACTTCACCCTTGCTCTTGACCGTCCGGATCCGGCAGCCGATGCAGCAGGCGTTAAGTACACTCCCGGCTTCGTTCACAACGTAATGAACGAGACCTACCTCAAGAACCACGAGGCTCCGGAGGATATCAAGTACTTCATGTGCGGTCCTCCTATGATGACCAAGTGCGTGAACGAGCTTCTTGACTCCCTTGGAGTTGCTCCCGAGAGCGTATTCTACGACAACTTCGGAGGTTAATCTCTCCGCAAAATACTTTGATGACCGGTTCTCCAGTTGGGGAACCGGTCGTTTTTTGTGTGCGCCGCTCCGCACTTCATACCAAAAACATAAAGATTTGAGTAAATTTTATTAAGAATCGTAAATGTCACGTTTTGCACCGGTTTTTATGCTTGCTTTGCAAAAAAACAAAACCATGAAAGATAAAAAAGGCCGGCGCCGATTTCTGCAATTAGCTATAGATTTTCTGTCTAAAAAATCGTTGTTCCACGCGATTCCCTTCATTTATGTTTTTCCGTGTACTGTGGCAACGGCCTTTTTCTCATGCACTAAAACCGTAGACACTTCCTGGCAGGAAGTCTCTACCACAATAAATATAGAGAGCAAGTCGGCCATGCCGGTCAACTCCGGTTCCCTGGACCTCTTTGTATATAATATGGACAAACTGGGCAGACTGGACTCTCATAGCCGCCAGAACCTGGGCTGGGGCTTTCCTCTGAATGTAGAAGTTGGATCAAGGAGCGGAATGAAAAGGATAATAGCCCTGGCCAACTGGCCGGCGGAGGAGCTGGAAGACTGGGGCGCAGTCAGCTCGCTGGACGGCATCGGCAATCTTACCTGCAATCTGGCCGATGACAACCCGGCCAGCCCAAGGATGACAGGCACAACAACAATTACCGCAGGCGCCGCATCGGCCCCGTCAATCAGCATGCAGGCGCTGTCTGCAAAGATTAAACTGGCCACTATATGCTGTGACTTCTCCGGCAAAGTCTACGAAGGCCTTACTATTAAAAACGCGCGCGTGTACCTGACAAACGTGTGCGTGAATACGACCATATCCCCTGACGACGTGCCGGGGACGGCCTTTGTCAATATCGGCGGATATTCCGATGCGGACATGAAGGCCTTCGGGGCTCCGGAGCTGCTGGAAAGGAACATATATGAAGACATCGGCGCGGTAAAACGGACGGTGGATATTTCATTATTCTGCTATCCGGCGGAAATATCGGAGGATGATGCCGGTAAGCCACAGACTAAACTGGTGCTGGAAGGGGAAATCGGTGGGCGGAAATACTACTACCCTATCCGCCTGGGGAATTATACTGGAGGCGTGATCAGACGGGATATTACTTACCAGATTGATCTTAAGATAAGCCGCCTTGGCGGGGATGATCCGGAGGCCACCTTGCAGGCCGGAGCCTTTGAAGCCACAGTCCAGGTGCTTCCGTGGGACAATAACGACAGTCAGACAGTAAATTATTAGAGAGAAATGAGAGCAAAGAACTGTTTTATATTCATTCTGGCCGCCATGGCCGGGCTAGCTGCATCCTGCGACAAGGAAGGAGTTACTAAAGAAAGAAGCCGGGTGGAAATACGCTTCGCCTCCGGCACAAAATCCAAGGATCCGGCCAGCGAGGATAAGGTGAACGACGTGAATATCTTTGCCTTCAACAGCATCAGCGGCCTGATGGAAAGCCATGTATATCTGGATAGTAAAAACTACGGGAAAGTACCGCTGACGATGGACCTGCTCACTAACATCAGCTATGACATCGCGGCCTGTATCAACTTTGGCTATCGGCTTCCGGACATCAGGACTATTGACGATTTGCCGGCATTCCGTTTTTACCTTGTCTACCCGGACGACTACAGTACAGGGATGCCGATGTCATCCATGTACAAGGGCTTCGTACCCGGCAGGCAGGACGGTCCCCTTGTTATGGAGGCAAAGCGCATGATGGCTAAAATCGGCCTTACAATAGACCGTAGCGCCCTTAATAGCGATGTGTCAATGCTGGTGGAAGAGGCGGAAATAGGCAATTGTCCCAAATCCATGACTCCCTTTGCCAACAGCAAACCGGATGGCAAAAGCGATATATTCAGCAAGGGCTTTTTCAAAAAGGGCATACCGGTAGACAGCCTCAACTTCACCGGCAACGATGGCAAAAGCAAAGAGGTAAGCCTATACATGCTTGAGAGCCTTGATTCCGGCCTGCCTCCGTACATTCAGCTAAGGCTTAACTACGTGTCCTCAAGCACCAATTCCGGCACAGGCAAATGGCTGTACTATCGCTTTTATATCGGGGCAAAGGAAGGAGATACCAATATCAAAAGAAATACCCGATACCATTTTACGGTGTTTCCGCATGGTACCGGGTTAGATGGCTCACCTTCCTGGAAGGTGGAATTTACAGATTGATGTTCTCTTCTGCGAACTTGAGGTCTGCCTCGTCGTCAATTTCATACCAGACAAGCGGATCTACCTTGCAGATGTAGATAGGATGGGTATGCAGGGAAACCTCTGTGAAGACGGGCTCGTAGCTGAGTTTGGGCTGCTCGTCTACAATCGCTGTGTAGTAATCGCAGACTGCCTTGAAGAAGGCGCTGCTAAGCTTATGGATGCCCACAAGCTCTCCGCAGGGATTGATGGCGTTGCGGTCTTTTGACCATGCGATAAACTGGCCGTCCGGCTTCTGCTCTACATAATAGGCATCCTGGAACTTGGTCAGAGGAGCCGTCAGTATTGCAGAATCGTGGGGGCAGGCAAGAAGCTCTGAAATGGCGCGACGCTCGAACACAAGGTCAGAGTCCAGCATAAGGATATCGTCGTTGCCTACAAGGTCACGGCAGTTCCACAGGGTGTAAAGGCAATTGGTCTCTGCGTACCTGGGGCTATGGCAGCAAACCACCTGGGGATAATCCTTGCAGATAGCCTCATAAGCCTCTTTCTTGTAGCCGGTACCTATGATAATCTTCTCTATTCCGCAATCGATCAGGGTTTCTATGGACCTGAGTACCATAGCCTTGCCCTTGAACGGAATAAAGCCCTTGGGAATAGTCTCTGTGTATTTGCCAAAGCGGGTTCCCATACCCGCAGCCATGATTACGGCTGTCTTTACCATATTTCTGTTATTTCTGGTTCTTGTAAAAATCCCCTATTACGCCAATTACGCGCTCCATCTGCTTTTTGGTGCCCATTGTTACGCGGAAGCACATCTCTACAGAAGGTGCCTGGGTGGTGTCCCTTACAAAGATGTCGTGGTCTGCAAGGTAGCCAAGCAGGGCCATTTTCTCTTCCCTTGTATGGAACTTGAGCAGGTTGAAGTTTCCACGGCTGGGATAAACAGTGTAATGGTCTGCGAACTGTGCGGATGCCTCTATGAAGTATTCCTGACCCTTGTGTACCTGGTCTACGTAAGCCCACATGTAGTCAGAGTCCTCTAAGGCGGCCACAGCAGCCTCCTGCGATATTGTAGTAATGTTTTTGGGGTTGCGAATCTTGCCGATGGCGGCGATGTTGGCCTCGCTTGCCAGCAGGTAACCGATGCGGAAGTTGGCCATTGCAAAGGCCTTTGACAGGGTTCTGGTAACGATGATGTTGTCGTACTTAAGCACCAGATCCTTGCTGCTTTCCCCGGCAAACTCTCCGTAAGCCTCGTCAATAAGGAAGAGCGTCTGGGGGAAGGTCTCCAGCAGATGACGGATGTATTCCGGAGTATGGTAATTACCTGTAGGGTTGTTAGGATTACAGATATAGGTCATCACGGGCTTAAGGGAAGCCAGGGTGGACTCGAATGCGGCTGCGTCAAAGGTGAAGTCGTCGTTGTAGTAGAAGAACGACACCTCTGCACCGCCGGACTGGCAGGTCAGGCGGAAGTTATCGTATGACGGGCCCAGCATCAGCACCTTGTCCCCGCCGCAAAGGAAGGAGCGGCAGATGTACTCATGAAGTACGTCTGAACTGCCAAAGTACTGGATATTCTCTATCGGCAGTTTAACAAAGCCGGCGATAGCTTCCAGGAGCCTGTCGTTCTTGGTTGTGGGGTATAGGTTAAAGAAGCTCGGGCCGTCCAGAAGCTCTTTTACACGTGCAGTCACCTTAGGTGAAGGCGGCACGGTAGCCTCGTTCCAGTCCAACTTGAGTATGCCCTCGCGGTCTTTAGGCTCTACCGCCCATATCTTATGGGAAGCGAGCTTGTAGGGCTTCAGGTTACGCAGGTATTTGTTGATAAACTCCATATATCTGTGTTATTATAGCCAAAAGTTTCTTAAATAAGTCTGCTTGGGATGGCGATCCTTCTCCGGAGGAAGCTGCATATAGTCGCCCCAAAGCTGATGAAGCAGGTGATCCCAACCCACAGGAGCGGGCAGTTTGACGTCGCAGAACTGAAGGTCTACCGCAGAGGCGAAGTCCTCTATGGGGAACCATTCCCACCTGGGCTCCGGACAGGGCAGCATGGATACATGTGCCGTTGAACCGTATTCCGGGCAGGCTGCCATTTCTGCCATAAGTTTGTTCTTGGCAGGCATCGGATCCTGGAAGTGACGGAACGGGTGCAGGAATCTGTGCAGTAAGGTTTTTCCGTTGCGCTTCATTCCAAAGTCACGGTCAAAAGAGGTTTTGCGGCGACGTATTGCCACAGTCTCACGATAATCGTCCAACGCCCTCTTGTACTGGGCCTTGAACTCTTCAGGATCATCGGATACGGCATCCAGAGGGAAGAGATCTATCCACATGCCGGACTTGATGGTGCCCTTGTACCAGGGGCTGGTGGTCTTGACCATGGTCCTGGTAGTGTCGCAAATCCTTGAATAAGGGAGAAGCATATTGGGGTCCGATGCATCGAAAACCTTGAATCCGGGGACGTTGAAGGTCTTAAGCAATCTATCGTAATCCGGTCTGGGAAGCAGTATATCGATATCGTCGTCCCAGGGAATGAAACCTTTGTGGCGTACAGCGCCAAGCAACGTGCCATATGCAAGGAAGTATGTTATATTGTTTTCCTTGCAGAACTTATCTACGACTTTAAGTATTTCCAAACTGAAGGACTGTATGTCCTGTAGCGTCATTTTCCTCATCTAATCCGCCATTCTATAAATAATTCAGCAAATATACGCAAAAATTTATATATTTGTGGGAGAAAAAGCAACAATAGTATGAATTATCTCTCCCTGCGGCAGCTTCAACTTGCCCTGCTTGATATCCTTATAGAGGTGGATAAATTCTGCCGCGAAAACGACATAACTTATTCCCTGACCTACGGTACCCTTCTGGGTGCTATAAGGCATAAGGGCTTCATCCCCTGGGACGATGACCTTGACATTATGATGCCTCGAAAGGACTTCGAGCGCTTCCTGGAGCTCTTCCCAAAGAAAGGGGCCAGGTTTACATCGCTGTACAATACCGATACTCCGGAGACCAAGTGCATACTTTGCTACGGAAAGGTTCAGGACAATACCTCCGTTTGCCAGGAGCTCAAACGCAAGTATCTTTATAAGTTCGGCATCAACATAGATATCTTCCCGGTAGACAATGCCCCGGCAGACCCTGCCAAGCACTACGAGTTCGCCCGTACGGTTACGCGCCTGAGGCACCGTATCTACCTTAGCCAGAGGCCGTTCTTCCCCTTTACCTTCCACGATCCTATCATTCCCAAGATAGTGGCTCACAGGCATTCGGCGGACTGGTGGTTCCATAAGTGCGAGGATTATCTTATCCAGTACAATAACATCGACTCTCCTTACTGCGGTCCGGTTTCAGGAGGCATGGGTACTATAGAAATCTATGACCGCCACGTTTTTGACAAGTACACAGAGGTTGAATTCGAGGGCCATAAGTTCCGTGCTATCGCCGATTGGGATGCCTTCCTGCGCGGACAGTTCGGGGATTATATGCAGCTGCCTCCGGAGGAGAAGCGCAAGAGCCATGCTATTCTGGCCTGGTTCAAGGAGGATGCATAATGAAGGAGCTGACGAAAGATGAGATGCGCACCCTCTGGGTGCATATGCTGGATGTTATCGACGCCTGGTGTCGTGCCAACGGCGTGCACTATTCCCTTAGTTCCGGCACGCTTATCGGCGCCCTGCGTCACAAAGGTTTCATCCCGTGGGATGATGACCTTGACATTATGATGCCTCGTCCTGATTACGACCGCTTTATCTCTGAGTTCAAGGCCGATGACAGCTATGTTATGAGCTATTTCTCCCAGGAGCCTTATTACCGCCCTTTTGCCCGTGTCTTTGACAAGGGTACGATCCTTATCCAGAAGGGCATAAAGATGGGAGGCCTTTTTGTGGATGTTTATCCGCTGGATGGCCAGCCGGATGGCGAAGAGGAACTCAAGGCATACTTTGAGAAGTATCGCCGCATCCGCCGCCGCATTTACAAGTCTACCAACTTCTACAAATATTCAATCCATTTTCTGTCCCGCCTGAAGGGCCTTTACCGTGGCATCGGCAAGCCACCGAAGGAAGTCAATGTGGCCGAGATGGAGAAGCATCTGCGCAGCTATCCCTTCGAGACCTCTGAGTATGCCGGCGAATCCACGGGTGGCTTTTTCTTCAAGACCCACGCCAAGGCCGATGCCTTCAAGGAATTCATCGACGTAGAATTCGAGGGCCACACCTACATGGCCATCAAGGGCTATGACGAGTACCTCACCGTAATGTACGGCGACTGGCGCACTCCCCCGCCCGCCAAAGACCAGAAAGCCCACCACAGCTTCCACGTCTACTGGGCAAAATAGCCCTTCCTGCCTCTGGCTAGCTACTCAGTGACGCCGATGCGTTTTTGGAGCCAAGAGAGGACTTGCAACTGCTCTTCGGGGGTGCAGTAGTCAAGGGAATTGAAGCAGGCGAAGGGCTTGGCAGAGGCATCGAAGGACGCCAACTTACGCGCAACATAATCCTTGGCATTACGACGCTTGAAGTAGAGCGTCATCTTGTCTGCCGATACCAGATCAAGCTGCCCTTTGCGGGCGAGATCGATGTAGAAAGGCTCCTGCGTCTGGAAATGGAAAGGCTCACGGAAACGGCCAGTAATATTAGTCTGAACCATATCGTCACGCTCCTTAGCCCAATTCTGGAACCAACTCTTCAGAAGCGGCCTGGGCGTATGACCAAGATTAATGAAGCGCCAGCCACCACCATAATAATCCAAACCATTGATCATCAAATCCTTAAAGCCGATGGTCTTATGGCCGTTATGCTTAGGCTTGACAGCCCGCAGAAGCTTTCCGAAAGCGGTTAGGAACCACGAGCCAAAGCACACTACCCTACCATCCGGACGGAAGAAATCCTCCGGCCTGACGGGCGAAGTCAGCATGAAATCGTCGTTAAAATAAAGAATATGCTCGCTCATTTGCGGGATATTCCAGAACACAGCCTCTATGGCGTTGGAATTGAACACCGGCAAGGCATGCTCGTAGCCCTTGAAAATGACGCTATGATCTATGATTTCTATCTTGGAACTTTGTCCCGGGAAGTTCTTCTCTATGAAGGGTCCCAGGCCGGGATCCTGACCGTCGGTCATAATGAAAATCTTGCGGATGAAGGGCGCAAAACGCAGTATGGAAGCAACGCAGTACTTGATCTCTCCGATGCTCTTGTAGCGCGTAGCGCCTGCAACATCGTCATTACCGGCGGCAACGCCAGTCATGTATTGGCTGCGTTTTGCCTTGAGCACGGGGTCGTCCCCGTCCACCCACGGAAGCAGCGCATCTATCTGGAAATCAGCCATTTCTAAACAATATTCTGGAATCTGTCAGGAATACGGACGATAATCTTGGCCTCGAACATAGCCGGCTTGTTAAGAGCGTAAGGAGGACGGACTATGGTCTGGCAGCAACGTGCAAATTTGGTCCACTTCTCAAAATCACGCGCCTTCTTCTCTGAAACAAGACGGATAGTACGCGAACGCTTCTCCATGTGCTTGCCCCAGCCCTGCGCCAGACGATCCTTATCCTTGAAGCGATCTTCCAGACGCTTCATATCGAAGTAGCCAAAATGGAAGAGGTACAAATCCTTGGCAATATGGAAGTTATGCCCCTTAATCCGATGGAAACCGCTACCCCAGCGAAGAGGTTTGGCAAGGACTGAAGGCTTGGTATAACGCGTACCAAGCTGGCCGTAATGGCGCTGCTGCAAGAAAGGCTTATCCTCTGTAATATCGGGCTCCTCTCCCAACTTCTGGCCAAAATCAACGCCAAGACCGGAAACCGAACCACGAATCTTGATCGAAGACAAATACTCCGGAAGAGTCTTGCCAAGCTTAGGGTCTACGACAATGAACTCATCGGCATCTACACCAATCACAAGGTCATAGCCACCGGCAAGCAAATCCGCCGCCTTACCGGAAAGGAAGCTCAAGCGCCCCTTCTCCGCCTCAACCACCTGGGAGCCAATCTTAGGCACCAACTCTGCATAAGTACCCTCGCAGAAAGGCGCAATCACCTGGTCTATACCGTCAAAGTAGATGTAAAGGTTCTCCTTGCCAAGCTGGGCGCCATAGTACTCAACCCACTTGCGCAGATAAAAATCGTCGTTGCGGACCATCGTAACGGCCGCTATCTTCTTATTTGCCATAGTTGGAAATTTTTCTCATATAATCGGCCGTATGGCCCTTACCATCGGACAAAAGCTTGCCTGGAGTGCCCTGGAAGACGATTTTTCCGCCACCATCTCCCGCCTCCGGGCCAAGGTCTATTATCCAATCGGCACGTAAAATAACCTCCGGATTATGCTCTACCACTATTATGCTGTGGCCCTTGTCAAGCAGAGCGTCAAAGGCCTTCAGCAACTTCTCTATATCGTAGAAATGCAGGCCCGTGGTAGGCTCATCAAAAAGGAAAAGTATCTTTTTGCGACCGCTCTCTTCCAAATTAAGGAAGGACGCCAGTTTGATACGCTGGCTCTCTCCGCCGGAAAGAGTACTGCTGCTCTGGCCCAGCTTTATGTAAGACAGGCCAACGTCCATGAGCGGCTGAAGCTTGACCGCAATTGTGCGGGCCTCCTCTTCCGGCTGACTGCCAAAGAAGGCGATAGCCTCCTCCACGCTCATATTAAGTATATCGTCGATATTCTTTTCTTTGTAACGGACCTCCAGGATATCCGGCTTGAAACGACGGCCACCGCAGGCATCGCAAACCATGGTGACATCGGCCATAAACTGCATCGGAATGCGGATAATTCCTTCTCCCTGGCACTCCGGACAACGGCCGCCCTCCTGATTGAAGGAGAAGTAAGACGGAGTGTAACCGTTGATTTTGGCATACTGCTGGGCAGAGAACAGCTTGCGGATGTCGTCGTACACCTTAAGATAGGTAACGGCATTGGACCGTGAGCTCTTGCCGATGGGATTCTGATCCACATACTCTACGCGGCTGATGCGGTCTACGTTGCCGCCCAGGCTGCGGAAAACGCCCGGCAGCGGTCCTGTTTCGCTGATTTTACGCTGCAAAGCAGGATACAGTATATCTCCCACCAACGAAGACTTTCCACTACCGCTGACACCAGTCACAACCGTAAGCGCCCCAAGCGGGAAGGCCACGTCAATATCCTTCAGATTATGCTCCATGGCGCCCTCCACCTTGATAGAATAAGTCCAAGGCCTTACGCTACGCTCCGGAATCCTGCGCTCCCCTGCCAAATATTTAAGGGTAAGACTCTGCGCCGATGACGCCGGGACAGGCTCCCCTGCCGGGGGCAGCTGTCCTTTGAACACCACTTCTCCGCCGCCGATACCGGCCTTGGGGCCGAGGTCTATCAGCAGGTCCGCCGCACGCATAATCTCTTCGTCGTGCTCCACCACAATAACCGTATTGCCGATGTCCCTCAGATGCTTGAGTACCCCTATCAGACGCTCCGTATCCCTTGGATGCAAGCCGATTGAAGGCTCATCCAAGATGTACATAGAGCCTACGAGCGAACTTCCAAGCGCGGTTACAAGATTGATTCTCTGGCTCTCTCCGCCGGAAAGGCTGTTGCTTGGACGGTCCAGCGTAAGGTAATCCAGGCCGACATCGGAAATATACTGAAGACGGGAAGTAACCTCTTCTATAGCCTTGCCGGCAATGGAGCGGTCACTTTCTGAAAGTTCAAGAGTATTGAAAAAGCCCAGCAGCTCTGCCACATTCATAGAAAGCAGGTCACTGATGGTCTTTCCGCCTATTTTAACGTAAGAGGCATCCTTGCGTAGCCTTGTGCCACCGCACTCATTGCAAACAGTCCTGCCGCTGAAGCGGTTGAGCATGAACTTATACTGTATCTTGTAGCGATTGGCTTCTACCCAGTCAAAGAACTCCCGGATACCCACCATGGAGTTATCGTCCCCCTCTACGCTATGGGTGTTCCACAGGGTTTCCTTCTGCTTTTTGGTAAGCTGACAGTATGGCGTAAATACCGGAATATCATAGCGTTCTGCCACCTTGACAACCTGATCCCGGAACCACCCCATCTTATCTCCGCGCCAGCAGGCAATAGCCCCATCGTAGATGGTTTTTGTCTTATCCGGCACCACAAGGTCTTCACTTATGCCGATGATTTTCCCAAGTCCGCCGCAAACCGGGCAGGCGCCCAGCGGACTGTTGAAGCTGAACATATATTCGTCCGGCACCTTGAAGGTGATTCCATCCAGCTCAAAGGCAGTGGAAAATCGCTCTTTTTTATCTTCATCATCCACCACGTACAGCACACCCTTTCCCATTGAGAAACAAGTGGTTATAGAAGAGTGAAGCCTGGTTTCCAGATCTTTGTCGGCGCCCTCAGCTACGGCAGTAAAGCGGTCTACCAAAAGGTAGGCATCGGACGGAAAAGCGCCATCGGCGGAAGCCTGCAATACATCATCTATGCGCTGGGGGCGGCCTGTCCAAAGACGGGTATAACCCTGTTCCTTAAGGGAGAGCAATAGTTCCGTCTTGTCTTCCCTGTCCTTCCAGGAGACATCGGCCAACAGATAAAGGGTCTTGCCGGCATTGGCATAGATGAAAGCCAAAACATCGCTGGCGGTGTGAGCCTTTACTTCCCTACCGCTTAAAGGGGAATACGTTTTGCCGATGCGAGCAAAGATAAGCCTCAGATAATCATATATTTCCGTGGTGGTAGCAACGGTAGAGCGGGGGTTCTTGATATTCACTTTCTGCTCTATGGCTATTGCCGGAGGAACGCCGTCTATGAGTTCTACGTCAGGCTTGCTCATCCTGCCAAGGAACTGACGGGCGTAAGAAGAAAGGCTTTCAGCAAAGCGGCGCTGGCCCTCTGCGAAGAGGGTGTCGAAGGCCAAAGAAGACTTTCCGGATCCGGAAATGCCGGTAACAACCACAAGTTTTCCCCTGGGGATTTCCAGGGAAACGTTCTTAAGGTTGTTAACATTAGCACCTTTTATTATTATGTTACCTTCTGTTGGCATAATTTTGCTTTGGCCGGTCTACAAATATACTCATTTTAGGCCAATTGAAAAAATTTCCTTAGATTTGTAAAAACATAGCACTATGAACCTGCTATACAGGACAAGAGAGTTTCTTCACAAGATAAGCGGAATGCGCAATGATCTGGATACGGCCGATGCCGCAGCCAGAATTCAGAAGAGCATCTGGTTCCGCGGGGCAAATGTTTGGATTCTGGCCTGCGCCATTGTTGTAGCGTCCGTGGGCCTGAATGTAAACTCCACTGCCGTCATCATCGGTGCAATGCTTATTTCTCCGGTGATGGGGCCTATTCTTGGCATCGGCCTGTCCGTCGGCACAAACGACTTCCATCTGCTAAAACTGGCCCTCAAGAACCTTGTGGTGATGGTTTGCATCAGTTTGGCAGCCTCCTGCATATACTTCCTGCTGTCGCCGCTCAACCTGGCCGATCCTACAGAGTTGCAGGCCCGTACCAGCCCTACCATCTACGATGTGCTCATCGCCTTCTTCGGCGGCTTTGCGGGTATACTTGAAAACAGCCGCAAGGAGCGTGGAACCGTGCTTTCCGGCGTTGCAATCGCTACCGCGCTTATGCCGCCGCTCTGCACCGCAGGCTTCGGCCTGGCCAACCTCAACCACCAGTATTTCTTTGGGGCGATGTATCTGTTCCTGATTAATACTGTGTTCATTGCGACGGCTACCTACCTGGGTGTCAAGCTGTTCAAGTTCCCGGGCAGCCAGTCCAAGGGGGAGCATCGCTCGCTGCGCATCAGAAGACGCGTTATCAGCGGGCTCTTTGTGGTTGTGCTGGTGCCCAGCTTCATTACTGCTTACGGCCTTATCAAGGAGAATAATTTCACCAGCAACGTGCGCGCTTTCATAGCAGAGAACCGCGTGATTGGCAAGACATATATATATGACTATACCATCTTCAAGGATAAGGGCCACAAGGTTTCCATAAGTCTGGCCGGAGAGCCCCTGAGGGAAGCCCAGAGGCAGATTTTGCTTGAGAATGCCTTGAAGCACGGCATAAAGGAGAAAAACATCATCCTGCAGGACAGCGCTGTTGGCATGGGCGACGAAGAAGTTCAGAACATAGTCCAAAGCATCAATGCCCGTACGGACGAATCGATGAAGGCCAGAGACGCCCATATTCAGGAACTGCGCCAGAGAATAGACTACCTAGATTCCCTTGTCCGCGCGCGTCTAATTGATACTGTGGGCATTAAGGATACTTTACCTGTTGTCGATGATGCCGTTTTAACTAAGCACAGAGAGCCGGAAACGCCCGTGGACGTGAACCAGATTCTGGACTTGCTAAAAAAATGATGTAAAAAAGCGTAAAAAAATTTGCAGTTCGCCAAAACTGTTGTATATTTGCAATCCCAAAACGGGAAAACACTACCAGGTGCGGTAGTTCAGCTGGTTAGAATGCCGGCCTGTCACGCCGGAGGTCGAGGGTTCGAGTCCCTTCCGCACCGCAAAAAAGGAGTCCAATCGGACTCCTTTTTTGCGTATGTGCGGAAAGGACTATATTATAATCTGGGGGACCAAGCTCCCTGCGTCATGACTTCTGGCTTTCAGAATTTGCAAAATAGTTTCAGGGTTTGCAAAAAGTTGCATTCTGAGGCAACTGGTCTATTGGATAATTAGGCCGGAATGAGTATCTTCGTAAAACGATTCAATAAACCATATCGAGATATATGAAGAGACTAGCAACAATCTTGGTAGCCAGCATTATTGTTTTATGTACTGCCATAAACTCTAAAGCGCAGACTCTGCGCGGCACTGTAACAGATGCAATAACCGGAGAGCCACTCATAGGTGCAGCCGTTATCATTCCGGAGTTGACGAACACTGCAACGGTAACAGATGTCGATGGAAACTATATCCTCAAACTCAGCAAGGGTGGCCGATACACCGTCGAATCCAGTTACATCGGCTACGAACCCCTGATAATGAAGGAGATCCTTATCTCCGGAGCAAAAGAGGTCGTGCTGGATATTACCCTTCGCGAAAGTATAACCGAGATTGCCGAGGCCGTTGTCCGTCCCCGAATCAACAAGATAGCCACTGTCAACCCGGGCGTGCTTACAGGCGGTGTGATGCTGTCAATGGAGGAGGCCAACCGATTCGCAGGCGGCGCCAATGATCCCGCACGACTGGTAATGGCATTTGCGGGTGTGTCCGGAGAGAGTGACGGCAGTGGTCTGTCCGTTCACGGTAACGCCCCCGAGCGTATGCAGTATCGTATAGAGGGAGTGGAGGTGTTCACTCCAAACCACTACAATGACTTGTGGAATGCCGGATACGGCCTGATAAGCGCCCTGAACGCAAACGTCATCGGCAACAGTGACTTCTTTACATCAACTTTCAATGCAAATTACTCCAATGCCCTGAGCGGAGTCTTCGATGTTAAGTTGCGCCCCGGAAACAGTGCAAAACATGAAAACATCCTCCAGATTGGTTCCGCATTCGAGGAGCTTACAATGGAGGGCCCGTTTAGCAAAAAGAGCAAAAGCAGTTATATAGTGAACTATCGTTACGGTTTCTCTTCATTGGTAGATAAATTGGGTCTTGTCAATACCGATGGTGCCCATATCGGCTTCCAGGATTTCTCTTTCAAACTGAATTTCCCCACAAAGACCGGTACATTCTCTATCTTCGGCCTTGCCTTCTATGATACTACTCACGACGAGCGCATGGACCTGGAAGATTTGCACTCGGCATACGACGCATCAAACAATGACGGCAACCTGTTGCATATACTTGCCGGTTTGACAAACAAGGTCCGCTTCGAAAACAAATGGACTTGGCGCACCACGCTCGCATATAATATGCAGCACCTCAAGCTGGATAACTATTACTATGGAATTAAGAGGTCGGCCGATGGTGTCCTGTCAATCCCTCTAGCTTACGAAGAGCCCGAGAAGCAGTATCTCTTCAGCACTCAGAAGCAGAATGAAGACCGCATACTCTTCAATACGGAATTCTCAAAACAGGTAACTCCAAAATGGCTGACCCAGATTGGACTTGACTATTCCCACAGGTTCTTCAATTTGAATTATCGCGCTGCAGATCAGGTATTTGCCCCGGTCAGCACCATGAAGGAATATACCAACATGAAAGACAACACCGGCCTGGCCACTTTCTACTGGCAGAATCTGCTCAATTTCAGTGAACACTTCAGCCTATCTGCAGGCGTTGCCGCCAGCTACTTCCTGCTTTCAAAGGACTTTTCAGTGGAGCCTCGTTTCAGTTTGAAGTGGCAGCCGGACGACAAGAATGTCATTTCTGTGGGTTACGGCCTGCATTCAATGATAGAGAAACTGGATACATATTTTTACCGCGATGATGCCGGCAAACTTGTCAATAAGGATCTCGGTCTTACGAAAGCCCATCATCTTCTGGCTTCATATATGTACAAAATCAACGACAACCTGAATGTCCGCATGAATGCATACTGGCAGTATGGATTCGATACACCGGTCGGAATCAATGGCAGTACATACAGCGTAGCCAACCGCTTCTTTGCCTATACCGATGAGCCTTTGGTAAGCAAGGGAAACACCCGCAATTATGGCGGCGACATCACCCTGGAACATTATATGAGTCACGGGTTCTTCGGCCAGACCAACTTCTCTCTATACAAATCAGAATACAGAGGGGTGGACAATATTTGGCGTAACCAGTTCTATGACCGCGGCTTCATGTTCAAGATCCTTGGCGGAAAAGAATGGGTCATCGGAAAGAATGTCTTGAATGTCAGTGCAAAGTATTCTATTCAGGGAGGCCTGCGTTATACACCTATCGACGAAGATCGGATGAAGGCCAACCTGGATGCCGGTATTATCGACGATACGCCTATATATAAAGACAACCTTGCCTTTACAGAGAGATTCAAACCGACAGGCGTCGTAGACCTCACTATAAGCTACAAGATTAACTGTAAGAAGGTCAGCCATACAATTGCCTTCGAGGGGCTTAATATTTTAAATGCAAAGGCACCCCTTTGGCGGCGCTTTGACCTTGGCACAAGAACAGTACGTGTAGACAAACGCGGCATGTCCCTGCCTAATGTCTTCTACAGACTGGATTTCTAGAGGCACGTAAAGGATAACTTGAAAAGTATTTCAGAAAATACAGAAAAATGTTAATTTTGCGTAAATGTAATTACGCAATATGAAAAAGTTCATTTTCTGTTCCCTTCTGGGAGTTATCCTTTGCGCTGCAGCAGCCGCTCAGCCGCTGAAAAAGAGTGAAATCATTACAGACACCGTTCAGAGCACCATCCTTGGAGAAGAAGTTCCCGTGAACGTGTTCCTGCCTGCCGGCTTCGACAAAGACGGCGGCCGGCAGTATCCTGTAATATACCTGCTTCACGGTCTGTACGGCACCAACGTAGACTGGGCTACCACCGGCCATATGAAGAACGTAGTAGATGAACTTATCGCTTCCGGGGAACTGAGGGACGTAGTAATCCTGATGCCCTGCGCAGGGCACAATGACATCCGCAACGTCCAGAATGGCTACTTCAATATGCCCGGCCGCAGCTACGAAGACTTCTTCTTCCAGGAGCTGGTTCCCACTCTGGAGAAGCGTTATCACATTATCGGCGACAAACAGCACCGCGCGATTATGGGCCTCTCAATGGGCGGCGGCGGTTCCACCGTATACAGCCAGCGCCACCCGGACATGTTCTCAAGCTGCTACTCTATGAGCGGCTGGCTTGACGAGGACGAGCAGCCTGAGGATGCACCCAAGGACAAACTTTACATCGTCCGCAAATCTGTACACGAGCACTCTGCAATCGCCTTTGTAGAGAATGCCGATGAAGAAACCGTAGCCAAGCTCAAGACAGTAAAGTGGTTCTTTGACTGCGGCGACGACGACTATCTCCTGAAGCGCTCCGTAGACATTCACTTCAAGATGAATGAGAAGGGCATCAAGAACGAGCTCCGCGTACGCGACGGATGGCACAGCTGGGAATACTGGCATACCGCCCTTCGGCTTGCACTCCCCTTTGCATCACGCAACTTTGACAAATAAAATATGATATCGTTCCTACTTTGCATCGTTGCTCTGGTCCTGGGTTACCTGGTCTACGGAAGATTCGTGGACAAAGTCTTCGGTTCTGACCCCAAGCGCGTAACCCCTGCCATAAGCAAGGCCGATGGTATAGATTACATAGCCCTGCCAACGTGGAAGGTCTTCATGATCCAGTTCCTGAACATCGCAGGAACAGGCCCTATCTTCGGCGCCATCATGGGTGCCAAATTCGGCCCTTCATCCTATCTGTGGATAGTTCTGGGCTGTATTTTTGCCGGAGCAGTGCACGATTACCTTAGCGGAATGCTGTCCCTGCGCCACGGCGGCGCCGGACTCCCGGAAATCATCGGCACATACCTTGGCAAAACCACGAAAGGAGTCATGCTCTGCTTCACGGCTCTGCTTCTGCTGCTGGTAGGCGCCGTATTCGTTTATTCACCGGCAGAGATCCTTAAGAACCTGGCAGGCGACGGTTCCAACCAGTCATTTATGATCTGGGTGGCCATAATCTTTGCCTACTACATCATAGCAACCATGCTGCCGATAGACAAAATCATCGGCAAAATATATCCCCTCTTTGCAGTTGCACTGCTGTTCATGGCCGCAGGCCTGATGGTCGGCCTCTTTGTCAAATGGCCCGCAATCCCCGAACTCTGGGACGGGCTGACCAACAGGACATCGGCCGCAACACCTATCTTCCCCTGTCTGTTCATTACCATCGCCTGCGGTGCGATAAGTGGCTTCCACGCCACCCAGAGCCCGCTTATGGCCCGCTGCCTCGAGAACGAGAAACTGGGCCGCCCCGTCTTCTACGGATCCATGATCACCGAAGGCCTGGTAGCGCTGGTATGGGCCGCCGTAAGCTCCTACTTCTTCTTTGACGGCGGAGCGGAACAGGTAGGCGGAAGCGCATCATCATCGGCCCCGCAGGTAGTGGAACTGGTATCAAAGAACTGGCTTGGAGTAATTGGCGGTATACTGGCCATACTGGGTGTTGTGGCCGCACCTATCACCAGCGGCGATACCGCACTTCGCAGCAGCCGTCTTATTATTGCCGACGCCCTTAAGTTCAACCAGAAACCTATCAAGAACCGTCTGGCTATCAGCATTCCCATTTTTATAATAGTTGCACTGCTGCTTTGGTTCAATATGGCCAACCAGAAGGGCTTCGACAATATCTGGGGCTACTTCGGCTGGGCCAACCAAACCCTGGCCGTATTCTCACTGTGGGCCGTAACGGTATACCTGACCCTGCATAAAAAGGGCCTCTACTACCTAATAGCCCTTGTTCCGGCCTGCTTCATGACGGCCGTCAGCATTACTTACCTGCTTAGCGTAAAAGTGCCGCTCATCCCTGTAGAGGACGTTTCCACTACCGGCCTTGGCATCTTTGCAGTGAGCGCAGGCCTCTACTATTTCTGGAAGAATAGAAAACATCATATTTAGCTATGTTAGACAAAGAACGCGGGCTGTACATTGCCCATTGCAGCAACGGACCGATATCCCTTGTCGGCAAAATGGCCAATCGACACGGACTCATCGCCGGTGCCACCGGTACCGGTAAGACTGTAACCCTACAGGTGCTGGCAGAAACCTTCTGCCAGGACGGCGTACCCTGCTTCATGGCCGATATGAAAGGTGACCTCTCCGGCATCAGCCAGCCCGGCCGCCTTTCAGGCTTCATCCAGAAAAGGATGCCGGAGTTCGGGATAGAAGATCCCCAGTTCCAGGGCTGCCCGGTGCGTTTCTTTGACGTATTCGGGGAGCAGGGGCACCCTATGCGCGCCACCATCTCACAGATGGGCCCGCAGCTGCTGTCCCGTCTTCTTGAACTGAACGAGACCCAGACCGGCATAATGAACGTGGTATTCAGGATTGCAGACGACAGGAGCCTTCTTCTGATTGACCTTAAGGACCTGCGTTCCATGCTGGACTACGTAGCTAAAAATGCCGCAGAGTTTACCACAGCCTACGGTAATGTATCTTCTGCCAGCGTAGGAGCAATCCAGCGATCCCTGCTTACATTGGAGAATCAGGGCGCCGACAAATTCTTTGGCGAGCCCTCATTCGATATATACGACCTGCTTCAGTGCGAGGGCGGCAAGGGCGTAATGAACGTTCTTGCGGCAGATAAACTGATGCTTAACCCCAAGCTCTATTCTACCTTCCTGCTTTGGCTGCTTTCAGAGCTTTACAGCACCCTGCCGGAGGTAGGCGACATGGACCGCCCCAAGCTTGTGTTCTTCTTTGACGAGGCCCACATGCTCTTTGACGGCACATCCAAGGCCATGGTAGACAAGATTGAGCAGGTTGTACGCCTTATCCGAAGCAAAGGCGTAGGAGTATACTTCATAACCCAGAGCCCGTCTGATATCCCGGAGAGCATACTTGGCCAGCTTGGCAACAGGATTCAGCACGCCCTGCGCGCCTTCACCCCCAAGGACCAGAAGGCCGTACGCGCCGCTGCAGACACCTTCCGCGCCAACCCCGCTTTCAAGACTGCCGATGCCATCATGGAACTTGAAACCGGAGAGGCCCTGATATCCATCCTGGACGAAAAGGGAGCACCCACCGTTGTAGAAAGGGCAAAAATCCTCTTCCCTCTTAGCCAGATCGGCGCTATCACAGAGGAACAGAGGGCCGATATCATCAAGAGGTCCCGCATCTACGGCCGCTACGACAAAGCGATAGACAGGGAGAGCGCCTTTGAGGTTCTGCTCAAACAGAGCGAAGAGCAGGCTGCCGCCGCCCAGCAGGAGGCCGAGGCCGCAGAGCAGGAAAAAGAGGCTGCAAAGCAGGAGAAGGAAGCCGCCAAAAAGAAGAAAAACAGTCTTGGCGGCAAGGTACTTAAATCCGTAGCAACAGCGCTGATTGGCGTATTTGCCAGCACCATCGGCTCACTGGTAGGCGGCGCAGTAAGCGGCAAGAAGTCCACCAAGAAAAAGAGCAACACCAACACCGCAGGCAAGGTGGCCGGTAAGGTTGCCACTACCGCAACCCGCACTGTTACCCGCGAACTCACAAGAGACATTTTGGGAAACCTTATTAAATAATCATTTATAAACCAATCATTTAATTATGAAAAAACTAATCGTACTTTTTGCCGCCTTTATTATTGGAGCGGCTTCCATGAATGCGCAGAACGCGCAGTGGAGCGTAGAGGCAGGTTATCTTGGATCAAAGGTATCCATGAGCACTAACGGCGTTTCCGCAAGCGTAGACTTCAATGGTTTCTATGCCGGAGTAGGTTACGATATCCCTATTTCCATTGAATCATCCGTTATTTCCACCGGCCTTTTCTGGGACTACAAATGCGTAGACCAGGCTGCAGGCAAGGTTAAGGCAAATTATCTTCGCGTTCCCGTTCACTATGCATACTATATTCCGGCCAGTGAAACTGCCAGATTCTTTATTTCTGCAGGACCCAGCATCAATGTGGGAACCTTCGGAAGCACAAGCGCAAACAAAGATTACTTTGACGATGATGATGATTACGACGACAAAGTCTTCGGAAAGAATGCACTAAACAGGATTCACGTTCAGATTGGCGTTGCTGCCGGCATCGTTTTCTCCGAGAAATTCAAAATTACCCTCGGCTACGACTACGGCGTAACCAAGGGCATGGATTATCCTGTTTCCAACCGCATCAATTCCCTCAAAATTGGCGTCGGATACTGTTTCTAGTCTTCGGGCGCGTGAAATGTAACTAACTAAGTAACATATCATTAACACAAAGTGGGGCACCAAAAAACGGCACCCCACTTTTGCTTATAAAAGGGTATATCAATGAGTTACATTTCACGCTCTTTACCTTGGACCACCGCCACCGTTGTTGTTATAGGTTCCAAGGGAAACGGATGAGCCGCCGGAGATGCCGGATACGGCCCAGATTCCGTTGCAAAGGGAGCTGCCAACGCTGACATCCTTGTAGCCCTTGCTGAGTGAAGGGGCCGAAACGGCCAACGAGGAGGCTCCGGAAGGGGTTTTGAACGCCGCGATGAAGGCGTTGTCGCCGTAAAGGGCGTTCCACTTGTTAGCAGTAGCGGACATGCTGTAAACCTTCTGTGAGGCGGAATAATTCCTCTCAAGGCCGCCATAGGCAACCATCGTCACTCCACTGTTAATATAGAGTTTGTAGCCGCCCTCGGTATTGGCATCAATCGCGACCTCGGGAGCACCCTTGCTGGTTACGGCAAACACATAGCCGCCGTTCAGCTTAAGATCGTGGTTGGCATCCAGGGCATCGTTGCCGGAAGAGTAGGCATATAAGTATCCGCCGTTCACATTCATTTCTCCCTGGCAGTTGACGGCATCATCGGCATTGGAGAACACATAAACCTCTCCGCCCACGAAGGTCATGTTGCCCTTGGCTTCCATGCCTTCGCATTTGGTGCAGTTGATGATGACTTTGCCACCGTTTATCTTCAGGTTGCCGGCGTTTCCGGTTACAGTTGCCCTGTCGCCGCTGCCGTTCTTGGTTACCCAGCCTATCTTCATGCCCTTGGCCGATACGTCGTTAACCTCGCTGCCAGAGGTAGTGATGGTAAGGGTGCCGCCGGTAATGTAGCTGTCATCTACAGTGTGATTGGTAGAGTCGTAGTCATAGCTGCCTGCGCTGATGCCCTTGCCGCCGTTTCCGGTATTCTTGATGGTCACGGTGCCGCCGGTCATTGCAAAGTAGTTGTCGGCCTTGATGCCGGCAGAACCGGTGTATTCCTTGTCTTCGCTGTCGTAGGCCACGCCGCCGGTCACGGTGATATCGGTGGTGCCGCCCTCTACAAGAACATAGTCATCGGAGCCGATGGCTTTTTTCATTGCAGCAGAAGTATTTACGCTAAGGTTGCCGCCGCTTATCTGAACACAGTCCTTACCGCGGACGCCGTGTCCGGCGGAGCTGCCTGCGGTAACGCTTACGGTAGGATTATTCATGAAGCGCACGTAATCATCGGAGACGATGCCGCTCTTCGACTGCTTGTTGTTGGCCGTTAAGGTAAGCGAGCCGGTGCCGCTGAATACCAGCTGGCCCTCGCTGAAGAACACGGACTTCATATCTTCTTCGCCGGATGAGTAGGCGGCCGAGGAGCCATCGGCAAGGGTGTTCTTGCCCTCTACCATTACGAAGGTGCGCTTCTTGCTCTGGTTGTTTATGGCCGCGCCGCTTGAGCAGGTAAGGGACACGCCGTCCAGAAGGATAGCCTGCTTCTTGCTGCTGTAAAGTTTGAAGAAGCCGTCCGATGCCGTTCCGGTGAGCTTATAGACCACATTTTCGTCTGCCGTATTGGTCAGGGTTACATTGTTTCCGCTGACGCTGGCTGTAATTCCCGATGTGGGAAGGCCGGATACGGTTGCTCCACCGCTTGCATAAGTGACGGTCACCATCCTTGTGAAAGTAGTATTTGAGATGTCGTCATCCGATTCAGGATCTCCGGTGCTGGCGTATTTGAACGTGCCTGCGCCGCTGTCCTGGCCGTCGGTCACGGTGATGGTATAAGATGCGCTGCCGGCGGAATAGGTATCCGTCGCTGCCGATGCTGCCGTGATTGTTGCTGCGCCTACGGCGACGATGGTTACGGTACCATCGGAAGTGAGGGTAGCCACGCCGGTGTTGGAAGAAGAGTAAGTGACGCTTACGTTATATTTATTTGTAAGGGTTGGGAAAGTGACGGCCTGTCCCAAAACGGCCGTAACGGAAGTGGAACTCCACGCAAGTGCGGGATCGGTAAGGGTTGTTGTACTGCCTCCGGGATTCACATCTACGGTAGTGGCATCGGCCTCGTCCTTTGTGCAGGAGCACAAAAAGATAAAGGCTGCCAGTGGCAGGAAATAAAAATACTTACGCATTTTTGTTTGGTTTTAAGTACACGTTTTATTCTTTCAACGTTCCTTAAAATCAAACATCGTTCCAAATCAACGAGTTAGCTGTTTCGCTTGTCGTCAAAATGTGACAAGCAAATTACGTAAGTTCCTGATAATCAATCAATGCAGCTTATTGCTTTTTTATTGTCAATCTGTCTACCAAAGTGGCGGCTACAAGGTTGCCGGTGGAGTTTACAAGGGTGGCGGGGATGTCGCAGATGGTGCCGATGATTAGCAATGTGGCGGCAAATGACGGATCAATGCCCAGCACCGCACAGATCAGCAACTCGCCGGTCATACCACCGACCGGAATGGCTCCTACCACGATGCTTACCATAAGGGCCAGCAGTATCACCAGGGCAGCGGAACCTATGCCGGACGGCTGCATTCCAAAGAAGTAAAGGGTAAAGAGAACTTTTGCGATACCGGTGATTACGGAACCGTCCTTGTGTAGGTTAGTGCCAAGTGGAATCACTCCGCCGGCTATCTTTTCGCTAACGCCCATATTCTGCGCGGCTGCTATGTTCATTGGGATACAGGCGGCCGAAGAACAGGTACCAACGGCGGTAGCTGAAGGCACTATCATCTCCTTCCAGAACTTGCCAAGAGGTATCTTGCTATACATGGCGTAGAGTGAATTGATAACGAAGAATACCACTGCGCATACAACGCAAACCGCTACCAGAACCTGAAGGTAATTGCCTACAATCTGTCCGCCCAGCTGACCAATAGTACAGGCAAAATAGCATCCTATGCCGATGGGGGCCAGTTTCATCACAAGGTCCATAATCTTCATAACGACGGCGCCGCCCTCAAAGATCAGTTTCTCTATAGTGGCAGCCTTTTCTCCAAGGAAGGAAACTGCCATGCCAAAGAGCGCTGCGAACAGTATTAGCGGCAGCAGGTGCTCGCGAGACAGCAGCAGCGGGAAGTCGTTCACCGTGAGGGTGCCCGCGATGGCATCGGCAATATTTACATCCTCTCCCAGAATACCGCCGGTAGCAGCGCCACCAAGCGAAGATACATCAGTAAAAGGATTCCACAATGTCATCACGACGTAGGCCAGGATTCCACAGACCAGGGACATGAAAAGGAAGACGCCGAAGGAGGTGCCAAGCACGCGGCCTATCATTTCGTTTCGCCTCAAAACCACCATTGACTGCGCCACAGACAGGAAAACCAGCGGCACAACCAGTACGAAAATCAGATTCAGGAAGATGGTTCCTACGGGCTGCAATACACTTGCATCCTCTCCCAGCACTGCGCCCAGTACTCCGCCGGCAATAAGGCCTGCAAGCAGCAGCAATGTGGACTTATAGTTCTTTAAAACCGACATTTTAAATTAAATTCTATTTTGCAAAAATATGCAACGTTGTTCAAAAAATATATGGCTATTCAAAGAAGGAGAAGTGGACGCGGCCGTATACTTTTTCCTTGACAAAGCGGGGATGAGCCTTGAAAGAGTGCTCCGAGCCGTGCTCAAGGATGAAGTAGCACTCCGGGTGCAGAATACCGGAATCCAGGATAAGATCCGGCAGCGAATCCAGTCCGTCCAGAGCGTACGGAGGATCTGCAAAGACAAGATCGAACTTCTCCGTACAAAGGGGGATGAAATCAAAAACATTGTGGCGTACAACGGTAAGCTTGTCAGCAATTCCAAGCTGACGCGCTGCATTTGAAATAAAAGCAGCGTTTGCAGGCGCCATCTCTACGCACCAGGCATGACCGATACCACGGGAAACGAACTCAAAAGAAATGGCTCCCGTGCCGCCAAAAAGATCCAGCACCTTAAGGTCCTCGAACTCGTACTCATTATTGAGCACATCAAAAAGAGCCTCCCTGGCAAAGTCCGTCGTAGGACGGGCCTTATAGGAGGCCGGAGGCGTTATAGTCTTGCCCTTAAGTGAGCCGGAAATAATTCTCATTTAAAGCTGCTCTACAGATTTAAAGTAACGGTACAGAGACATCTCCTGATCGTACTCCAATGGTGTCCTGAAGCAAATGGAAGAGACCTCCGGATTAAGCTGAAGGCGCTTCATGGCAAGGAAAATGAAATACTCCGCCGTAGTAAAGTCCGCAGCTTCAAAGACATTGGCCAGAAGAAGGCTGCTGCCCTGGGCTATAGCCATGTACAGCCAGCCGTCGCGCCAGGAACACAATATTTTATTATAGTCCGGGCACTGCTGCAGGTCCCGCAGGATGAACCACAGTTCCGGAAGCACCCTGGCAGCATTGCCAGAAGTGTCATAGACTGTCTTGGAGATAGTCTCTGAAAGCGACTCCCCTATTGAATTGGAATACACCATCACTGCGCCGTACTTGGGCACCGGGATGTACTCCACAAAATCTGAATCCCCAAGACGTGCGACCTCTGCCAGAGCGGCGCGGGCGCCGTCACGGCTGAAGAAGTGCTCCGGTACAAGAGCCACCTTGGGAGTAAACAGGGAAATCTCTACCCCCTGATACCTGCGCTGGAACTCCGGGGTAGTAAAAAGGCGGCCGGCGGGCAACCACTCGCTGCGGTTGACACCCTCCGGGCCTGATACCTTAAAAGAATATCCACTCAAGGATACTTGAATGGATATTCCTGTCTCTTTATTATATACCGAATCCATGGAAGATTACTCCCAGTTACCGGCGTTATTGTTAGGAGCGTTAACGCTACCTACCATAAGGCCTACATACTGGTTGCTCTTTTCCCTCTGGTCGTTAAGATTGATGATGAGCTGACGATCCATGCCCTTGAGGAGAGCCTTGTAAGGCATACGGGCCTCGAACAGAGGAACATCAACACCTGATACCTTTCTGATATCAGACTCCATCTCTACCTCCATACCACCAGAGAAAGGAATGTACTTGATAGAATCGATAACGAAGTTCTCACGATGGTTGAAAAGGGTATCCTTAACATCAACCTGAGTCTTCATTGTTGCGATTACACGAGCACCCTTGGTGTAAAGTTCATAAAGTTTCTGCTGAAGCTCGGCCTCAGTGATCTTCTTGTTGGCAGTCTTGAGCTGCTTCTTGTAAGCCTCTGTCTTAACAACTGCAAGAGAGTCATCCTTTGAACCAACCTGGAGAACAACGTCAAGTTTACCAGTGTTGTAGAAAAGGACAAGCGAATCAAGAGTGGAAGCGAACTTACCATTAACGCTCTTGTAAGCAACCTGAAGGTCACGGATATCCTTGAGGCGCTGGATAGCTACCTGGGAACGTGCGTCCTTCTCTTTATCAAACTTCACAGGTTTCTGAATGCCTGACCACCAAGCCCATGCGAGAGCTACGATAGCCAAAGGGAGAATGCAGTACTGTAGTACCTTTTTAAGTGTTTCGTTCATTATTGTTGTGTTTTTATTATTCTTTTTCAACAATTGTCGGACAAAGTTAAAAAATTGATTTATGAAATGCAATATAATTTGTACTTTTGCATACTGGAGTTTTGAAAATGACTGTCGACATCCCCCACAGCGCAGCCCTTCTGGGCCAGTATGCAGCATCTTGCAAGAAGGTTGCAACCATTGCGCATACCCATCCCGACGGCGATGCGCTGGGCAGCAGCCTGGGCATGGCCTGTTGGCTGGAAAGCCTTGGCAAAGATGTCAGATGCATTTTCCCGGATCCGATAAGCTCCAATTTGGCCTTCCTATTGGAAGGCGGAGCCAAGGCCAGATGCCTTGTTTATACCGATGACGCCGATGCTGTCAAAAGCTGGATCGCGGGATGCGACCTGCTGATTATCCTGGACATGAACTGCCTCTCAAGAGGCGCAGGCCTTGAAGAAGTAATCAAGGCAAGCAAAGCGCCCAGGGTGCTTATAGACCATCACCTGAACCCCCAAAGGGAAGAGTTCAGCCTGACGATATCGGAGACCGAGATTTCATCGACATCGGAACTTGTGTACTGGCTGCTCAAGGAGCTGGAGGGCAAGGGTATGGGAAACATCGACCCGGAGGCCGGAAACGCCTTGATGGCGGGTATGACAACCGATACCAACAATTTTGCGAATTCCACCTGGCCCAGCACCCTGGAAATGGCCTCACAGCTACTTGCAGCGGGGGTTAACAGGGACGCCATAGTAGAAAAGGTAAACTGGCACTATGGAGAAAACAGGCTTCGCGCACTGGGAATGCTGCTGGACAGACGCCTTACCATTACGCCCCAGAATGTGGCATATATGGTATTGTATAAAGAAGACCTTGAAGCATACAATCTTGGCGACGGTGACACTGAAGGCTTCGTCAACATGCCTCTGGCGATAAGCCGCGTCAGGATGAGTATTTTAATAAAGGAAGACAAAGAGCACTTCAGGGTGTCCGTACGCTCCAAAAAAGGGACGTCGGCACAAAATTATACAAAGATTTACTGCCATGGAGGCGGCCATGAAAACGCTGCAGGCGGAAAGCTTTTCTTCCCTGGGGATATAGCTAACCAGAAAGAGGCTCCCGCTTTCCTGGAAAGGACGGTAAAAGAATTTTTTGATGAAGGCAAATAGGATAATATCGGCCCTGATAATTGCGCTTGCCCTGGCAGCTTGCTCCAAGGAAAGCGTAAAGAACCTGTATTCCAGCCAGGAGACCAAGATAGAGTCCCTGGTAAAGTCCCTTATCAGCGCCGATGAGACAGGAAAAGCCTACTCTGTAACCCGCAAGGGCAGCCAGAGAGTAATCCTGGCCGATGGACTTGGGGATACCCTCAAGGCTTCCGGCACCGTAAAGTTCTACTATGCAGGCTTTACTCTGCCTTCCGCATCAATCGCAATAAACAATTTGTTCGATACCAACATCTACGACATTGCCAAACAGGCAGGCCGCGATACCACAGACCTGGACAAGTTCCAGCCGGTTACAGTGGACCTTTCTTCAGACAAACTGGTGAAGGGTCTAAAAAACGGGCTGATAGGTGTTAGGGCCGGAGAGCAGTGCTATGTGCTGTTTTCCGGCAAATATGGCTTCGGCAGTAAAGAGTTAGGCACGATTCCTGCAAACTCTGCACTAGCTTATGCTTTGGAAATAGTAGAAGTATCAGAGTAAGATTATGAAAAGACATTACATATATTTAGTTATTGCAGCAGCGTTTGCTGCAGTTCTG